>NZ_JBQFRZ010000026.1:0-777 GCF_056537765.1 Ruegeria sp. C2 | reverse complement strand
CTAGGCTCAGGACTCATAACCAATAGATGACCAAAGCGGCGAGAGCGATTGCTGAGAGGAATACTCTGGGGCACCTGTCGTACCGCGTCGCCACACGGCGCCAGTCCTTCAATCTGCCAAACATGATCTCGATCCGATTGCGGCGTTTGTAGCGGCGCTTGTCGTATCGGACAGCTGTCTTGCGCTGTTTACGGCATGGGATGCACGCGCGTATCCCTTTGTCTTTCAACGTTTCTCTGATCCAATCAGCATCATAGCCGCGGTCACCCAGCAACCATTCGACATTGGGCAGACTGCTAATCAATGTCCTCGCACCAATGTAGTCGCTGACCTGACCCGCAGTGACAAACAGATTCAAAGGGCGTCCCCGACTGTCACAAACCGCATGCAACTTTGTGTTCATGCCACCCTTAGTGCGCCCAATCAGACGTCCACGTCCCCCTTTTTCACCGCAAGACTGGACGCTGTGCGATGGGCTTTGAGGTACGTAGCATCGATCATGACCGTCTTTTCTTCGCCGTGGTTGGCAGCCAAGCCGACCAACATCTGGGCAAAGATACCTTTGTCACTCCATCGCTTCCAACGATTATAGAGCGTCTTATGTGGTCCATATTCCCTAGGTGCATCGCGCCACCGTAACCCGTTGCGATTGATGAAGATAATCCCACTCAAGACACGCCTGTCATCAACGCGAGGTTTGCCGTGGGACTTTGGGAAGAAGGGCGCCAGACGCGCCATTTGCTCGTCGCTCAACCAGAAAAGATCAGACATGTTCAC
>NZ_JBQFRZ010000025.1:0-788 GCF_056537765.1 Ruegeria sp. C2 | reverse complement strand
GGTTCTGTTGCAAACTTTGACCATTGACGCTCAAGAACGCAGAGAGTGAATAGCTGCCGGTGTAATTCAGCCGAAAGTCAGTTCATGATTTCCTTCAAGGGTGCGCAATATCCGAAAGATGTGATCCTATTCGCAGTGTTCTTCTACGTTCGATATGGTGTTTCATACCGTGACTTGGAGGAAATCATGGGTGAGCGCGGTGTTTCGGTGGACCACACTACACTGAACCGCTGGGTGACAAGATACTCTAACGCGGTTGCTGAGGCCGCGCGTCGCCGCAAAAAATCTTGCGATCGTTCTTGGAGAATGGACGAGACTTACATCAAGGTGAAAGGCGCGTGGGTTTATCTCTATAGAGCTGTCGTCAAGCACGGTAAGACACTTGATTTCATGCTTTCGCAGCGTCGAAACAAACCCGCCGCCACCAAATTCTTCGCCCGAACGCTGGAGGTCAACGGGCTTCCAAGGAAGATCGTCATCGACAAAAGCGGTGCTAACACGGCTGGTATCAAGGCCATAAACAAGATGCTTAAAGGCTTTGGTTGCCCGGTGCCAATTGAAATGGTCAGGCGGAAATACCTCAATAACATCGTCGAACAGGACCACCGTTTCATCAAAAGACGAACCCGCCCGATGCTCGGCTTCAAATCTTTTGCTTCGGCTTCAGCAACTCTGGCCGGCATCGAGGTCGCGCACATGATCCGTAAAGGCCAATTCACACCAGGACTCTGTCCCTTTCAACAATTCAAAGAACTGCTCGCATAACAAAGCAGGACCGATGTATTTCT
>NZ_JBQFRZ010000024.1:0-812 GCF_056537765.1 Ruegeria sp. C2 | reverse complement strand
TGGCTTTGTCGCATTCTTTTCTGAAGTCTGAATGCGGTTCGAAACTTGCTGTGTTTAGATGGCTAGTTCCGCAAACTGCTTGAACGGACAGATTCCGAGTCCGAACTGACCCTTTCGGATCATCTGCGCAACTTCAATCCCATCAAGCGTAGCGGAAGCAGATTCAAACGATTTGAAGCCGAGCATTGGTCGGACCCGGCGTTTGATAAATCTGTGATCTTGCTCAATGATGTTGTTTAGGAATTTCCGCCTCACCATCTCGGTTGGGATCGGGCAACCAAAGCCCTTCAACATCTTGTTGACGGCTTTGATACCCGCCGTGTTAGCACCGCTTTTGTCTATCACAATCTTTCTTGGGAGCCCGTTTGCCTCAAGCGCACGTGCGAAGAACTTCGTTGCTGCAGCTTTGTTCCGCCGTTTGGACAGCATGAAATCAAGGGTCTTACCGTGTTTGTCGACAGCGCGGTACAAGTAGACCCATTCGCCTTTGACGCGCACGTAGGTTTCGTCCATTCGCCAGGATCGATCGCAGCAACGCTTCTTAAGACGCGCCCGGTCGGCGACCAGTGGTGCGTATTTGACGATCCAACGGTTCAGCGTCGCATGATCAACTGAAACACGTCGCTCAGCCAGAATTTCTTCCAGATCCCGATAGGACACTGAGTAACGAAGATAGAAGAACACTGCGTGTAGTATCACGTCCCTTGGGAAATGAGCGCCTTTGAATGAAATTGTCACTGTCTGCCTCGATCAAAATCCGAAACGCCATTAACACGAAGACCTACTAGCTAAAAGTTTGCGACAAAGCCTGA
>NZ_JBQFRZ010000023.1:0-1019 GCF_056537765.1 Ruegeria sp. C2 | reverse complement strand
ATGGCAAAGGAAAAGTTTGAGCGTACAAAACCGCACGTCAACATCGGCACGATTGGCCACGTTGACCACGGCAAGACGACGCTGACCGCAGCAATCACCAAGTATTTCGGTGACTTCAAAGCGTATGACCAGATTGACGGCGCGCCTGAAGAGAAAGCACGTGGCATCACCATCTCGACCGCCCACGTGGAATACGAGACCGACAACCGCCACTATGCGCACGTCGACTGCCCCGGCCACGCCGACTACGTCAAGAACATGATCACCGGTGCCGCTCAGATGGACGGCGCGATCCTGGTTGTGAACGCCGCTGACGGCCCAATGCCGCAGACCCGCGAGCACATCCTGCTGGGCCGCCAGGTTGGCATCCCGAAGATGGTCGTGTTCATGAACAAAGTTGACCAGGTTGACGACGAAGAGCTGCTGGAACTGGTTGAGATGGAAGTTCGCGAACTGCTGTCCAGCTACGACTACCCCGGTGATGATGTTCCGATTATCGCAGGTTCGGCTCTGGCCGCGATGGAAGGCAACAACGCTGAAATCGGTGAAGAGAAGATCAAGGAACTGATGGCGGCTGTTGATGACTACATCGACACCCCTGAGCGTGAAGTCGACAAGCCGTTCCTGATGCCGGTCGAAGACGTGTTCTCGATCTCGGGCCGTGGTACCGTTGTGACCGGTCGTGTTGAGCGTGGCGTGATCAATGTTGGCGACGAGATCGAAATCGTCGGCATCCGTGACACTCAGAAAACCACCTGTACCGGTGTTGAAATGTTCCGCAAGCTGCTGGATCGCGGTGAAGCGGGCGACAACATCGGCGCCCTGCTGCGCGGTATCGACCGTGACGGCGTTGAGCGTGGCCAGGTTCTGTGTAAGCCGGGTTCGGTTACACCGCACACCAAGTTCGAAGCCGAAGCCTACATCCTGACCAAGGAAGAAGGCGGTCGTCACACTCCGTTCTTCGCGAACTACCGTCCGCAGTTCTACTTCCGGACCACTGACGTGACCGGCACCGTGAC
>NZ_JBQFRZ010000022.1:0-1175 GCF_056537765.1 Ruegeria sp. C2 | reverse complement strand
GACTGGCCTTTGGTCCATCTGGACGATGGTTTCCGGGGCCGGTGGGCGGTAGCCCAGAGCACTGTGTGGTCGTTTGGTGTTGTAGTGTTTCCTCCATTGTTCGATCAGGATTTGTGCTTCACGCAGGCTGTAGAAGATTTCGCCGTTCAGGAACTCATCCCGGAACCGGGCGTTGAAGCTTTCGCAGTATCCATTTTCCCATGGTGACCCTGGTTCGATGTAAGCTGTCTTGGCTCCAACCGCTTTGATCCAGTTCTGCACGGCCTGGGCAACAAACTCCGGGCCATTGTCTGAGCGAATGAATGACGGGATGCCGCGCAGGATGAACAGATCACTCAAGACGTCGATGACATTGCCTGAGTCGAGTTTGCGATCCACGCGGATCGCTAGACACTCTCGGCTGTATTCGTCGATGATGTTCAGCGTGCGGAACGCCTTTCCGTCATCCGTGCGGCAATAGACAAAGTCATAGCTCCAAACATGATCGCGACGTTCAGGTCGCAATCGAACGCATGAACCGTCATTCAGCCAAAGCCGTCCTTTCTTTGGTTGTTTCATTGGCACTTTCAGCCCCTCTCGCCGCCACAGCCTTTCGATCCGTTTGTCGTTAACCTGCCACCCAGCATCTCTCAGCAACGCAGCGATCCGACGATAGCCGTATCGACCATATTGCCGGGTCAGCTCGATCATATCCGCCACCAGTCGCTCTTCGTCGGGGCGGCCGACAGGTGCTTTGCGTTGTGTGGATCGGTGTTGCCGCAAGACGCGACAGGCTCGCCTCTCTGAGACGTTCAACTCGTTGCGAACACGATCAATACAAGCACGGCGACGAGCGGGGCTCAGAAGTTTCCCTTTGCGGCCTCCGCTAAGATTAGTTTGTCCAAAGTCAGATCCGATACCGCCTTTCTCAGCCGTTCGTTCTCCTTTTGAAGACGCTTCAGTTCCTTCAATTGATCTGTGCCCATTCCACCGTACTTCTTCTTCCAGCGATAGAATGTCTGTTCCGTAACACCAATCTGCCGGATCGCATCAAGACGCGGCATTCCTTGCCCCGTCAGAACCTCAACTTGCCGTAACTTCGTGACAATCTCCTCTGGCTTCGGTCGTTTGTTTGCCATGTGTTTCCTCCGTTTTCCTAAACATAGCGGAGGACCACTTCAGTGGGGGAAGACCAG
>NZ_JBQFRZ010000021.1:0-4438 GCF_056537765.1 Ruegeria sp. C2 | reverse complement strand
ATGACCGAATTAAAGCGCACTCCTTTGTACTCGTTGCATGTTGAGTTGGGGGGTAAGTTGGTTGATTTTGCTGGTTGGGAGATGCCTGTTCAGTATCCATTGGGGATAATGGGTGAGCATAAGCAGTGTCGTGAGAAGGCGGCGTTGTTTGATGTGAGCCATATGGGTCAGGTTATTCTGCGGGGCGAGAATGTGGGTGAGAAGCTGGAAGCTTTGTGCCCGCAGGCCTATGCGACGCTGAAGGAAGGCAAGGCGCGGTACGGGTTCTTTACGAACGAAGACGGCGGGATCATGGACGATTTGATCGTGTCGAACGCGGGAGATCACTACTTTGTGGTGGTGAACGCGGCGCTGCGGCATCAGGACATTCCGCATATGCAGGCCAATCTGGACGGCGTCGAAGTGACCGAGATCTTCGATCGTGCGCTGGTGGCGGTTCAGGGTCCTGCGGCGGAAAACGTTGTGGGTGAGCTGTGCCCTGCGGCGCGGGATCTGAAGTTCATGGAAACCACCGTGGCGGATATCCTGGGTGTCGAATGCCGCATCTCGCGGCTGGGCTACACCGGTGAGGATGGCTATGAGATCTCGATCCCCGAGGACAAGGCCATCGAGATCAGCAAGGCGTTCCTGGCGCATGAGGATTGCGAAGCGGCGGGTCTGGGCGCGCGCGACAGCCTGCGACTGGAGGCGGGTCTGTGCCTCTATGGCAATGACATCGATCAGAGCACCTCGCCGGTCGAGGCGAGCCTCGGCTGGGCGATGCAAAAGCGCCGCAAGGAAGAGGGGGGCTTTCCGGGGGCCGACCGGGTGCAGAAGGAGCTGGCCGAAGGCCCCGCCAAAAAGCTGGTCGGTATCAAACCGACAGGCCGCGCACCGGCGCGTCAGGGCGTTGAGATCCAGTGCGCCGAGGGCAATACCATTGGCCAGATCACCTCGGGCGTGTTTGGCCCCACGGTGGGCGGACCGGTGGCGATGGGTTATGTGAGCAAAGGCCATGGCGAGCCGGGTGAGGCGGTGAACCTGATCATCCGGGGCAAGCCGCAACCGGCCGAGATCGTTGCGCTGCCCTTCGTCACCCAGAATTACAAGCGTTGAAGTCAGGAGAGAGACATATGGCAACCTATTATTCCGAAGAGCACGAATGGCTGACCGTTGACGGTGACACGGCCACTTTGGGCATCACCAAACATGCGGCGGAACAGCTGGGCGATGTGGTCTTCGTCGAGCAGCAGGAAGTTGGCGACGAGTTCGAGAAAGATGGTGAGATCGGCGTGATTGAATCCGTCAAGGCGGCATCCGAGCTCTATGCCCCGGTCGATGGTGAGATCGTCGAGGTGAACGAGGCGCTGGCCGACACCCCGGGCGCGCTGAACGAGGACCCCGAGGGCGAGGCCTGGATCTACAAGATCAAGATCACAGACGCGTCGCAGCTCGAAGATTTGATGGACGAAGCTGGCTACAAGGCCTTCATCGGATAAACCCAAATGGCGGGTCCAGTCACGGATCCGCCCTTCATCTGGCTAAAAATATCTCCGCCGGAGGCTCCCGCAGTCTCCGCCGGGTCTGACCTATCCTTGAGGAGCGCACACATGGCCTTCAAACTGACCGATTACGAAGCCTATGACTTCGCCAACCGCCGCCATATCGGGCCCAGCCCGACCGAGATGCGCGACATGCTCAAGGTGATCGGCTTCAAGACACTGGACGAGCTGATCGACGCCACCGTCCCGCCCGCGATCCGGCAGAAAGAACCGCTGGACTGGGGCCCGGCGATGACGGAACGCGACGCGCTGTTCCACATGAAAGAGGTGGCGAGCAAGAACAAGGTTCTGACCTCGCTGATCGGTCAGGGATATTATGGCACCACCACCCCGGCGCCGATCCTGCGCAACATCCTGGAAAACCCGGCCTGGTACACGGCCTACACGCCTTATCAACCCGAGATCAGCCAGGGCCGACTTGAGGCGCTGTTGAACTTCCAGACCATGGTCAGCGACCTGACCGGGCTGGACGTGGCCAACGCCTCGCTGCTGGACGAAGCCACCGCTGCCGCCGAAGCGATGGCGATGGCCAAGCGCGGCGGGCGTTCGAAAGCCAACAACGCAGCCTTCTTTGTTGACAAGAACTGCCACCCGCAGACCATCGCGGTGATCAAGACCCGCGCCGAGCCTCTGGGCATCGAGGTTCAGGTTGCCGATCCGGATACGCTGGATGCAGGCGCCGTCTTTGGCGCGATCTTCCAGTATCCGGGCACGCACGGCCATGTGCGCGACTTCACCAAAGAAATCGCCGCTCTGCATGAACACAAGGCTATCGCAATTGTCGCCGCCGACATTCTGTCGCTGGCACTGCTGAAGTCGCCCGGCGAGATGGGCGCGGATATTGCCATCGGCTCGACCCAGCGCTTTGGCGTGCCGATGGGCTATGGCGGGCCGCACGCCGCGTATATGGCGACCACCGACAAGCTGAAACGCTCGATGCCGGGCCGGATCATCGGTGTCAGCATCGACAGCCGCGGCAACAAGGCCTACCGCCTGGCGCTGCAGACCCGCGAGCAGCATATCCGCCGCGAGAAGGCGAACTCGAACGTCTGTACCGCGCAGGCGCTGTTGGCGGTGATTGCCTCGATGTATGCGGTCTATCATGGCCCCGATGGCATCAAGGCCATCGCGCAATCGGTGCACCGCAAGACCTCACGCATGGCTGCCGGTCTGGAAGAGGCGGGCTTCTCGGTTGAACCCGAGGTGTTCTTCGACACCATCACGGTCGAGGTTGGCCATCTGCAGAACGTCGTGATGGAGGCGGCTGTGGCGCGCGGTGTGAACCTGCGTAAAGTGGGTGACACGAAGGTGGGCATCAGCCTGGACGAACAGACCCGGCCCGAGACCATCGAGGCGGTCTGGGGGGCCTTTGGCATCGACCGCAAGGATGACAGCTCGAATAAGCAATACCGCCTGCCGGATTATGCGCTGCGCGAAAGCCCGTACCTGACCCACGAGATCTTCCACAAGAACCGGGCCGAGGCCGAGATCACGCGCTACATGCGCCGTCTGGCCGACCGCGACCTGGCGCTGGACCGGGCGATGATCCCACTCGGCTCCTGCACCATGAAGCTGAACGCCACGATCGAGATGATCCCGGTCACCTGGCCCGAGTTTGGCAATCTGCACCCGTTCTGCCCGGAAGATCAGGCGCAGGGCTATCACGAGATGATCGCTGATCTGAACGACAAGCTGTGCCAGATCACCGGTTATGACGCGATCTCGCAGCAGCCCAACTCGGGCGCGCAGGGTGAATATGCGGGCCTCTTGACCATCCGCAACTATCACTTCGCTCGTGGCGAGGGTCAGCGCAATGTCTGCCTGATCCCGACCTCGGCCCATGGCACCAACCCGGCCTCGGCCCAGATGGTGGGCTGGCAGGTTGTACCGGTGCAGGCGGATGACAAGGGCAACATTGATCTGGCCGACTTCCGCGCCAAGGCGGAAAAGCACTCGGACCATCTGGCCGCCTGCATGATCACCTATCCGTCCACCCATGGCGTGTTCGAGACCACCGTGCAGGAGGTCTGCCAGATCACCCATGACCACGGCGGTCAGGTCTATATCGACGGCGCCAACATGAACGCCATGGTTGGCCTGGCGCGTCCGGGCGATGTGGGTGGTGACGTCAGCCACCTGAACCTGCACAAGACCTTCTGCATCCCGCATGGCGGTGGCGGCCCCGGCATGGGTCCAATCGGCGTCAAGGCACACCTGACCGAGCATCTGCCCGGTCACCCGGAATACGGCACCGCCGTGGGTCCGGTCTCGGCAGCGCCTTTTGGGTCTCCGTCCATTCTGCCGGTCAGCTGGGCCTATGTTCTGCTGATGGGCGGTGCGGGTCTGACGCAGGCCACCAAAGTGGCGATCCTGAACGCCAACTACATCGCCGCGCGTCTGCAGGATGCCTATCCGATCCTGTATACTTCGGAAACGGGTCGTGTAGCGCATGAATGCATCCTCGACACCCGTCCCCTGGACGAGGCGGCGCATGTCACCGTCGACGATGTGGCCAAACGTCTGGTCGATTCAGGCTTCCATGCCCCGACCATGTCCTGGCCCGTGGCCGGCACGCTGATGGTGGAGCCCACGGAATCGGAACCCAAGGATGAGCTGGACCGCTTCTGCGACGCCATGATCTCGATCCGGGCGGAAGCGCAGGACATCATCGACGGCAAGATCGACGCGGAAAACAACCCGCTGAAAAACGCCCCCCACACGGTGCGCGATCTGGTCGGCAACTGGGACCGCCCTTACACCCGCGAACAGGCCTGCTTCCCTCCAGGCTCGATGGGCGTCGACAAATACTGGTCCCCCGTCAACCGCGTCGACAACGCATATGGCGACAGAAACCTCATCTGCACATGCCCGCCAATGACCGAATACGAAGACGCCGC
>NZ_JBQFRZ010000020.1:2500-5995 GCF_056537765.1 Ruegeria sp. C2 | reverse complement strand
GACCTTCAGGTTATGAGCCTGCCGAGGTTTGATCGTTAAGCAAACAGTCCGGTGGACTGTTTGTAGATCGAACGGGTTGTTTGGATTTTGGTTGCGGGGAGAGGATTTGAACCTCTGACCTTCAGGTTATGAGCCTGACGAGCTACCGGACTGCTCCACCCCGCGCCAGGTGTTCTTTTCATCGTTAGAGAGAATGTGGGCTTTTGCTAGGTTTGGCGGTGACCTACTCTCCCGGGGCTTAAGCCCAAGTACCATTGGCGCGGCAGTGCTTAACTTCCGGGTTCGGGATGGGACCGGGTGTTTCACTTGCGCTATGACCACCAAACCGAGGAAAAGCCCTCGGTCGACTTTCTTGCTGTGCAAGAAAGCGACCATGCGGCAGGCAGCGTCTTTATCACAGATAAAGGCGCGTTACCGCACGGTTGTTAATCAGATCAACGTTGTCCAACTCAAGGTGTGTATGCTTTTGGTGATTTGTCTTTCCATTACTGGATCAAATCAAGCCTATCGGGCGATTAGTACCGGTCAACTGAACGCATTACTGCGCTTACATCTCCGGCCTATTGACGTGGTGGTCTTCCACGGCCCTCAGGGAGACCTTGTTTTGAGGGGGGCTTCCCGCTTAGATGCCTTCAGCGGTTATCCTGTCCGATCATAGCTACCCAGCACTGCCGTTGGCACGACAACTGGTCCACCAGTGGATCGTTCACCCCGGTCCTCTCGTACTAGGGGCAACTCCTCTCAAGTCTCCTACACCCACGGCAGATAGGGACCGAACTGTCTCACGACGTTCTAAACCCAGCTCACGTACCTCTTTAAACGGCGAACAGCCGTACCCTTGGGACCTGCTCCAGCCCCAGGATGAGATGAGCCGACATCGAGGTGCCAAACACTGCCGTCGATATGGACTCTTGGGCAGTATCAGCCTGTTATCCCCGGCGTACCTTTTATCCGTTGAGCGATGGCCCTTCCACTCGGGACCACCGGATCACTATGGCCGTCTTTCGACTCTGCTCGACTTGTCAGTCTTGCAGTCAGGCTGGCTTCTGCCATTGCACTCAACGAGCGATTTCCGACCGCTCTGAGCCAACCTTCGCGCGCCTCCGTTACGCTTTAGGAGGCGACCGCCCCAGTCAAACTACCCGCCACGCAGGGTCCCGGATCCGGATAACGGACCGCGGTTAGACATCAAGAGTGCGAAGGGTGGTATCTCAAGGGAGGCTCCACGGATACTTGCGTTTCCGCTTCAAAGCCTACCACCTATCCTGCACATCACAATCCTGATGCCAGTGCGAAGCTGTAGTAAAGGTGCACGGGGTCTTTCCGTCTAACCGCGGGAAGCCTGCATCTTGACAGGCAATTCAATTTCGCTGAGTCGATGTTGGAGACAGCGGGGAAGTCGTTACGCCATTCGTGCAGGTCGGAACTTACCCGACAAGGAATTTCGCTACCTTAGGACCGTTATAGTTACGGCCGCCGTTTACCTGGGCTTCAATTCAAGGCTCTCACCTCTCCTTTTAACCTTCAGGCACCGGGCAGGCGTCAGACCCTATACGTCGTCTTGCGACTTCGCAGAGCCCTGTGTTTTTAATAAACAGTCGCCACCCCCTGGTTTGTGCCCCCAGCCCCTAGTTGCCTAGGAACCGGGCCTCCTTCTCGCGAACTTACGGAGGTATTTTGCCGAGTTCCTTCAACATCGTTCTCTCAAGCGCCTTGGTATGCTCTACCAGTCCACCTGTGTCGGTTTAGGGTACGGTCTGATGGAGGGCTATTTCCAGGAACCACTCAGCAGCCCAATCAATCCGATAAGATTGAACTACACCTGTGATCCGTCACATCCTCCTGGCCTAGGAATATTAACCTAGTTCCCATCGCCTACGCCTTTCGGCCTCGGCTTAGGGGCCGGCTTACCCTGCTCAGATTAGCTTTAAGCAGGAACCCTTGGACTTTCGGCGAGAGTGTCTCTCACACTCTTTGTCGCTACTCATGTCATCATTCTCACTAGTGATCTCTCCACCGGATGGCTCACGCCCCGGCTTCATCGAAAGCCTCTCTCCTCCAATCTGCCCGAAGGCATGAAGGAGGAATGAGACTATGTCACACTACGCTCTGCTACCGATGCTTACGCATCCCTAGACTTCGGCTCATGGCTTGAGCCCCGTTACATCTTCGCCGCAGGACAACTTATTTAGACCAGTGAGCTGTTACGCTATCTTTAAAGGATGGCTGCTTCTAAGCCAACCTCCTGGTTGTTTTGGTCGTCCCACCTGCTTTCCCACTTAGCCATGAATTGGGGGCCTTAGTCGTAGGTCAGGGTTGTTTCCCTCTCCACTACGGACGTTAGCATCCGCAGTGTGTCTGCCATCTAGTACTCCCGGGTATTCGGAGTTTGGTTAGGATCAGTAAGCCTGTGGGGCCCCATTACCCATCCAGTGCTCTACCCCCCGGGGTATTCGGATGACGCTCTACCTAAATAGATTTCGCAGAGAACCAGCTATCTCCGAGTTTGATTGGCCTTTCACCCCTAGGCACAGCTCATCCCGATCCTTTTCAACGGATGTGGGTTCGGTCCTCCAGTAAGTGTTACCTTACCTTCAACCTGGCCATGCCTAGATCACTCGGTTTCGGGTCTGATCCCACGAACTCATGCGCCCTATTAAGACTCGCTTTCGCTACGCCTACACCTAACGGCTTAAGCTTGCTCGTGAGACCAAGTCGATGACCCATTATACAAAAGGTACGCCGTCAGCTCGCAAGGAGCCTCCGACTGATTGTAGGCGTTCGGTTTCAGGTACTGTTTCACTCCCCTCGTCGGGGTGCTTTTCACCTTTCCCTCACGGTACTGGTTCGCTATCGGTCAGCAAGGAGTACTTAGCCTTCGAAGGTGGTCCTCCGATCTTCAGACAGAATTTCACGTGTTCCGCCCTACTTAATACGTCCATCAAAGCTTCCTATACGGGGCTGTCACCCGCTATGGCCATGCTTCCCAACATGTTCTAGTCACTTATCTGGCTCGGCTGGTCCCCGTTCGCTCGCCGCTACTAGGGGAGTATCAATTGATTTCCTTTCCTCCGGGTACTTAGATGTTTCAGTTCCCCGGGTTTGCTCTTAAAACCCTATGTATTCAGGTCTTAAGTACCTGTTTAAACCCCATATTGAGTATCTATCTCACAACTAGGTTGTGAGGGGATAACAATATGAAGCTTTCAGGTGGGTTGCCCCATTCAGAGATCCATGGATCAAAGCTTATTCTCAGCTCCCCATGGCTTATCGCAGAGTATCACGTCTTTCATCGCCTCTTGCTGCCAAGGCATTCACCAAACGCCCTTCTCGCGCTTGATTTGATCCAGAAAGAGAAAGACAGACGTCCTTCACGGCAGACCCAGCTGGTAACTAAAGGTCGCCTCTGTTTCTGAACCAAAAGCATACTTTCCCGCCTCCTATCCTGGAACCCATGCTGCCGATGTCGGTCGGCCCCGCATGGAGAATAGAAGA
>NZ_JBQFRZ010000019.1:0-7187 GCF_056537765.1 Ruegeria sp. C2 | reverse complement strand
TCCCTTTCAACAATTCAAAGAACTGCTCGCATAACAAAGCAGGACCGATGTATTTCTCTGAACTTCGGTAAACTTCGAAACAGAACCTTGCCACAAAGGGCGTACAAGCACCTTCAGTGGTAATCGTACTTGGATTGCGACATTGCTGAATTGAGGCTGACTGCTTTGCTGATCCGTTGGCCTTGTGTGCTGGCATTTCGCATCTACTCCGGTGATCATCGCGCACAGTAGAAAAGAAATCTGGTCAGGGTTTGTGGAAAAAGATCAACAAAACCCGTTAGACAGGCTTCAAACAAAGAGGTCGATCCGCTTTGGTATTTTCCGCAAGCAAAGGCTTGAGATACAAACTAGAAAGTAACCTTAAGACCAACGCCCAGCGATATTCAACATACAGGTATCTTCTTGCCCAGCGGACTAGCCCCTGCAGAACTGATCGCCATCCTGACCGCCGTGACTGACAATCAGCCACGCGTCATGACATTGCGCGGTGGCGAGGCGCTGCCGTCTGGTCCCTTCGAGTCTTCGCATCGCAGCCTGCAGAGTGGTTTGCGCGCCTGGATCGAGGCCCAAACTGGTCATCCGGTGGGTTATCTCGAGCAACTCTACACCTTTGCCGACAAGGACCGTGATCCGCGTTCTGACACTGCCGATGTTTCGCAGCGCATATCAATCAGCTATCTCGGTCTGGTGCGAGAGCAGGACGCCGCCGGTGCGGGACGTCCGGCCTGGCGTAGTTGGTATCAGTATTTCCCCTGGGAGGATCACCGTGACCGCAGTCCTGAGGTATTGCCGCATATCACCCGGCGTCTGACCGAATGGGCGGGCAGTGATCCATTGCTGATGCAGCGCGTCGATTATCTTTTTGGTCTTAGTGGCAAGACCTGGAACGAAGAACTGGCGTTACAGCGTTACGAATTGATGTACGAGGCCGGATTGGTCGATGGTGCAGAGTTCGGTCGTCCCATGGCAGGCGACAACCGTCGCATCCTCGCCACCGGCATCTCGCGCCTGCGGGCCAAGATCAAGTATTCTCCGGTCGTGTTCGAGCTCATGCCTGAGAGCTTCACATTGTTGCAGCTGCAACGCACGGTCGAGGCGCTGTCAGGTCTGCACCTACACAAACCGAATTTTCGCCGCCAGATCGATCAGCAGGAGCTGGTTGAAGAGACCGGTGAAATGTCCAGCGGTACCGGCGGGCGACCGGCGCGTCTGTTCCGCTATCGGCCGGCAATTCTTGAAGCTCGTATGTTATCAGCAGCAAGGTTACCGCTCTCAAGGTCGTGAGCCTTGCTTGACATAATCTCGAATCGAGAATAACTACAGCTTCGATGTACTCGAATCGAGTATAAATGGAGAAGCCAATGAAAGATTTCCGTCTTCCGGAGCTATATGACCGGGTCAAGCAGGTCATTCCGCCACCTGAATGGATGCTGTTTGAAGAGGATCTGGAAGCCATCCTCGAACTCAAGCGCGAGAAGAATGCGGTTATTCTCGCCCACAACTACCAAACACCGGAAATCTTCCACGGTGTGGCTGATATCGTGGGCGACAGCCTTGCCCTTGCGCGCGAAGCCGTCGAGGTCGACGCCGATATTATTGTGCTGGCGGGTGTGCATTTCATGGCTGAAACCGCCAAGTTGCTAAACCCTGAAAAAACGGTGCTGATCCCGGATACGGGTGCGGGTTGTTCATTGGCGGATTCGATCACGCCCGAGGATATTGCCCTGTTGCGCGAAGCTCATCCCGGCGTGCCCGTGATCACCTATGTCAACACGTCGGCAGCAGTGAAGGCGGCATCGGATATCTGCTGTACTTCGGGCAATGCGGTGAAAGTGGTGGAATCCCTCGGGGTGCCGCGCGTGCTGATGATACCGGACGAGTATCTTGCCAGAAACGTCGCCAAAGAAACCGATGTAGAACTGATCGCCTGGCACGGGCATTGCGAAGTGCACGAGTTGTTCACCCCGGAAGATGTACGCGCGATGCGCGAGGCATGGCCAGGCGTCACCGTATTGGCCCATCCCGAATGTCCGCCCGATGTGGTGGCCGAGGCGGATTTCTCGGGCTCTACTGCGGTAATGTCGGATTTCGTCGGCGACAAGAAACCGGCGCGGGTTTGTCTGCTGACTGAATGCTCCATGAGTGACAATGTGGCACTGAACCACCCGGATGTGGAGTTTGTGCGTCCCTGCAACCTGTGCCCGCATATGAAGCGCATCAGCCTGCGCAACATCCGCGAGGCGCTGGAGTTTGGGCGTCACGAGGTCACCGTTGATCCGGCAATCGCTGAAGATGCGCGCCGCTCGGTGGAACGGATGCTGGCGGTGAAATGATCCGGCTGGAAGGGCTTCATGGCCGAACTGCCATCGTCGGTGGCGGCATCGCCGGGCTGATGGCCGCGCTGGAATTGGCACCGCAACCGGTGGTGCTGATCACCCGCGATGGGTTGGGGCAGGAATGTAGCAGCGCTTGGGCGCAAGGGGGGATTGCCGCCGCCTTGGGGTCGGACGACGATCCGGCATTACACCTGTCCGATACATTGCGAGCCGGGGACGGACTATGTGACCAAACTGTCGTCTCCGGTATCCTATCGGAAGCGAGGGAGGCGATCACGGTATTGGAGAGCCATGGCGTTCGCTTCGACAAAACCGCAGACGGCGCCCTTGCATTTGGGCGTGAGGCAGCACATTCACGCCGCCGCATCCTGCATGTTGGCGGCGACCGCACCGGAGCCGAAATCACGTCGGCTTTGGCGCGTGCCGTGCTACGTTCTCCGTCGATCACCTGCCTGACCGGTGTCGAGGTCCGGCGGTTGATGACAACCGACGGGCGCGTCAGCGGCATTCATCTGCAAAGTGGTGATCATGCCGAGGTTCTGCACACCGCTCAGGTCATCATGGCAACTGGCGGCTGTGGCGGTCTGTTCGACGCCAGCACCAACCCTTCGGGCAATATCGGTCAGGGCGTCGTGATGGCCGCACGTGCCGGAGCGGCTTTGCGTGATATGGAATTCGTGCAGTTTCACCCCACTGCACTCGATAGCGCGCGAACACCCCTTGCTTTGGTCAGCGAAGCCGTGCGGGGTGAGGGTGCCACACTGATCGACCAGACTGGCACGCGCTTCATGGCGCATATTCCGGATGCGGAACTGGCGCCACGTGACGTGGTTGCCCGTGCCGTGCATCGGGTGATTTCGGAAGGTGGAAAGGCGTTTCTCGACGCGCGTGCAGCGCTTGGCTCCGGTTTTGCGCAGCGTTTCCCCGGCATTCATGCCCTGTGCGCCGCCCACGGTATTGACCCCGTGCGTGAGCCGATCCCGATACGACCGGCAGCGCACTATCATATGGGCGGTATTGCTGTCGACAAGGATGGATGCAGTACGCTGCCGGGCCTCTGGGCTATTGGCGAATGCGCGACCACAGGCTTGCATGGTGCCAATCGCCTCGCCAGCAACTCACTGCTGGAGGCGGTGGTGATGGGGCGTCGCGCTGCGCGCGGTATTGTCGGGCGAGAGATGCAAACCCTTCTGACTGCGCCCGAACCTGAGAGGTTGCCTAGGACAGATCTCAACTCGGTGCAGTCTCTGGTTTCGCAACATCTGGGCGTGATCCGTAACGGGGTGGGGCTGCATCGTGCCATCTCGGATTTGTTGCCGCTGGTTCATGCGGGCCTACGCGTCTCTGATCCAGCTCTCGTCGCGCTTTCAATTGCGGTTTTCGCCGAACGACGCTGTGAATCGCGCGGCGGGCATTATCGCAGTGATTTCCCCGAACCTGCAACCGAAGCGCAATCAAACCTGATGACATTGACCGAGGTTTTGGCTCGTGCCAACTCGGTCAGCGAACACCCCTTGCCAAGGACTGCCTGAACCATGACCCACATGCCCCTTGTAGCGTTGCCTCGGCTGATGCTTGAACCATTGATCCGCCGCGCGCTGGATGAGGATCTGGGCCTGGCTGGTGATATCACCTCGACCGCTGTTATTCCGGATGATCATTTCTCGGAGGTTGTGGCCCGGGCGCGGCAATCCGGATGCATTGCCGGGCTGGATTGCGCAGAGCTTGCCTGCTCTCTGGTTGATCCGGCTATTACAATGACCCGCCATGTCGAGGACGGCGACTCCGTCGCGCCGGGCGCGGTCATCGCCACGTTCGAAGGCCCATCGCGTAGCCTTTTGATTGCCGAGCGCACCGCACTCAACTTCATGGGACACCTGTCGGGTATCGCCAGCGTAACCGCCGATCTAGTGCATCGCATTGAAGGTACACATGCCGCCATCGCTTGCACCCGCAAGACCACTCCCGGTCTGCGCGCGCTTGAAAAATATGCGGTGCGTGCAGGAGGTGGCATGAACCACCGCTACTCCCTGAGTGACGCAGTGCTAATCAAGGACAATCACATCGCCATTGCCGGGGGCGTTGGCCCGGCCCTGACCAGAGCGAGGCATACGGTGGGCCATATGGTCAAGATCGAGATCGAGGTCGATACGTTGGAGCAACTGACCCAAGTGCTGGAGATCGGTGCCGATGCGGTGCTTCTCGACAACATGAATCCGGCAACCCTGCGTAGCGCGGTGGAGATGATCGACGGGCGAGCCATCGCCGAAGCCTCGGGCGGTATCACCCCTGACAGCGTGCGGGCCGTGGCGGAAACCGGGGTCGATCTGATTTCAATGGGTTGGATCACTCATAGCGCGCCCTGCCTGGACATCGGTCTCGATTTTATCGCAAAGCGTCGTTGACGTTTCCGTGGGCGTAGGTGCCGTTGAATTTAGGGATCGCTGCAGGTTGCGGACCTGATCTATGCGGCCTTTCTGCGCCGGAAGGCCAACTTGGTGCCAAACCCTGGAACTGCACTATTCGATGCTTGTTCCAGTTCTTGTCAAATACGTAACGCGGGCACAGTCAAATATCCGCAGCATGGGTCTCGAAGCAGTCAATTGGTGCATCTCAAGAAGCGATGAAGCGGATCTCTTTCTTGTAGCTTAGGTCGAACGAATAACTGCAAGCCTGATGCGGACCTGGCGTTCTTCTGAGCATTTTTAGAGCGCCCCGATGACAACGCGTACATCGGGGCGCCAATTTGTTAGTAGGTGCGCTTGATATCGCTATAGGCTCCGCGCAGTTTCACGGTGACCGTGATGTCCTGTTTGTCGCGATTGCGCCAGAACCAGCCATGGTTTCCGGTAAAAGCGGCAACCAGAGTACCTTGTGCACCGGTCTTGCCGCGACCTTTCTCATAGCTGATCGACTCGTCGGCATTGTCGCCGTGCAAGTCGAAATTGGCGCGGTCGCCTTCGGCAACCCAGTCATATTCGGCTACGGCACCTTCTTCCATCACGAGTTTCCACTCAATCCCTTCACCAGGTGTCAAAGTGAACGAGAATTCGTCTGCCCAAGGTTCGGCATTCTCCTGAGCATAGGCTGCCCCAACGAAAGCACCCAGAATATCCTGCAGCAGGTTGGATTGCTCTTCACCTTGTGCAGCAGCGGCGTCGCGGGCGGCCTCTTCGGCCAGCTCGGTCTTGATCTCGCCCATCTCTGTCAGGCCGAGAACGCCACCCACCTTGGTGGGATCGATGCCGTATTCGGCAGGCAGCACAACCGTGACCAGGATAACGACTGCCGCAAGGGCGGCTATGATCGTCGATTTGATCAACTGCGCAGAGCTTGGCAGTTCTTCGGGGGCGGGTTTTTCAGAATTGTACATGTTTATCTCCGTGAACTCAGGTAGCGGCGAACAAGCCGGTCAGTTGGTAGCCGATCAGGATGAAGCCCGCGGACATCATCACAACGTTGGCCGTGTATGCGTGTTTCCAGAAGAACTTGGACTTGCGCCAAAACCCCATGAAGATGAGGATCAGAGCAAGAGCCATGAACTGGCCGATTTCGACGCCGACATTGAAGGCCAGCAGGTTGGGCAGAAGGCCGTCTTCCGGCATGTCATAGTCCAGAATCTTGGTTGCCAGACCCAGGCCGTGGAAGAATCCAAAGATCAGTGTCGCGATCTTGGTATTGGGCTGAAAGCCGAACCAGCGCTGATATGCGCCGAGATTGTCCAGCGCCTTGTAGACCACAGACAGGCCGATGATCGCGTCAACGATATAGGCGTTAACGTTCCAACCGAAATAGACGCCCAGCAGCATGGTCGTGGAATGCCCCACGGCAAAGATGCTGACATAGGTGGCGACGTGTTTCGCCCGGTACAGGAAGAACACGACACCAAACAGGAACAGGATATGGTCATACCCTGTTACCATGTGTTTTGCGCCTAGATAGGCAAAGGGGATCAATTTGACGCCCCATATCTGCTGGATATAGCCAGCATCGCCAGCGGTGACGTTATGAGCTGCGGCATAAGTTGCGCTATAGGCAAGTGCCGCAAAGACAAGGGCGGCCAGCGTCAGGGATTGGCGTACTGCTTCCCTTAGCCGGACCCTTTGAAGGGTTTGCATGAGATTTTCTCCGCTAAATATGTGATTGAGTCTTCATGTCCCGCCGAGGCGGGGAAGATCACACGCGCGGAGGCCGTTCGAGAAGATAAATTGGATCGGTATTGTCCAAGGATGGTTTCAACGCGCGGGGCAATTGAAAACCAGTGATGAAATGCGTGTCATAGACTAGGGTTAGGATGGCTGAACTGTGATCATGATCGGCCACGTCATGGCTATCGCCATGCTACGTCCAATACTCGTCCATCTCATCGCCGTGGGAATGGCCGTGTTCAGTTATCGTCTGGCTCTGCTCGGACAGACCTTTCAGATAGCTGGCGGAATGTGTGAACGATGGGGTAACAGACCAGACCAACAGGCACACGGTAAGTGCCACGGCAAATGCGCACCTAAGCCAATCAGCCAGTTGTCTGCCCGACGCGATCTGCATTACTGTTCCTGCCAACGGCGGTTTTTCCGCCTGTTTATTTGCTCATTCGCCATTTAGCTGCATGTGGGGTTGCCGTGCAACCCCCCGGTTCGGACCTGGTTCTGTTTCGAAGTTTACCGAAGTTCAGAGAAATACATCGGTCCTGCTTTGTTATGCGAGCAGTTCTTTGAATTGTTGAAAGGGACAGAGTCCTGGTGTGAATTGGCCTTTACGGATCAGGCTTTGTCGCAAACTTTTAGCTAGTAGGTCTTCGTGTTAATGGCGTTTCGGATTTTGATCGAGGCAGACAGTGACAATTTCATTCAA
>NZ_JBQFRZ010000018.1:0-12826 GCF_056537765.1 Ruegeria sp. C2 | reverse complement strand
CGACGCGGTACGACAGGTGCCCCAGAGTATTCCTCTCAGCAATCGCTCTCGCCGCTTTGGTCATCTATTGGTTATGAGTCCTGAGCCTAGTCGACCGCGTCGCAGCATTTCGACATGCTCAGGAGAAAGAAAAGAGAAATGCAAAATCCGGGAGCGATGAATAGTATGCTGGATAGACAAATCTTAAAGAGTCTTTTTTCTCAAGTTGCCCCTGATCATAGCAAGGCGTCATAGCGAGTAAGCTGTATCAAATATGTGATCGATTTTGTCTGAGAAATCGTGCCAAAGTGTCGAAAAGTTGCCGACACGCCAAAATTCCTTCGCACTCGATCCTCCGCGTGAAATGCCCGATGAATAGGAAAGCACTAATTCGCTGCCTCAGACGTTCTCTGTTCAAAATCTGAACAGACACCCCACTAAGGATAGTCTCCCGAACTTTGCAAAGTCTGGTTTGTTTCGCAATGCTGACACCCGGGATGTTCAGTGCTGCAAGCGCGGCGAACGGCAGCTCGGTGGCCCTATTGCTTTTTGCGATATGACGGAATGTAACAATCGTCAATGGTGGCGGTCATCCTCCCCGCCGCTTTCCTTTCATGGGCCTGCGGGATTTGGACAAGCCAAACGCCCCTGGCCGTCAGGGTGAGGGCGCGGCCCTCCCCCTCGGGCAACCCTATTAGACAGGGTCGTGTCCTCGGCTGTGCCTGCGGGCCGCACCACCTCTGTCGAATAGCATTGCCTCGCCCCCTCCCGCGTTCGCCACGTGGCAGATTAGAAGGAACAGGCAGCTTCGCTGTCTGACCTACAAATCAGCTCTGATTTTCCGAAAGGGAAGTCAGATCAAACCAAACTGTCTGCGGGAGTATGAAATGGGGGCGGCGTGTTAGTTGATGACGCAAAGGTCAAATTCAACTGATGTCCAACGTTGGGGGCGCCTTCTGATGTCGAACGTTCGCTGCTTTTCTGGTCCAACTATGACGGTTGGGTCAGGTTCGTGTGACGTTCAACATTTACCAAATGGCGGACCGAGGAGGATTCGAACCCCCGACCCCTTGATTCGTAGTCAAGTACTCTATCCAGCTGAGCTATCGGTCCGCGTTGGTGAGGCGCTATGTAGACCCGGGGCTGAGCGCGTGCAAGCGGATTCTGCAAAAAATCTTCAAAAAGTCACGCCGCCCCGGGGAAGCCTTATTTCAAAGACAGTTCCCTGCGCTCCGGTATCCTTCAGGAATAGGTCGCCACCATGGCCACGCACCAATTCCTGCGATATTGCAAGGCCAAGACCGGATCCACCCTTTCGAACCCCACCCTGAAATGGCGTGAACAAATTCTCACGTGCTTTGGGTGGTAGGCCAGGTCCTGTATCGCTGATTTCGATACACCACTCGATGTCCTGTTCCACAGCGGAGACGGTGATCCGACCCGGCTTGCCCGCAGCAATAAGAGCCTGACGGGCATTGCGTACGAGGTTCAGAATAACGCGGTAAATCTGTTCGGGATCGGCGCGGATCACCAACTCCTTGGGGACGTCATTGACGATTTCGACACAGGCATCGGCGATAGCAAGCTGTTCGCTGGCAACAACATCAGCGGCAACGTCCTGCAGGTGCACCATGGTCAGGGTCGGGGCCGGCTCTTCGGCGCGACCGAAAGCCAGCGTGCTTTCGCATAAAGACACCGCACGGGTTATCGAGTTGACCAGCTTTGGCGCCAAGCGACGCACCAGCGGGTCGTCACTGGTCTCGATCCGGTCAGTGAACAGCTGTGCCGATGTCAGGATATTGCGAAGATCATGGCTGACCTTGGCGACCGCCCCGCCCAGTTGTGCCAACCGCTCGCGTTGCTTCAGGGCCTGCGTTAGATCGGTTTGGAGCGTCTGAAGCGCCTCTTCCGCCTCACGCAGTTCGGTCACTTTGGAGCTGGGGGAGATGATACCGCGCGCGTCCTCCGGTGCGGTTGCATAGCGCTGCATATAGCCGACTACGCCTTTGATTGGACGAACCAGCACCACGCGCACGGCGAGAAACAAGAGCGATGCCGTGATAATCGAAATTACGAAAGACAGCCCGAGAATGCGTAAGCCGTAATCCGTCATCGCCATGCGCAGAGGATCGCTGTCCATGGTCACTTCGATCAGCAGGCCTGCATCTTTCACCGGGGCGCCAATCACACGGACGACCTCATTTTCAGGCGTAAAGAGCCGCGAAGTGGCGTCACGGATCAGTACCCAGGCACTGGCATCGCGCAGATCATAGGTCTTGGTGATCCGGTCTGGTATGGGCGACGACAGCATCAATTGGCGCACCTCGTCGCGGCGCAACACAACGTTGTAGACGCCGGCATTGGCCAGCAATTCAGCCTCAAGATCATCGGCCAGCATGTCATCGGCCAGCAGCGCGAGCGATGCAATCTGGGCCCGCTCCAATCGGTTGAGCAGGAAATCCTCTCGGAAGCGCGCGATTGAGGGCACAAAGATCAGGATTTCGGCCAACATGACGAAGACCGTCGTCAGGATCAGAAATCGGCCCGACAGCGAGTTCACTTTGCGCTCCTCCTCGGGTCAGGGAATCCAGCGCTGGATAAATCTGACCACTCTTTTAACCGTTTGATTCTCAAACAGCCTTGGCGAGAAATAAGCGCCCGCCACCCGTTTGTTAAGCTCTCCGATCGTCGGATAGGGTGAGACCATTGCAGCAATCTGACCCATCTTGAGGTTATTGGCCAAGACCAGCGACCACAAGTTGATCAATTCTCCGGCCTGATGCCCTACGATTGTTGCGCCGACGGGTCGGCCTTTTACGACCATCACCTTAATGAAACCCTTCGTCTTCCGCTCGGAAATGGCGCGATCATTGTGATGAAAGTCAAAGCGCGCGATTTCCAGCCTGTCGCCGTGCTGTGCGCGGGCCTGCGCCTCGCTCAGACCGACCTGCGCCAGTTCTGGGTCGGTATATGTGGCCCAAGGAATATGCGCCGTTTTCGCCTTTGACGGCAGTCCGAACAGGGCCGAGCGGATAATGACCCCGGCCTGATATCCTGCCACATGAGTGAATTGCAGCCCGCCAGCCACATCACCGATTGCGTAGACTTTGCGATTGGATGTTCGCAGAGACTCATCGACCTTGATGCCTGTGCGTGTCCGATCAATCCCGGCAGCTTCAAGGTTCAGCCTGTCGATATTGGCCTTACGCCCAACCGCCAGCAGCAGGTGAGAGCCTGCATAGATTTCTCCGTTCTCGGTGACGACCTCGATAGAATCCGCATTGCCACGAATCTGAGCGACCATGGCGTTTTCGTGGATCGCAACACCTTCGGCCTTCAGGCTGTCCAACACAACTGAAGCTGCCTCTGGGTCGTCCTTGCCCAGCGCTTTCATGCCCTCAATCACCGTGACCTTGCAGCCCAGTCGGATATGCGCCTGCGCCATCTCCATTCCGATGGGGCCTCCACCGATGATCAGCAGGTGTTCGGGCTTGTCGCGCAGGTCGAATATGGTCTCGTTGGTGCAATACGTCACCTGATCCAACCCGGGCAGAGGCGGCACCAAAGGCGACGAGCCGGTGGCCACAACGACACGGCGGGCGGTGATCAGATGATCTCCGGCCTGCACCTGTGTAGGCGAGACAAAGCTGCCATATTCCCGGATCACTTTGACGCCAAAGCCTTCGAAACGTTCCTGGCTGTCCATCGGCTCGATCTGTGCGATCACATCATGAACGTGATCCTTGGCAGCGGCATAGTCGATCTGCGGCACCACATCCGTGATGCCATAAGCGGACGCATGCGCCTGTCCATAGGCTGCCTTGCCACTGGCAATCAGAGCCTTTGAGGGGACGCAGCCGAAATTCAGACAATCACCGCCCATCTTGTGCCCTTCCAGAAGGACGACATCCGCACCCATCTGACTGGCCCCGGCAGCCACGGACAGCCCGCCCGACCCGGCGCCGATCACCAGGATATCGGTCTTCAACTCTTGCATGGGTCAGGCGTCCTTTCGGCCACGGAGGGATTTGATGACAATCGGCAAAGCGGCCAGAACACACAAGCCAATGATGGGGCCAATGACAAACGGTTCCCACAGTAGCGAGACATCCGGCATCTCGCCCCGGTCGAACACACCACCCAGTCCGACACCGATCCAGGTGTAGACAATGCCGCCCGGGATGATGCCAAGCGCTGTGGTAATCAGGAAGTTGCGGAATTTCACCCCCACCAGCGCGGGCACCAGATTGGCCACAAAGAAAGGTACGACGGGCACCAGACGTAGCAGGAACAGAACTGAGATTTCGTTCTCACGCAGCCCGTCCTTGAGTTTCTTGACTGCCCCTTCCGAGGATTCCAACCGCGCTGTCAGCGATGCGCCCAACCCCCAGCGTGCTGCCAGGAAGATGGCCGATGCGCCGATGGTGGCGGCGACAACGTTGAATGCGGTCCCGGCGAAGAGACCGAACAGGAACCCTCCGGTCATCGAGGCCACGGCCGCTCCGGGCAACGAAAAGGCGACGATTACGATGTAGATCGCAACAAATGCAGCAGCCATGGCCCAGTAATTGGCGTCACGCCATTCCAACAACGCCTCGCGGTTGTCGCGCAGGGTCTCAAACGTCAGGTAATCACCCAAGGTGAAAAACCCCACCGCAGCTACGGCGAGAATCACCAGCAATGGAATATGGCGCGCAAGCCCGCTGCGCGGGGCCTGAGTTGCATCACTCATCAGGTTGTCCGGTTTTTTACGTTTCATTCTGGGTACAACATGCGACGCCTGCGGGTCGCGCAACAGAGACCTCACGTGGCGTTGATGTTTGTGGCAGGGAATGTGAGGGATTCAGGCACTATAACCCGCGATTTGAAACCTTTTGCTGGTACCGGTTACAGATTTGTTGCAAAAGGCCGCAAAACACCCACCTAGGGGTTTGACTTAGCACCCGTGACCCAGTAGAGGACGGGCTTCGAACATTAGGGCCAGGCGAATCCGCGCCGCACCCACCGCTATAGATTGGAGACGGAGCGATGAAACGCACCTATCAGCCTTCGAACCTGGTTCGCAAACGCCGCCACGGTTTCCGCGCGCGCATGGCCACCAAAGCCGGCCGCAAAATCCTGAACGCGCGCCGCGCACGTGGCCGCAAGTCGCTGAGCGCGTAAACCGCTCACTGATCAGGTTATGAACATGACGCCGCCGGAGGCCCCTGAGGATGGTAGCAACCAGCCGAGGGTGAAGCCCCCGGCGGTGTCCGTTTGCGCACCCGAAACGTTGATCGTATTGCAGAATCGCTCGGACTTTCTGAAGGCCGCGCGGGCGAAACGTCAGGGTACGGCCTCGATGATGGTGCAAGCGCGCAAACGCAGCGCCGACGAAGCGTCCGGCATTCGCGTCGGGTTCACCTGTTCCAAGAAAGTCGGCAATGCCGTGGCCCGCAACCGCGCCAAGCGCCGCCTGCGCGAGGTTGCGCGTGCCGTTCTGCCCGTTCAAGGCCGCGAGGGTTGGGATTACGTTCTCATCGGACGTACCGAGGTCACAGCTGCCCGCCCCTTCGACGCGCTACTAGACGATCTGCGCTATGCGTTGCGCAAATTGCATGGCGGCAAATGACACTGCTTGCGCATCTCCTCGCCCTGCCCGTCCGGGCGTATCGGCTGATCTTCAGCCCGTGGGTCGGTTTCAACTGCCGCTATCAACCCACCTGTTCAGCCTACGCGCTGGAGGCGCTGGAGAAGCACGGCCCCGTCAAGGGCACATGGCTGGCCGCCCGGCGCATCGGACGCTGCCATCCATGGGGCGGCGATGGCTATGACCCAGTGCCAGACGAAAAACCCTGACCCTTGCCCGGTTCACCCATCTGCGATAGGCCCCGCCCATGTTTGATGAAGCCGACGATATCCATCCGCTCTTTGCCGGTGCCCCCTCGACCACCGAGTTCAAGAAACTGCGCAAACGCATCGTGCGCCAGACACGCGAAGCCATCGAACATTATGGGATGGTCGACCCGTCCGCGCATGACAAGGACGGCAAGCCCCCACGCTGGCTGGTCTGTCTGTCCGGAGGCAAGGACAGCTATACCCTGTTGGCGGTGCTATACGAGTTGAAATGGCGGGGCTTGCTGCCTGTCGATCTGCTGGCCTGCAACCTCGATCAAGGACAGCCCGGATTTCCCGCGACTGTGCTGCCCGAGTTTCTGGACCGCATGGGCGTACCCCATCGCATCGAATACCAGGACACCTATTCCATCGTGATGGACAAGGTCCCGCAAGGGCGCACGTATTGCGCGCTGTGTTCACGCCTGCGCAGAGGCAACCTCTACCGGATTGCACGAGAGGAAGGCTGTTCGGCGGTTGTTCTGGGCCATCACCGTGACGATATCCTTGAAACCTTTTTCATGAACCTGTTCCATGGCGGGCGTCTGGCAACCATGCCGCCCAAGCTGGTGAATGAAGAGGGCGACCTGTTCGTCTATCGCCCCCTCGCCCATGTGGCCGAGGCCGATTGCGAGAAATTCGCCAGGGCGATGAACTATCCCATCATCCCCTGTGACCTGTGTGGCAGTCAGGATGGTTTGCAACGCCAACAGGTCAAACAGATTCTGGATCAATGGGAAAAGAACAGCCCCGGACGGCGGCAGGTGATGTTCCGGGCGCTGACCAACGCGCGTCCGTCGCACCTGCTGGATCCAAAACTCTTTGATTTTGCAAATCTTTCGCTCGATCCGATTCAAAAAAACGAAAATTCGGACGAAATTCCACAGCTGCGTTAACGACTGACTCAGATTGGTTTCCTACGCTCGGCCTGCGCGACCCATGCACAAGTCGAAGGCCGTCGAAACCGATGCGGAATATTGTCTCTGTTGACCGAATCCTTGAGTTGCTGCGCACCGGCCTCAGCGGGCCGCAGGCGCTTGCATTTGTTCCTGCCGCCTGCCTCGCTGCCTTCTGGCTGGGTGGCGAGGTCGCTTTGCTGCTCACGGCGCTTGGTTTGCCGCTGCTGAGCGCAACGTGCGGTTGGGGTAACCAGCTGCATCGGGCAACAAGCCCGGGGGCTCGCCCCTCCGGATTGGTTGCGAACGACGTGTTCCAGGCCGAGATGCAGGTTCTGAGCGACACCGCAAAAGGTAGCGGCGACAATGCTGCCTGTATCGCGGTGGCATTGGATGATTTTGCCGATCTGATGGATGTCCACGGTCAGGCCGCAGCGAACCATATCACACTACAATTCAGTGATCGCATCCTTGCTACCATCCGAAGCCATGATGTCTTCACCCATATTTACCAGAATCGGTATCTGATCGGGCTGCAACCCTCGCCCCAGCTCGATCTTGAGGCCTGTATTCAGATGTCAGGTCGTCTTCAGACCGCGATCGAAGATCCTGTTCTGCTCAACGGTGCCAGCGTTTATCTGTCCTGTTCAGTAGGCTTTTGTCTGCGTTCCGATGTGCTGGATGCAGATGCCGGGGAATGGACCGAAGCCGCCTGCTCCGCGCTTGCCGAGGCCCAGCGCAGCGGGCCTTCGACGATCCGCGCTTATTCTACCGAGACTCGGCGGCGGTCCCTGGTTCGCGCCAACCTGCGGCGGGATTTCGAGGCCGCGCTGGACCATGGTGAAATACGTCCTTGGTTCCAACCTCAGATTTCCACGGATACAGGCAACATCACCGGGTTCGAAGCGCTTGCCCGATGGGAACACCCAAGCAAAGGAGTCCTCGGTCCTCAAGTATTTCTACCTTTCGCCGAGCAGGCTGACCTGATGGACCGACTGGGGCAGGTCATGCGGCATCACGCTTTTGATGCAATGCGAAACTGGGACCGCGCCGGCCTCCTGGTGCCTCGGATCGGCATCAATTTCTCGTCAGACGAGCTGCGCAACCCCAGCCTTGTTGACCGATTGAAATGGGAACTGGATCAGTTTGACCTGACCCCGGACAGGCTGGCCATCGAAGTGTTGGAGACCGTCTTTTCCCGCCGTCCCGACGATGTGATCACCAGAAATGTAACCGCCTTAGCCGCCCTAGGTTGCTGCATCGATCTGGATGATTTCGGAACCGGCCATGCCTCGATCGCATCCATCAAGCGCTTTGACGTTTCACGCATCAAGATTGACCGTTCTTTCGTGACCAGGGCAGATCAGGATCCCAGTCAACAACAACTGGTCAGTGCCATTCTGACGATGGCAGAGCGGCTGAACCTGGAAACCCTTGCCGAAGGTATCGAGACGGCAGGTGAGCACGCACTGATGGCGCAATTGGGCAGTGATCACGTACAAGGGTTCGGCATCGCCAAACCCATGCCCTACGAACAGACGCAAGATTGGATCGCCGCGCACCGGGCCAAGATCAAGGGCACCCCCAAGATCGGGCGCAAAATGGGATGAATTCGATGTAACTGGTGGATTGAATCCGCCATTGCGGCGAATTGGCTGGCGATTCCGCTTGACCTTTGGGCCTGCACTCTGTTGAACCCACCGGGTGTGTTTCACTGCTTAAGGTGGCTGTCCCCGATGGACGATCAGAATAAGAATCTTATCCTCGCAACCGCGCTCAGCTTTCTGGTGATCCTTGTCTGGTTCGTACTGTTCCCACCTCCGGAACCGACGGCGACAGAGGAAGAGGCCACGATCGCTGCTCTTGAAGGTGACGAGGTTCAAACGCCCAGTGCCTCCGGCACTGTTGGTGAGGCAAGCGCCGCCGCTGACGAAACACTGCCCGAAGAACAAGCCCCGCGCGTAGAGATCGACACACCGCGTCTGAAAGGCAGCCTGTCACTGTCGGGCGGCCGCATTGATGAGCTGTTCCTGAAAGACTACAAAGTTTCCATCGACGAAGGTGCTCCCATTGTCGAGCTGCTGTCCCCTGTAGGCTCTGAATCCGCCTACTACGCCCTCTACGGTTGGGCCCCGGGTTCTGGCGTATCCGGCACTGATGTTCCCGGTCCCAACACCCTCTGGACGCTTGAGCAGGGCGACGCGCTGGGTGTGGACACTCCGATCACCCTGGCTTGGGACAATGGCAACGGCCTAACCTTCCGACGCACCATTTCGGTAGATGAAAACTACATGTTCTCGGTGACCCAGTCGGTCGAAAACGCCACTGCGTCCGAGGTCAGCATGGCTCCTTACGGCATTCTGGCGCGTCACGGTATCGGCGAAGATGGCGATCTGCCGGGTCTCAAGAACTTCTTCATCCTACATGAAGGCGTGATCGGCATGGCGGACGGCACATTGTCCGAGGTCGATTATGGCGATGTGCGCGATTTTGACATCGACTCCACTGAGCGCGCACAGGCCGAGGTGTATCAGGTCAAACAGGACGGCTGGATCGGCTTTACCGACCATTACTGGATGACCACCTTGATCCCCGACCCCGGATCGGCGTTCAAAGCCGCGGCCAAATACGACTCGCGCCGCAAGATCTATCAGACGGAAACCGTATTGCCGACGCTGACCGTTGCCGCTGGCGCGACCGAAGAGGTCAGCACGCGTCTGTTCGCGGGTGCCAAGGAATGGGAAGCCATTCGCGAGTATCAGTCCGAAGGCGTGCAGAAATTCATCGACAGCATCGATTGGGGCTGGTTCTTCTTCCTGACCAAACCGATCTTCTGGTTGCTTCATAATATCAACCTTCTGATCGGCAATATGGGCTGGTCGATCATCGGTCTGACGCTGATCATCAAGGCGATCCTGTTCCCGCTGGCATTCAAATCCTATGTCTCGATGGCGAAGATGAAAGAACTCCAGCCACAGATGGAGGCCCTGAAAGAGGCTGCTGGCGATGACCGCCAGAAGATGCAACAGGGCATGATGGAGCTCTACAAGAAGGAAAAGGTGAACCCCGCCGCGGGCTGTTTGCCGATCCTGCTGCAGATCCCGATCTTCTTCTCGCTGTATAAGGTGATCTTCGTCACCATCGAACTGCGTCAAGCGCCCTGGTTTGGCCCGTTCCAGGATCTCAGCGCGCCGGATCCAACCTCGATCTACAACTTCTTTGGCTGGCTGCCTTGGGCAGCGCCGCAGCCCGAGAGCTTCATGGCGCTGATCTTCATCGGTATCCTGCCGCTGTTGCTGGGTATCTCGATGTGGCTGCAGCAGAAGCTGAACCCGGCACCAACCGACGCGACGCAGGCGATGATCTTTGCCTGGATGCCGTGGGTGTTCATGTTCATGCTGGGTGGCTTTGCAAGCGGTCTGGTTGTCTACTGGATTGCAAACAACACGATCACCTTTACCCAACAATATCTGATCATGCGCAGCCAGGGCTATACGCCTGATGTGTTCGGCAACATCAAATCCGGCTTCAAGCGCACGCCAAAAACGGACGATAAATGAGCGGCGCAGTTACCGCGCTGTGGCGGCATCCGATCAAAAGCCACGGGCGTGAAAGCCTTGATCAAGTCACCATGACCCCCGGGCAGACCATGCCCGGGGATCGTGTTTGGGCAGTGGCGCATGAGGTTTCCAAGGCAGACGGGTCGGAATGGGTGCCCTGCACCAATTTCAGCCGAGGTTCGAAGGCACCTCAATTGATGGCAATCTCGGCGCAATTGCACGGCAACACCGTCACGCTGCGCCATCCAAACAGGCCCGACCTGAGCTTTGAGCCTGATACGCAACAGCAAGCGTTTCTGGAGTGGGTCAAGCCGTTGATGCCTGCCGATCGCGCTGCATCCGCTCGTATTATCCGCGTTCCCGGTCGCGGCATGACGGACAGCGATTATCCATCAATCAGCCTGTGCAGCATGGCCTCGCATCGAGCAGTCGAACAGAAGCTGGGTCGCGACCTATCCATCACCCGTTGGCGCGGCAATATCTGGTTCGATGGGCTCCCGCTGTGGGAAGAGTTCGACTGGATTGACCGCGATATCCGCATTGGTGAGGTGGTCTTTCACGTCCGCGAGCGTATTACACGCTGCATGGCGACCACCGCCAACCCTGAAACGGGCGAGCGGGATGCCGACACGCTGGGTGCGTTGAACAGCTGGGATCATCAGGATTTCGGTGTCTACGCAGAGGTGCGGGAAGGTGGCATCATCCGCGCCGGTGACAAGGTTCAACTGCTATGACCGCGCTGCCATTCCCACTGGCCGAGACGCCCGACGAGTTTGCAGCGGAAATCGGGCGCAAGCTGTTTGCCGGACCTTCAGAGTTCGTCAAAGGCGTCGTCGCTATGGACGGATTGCCTGCCCCTGACCGGCTGGAAGTCTGCTTCGCCGGGCGTTCGAATGTGGGCAAGTCCAGCCTGATCAACGCACTGACCGGCACCAAAGGTCTCGCACGTGCCTCCAACACACCGGGCCGCACACAAGAGATCAACTTTTTTACCCAAGGCCCAGAGCTCTATCTGGTGGACCTTCCCGGCTATGGCTATGCCAACGCACCGGTCAAGGTGGTTGAGAAGTGGCAACGGTTGCTGAAGCAATACCTGAGCGGTCGTCAAACCCTGCGCCGTGCCTTTGTGCTGATCGACTCGCGCCATGGGGTGAAACCGGTCGATGCCGAGATCATGAAGCTGCTGGACACCAGCGCCGTAACCTTTCAATGCGTGCTGACCAAGGCCGACAAGGTCAAGGCCAAAGATCGCGAGAAGGTTCTGGAACAGGTGCGCAGCGCATTGTCGAAACACCCTGCGGCATTCCCTGAAATCGTGCTGACCTCGTCCGAGAAAGGCGACGGGATTCCGACCTTGCGCTCGATCATCGCGCATCTGGAATAGCTTCGCCCTTGGCAGCGCCGGGCAAAGGCCCTAACACGGTGTGTCAGAGGGACTTTAGCCATGAAGACACGAGATATGAATCGGGACTGGATCGCCACAGCAGCCACCTTGAACAGCGCCCTGCCCTACCTGCAGCGTTATGACGGCGCGATTGTCGTCATTAAGCTGGGCGGCCACGCCATGGGCAGTGACGAAGCAATGGAAAGCTTTGCCCGCGACGTGGTTCTGATGCGCCAGGTCGGGGTGAACCCGGTCATCGTTCATGGCGGTGGCCCGATGATCAATGCAATGCTGGACAAGTTGGACATCCAGTCTGAATTCGTGGGCGGCAAGCGCGTGACCGACAAAGCCACCGTAGAGGTGGTTGAGATGGTGCTTTCGGGTCTCGTCAACAAGCGCATTGTGCAGGCGATCAACGGCCAGGGAGGCTCGGCCGTTGGTCTGTCGGGCAAGGACGCTAACCTTATGATCTGCAACCAAACGGACCCTTCGCTCGGGTTTGTCGGTTCACCATCCGAGATGAACCCCAAAATTTTGCACGATCTGTTCTCACATGACGTGATCCCGGTAATCGCCCCCTTGGGTGCTGGCCGCGAGGGTGAGACATTCAACGTCAACGGCGACACGGCGGCGGGCGCGATTGCCTCAGCGCTCAAGGCGGATCGTCTACTGCTGCTGACCGATGTCTCGGGCGTCAAGAACGCCGCCGGAGAGGTCGTGACCGAACTCAAAGCCGGGCAAATCCGTGAAATGACGCTGGAAGGCACGATTGCGGGCGGTATGATCCCAAAGACAGAGACAGCTCTGGACGCCCTCCACAGCGGTGTTCGAGCCGTTGTCATCCTTGACGGGCGCGCGCCCAATGCGGTTTTGCTGGAGCTGTTCACGGAACATGGCGCAGGCTCGCTGATCCGACCTGACTGATCGATGCGTTGAGGTTTCGATGACTGACAAATCAGACACCTCTTCAGATATCTGCCCAGAATTCACGCGCGTCGCGCAAGCTGCTGAGGCTGCAGGCCTCATCATCATGGGCGCTTTGTGATCAGCCCCACTTGAGTGGTCCAATTTGATTGTTAGTGCATGACTGGCCTTTGGTCCATCTGGACGATGGTTTCCGGGGCCGGTGGGCG
>NZ_JBQFRZ010000017.1:0-17617 GCF_056537765.1 Ruegeria sp. C2 | reverse complement strand
CTGTCCGTTCAAGCAGTTTGCGGAACTAGCCATCTAAACACAGCAAGTTTCGAACCGCATTCAGACTTCAGAAAAGAATGCGACAAAGCCACCTCGCCGACATTATCCAGACGGTCCCCGGAAAAGGGTTTGCGTGTTACGGCTTCATAGCCGTTTGCAGCCAGCCAGGTGACTACTCGGTCATCGTTAGGCTCATCGCCATGGCGCACCAAAAGGACACGCGGTGCCATATTCTCCCTCCTTCAGAGAATTGGTTTGCGTGGCCCTGATATTGATCTGTGCCAGAGAGTTTTTTTAGGCTTGCAAACTAACAGCTATCTTGCAAGCCTTTTGTGTGATCTGAAATTGAGCAACAAAATGAAAACCTTAATGCCAAAGTCTATTCGACCTCCATTTGGTAATTATGTCCATGGCACCGAGATACCGGCTGAGAAACGAATGGTTGTCACCTCTGGTCAGCTCGGTATCCGGACCGATGATTCGATCCCGGAAAGTTGCTATGAACAGGCCGTGATTTGTTTCGAAAGCATCCGCGAAATCCTGCGCGATGGAAAAATGGAACCCTCCGATGTCGCCCATATTTCAGCTTACGTAACCAGCCGTGAATACATGGCTGATTATATGCGTGCACGGGACGAATTTCTGGCCGGAACCGGGCGTGTCCCAAGCTCAACCTTGCTGATCGTTTCAGGGTTCACACGGGAAGAGTTCAAAGTCGAAGTGGAGGTCATGGCCGCGAAATAAAAAGCCCTTGCCTACGCTAAGCTGGGTCGATCCGAAGATACAGTATTGGTGACCTCAGGCGCTTTTTTTCTAGTAAGCTTCGGTTTGACCGCAAACATATGATTAGGTTGGTACGGCCTTTCACTGTTGTCCTCGTTCAGAGCTTATTCCACGGGGTCACGCCGGGGACGGTCTCTTGTTCGCCAAATGGTTCCGGCGTTTTCCTAACCATTCCAGTGGACCACTTCAGCGGAGGAGGGTCATTCTTTCTCGTGTGCGGGTATCACGTTGAGCGTGCATTGCGCGCGATCGTCATCGAACGTGAACGGTGCTTTAGGTCTACCGCATCGACAGACGACAGCGTTGCTGACTGCAAACGCTGCAGAATCTCATCCGGTATCGGTACCGCATGAGGGCTTGGTTTTTGCTGGACGTGAAGCTCTACGAATTCACCGACCGCTGCGAGATCACCGTCTCTGAGCATTTCCATATGCAAGTGAAAGCGCTTTTCATCACAATTCAGAATACGCGTTTCGACTCGAAGATGGTCGGCTTCCTTCACTTCCTTCAGATAATATTTGTGGTCTTCAAGCAGGTAAATCGTGCACCCGGTGTGCGCGCGATATTCAGCATCGAACCCGACCTCGTCCTGCATTGCATCGACGGCGTGGCTGAATACTAACCCGTAATAGGCGTCTTGCATATGGCCGTTATAGTCGATCCATTCAGGCTTCACCGTGGTTTCAAAGGTGAACATCAATCTCGGGGCACCTCAAGATCATAGAAACGTGCTGCGGTCTCACGGAACACCGCCGAATGCACCTCAGCGGGCACCAGATGGTGGTAAGCCTGCTTCAGAGAGGCGTAATCGCCGTAGAGCTTATCGACCGGGAAATTTGAGCCAAACATGACCCTCTCATGTCCGAATTGGTCAAGACAGGTCTCGACAATCGGGCGAATGCTGTCAGGCGTCCAGTTGTGATCGAACATGCCCAGACCGGAGAGCTTGCATGAGACATGCGGCAGATCGGACAACGCGCGCAGTCTTTGAGCCCATTCCTTCAGGCCCGCCGGGCTGCGGTCATGCGGTGAGCCTGCGTGACACAGCGCAACCCGGGTGTCCGGTGCCTGCGCCAGTACCCCAGCCGTTTTCTGCATCAACTCAGGGATGAGCTGCAGATCAAAGCTGAGACCGCGCCGCCCGGCCTCCTGCAGCCCGTCCAGAAATCGCGGATCGTCCAGTAGGGTATTGGTGCCTGTCTGCGCGTCCTCACCGGGTGCGCGGCCAACGATCTGGCGCACGCCACGCACAGTCGGAAGGGCCTGAAACGTGTCAAACTGGGCGGACAGGTCGGTCGAGGTCAGGTCACAGAACACAACCTGCGCCATTGGCCAGTCTGGATTGGCATCGGCAACGCTTTGGACCCACCGGGCTTCGTGCAGACCGTTTTCGGCCCCCACCTGGATATGGACCGAAGCACCGACGCCGCAGGGTGCGGCTTCGGATCGGAACTCGCGCAGCATATAGTCTCGCTGAATCAGCTTCGGGTCGCCAAAGAACCTTTCCACTCCGCGTGCCATCAGCCACGGATAGTGCACCGCCTCAAGGTCCCAAAGGTGGTGATGCGCGTCGATCCAGTCGGTCATGTCCGCGGTACTTCCGCCATGCGTCCCAAAATATCGACACCCTGTTGTTTCCAGAAATGCAGCAGGTCGATAAAGATCCAGTTTTCGGCCAGCTTGTCGCCCTCGCGCCGATAGATGTCGATCACGCGGAATTCACCGGGCTTTTCGGTGGCCGGCATGCCCATAAATCCACCTGTCGGACGGGCGGTGAAATTCGGCCAGCCGAAAAAGCCGCCATAGTGACCCTCAGCCATGCGGCAAATGTGTTTGGTCTTTGAACGGTCGGTGAAGGATGCGCGGAACACGCCCGAGTGCTGCTTTGCATAGCGCTCGATCGTATAGGTCGCACCGATCCCGGCGGGCCCCCACCAGATCATGTCTTCGCTCCATGTCTGGCGCAGTTCGTCCTCAAGGCTCAGGCCGCTTTTCCATTGGCCGAGATCGGAAATCATGGCATTTATCGCGCCCAGCGTTTTCTCACCCACTTCGGCGGGCTGGGGGCTGAACATTAGCCCGTCATGCGTCATCGGCCCGGGTTGAACCAGATGGGCCGCGGTCTGCGGCGGGAACGGCTGAAGCCCGGCCTGCATCATTAGATGAGGGATGTCGAAATACATCGCCGTCTCGGTGATTTTGCCGTTCTCGACCTTGTTGAACTCGCAGTAGCGCAGAAACGCCATCTTGCCTGTTGGGGCGATGCCCAGCCATGCATTGTCGAACAGACCCATGAGGTGCCCCATAGAAACAACCCAGACCGAGGTGAACCCGTCCATCTCGTTTTTGCCGGCCATGAACACGTCCATCCGACGCTGCATGCCCTGCAAGCTGTGCTTCAGTGGGCGCCAGAAATTCTGCGCCACGTCTTCGGCGCCACGCAACTCATCAAACGGATGGAACCCGCGCCAAATGTAGTCTTCGGCACAGAATTCTGACAGCGCGCCAGTAAGAGCTGATTCGTCGGCCTTGCTGAGCACCTTGTAGTTATCGAGAACGACTGTTTTTTGGGCTTGATAAGACATTATCATTTTCTTTCAGTGCTCTAACCGCTGAAATCAAGCGGTCTTCGGGGTGGGTGAGGCGCGCTTTTGCATGCGTTTGCAAAAAAAGCTTGCCAGATGTTTCTTTTGTTGTCTATGCTTTTTGCAAACGTATGCACGGCGACCCACAGGGAGGGACTCAATGGCCGAGATTCAACTTCGCAACGTTGGGAAGCGTTGGGGTTCGTTTGTGGGGGTCGACAATTTCGACCTGACGATTTCCGACAAGGAATTTCTGGTTCTTCTCGGCCCGTCAGGCTGTGGCAAAACGACGACCATGCGCATGATCGCCGGTCTGGAAGATGCCAGCGAAGGTGACATTCTGATCGACGGCACCCGTGTCAACGACATGGAGCCCAAGGATCGTGATGTCGCGATGGTGTTCCAGTCGTATGCTCTTTATCCGAACATGAACGTTTATGAGAACATTCGGTTTCCGTTGAAGGTTCGCGGCATCGACCCGTCCACGCATGACGAGAAAGTGCGCCGCGCCTCCGCCATGGTCGAACTGGACGACTTCCTGCACCGCAAGCCCGCAGAATTGTCGGGCGGTCAGCGTCAGCGTGTTGCGCTTGCCCGTGCAATCGTACGCGAACCGAACGTGTTCCTGATGGATGAGCCGCTGTCGAACCTCGACGCAAAGCTGCGCGTTTCCACCCGTGCGCAGATCAAGAACCTCAGCCATGAACTGGCGGTGACCACGATCTATGTGACCCATGACCAGATCGAAGCGATGACGCTGGCCGATCGTGTGGTTGTCATGAAACAGGGCGTTGTACAGCAGGTTGGCAGCCCGACCGAGATTTACGACACCCCAGCCAACACCTTTGTGGCCAGCTTTATCGGCAATCCGGCAATGAACCTAATGGAAGGTGAGGTTCAAAGTGGCACTTTCACGGCCAAAAACGTCGAAATCACGGGGCTGAACGCTCCGGACGGCCCGATGACATTGGGCTTCCGGGCCGAAGACGCCGGCCTTGCCGCCGAAGGACAGGGGCAAATCAACGCCCCTATCTACACGCAGGAATTGCTGGGCGATGCCACTATGATTTCTGTTCGTGTCGGCGGTGCCCTGGTATCGGTGAAAGCCGACAAGAATTTCCGAGCAGAGATCGACGACATGGTTTCAATCTCGGTTCCAGCTGAAATCTGCCATTTGTTTGACGGCAAGACGGGTGCCCGGATCTGAACACGGCCCCGCTTTATGATCGGGGACAAACCCCGGCGTTAGAAACTCATGCGTGAACGGGCCACGCACTCAAAAAACTCAGAAAAACAGGGAGACAGAAATGTTCCTTAGAAAAATCGCTACAGCAACCGCTTTTGTAGGTCTGATGGGTTCGGCAGCTTACGCCGCCGAATGTGGCCCGGAAGGTCAATCCATTCGAATCCTCGCCAGCGACTTCCCGGCAATCCACGCAGTCGCGGGAGCCGCTGAAGCCAATTGTGGTGGGGCTGCAGCTGAATTCAACACCAACCACACCACCGAAGCGCGTTCGATCATGAACGCCGCTCTGACGCCAAATCCGTCGGAATATACATCGGTGATCCTGGCCAACTCGACGTTGACCCAACTGATGAACGACGGTTTGGTGCGGCCGCTGAATGATCTGGTTGAAAAATACAAGGACAGCATTCCGCCGAACCTGCTGATCACCATTGATGGCAACGTCATGGCCGTGGCCTTCATGGCCAACTCGCAGCACTTGTTCTCACGCAAGGATATTCTGGAACAGGCTGGCTTTGAGGGCATCCCGGCAACCTATGAAGAGGTTCTGGAGGCTGCCGAAAAAATCCGCGCCGCTGGAATCATGGAACATCCGATCGCAATGAACCTTCAGACCGGATGGAATCTGGCCGAGGTGTTCAACATGATCTATCTCGGTCATGGCGGCGAGTTCTTTGTACCCGGTTCGGCCGAGCCGTCGATCAACAACGAAAAAGGTGCGGCAGCACTGGAAGTCATGAAGGCTCTGGCGGAGTACGCCCACCCCGACCACCTGACCCACGCGTCGAACGAAACGCAGGGTCTGTGGGAATCCGGTCAGGCGGCTCTCGCGGTCATGTGGGGTTCGCGTGGCGCACCAATTCTTGATGATGAAGGGTCCACCGAGGAGGTGACCTCGAATACGGTTTTGTCTGCGGCACCGACTGTTGGCGGCGGATCGATCCCTTCTGCCACGCTGTGGTGGGACGGTATTACCATTGCATCCAACGTGTCGGACGAAGAGGCCGAAGCAACTTTTGCCGCGCTGATCAGCGCCCTGACCCCGGAAATGGTGGCTGCGAACAATGATGATGCCGTCTGGCTGCTTGAAGGGTTCCAGCCGGGACCGGCTGCGGCGGGTGTTTCGGCAACCGTTAAAGGTGGTGCAAAGCCTTATCCGATGATCCCGCAAATTGGCCTGCTGCATGCAGCACTTGGTGCGGAACTCGCGGATTTTCTGAAGGGTGATGAAAGCGCTGAACAGGCGTTGGCGGATGTCGAAGCCGCTTACAGGACCTCGGCTAAAGAAGCTGGCTTTCTCAAGTAACACTCCCCGGCCTGAGGGGGCGCATCCAGCCCCCTCATCTTTTTTCCGGACTAAAGATTGGGACGTACGCCATGAAGCACCGCACCTTTTTCTGGTTCATACTGCCAACGCTTTCCGCAATGATCCTGTTCATTGCTCTGCCGATCGTCTCGGTTTTCGTCCAATCGCTCTTTGTCGAGCACGAGCAGGTTCTGCTGGTTTCTGAAAGTTGTGGACCGTTCGGATGCACCCCAACCACTACGGTTGACACAGAGGCGACTGCAAAGCTGCGCGCAGAGCAACCTCTGGGCCGTTTCAATGGTTTGGGCACATATATCAACCGTTCACACCTGGCTTTTGCCGAGATCGGAGAGGCTTGGGCGAATTCTGACAGCTTGGGTGACTTCTGGGCGCAGGTGTATAACCTGCCGTTCTACAGCGCCCTGACATTTACTTTGGCCTACACCTTTATTGTTACGCCGTTGGTTCTGGCCCTGGGGTTGGCGATTGCCGTAGGTGTCAATAATCTGCCCCGCGCGCTCAAAGGCGTTGCGATTTTCATCTCGCTACTGCCGTTTCTCGTTACTCCGCTGGTTGGCTCATTGATCCTGTTCTGGATGGTCGATGGCGACGGCGTCATTGGTGCCACCATTCAGCGCATATTCAATGATCCGTCACTGAGCCTGAAAGCTTCGACGGCGCTGACATGGACCATGCTGATGGTCTACGGTGTGTGGCATACCCTGCCGTTCAGTTTCATCACCTTCTACGCGGGTCTGCAAACCGTTCCCGATGATACGATGGAAGCGGCACAGATCGATGGCGCGACGAAGTGGCAGCGCTTGATCCACGTGATTGTTCCGCATCTGATGCCGCTGGTTTCGTTTGTGACACTCATGCTGATCATGGACAACTTCCGGGTTTTTGAGCCGATCGTCAGCTTCAAGGCCGAAGCTCACGCACAGTCGCTCAGCTGGATCATCTACAATGACCTGCGCGAAAGCGGCAATCCGCTCTATGCGTCAGCAGGCGCGACTTCGCTGATTACCATCATCCTTGCGGTCATCCTGATGTCACCGGTGCTTGTTCGCACCTGGCGCGACTTCACCCGTAAATCTCACTGAGGACACGACATGGCGACCAAAGCACAATCCCGCATGACCCCGCTAAAGCTGTTCTCTTACGGCTTCGTGGCCCTCTGGCTGATAATTGCCGCCTTCCCGTTCTTCTGGACCTTTTGGGGTAGCTTCAAGGTGCAGGCAGACTTCTTGTCCAAGGCCGACTGGATGAACGCCTTGACCGGTGCCAACACGATCGAGCAAACCGGCAGCGCCTTTACCGGCGCCGGCTATCACGGGGCATGGGTGCTGGAGGATTTCTGGTTCAACTTCAAGAACACCGGCATCGTAGTTTTCTTCACCGTGCTCATCTCGCTGACCTTCGGAACCCTCGGGGGTTACGCATTGGCGCGGTCCGGTTTCCGCTATGCCTTCTGGATCTTGATGGCCGCACTGGTGTTCCGCGCCATGCCGCATATGACGTTGGTCTCGGGTTACCTGCTGTGGTTCTTCGAGTGGAATGTCTGGGGCATCCTGCCGACCACCATCATCGTGCTTGTGGCGATTAACCAGCCCTTTACCCTGTGGATGCTGCACTCGTTCTTCAAGAACATCCCCAAGGACATGGACGAAAGCGCCATGGTTGATGGCTGTACCCGGTTCCAGGCTTTCCGGCATGTAATCGTACCGGTCATGTGGCCCGGCGTGATCACCACCGGCCTGTTCAGTTTCCTGCTGGCCTATAACGACTTTACCGTGGCCGTGATGCTTCTGAGTGAAGAGAATGAGACCATCATTCCCGCCATCAACAGCTTCATGGGCACCACCCAGGTTGAAGGCAAGGTCATGTACGCGGTCGCGGCCGTGGTTTCTGCCACCGCCCCACTGTTTGTCCTGATCCTGTTCTTCCAGCGCCAGATCGTCAGCGGTCTGACGGCAGGGGCGGTCAAGGGCTGATGAGTGCATCTGCAAGACATAACGCCGTTGGGCGCCACCCGGCGCTCAACCGGATGCCAAGGGATTTTCTGACGGCTGATTGACCCTCCCCGTCCGCACAGAACCCCCCTTGGTACTAACAAAAGGAAGAGAGACATGAAGGGCTCCCGCCCCGAACAAGCCGTGCTGACACGCGACACGGATATGAGTAAAACCGACGAGACCCGCGCCGTGATCGAAGGGATGGTCGATGGTTTGAACGACCACCGCATCGACGATATTGGAGAATTTTTCTCGGAAGGGTTCCGCTGGTTGGGCAATCAGGGTTGCGGCACAAAGACCGGGCTCAAGGAATTTCAGGAAAACTGGCAACGCCCGTTTCAGGCTGCGTTTTCCGACAAGACCTGCATCGATGAGGCCAGGCTTTACATGGGCGAATGGGCTGCGGCTTTTGGCCGTCAGGAAGCGACCCATTCCGGTGAATTCCTGGGCATCGCGCCCACCGGCAAGCGAGTCGAGATTCGATATATGGATTTCTGGAAAGTCGTCGATGGCAAAATCGTCGACAACTGGGTGAATGTCGATTTTGCCCATGTCGCCGCGCAGCTTGGCGTTGATCTGTTCAATGGTGAAGGCTGGGAAACATTTGACCGGGGAGAGAAAACTCCGCCCCGGCCCGACAATTGAGGATTAGGACAATGGCAATTGAATATCTGAAACGCGGCAAACCCGAAGCTGACCGGGTCGAAGACGATGCCAAAACACGCGCTGTCGTCGAGACGACGCTGAAAGATATCGAAACTCGCGGTGACGCAGCAGTGCGCGAGTTATCGGAGAAATTCGACAACTATTCACCTGAGAGTTTCCGCCTGAGCCAGCAGCAGATCGACGACCTGATCGCGTCGCTGACCGAACGCGAGCTTGCCGACATCAAGTTCGCACAGAAACAGGTGATGAACTTCGCGCAGGCGCAGAGAGACTCGATGCTGGATATCGAAGTTGAAACGCTTCCCGGCGTTATTCTGGGTCACAAGAATATTCCGGTGCAGTCGGTGGGTTGCTACGTGCCGGGTGGCAAGTTTCCGATGGTGGCTTCGGCGCATATGTCGGTCGCAACCGCAAAAGTCGCTGGGGTGCCGCGTATCATCGCCTGCACCCCGCCGTTTCAGGGCAAACCGAATGCTGCCGTGATTGCGGCCATGCATCTGGGCGGCGCGCATGAGATCTATGTCATGGGCGGCATCCAGGCCATCGGCGCCATGGCGATCGGTACCGAAACCATCAATCCGGTTCACATGCTGGTCGGCCCCGGCAACGCCTTTGTAGCCGAAGCCAAGCGCCAGCTCTTTGGTCGCGTCGGTATCGACCTTTTCGCTGGTCCGACCGAGACCATGGTCATCGCCGATGAAACTGCTGCGGATGCCGAGCTTTGCGCGACCGATCTGTTGGGGCAGGCCGAGCATGGCTATAACAGCCCCTGCGTTCTGGTCACCAACTCGCGCAAACTGGCCGAAGGCACACTGAGCGAGATCGACCGTATCCTCGGTATCCTGCCCACTGCCGGCACCGCCAAGACCAGCTGGGAGGAATATGGCGAGGTCATCGTTTGCGATACGTATGATGAGATGTTGCAAGTGGCGGATGACATCGCATCCGAGCATGTGCAGGTGATGACGGATCGCGACGACTGGTTTCTGGAAAACATGACCTGCTACGGCGCGTTGTTCCTTGGGCCACGCACCAATGTAGCAAACGGCGATAAGGTGATCGGTACTAACCACACCCTGCCAACCAAGAAAGCCGGGCGTTATACCGGCGGGCTTTGGGTCGGCAAGTTCATGAAAACGCACAGCTATCAGAAGATCGTCACTGATGAGGCAGCAACGATGATCGGCGAATACGGTTCGCGGCTTTGCATGCTGGAAGGGTTTGTCGGCCATGCCGAACAATGCAACATCCGCGTGCGCCGCTACGGCGGGATCAACGTGCCTTACGGCGAAGGTGCCCCTTACCGAGAGGCTGCGGTATGAGCGACGCCCATTCAGAGAACAAAGCGCTGATCGCCCCGTTGCGGGCGGCGATGTACGACTTTGAGGAATCCGGTGTGCGTGCCGCGTTGGATGCGCTGATCGCACCGGATGCGGTTGTGCATATGCCGCACCCCTTTGGGGATCTGACCGGCCCGCAGGAGCTCTACGACAGCTGCTATGCGCCGCTGCTGAAATCCATGCCCGATCTGGAACGACGAGACTGGATCGTGATGGGCGGCCCTACGGAACACGGCGATGATTGGGTCGGTTGCGGCGGCCACTACGTTGGCACTTTCGTCGTCCCCTGGCTGGACATCCCACCGACAGGGCACCTGGCCCATATGCGGTTCCATGAATTCTACCGCTTCGAAAATGGCAAGGTTGTCGAGATCCAGACACTTTGGGACATTCCCGAAGTGATGATGCAGGCGAAGGCCTGGCCGATGGCCCCGTCACTGGGGTTGGAGTTCTGCACACCCGGCCCGGCGACGCTGGACGGCATCGTGCCCGGACCATGGGACGAGGCCAAATCTCAGGTCTCGTGCAATCATATCGTCGACATGCTGAACCATCTGAAAAAACACCCCGGCCAGGGTGGACCCGAAGTGATGGAGATGGAAAAGTTCTGGCATCCTCGCATGAATTGGTACGGTCCGGCCGGGATCGGCACCGGGCGGGGCATCGCAGGCTTCCGTAATTGGCACCAGATTCCGTTCCTGAACGGCATGCCCGACCGCGGTAAATACGTCGAGGATATCACTTACCATTTCTTTGGTGATGCCGAATATGCCGCGGTCACCGGCTGGCCGAATATGATCCAGACCGTCACGCATGATGGCTGGATGGGCATTGCCCCTTCGGGTAAACGCATCACGATGCGCAGCCTTGATTTCTGGCGGCTGGAAGACGGGCTGATCCGTGAGAACTGGGTTATGGTCGATCTGCTGGACGCCTACCGCCAACTGGGCGTAGATGTCTTTGCCCGCCTGCGCGAGTTCAACAAGGCACGTGTTCCGGGCACAATTCCGTTCCCGGTCGGCGAGGTCTGATATGCCCCAATTCCCCAGCACCCCCAGTTTCAACCTAGGCGGCAAGCGCGCGCTGGTTGCCGGAGCCTCGTCTGGCATCGGCATGGCCTGTGCCGTAGCGCTGGCGGAACATGGTGCTGAGGTCACGTTGGCAGCGCGCCGCACTGGCACGTTGCAAGATATCGCGAGTGAGATGTCAATGCGCGGATGGTCAGCCAAGACACTTGAGCTGGACGTCTCAGACGTTGCAGCCACTGCCGAGGCCGTGGCGCAGAACGGACCATTCGATATTTTGGTGAACTCGGCCGGGCTTGCCCGCCACAGCAAGGCAGTAGACACCAAGCCGGACGATTTTGACGCGGTCATGGGCGTTAATGTCAAAGGCGCCTATTTCCTGACCCAAGCTGTTGCCAAAGGTCTACTCGACACCGGTCGCCCCGGTTCGCTGATCAATATCTCAAGTCAGATGGGTCATGTCGGCGGTCGCGAGCGCGCCGTGTATTGCGCGTCGAAATTCGCGGTTGAAGGATTCTCTAAGGCGATGGCGCTGGAATTCGGACCCTCGAAGATTCGGGTCAACACGATCTGCCCCACCTTCATCCTGACAGATCTGACAAAGTCGACGTTCGACGATCCGGACAAGCGAGCCTGGATACTGGACAAGATAAAACTGGGGCGCCCGGGAGAGATTGAAGACATCATGGGGGCCGTAGTCTATCTGGCCTCAGATGCGTCGGCATTGGTGACCGGTACGGCATTGATGGTGGACGGAGGTTGGACGGCGGACTGATGGCGACACACAAGGTTACATCCATGGAAGTCGCCCGTCTCGCAGGGGTCAGCCAATCTGCAGTCAGCCGGGTTTTCACGCCTGGCGCGTCGGCGTCCAAGAAAACGATTGAAAAGGTGCGCAAGGCTGCCAAAGAACTGGGATATCGCCCGAATGTACTGGCCCGCGCTGTGGTGTCTGGCAAAAGCCGGATCATCGGGCTCGTAGTGGCATATCTGAACAATCAGTTCTATCCCGAGGCACTGGAACGGTTGACAAACACGCTGCAGGAACGTGGCTACCACGTGCTGATATTCATGGCCTCACATCAGGCAGGCAATATAGACAACGTGATCGAGGAAATACTCGACTTTCAAGTCGACGGGATCATTGCTGCTTCGGTGGCGTTGTCGTCGGATCTGTCCGACCGCTGCCGAACCGCAGGCGTGCCGATGGTGTTGTTCAATCGGGCGCAAGACGACACTTCCATGTCATCGGTTACATCCGACAACGTTGCCGGAGGGCGAAAGGCCGCCGAATTCCTGTTGGCCGGCGGGCATAAGAAGATCGGTTATATTGCCGGATGGGAAGGCGCATCGACCCAGCGTGACCGCGAAACCGGGTTCGTTTCGGCGTTGCTGGAGGCCGGAGTTACCCTGCACGCCCGCGAGGTCGGAAATTTTGTCGCCGAAGAAGCCCGGCAAGCCACGCTACAGATGTTCGAAGTCGACCCGCCCGATGCTGTTTTTGTCGCCAATGATCACATGGCTATATCCGTGATAGATACTTTGCGTTTCGAGTTGGGATTGACAGTTCCGGGCGATGTTTCGGTCATCGGGTATGACGACGTGACCGTCGCTTCATGGCCAGCCTACAACCTGACCACAATTCGACAGCCCGCCAACCGCATGGTCGCGGAAACGGTGGATATTCTGCTCAGCAAGATTGAGGATTCCGATGCTCGCCCACGCAGGGTTGAGATTGACGGACCGCTTATTGTCCGCGGCTCTGCCCGCATACCTGAAGGATGGAAGAGATGAAGGGATTTGATCCCAAATTCAAAGATTTCCCCGACTATATAATCGGGATCACCAAAGAGATTTGGGAGGATCGTGGCATTGCCACTTTGAACCACTATTACGCTCCGGATATCGTAGTGCGTTCGCCTGGTTCGGTTGTGGTTGGCAATCAGGGGGTTATCGCTGCCACGATGGCGACCCTTGCCGAGTTTCCGGACCGTACATTGCTTGGCGAGGATGTGATCTGGTCGGGCACACCGGAAGAGGGCATGCTGTCGTCACACCGCCTGCTGTCCACGGCAACGCATTTGGGCGATGGTGTGTATGGCAACGCGACCGGCAAAAAGCTGGTTTATCGCATTCTAGCCGACTGCCACGCAATCAATAACCAGATCAACGACGAATGGCTGATCCGCGACCAGAGTGCGATCGTCCAGCAGATGGGTTGGGATCCCAAGGAATATGCCCGCGATCTGATCGCACGCGAGGGTGGGCCTGACGCTTGCGTGCAACCCTACACGCCTGCAAACGACAAGCCTGGCCCTTACAAGGGGCGGGGAAATGATAATGAATGGGGCCAGAAATACGCTGATATACTGTCCCGCATCATGAATGCTGACATGGGCGTGATCGAGGCGGAATACGATCGGGCTGTGTTGTCGGAATATCCTGGAGGCACGACGGGGCATAGCTGGGGTCCGGTGGATCGGTTCTGGATGGGATTGCGCGCCTCGTTCCCGAATGCCGAGTTCAAGATTCACCACCAGATCGGCCGCGATGATCCGATGATGCCGCCGCGCGCCGCGATCCGCTGGACGCTGCACGGCAAGCATGACGGCTGGGGCGTTTTCGGCGTTCCGACCGGGGCCGAGGTCTTTGTTCTGGGCATCAGCCAGGCCGAGTTTGGTCCCCGGGGTCTGCGCAAGGAATATACCCTGTTTGACGAAACCTCGATCTGGAAACAGATTCTGCTGAAAACCGGCGATCTCTAGAATGTCGTACCGTGTCTCAAATCTGGATGCCGGGCAGGCGTTGCGGAGGTTCCACGCCCACCGCACCAGCCTGCGCGCCCGGCGGCTGAACAATCGCCCGCCGGGAGGTTTGGTTTGATCCGATCAAACCCAAATCGAAAGGAGACAAGATATGAGTACCATCGAAAGCCGCATCGTCCGTTATGGCGAACTGAAACCTTGTAAAACCGCGTTCATCGACGCCCACACACCGGGCTCGGACCAGAAAGAGAACTTTACCATCATTGGCGGCGGCGTCAGCGAAAGCCCCGACCAGCACGTCCACATCACCGATAAGATCGGCTTCAACATCGGCGCGGCGGGGCAACCGCCGAAATGCCGCAACTCGCTGCACAGTCACACCACCGCCGAGGTGTTCTTTGTCGCCAAAGGCCGTTGGCGGTTCTTCTGGGGGCGCTACGGTACCGCAGGTGAATTTATCGCCGAAGAGGGAGATATCTTCAACATCCCGACCGGCATCTTCCGCGGGTTCGAGAATGTCGGCCAGGACTATGGCATGATCATGTCGATGCTGGGCGGCGATGACGCCGGTGGCGGTGTGACCTGGGCTCCGCAAGTTATTCAGGACGCGCAGGCCCATGGCCTGGTACTGGGCAATAACGGCGTACTCTATGACAGCAAAAAGGGCGAGGAATTGCCGCACAACGTGCAGCCCATGCCCTTGCTGACCAAGGAGGAGTTGAAAGCCTATCCCGAGGTTCCCGTTGAGGCGGTGATCGGCAAATATGTCGCCCGGTACTGGGACCTGATGGCACTATCGGCGGACAAGCCTGCGGTCGTGATCGGTGAAAATGGCCTGATCAAAGACAAGCCCGGTTTCGAGGTTGATTTCCTGACACGCGGTTCGGCCGTTGCCGAACAGGTCATGGCGGAAAAACCCGTGGTTCTGATGCCGGCCAGCGGCCATTGGCGCATCAAGATCAATGAGGTCGAGACCACTCTGTCCAACGGCGATACCGCGCTGGTTCTGACCGGTGAAAGCTACAGCGCCGAGCCGTCGATGACTGGCGAAGCGGGTCTGTATCGTATCACTGCCACCGACGATCCGGCTGGAGCGACCTGGACGGGTGCATAACGCCAAAATTGCGTGCCCCGATTTCAATCGCGGCATGCTCAGCGCATCCTGCACCGGGTTTCCAGCCCGGCGCAGGAAAAAGATTTGAAGGGAGATGAATACATGACCCGCATTTCAACCACCCATGTGGGAAGTCTGCCGCGTAGTCAGGAGGTTGTTGACTTCATCTTCGCGCGCGAGCGGGAGGAACCGTTCGATCAGGCCGCATTCGATGCTTGCATGACCGCTGCCGTGTCCGAGACCGTGCGCAAACAGGCCGAGGCCGGGGTTGATATCGTCTCGGACGGTGAGACCTCAAAAATCTCCTATGCCACTTATGTAAAGGACCGCTATACCGGCTTTGCCGGAGACAGCCCACGCAACGCGCCGGCGGACCTCAAAATGTTTCCGGGCTTTCTGCAACGTTTGGCGAATGACGGTGGAACGCCGCAATATGCACGGCCCATGTGCGTGGGCGAGGTCCGCCCGAAAGGGCAGGGCGAATTGCAGAAGGACATAGATAATCTCAAGGCTGCGATGGCCGAACACGGGGTCAAGCGCGGCTTTATGAACGCCGCCAGCCCCGGGGTGATTTCCCTGTTTCTGCAAAATGATTTCTATCCGAAGCGTGAGGCCTATCTGGGCGCGTTGGCCGATGCGATGAAGGACGAGTACGAAACGATTGTTGCAGCCGGTCTGGATTTGCAACTGGATTGCCCGGATCTCGCCCTGTCGCGCCATATGCTGTTCACCGATCTGTCCGACGACGAGTTCGTGAAAATCGCCGATATGCATGTCGAGGCCTTGAATTACGCGCTGCAAAACGTCCCATCTGACAAAGTGCGTGTCCATATTTGCTGGGGCAATTACGAGGGTCCGCATTGCTGTGACATCGGCATGGACAAGGTGTTTTCGACGCTGATGTCCACCAAATCTCGCTATGTTCTGTTCGAAACCTCGAACCCACGCCATGCGCATGAATGGACAGTGTTCCGTGACCGTAAGAAAGAAATACCGGATGACAAGGTTCTGGTACCCGGTGTGGTCGACACCACGACCAACTTTGTCGAACACCCGGAACTGATCGCGCAACGTGTTGAGCGGTTTGCGATCATCGTAGGCGCTGAACGCGTGATTGCCGGATCGGATTGCGGCTTTGGCACCTTTGCAGGCTTTGGCGCAGTCGATCCGGATATCGCCTTTGCCAAGTTGGGCGCGCTTGCCGAAGGGGCTGCCCTGATCAAATGACGCCGCTTATCCTCCTGCCCGGAATGATGTGCGATGCGCGGTTGTTCACCCCGCAGATCGACGCGCTATCAGGCAAATACCCGATCTTGTCTGCACCCATCGGTGGGCAGGGCACAATGCAGGCATTGGCTGCCGATGTGTTGGCCTATGCACCCGAACGTTTTGCTATGGCCGGGCTCTCCATGGGTGGCATCGTGGCGATGGAAATCCTGCGGCAGGCCCCAGACCGTGTGGCCGGGTTGGCATTGATGGACACCAATCCACTGGCAGAGTTGGGCGAGGTCAAGGCCAGACGCGGCCCTCAGATCGACGCCGTCGAACGCGGCAATCTGCGCAAGGTGATGGCCGAAGAGATGAAGCCGAACTACCTGACCGACGGCCCGCGCCGCGCCGCCATTCTGGATTTGTGCATGGATATGGCCATGGTTCTTGGGCCGGACGTTTTCATCAATCAATCCAAAGCCCTGCGTGATCGCCCTGATCAGAGCAATACCCTGCGGGACTTCACCGGCGCAGCGCTGGTTCTCTGTGGGCGCGACGATGCCCTGTGCCCCGTCTCAAGGCATGAGTTGATGCACGATCTGATGCCGCAGAGCCGGTTGGAGATCATCGAAAACGCCGGCCATCTGCCGACTCTGGAACAACCGCAACAAACCACGGCGGCCCTGACCCGCTGGCTGGAGATGATATGAACCAATCCCTGCTGAACCTGCTGAAAAAGGTCGACACGCCAACCGTTTGCAACGCCATCGAAGTGGCTCAAGGCAAGCGCGGTTTCAATGATTTTACCCGGGGCACAATGTTATGCTCTGATCCCGATGCGGGCGCGATGGTGGGATATGCCCGTACCGCGAAGGTTGCCGCCGTGAACCCACCGGCCGAGGCACCTGACGTGATCCGCGCGCGTCGTATGGATTACTACCGGCACATGGCCGCAGGCACCGGTCCCGCCGTGACCGTGGTGGAAGACTTGGATTACCCCGACTGCATTGGCGCCTACTGGGGTGAAATCAATACGACTGTCCACAAGGGTTTTGGCATCAGCGGTGCGCTGACCAACGGCGTGATGCGGGACCTCGGCGACCTGCCGGATGAATTTCCGGTGGTTGCCGGGTCTGTCGGGCCAAGCCACGGGTTCGTGCACGTGAAAGAGGTTGGAACGCCGGTTACGATCTTCGGCCTGTCGGTCAAGGACGGTGACCTTGTGCATGCCGACCGGCATGGCGCTCTGGTGATCCCGCCCGAGGTGGTGGACGAGCTTGAACGGGCGATCATCAAGCTCCTTGAAACCGAAAAACTGATCCTGGATCCCGCTCGCGCATCAGGGTTCGATTTCGACGCCTTCGAAAAAGCATGGGCGGCGTTCGAAGCCTCGCGGACTTAGGAGCACGAGGCCGTTACCTGGAAAAAGGAGACCGGTCGAGCAGAGATATCCTGGAGGCGGTTAGGCGTATGGTTCTGTTGCAAACTTTGACCATTGACGCTCAAGAACGCAGAGAGTGAATAGCTGCCGGTGTAATTCAGCCGAAAGTCAGTTCATGATTT
>NZ_JBQFRZ010000016.1:0-34048 GCF_056537765.1 Ruegeria sp. C2 | reverse complement strand
CAAATCAGACACCTCTTCAGATATCTGCCCAGAATTCACGCGCGTCGCGCAAGCTGCTGAGGCTGCAGGCCTCATCATCATGGGCGCTTTGCACCCCCGCGTGACTGAAACCAAACAGCTGGAGACCGGCACACTGATATTGCTGGGGACTGCCGGCGCCTTCTGGCCAGTACTGAAAGCCGCCCCTGAGTGGCAACACACAGATCCGGTGGATCGGTGGTCAACCCGCGTTGTTGGCCAGATGGCGCAGGAACTTGGCGCTGAAGCTCACTTCCCATTCGGCGGCCCGCCTTATGCGCCTTTCATCGACTGGGCGCTCAAATCCGGTCGCACCTTCAGCAGCCCGGTCGGAGCGCTGGTGCACGATACAGTCGGGATGCTGATCTCGTACCGAGGGGCACTACACTTCCCAGAAGAATTTGCGATCCCTGAAGTTATTTCCGCCTCGCCCTGTACCACTTGCCCCGCGCCCTGCACCACAACGTGCCCGGTTGGCGCGCTCAATCCTCATAGTTTCTATAATGTTACGGCCTGCCATGATCATCTGAACACAGACGAAGGGCAGACCTGCATGACCGGAGGATGCCTTGCACGACTGGCTTGCCCGCTCAGCGCGGGCGCAAAGCGCGATCCGGAACAGTCTGCACACCATATGAGGGCATTTCATCCCTCATGACCCGCAAACTGATCCTAACACGCCATGCCAAATCGAGTTGGGACGACCCGTTCCTGAACGATCATGATCGCCCGCTGAATAACCGCGGACGCAAATCAGCGGCAGCAATTGGCGGATGGCTTCGCAAGAATGGCTGGTTGCCGGATGAGGTGATCAGTTCGAGTTCTGCGCGTACGCACGAAACCTGGGACAGGATGGGGCTTGAGGCCGCCAGTGTGGAGTTCACCCAAGGCCTCTACCATGCGGGGTCAGATAATATGCTCTCCGTTTTGAACGGAGCCCGAGGACGAACGGTTCTGATGATCGGGCACAACCCCGGTATCGGGGATTTTGCTAAAAGGATTGTACGGCAAGCGCCGGATCATCTCAGATTTTACGACTACCCGACTTGTGCGACGACCGTGATCCGGTTTGAAGCTCAGAGCTGGCCGAACGTGACTTGGCACAGTGGCGCAGTAGAAAGATTTGTCATTCCGCACGAGTTGATGGAATGAAAAAAGGCGGGGTCAAAACCCCGCCTTTTCAATCGCTTCGCTTGGATCAGTGTCCCAGAATCTGGCTGAGGAACAGCTTGGTCCGCTCGCTTTGCGGGTTGTTGAAGAACTCTTCGGGTTCGTTCTGTTCCACGATCTGACCGGCATCCATAAAGATCACGCGGTTGGCGACCTGACGGGCAAAGCCCATCTCGTGGGTCACACAGAGCATGGTCATGCCTTCTTCGGCCAGTTCGATCATGGTGTCGAGCACCTCTTTGATCATCTCCGGGTCCAGCGCCGATGTCGGTTCATCAAACAACATTATCCGCGGCATCATGCAGAGCGAGCGCGCGATCGCCACACGTTGCTGCTGACCACCCGAAAGCTGGCCGGGATATTTCAGCGCCTGATCCGGAATCTTCACCTTTTCAAGAAAATGCATCGCGCGCTCTTCGGCCTCTTTCTTGGGCGTCTTGCGCACCCAGATCGGGGCCAGCGTGCAGTTTTCCAGAATGGTCAGATGCGGGAACAGGTTGAAGTGCTGGAACACCATGCCAACCTCGGACCGGATTTTGTCGATGTTCTTGAGGTCATTCGACAGCTCGGTCCCATCGACGACGATCGTACCCTGCTGGTGTTCTTCCAGCGCGTTCAGGCAGCGGATCAGGGTGGATTTGCCCGACCCTGACGGCCCAGCGATAACAATCCGCTCGCCCTGATTGACGGTCAGATTGATGTCGCGCAGCACGTGGAAGGACCCGTACCACTTGTTCATGCCGTTGATTTCGATGGCGACCTCGTCGCTCACCTGCATCTTGGAGCGGTCGATTTCGCGTTCTACTGCAAGTTCAGACATGTGTTGAACTCCTTAACGATGATCCGTGGCAAGGCGACGCTCGAGCCACTGGGAATATTGAGAGATGCCGTAACAGACGACGAAGAACAGAAGCGCGGCAAAGCCCAGAAGCTCCCAATAGACGCCGTTCCATTCGGTCGACGCCAGGATGGGACCCCGGATCATGCCCACCAGATCGAACATCGAAATGACCGAAACCAGTGTGGTGTCCTTGAACAGGCCCACGGCCACGTTCACGATCCCGGGGATCGAGATCTTCAGAGCCTGCGGCAGAATGATCAGCCGCATCGCCTGCGGGTAATCCAGACCCAGACTGTCTGCTGCCTCGTACTGTCCGCGCGGAAGCGCTGCCAGACCGCCGCGGATCACCTCGGCGATATAGGCGGCTGAGAACATGGTGATCATGATCACAACGCGCAGGAACAGGTCGACCGTGCTGTCAGGCGGGAAGAAATACGACAACATCACCGAAGCCACGAACAGCAGCGTGATCAGAGGCACGCCACGGATGAATTCGATGAAGATAACGCAGACCCACTTGATCAGCGGCATGTTCGACTGACGGCCCAGCGCAAGTGCAATCCCCAACGGGACAGACAACGAAACGCAGGCCAAGCCCAGCATCATGTTGAGCATGAAGCCCCCCAGATCGCGGCTGGGAACAGCTGAAAGCCATGCCCCCTCGGACGCATCTTCTGGGATCAACGCACCGCCAAGCTTCCAGACAACCAAAGCAACGATAATGGCCCCGAAGAATCCAGCGGCAAAGCTGTTCTTCCCGAGCTTCTGAAAGACCGCACCCGCCGCAACGCAGCCAAGTAGGGCCACGAAGGGTACCAAGATCGTGCCACCCCAAATCAGCCAGAAAGCGATAAAGGGATAGAGGGCTGTAAAGATCAGTAGCTTGCGCGGAAGGTCAAAGAACAGGACCGGCGCAACAGCTGCAAGCATCAGTACAAAGGCCAGATTAGGCCGCCAATACGCATCGTCAGGATACTTGAACCCGTAGATAAGCTGAGGCCAGCGTTCGGTCAGAACCGCGAAGCACGCGCCTGTTTTACCAGCAAGGATCTCGCGGCATTCCGCCAGCGAGTTCGCGTTCCAGACACCGTTCATAATCCATGGCAACGTATTCTTCAGAAGCACATAGATCAGCATCAGCGACAGAACCGTCAGGATCGTGTTGGACACGCCCGAGAAGAGGTTCTCGCGCAGCCATTTTACGATACCCGTCTGGTTCGCCGGCGGAGGCGACGGAGGGATGGTGCCTTCGGCCACAAAGGCGATCGGGTTTGTTGTTTGATCAGCCATGGCTCAGCGCTCCTTCAACTTGACGGATGCGTTGTAGATGTTCATCGCCATCGAGATCAGCAGCGAGGCTGTCAGGTAGAACAGCATCAACAGCAGAACACACTCGATCGCACGCCCGGTCTGGTTCAGCGTGATACCGCCAAGAGTCGCAGTGATATCCGCGTAACCCACGGCAATCGCCAGAGAGGAGTTCTTGGTGATGTTCAGATATTGCGAAATCAGAGGCGGGATGATTACCCGCAGCGCCTGCGGCAGGATCACAAGGTTCATGATCCGACCCGGGCGCAGACCCAAAGCGGCCGCGGCCTCGGTCTGACCTTTGCTGATCGCCTGAATACCCGCGCGCACGTTTTCCGCGATAAACGCACCGGTGTAGATCGAAAGCGCAAACCACAAGGCAATCAGCGGCCCACCGATCTTGATGCCACCGCTGAAGTTGAAACCTTTCAGCGCGGGCACATCCCAGGTCAGACCCATGATCACCATCAGGATGGCCAACGGAACCAGCCAGACGGCCAGCTTCACCATGCCGGTCTTGGGGCGATCACCAGTCTGTTCTTGTTTCAGGGTCGCGCGTTTTTCGATTTCACGCGTTGCAAACCATGAGCCGACCAACACGGCAATGACCAGAAGCCAGTTCAGAATGTTAACGCTGAACAAGCCATTCGCGAATTCGGGTCGCGGAATATAGACCCCACGATTGGTAAAGGCGAACAGATCGAACAACATGCTGGAGGTCGGGTTGTCACCACGGAACGCCCTGGGCCCCGGCAGCACAGCCGTCATGATGGTGAAGATAATGATGATCCAGATCAGGACCGGAATGTTCCGGAATATCTCGACATAGACCGCCATCAGCTTTGAGACGAGCCAGTTGTTCGACAGACGCAACACGCCCGCGATCACACCGAAAACAGTGGCGGTGATACAGGCCAGGAATGCAACCAGCAGAGTGTTGAGGATACCGACAACAGCGGCGCGTCCATGCGAGGACTGGCTGTCATATTCGATCAGGCGCTGGTTGATGTCGTACCCCGAAGGGTCGCCCAGAAATGAGTAGGAAATATTGAGCCCTGCGGCCCGGAGGTTCTGGATCAGGTTGTTGCCAAGATACCAGATGGAAAGCGCAATAACGACGGCCGCGATCACCTGAAAGGTAAGAGAGCGATAGCGGGTATCGTTTATGAGCATCGACAACCGAAAATCAGCTTTCGGTGGGTCAGTCATAGTCGACATATTTTGGGATCCCCGTGGCTTGCGGACTCTTCTTTATCGGCAGGGTTTTCCCTGCTCATTAGCTGTCCGCAGCATTTTGATGAGAAGAGGGCGCAGGTTGCCCCGCGCCCTCTCCTTCGAATGTCTTAGCGGAACGGCGGCGAGTACAGCAGGCCGCCGTCGGTCCACTGTGCGTTCAGGCCGCGTGCCAGACCGATCGGGGTTTCTTCACCGATGTTCTTGGCAAAGACTTCGCCGTAGTTACCACCGGCTTTGATTGCCTTGGCCGCCCAGTCGGCGTCCAGACCCAGCATCTCGCCCAGGGTGCCTTCGGTACCCAGCAGACGGTTCACTTCGGGGTTGTCGGTGCCGGCTTTCATCTCATCGATATTGGCCGAGGTCACGCCCAGCTCTTCAGCCGAGACCAGCGCGTTCAGGGTCCAACGGACAACGTCGCCCCACTCGTGATCGCCGTGACGGACCAGCGGGCCCAGCGGCTCTTTCGAGATGATTTCGGGCAGAAGGACGTGATCACCGGGGTTTTCGAACGTGGCGCGGGTTGCGGCCAGGCCCGATGCGTCGGTGGTGTAGACGTCACATGCGCCAGCCAGGTACTGCTGCTGCGCTTCAGCGTTGGTTTCGATCGGAACCGGCTCATAGCTGATGTTGTTCGAGCGGAAGAAATCCGCCAGGTTCAGCTCGGTGGTGGTGCCGGTCTGGATGCAGACGGTTGCGCCGTCCAGTTCCTTGGCCGAGCTCACGCCCAGTGCCTTGGGAACCATGAAGCCCTGACCGTCATAGTAGTTCACACCAACGAATTCGAACTTCAGGTCGACGTCGCGGCTGAAGGTCCAGGTGGTGTTACGGGCCAGCATATCGATCTCGCCCGAAGCCAGAGCGGTAAAGCGGGTCTTACCGGTGGTCGGAACGAATTCAACAGCGTTTGCATCGCCCAGAACAGCAGCGGCAACGGCACGGCACAGCGAGACGTCAAAACCCTGCCATTCGCCATTTGCGTCGGGTGCAGCGAAGCCGACCAGACCGGTGGTCACACCGCAGTTCAGCTTGCCGCGTGCTTTGACATCGTCAACGGTCCCTGCCGCAGCTGCGCCAGCGGCCAGGCCGGCAATAGTCGCCACGCCCAAGATTACGGATTTTTTCATTTTTACCTCTTCCTGATTTTCCATCCCTTTCAGGGACGGTTCGATCCGGCGCAGGCGCGCCAGAAAGGTTACCCAAAAGGTGTCTCCCCTTTAGTGGCCCAAGTTTGGGCGTATTCATCAACAAACGTCAAGGGCCGGATCAGCGAAATCGATAGGTCGATGTTGCAGAAATTGCGCTCAAAAAGGCTATTTTTGCCAATCAAGTCTCAGGAAGAGAGATCAAAGAAGCGTTTTGCGTGCAAAAAGGCGGCCTCTTTGATCCGGGCGGCGGCGTCCGCTTCCTCGTCATGCCCCCACTGTTCGATCTGCCACAGTTCATCAAGCCTCGAAATGCGCCATATCTCGTCCGGTTTGCGCCAATTCTGAGCGGCGGCAAAACCAAGAATCAACGAACCTGACAGGCTCACGAGATCGTGAAGCGCAGCCAACTGGAACGGATTGAGACCGTGAACCCGCGCGCGCAGTGCCTCCAAAGCAGCGGTATTCTGCGGTTGATGCACCACACCGGCCAGTGGAACCAGCCGCACCCCCAGCGCCTCAGCCGCCCAGTCAAGCGCTGGATCCCATGCCTCGGCCTGCCGCGTCTGGAGCGTTTCGGGATGGGTTGCGCGATAGCACAGCAAGTCCGAATCGCCGTAATCCGCAAGCATGTCGGCAACTTCGGCATGCTGATGACGTACCTTATCAATGGCCGCGTTGGCCGAGCGGGTGAATGGCATCGTGCTCGGATCGACCTCGTTTTCCTGCGCATCCCATTCGGCGGCAACGGCCTCAGCCATTGCGCGGGTGGGCAGCACCAGAGCTGCCTTGGCGGGTGTTTTTACCCGGCGGCCATCCAACTCGACCGTATGGCCATCTTCGGCCTCCACGACCGTGCTTGAAGTCCAGAAGCGTTTGGGTTTCCAGTCGCTCATCTTAAATGCCCCAGATTCTGGCCAGTGCGTCTGGCAATTGCTCAAAACTGTCGATCACGGTGTGCGCGGCGCGCAACGCGGATTGATCGTGATAACCCCAACTGACCCCGATACCCGCGATCTGCGCGACTGCGGCCATCTCCATATCGAAGCTGGTATCGCCAATCATCGCCGCCTGTTGTTGCGCGACGCCGGTTTCCACAAGAGCAGTTTCAATCATCGAAGGGTGCGGCTTTGAAGGGTGATGGTCTGCCACCTGCCGCGTGACGAAATAGCGCTCAAGCCCGTGCGCCTCTAGCAACGCATCGAGACCGCGTTGGGATTTGCCAGTGGCAACACCCAGCAGGATTTCGTCACGCTCATGCAGTTCCTCGATCACCTCGCGGGCACCGGGATAGAGTGGTGAGCTGGCAGCACCCTGTTCCAAACGCTGCGCGTGATAGGCTTGCTTGTAGCCCTCGACCAATCGATCTTGCACATTCACCGACTGATCCGGTGCAAGGCGTGCCATAGCATGTGGCAGCGACAAACCTACAATGGACAGAATTGCCAACCGATCCGGAACAGGCAGCGAAAGCGCTTGAAAACTGGCGGTCATCGCCGAAACGATCGCCCCCTGACTGTCGACCAGCGTGCCATCCACATCGAACAGAACCAGCCGCAGAGGCGCGCTCATCGCAGTTCCTCGAACGGATCATCCGCCGCAAGGTCTTCTGTCCAGCCCAGCGTATCCCAGCTGTGCTTCATATGATCAGGCAGCGGCGCCGAAAGCGAGATGGGTTTGCGCGTCATCGGATGTTCAAAGGACAGGCTGCGGGCGTGAAGATGCAGCTTTTTGCTGATGATGCCACCCAACTGCGCGCCCCAGCCATCGCCCAGGTTCTCCTGCCCCGAGCCGCCATATTTACCATCGCCGATGATCGGATGTCCGATGGCCGCCATATGCGCGCGCAACTGATGGGTACGGCCTGTGACCGGCTCCATCGCCACCCAGGCCGCGCGCCCTGCCACACGATAAAGCGTTGCATAGAGCGTATGCGCACGCTTTGCGCCGGGCGTATCGTTCACTTCGCTCGGATGCACGGCGATCATCTTCTCGCTTTCACCCTGCTTGCCATGGCCGGGGGCCTTGACCAGCCCGGTCTTGATCTCGCCCAGATAAGGCGTCGGCACGCCGGCCACCAACGCCCAATAGATCTTGCGCGTGTTGCGATGCCGGAACGCCGCCGTCAGCCCCTTGGCGGCCTCACGCGTGCGGGCCATCAGCAGAACTCCGGACGTGTCCTTGTCCAGCCGGTGCACAAGGCGCGGGTCCTCATCATAGCCAAAGCGCAGCGCCTCGGACAGACTATCGACGTGGCGGGTTTGACCACTTCCACCCTGCACCGGCAGGCCATGCGGCTTGTTGAGCGCCAGAACGTGGTCGTCCTTGTAGATCACGCAGGACTGGATCATCTTCACATCCGCATCCGAGATGCTGCGCCGCACCTCGGCCGGCTTATGATCGGCATCCGGCAGCGGTGGCACACGCACCGACTGCCCAACCTCAAGCCGGGTCGAGGCCTTGACGCGCCCGCCATCAACCCGCAGCTCGCCCCTGCGGCACATCTTCTCGATCCGGCCCTGACTGACATGCGGGAACAGGCGGCGCAGCCAACGATCCAACCGCTGGTCGCCATCGCCCTCTGCGACTGTGATCATCTGCACGCCACTCATGCCATTGCCCCTTGCCCCGCGCGGTCGATCCGCCCGGAATTTACCCGTTTCAGTGTCTTAGAAAACATGCGCGTCTGTCGCGCGCCTCGCGCGAAGAGTCAAGCCGAGCCTATCACGTGTTCCGCTGCGCCCGTAGCTTCGCGAAATAATCCAACCGCTTTTTCAACTCACGCTCGAACCCGCGTTCGACTGGCTGATAGAGCGCGGGTCGTTCCATACCGTCGGGGAAATAGTTCTGCCCCGAAAACCCGTCTTCGGCATCATGATCATAGGCATAGCCTGCGCCATAGCCCTGATCCTTCATCAACGACGTCGGCGCGTTCAGGATATGTTTGGGCGGTGGCTCGCTGCCCGATTGCTTGGCCAGATTCATCGCCGCCTTATAACCCACATAGGTTCCGTTCGATTTTGGGGCCAGGGCCAGATAGACCAGCGCCTGTGCCAGTGCCAGTTCACCCTCGGGACTGCCAAGCCGTTCGTAGGTCTCCCACGATTGCAGGCAGATCGCCTGTGCCTGCGGGTCAGCCAGCCCGATATCTTCGACGGCCATACGGGTGATCCGACGCGCCAGATAGCGTGGGTCTTCGCCCCCGGTCAGCATCCGCGCGAACCAGTACAGCGCCGCGTCCGGGTCCGAACCGCGCACCGATTTGTGCAGGGCCGAGATCAGGTTGTAATGCTCATCCCCCGACTTGTCATATTTCGCCGCGCGCCGCATCAGCCTTGTCGACAGTGCGTCGGGGTCCAAAGGCGCATCGACCGTCCAGGCCGCCACCTGCTCGATCAGGTTCAACAGCGCCCGACCGTCGCCATCCGCCATCTCCTGCAATGCCTCGCGCGCCTGTCCGGTCAGAGGCAAGGCGCGGCCCAGCTCTTTCTCAGCGCGTTGGGTCAGCCGTTCGAGATCGGCAAGGCTGAGCCGCTCCAGCACCAGCACTTGCGCCCGGCTAAGCACAGCGGCGTTCAACTCGAACGAGGGGTTCTCGGTCGTGGCACCCACCAGCAGGATGGTGCCGTCTTCCATATGCGGCAGAAACCCGTCCTGTTGTGCCTTGTTGAACCGGTGGATCTCGTCGACGAACAGCAGCGTACCCTGCCCGTTCTGACGCCGGATTTTCGCGGCCTCAAAGACTTTCTTCAGATCAGGCACGCCGGTGAAGATGGCACTGATCTGAACAAAATGCAGATCCGTCTCTTGCGCCAGCAAACGCGCGATGGTGGTTTTACCAACCCCTGGCGGGCCCCAGAATATCAGGCTGGAAAGACTGCCCGAAGCCAGCATGACCCCCAACGGGGCATCCGGGCCCAGGACCTGTTCCTGCCCGATCACCTCGGCCAACGCATGCGGGCGCAACCGATCGGCCAGCGGACGGTGCGGAGACGCGGCAGGTTCAGAAGAACCGGTATCAAACAGATCCGCCAAGTTTTACAACCGGAACCGCAGGGACACGGTGCGCCCGTCCCGCTGCAGCTCGAACTGCAGACGGCGGCCCGGATTGGTGAGCGCTTCGATCACATCATCGGGGGCGGCGATATCGGTGTCGTTGATACGGCTCAGCACATCTCCGACCCGCAGGCCCGAGCGTCCGCCATAGCGACCGGCATCGACAACCACAACACCGTCCACAGACAAGGGCAGCCGCAACCGCGTAATCACTGCGGGATTGATGCGCGATACGGTCAGACCCGGCATCACCGTACGGTCGGTCAGAGTCGTTTCGTCCGCGGCAGGCGTATCCGGCGCCTTGACCAGCTCCACGCTGACGTCATCTCTCTGATCGCCGCGCAGACGGGTCAGCACGGACGTCCCGCCGACCCCTGCCACAGACATGCGGAATTTCATTTCGGCGGGTGAGTTCACTTCATCCCCGTCCACATGTGTCACCACATCACCCACGCGCAACCCGGCCTCGCCCAGCGGGCTTAGCGGATGAATATCAGAAACCACCACGCCCATGGGGAATGTCAGACCCAGCGACTCGGCAATATCTGCGCTCATGTGCTGGCCGGAAATCCCGGCCCAGGGGCTGATGAAACTGTCATTACCGCCCTGCGCTTGCCGCAAAAACTCGGCCACCAGATTTGCCGGGATCGCAAAGCCGATCCCGTTTGATCCGCCTGAACGGGTCAGGATTGAAGTATTGATGCCGATCAAATCCCCATTCACATCGATGAGGGCGCCCCCGGAATTACCCGGGTTGATCGCCGCATCCGTCTGAATGAAATATCCCCGCGCATTACCCGTCGCCGTCCCGGTGCGCGCCAGCCCCGAGATGATGCCTGACGACACTGTCTGCCCAACTCCAAAAGGGTTGCCGATGGCCAGGGCAAGCTCGCCCACTTCAACATGATCAGAGTCGCGCAGCTTCAGAAATGGCAAGTCCTGCGCTTCTTCCAGCCTCAGGATCGCAATATCGCTTTCCTTGTCGCCCAGCACGACCTCTGCCGAGTATTCGCGCCGATCCGTCGTCACCACCCGGATTTCAGTGGCGGTCCCGACGACATGGTAGTTCGAGACCACATAACCGTCTTCAGACAGGACCACCCCCGATCCCAATGAATTCTGCACACGCTGCTGCGGCTGGTTGAAACCCCGGCCAAAGAAATCCTGAAAGAACGGGTCAGAAAACAACGGATTGACCCGCCCCTCTCTGACGATCTTGGCGTAAATATTAACCACAGCGGGCGATGCTTGCTTCACAACCGGCGCAAACCCCAATGAGATTTCCGCCTGCGATGTCGGCACGCGTGTCTCAGCGGACGCGACCGACGCGCTGATCATGACAAAAGCCAGAAGGGACGCACGAACCATCTTTACCTCTACCTGCAAGACTGCGTTGGATATGCGTCTATGCAGGCGATAATGCAAGCATACCCTGACAGGTGTCGTCTCAGTCCAACGGCGCGTGTAGCTGGGTTCCTTTGGTTATGATCCCACCCCGATTTCCAACCTCAATCGTGCCGTAGCGTTGCGTGAACACTTCGGGCAGTTCCCGGTCGCCTTCGGGCGACAGCCAGAGGCGGAACAAGTGGCGGCGCTGAGTGGGATCGGGCCAGTCCGTAAACCCTGTGCGATCATGTAGCTGAGAGTGGTTATAAACAAATTGCATATCGCCGGGCTGCAACCGCATGGTCAGATGCATCTCGGGGTCATTGGCAAGGGCATCAAATGTATCCAAGGCCGCAACGTGATCATCGCTCAACCGCATTGCTTCCGGAAAGCGCTGCGCGCTGTCGATATACTGTCTCTGATAAAACACCGTCAGCTTGCCATTATGCCATGTGAAGGGCGGGATGGTCATGAACGGCTCCATCCCTTCAGGGACTTCTCCGCGCCGATCGGTTGCGACAGGATCGAACAAGCATTCCAGCAGGTTGGGGCATTCAGCCCGCATCCGGTTATAGATCGCTTCTGCACTCACCAGCAGCGAGTCACCACCTTCTTTGGCATCACGCAGGCATAACAGGCCAACGATATCGGCGCTGTCAGTATGGAAGGTCTGGCGCTCATGGGTCTGGTAGATACGGGTATTAGGATCGTTTGCATCCGCGCCAATGTCGCGGACATGCCCGAGGATATGTCCCTGTGCATTCTGAGAACGGGCCGACCCCAGATGCGCCCCGACGCCACAGAAAATCGCGGCTGCCATTTCCTGCGTATAGGTCCCGGTTGGCAGACCGCGCAGGACTTCGAACCCAATGCCATTGATCAACTTGTCGCGCAGGTAAGCCAGATGTTGGTCGAAGTGCTTTAGTGGAAAATCAGCCTTCGTCATTTGGCCGATGTCACGCCCAAGAGACAGGTAGTGGTGTGCCGCCTGCTCAAGATCGGCAACATCATCCGGCGTCAGGTCCACAATCCAGTCTGCCTGACGCGCGCGCATCTCGGCCCCAGTCCAAACCGAAGGACCGGTTAATTGCGCGGGTATCTCGGAAAGCACTGTCATGATCCAACCTCCTCAGCTGTTTTTCAGAGTGGAACAAGGCAGGCTTGGTTTCATCACCAGAATTCGTCGAAAATAACCTGATTGCGACACCGGCTGATCGCAAAAGAAAAGCCCCCGCGTCTGAAACGCAGGGGCTCAAGTCAGAAAGAATGACTTTCTTATTCTTCGTCTGCTGCCTCTTCGGCGGCAACGCGGGCCTTGTCAGCCGCGCCTTTGGCGTCAACGTCACGATCAACGAATTCGATGATCGCCATCGGAGCCATGTCGCCATAGCGGAAGCCTGCTTTCAGGATGCGGACGTAACCGCCCTGACGCTCGGCGTAGCGGGGGCCCAGAACTTCGAACAGCTTGGCGACATCTTTGTCTTCTTTCAGCTGCGATGCAGCCTGACGGCGGGCGTGCAGGTCGCCACGCTTGCCCAGAGTGACCAGCTTTTCGATGATCGGGCGCAGTTCTTTTGCCTTGGGCAGAGTTGTTTTGATTTGCTCATGTTCGATGAGCGAGCCAGCCATGTTTGCAAACAGAGCTTTACGGTGCTCATGAGTACGGTTCAGGCGACGGTAACCACGTGCGTGACGCATTTTCTAATTCCTTCTTTCGCGTTTTGCTTTGTCTGGCCGGCGATGCGTGTCACCGGCTCTCCTTGGGGCAGGATTGCCCGGGTCTTTCGTGTTGTACGCCCCGCAATGGGCGGAGCGTCCGTGTTGTACAACCTTGCAGGCCGGGCTTCAGCCCGGCACTGACTTAAAAGGCGTCTTCGAACTTCTTCGCCAGATCTTCGATGTTGTCGGGCGGCCAGTCCTCGACATCCATGCCGAGGTGCAGACCCATGCCGGACAGCACTTCCTTGATCTCGTTCAGCGACTTGCGGCCGAAGTTCGGGGTGCGCAGCATCTCGGCTTCGGTCTTCTGGATCAGATCGCCGATGTAAACGATGTTGTCGTTCTTCAGGCAGTTTGCCGAACGGACCGACAGCTCCAGCTCGTCCACTTTCTTCAGCAGCAGCGGGTTGAACTCCAGACCATCGTCTTCGTCCTGACGGCCAGCCGATTCCGGCTCGTCGAAGTTGACGAAGATCGACAGCTGATCCTGCAGGATCCGAGCGGCAAAGGCCAGCGCGTCTTCCGGCGTGATCGAACCATCGGTGTCGATCTTGAGGGTCAGCTTGTCATAGTCCAGAACCTGACCTTCACGGGTCGGCTGAACGTCATAGGCAACCTTTTTGACCGGCGAATAGATCGCGTCGATCGGGATCAGGCCAATGGGTGCATCTTCGGGTTTGTTCTTCTCAGCCGAGACGTAACCTTTGCCGGTGTTGACGGTCAGTTCCATGAACAGGTCCGCGCCATCGTCCAGGTGGCAGATGACGTGATCGCGGTTCAGAACCTCGATGCCAGCGCTTTCGCTGATGTCGCCAGCGGTGACAACGGCGGGGCCTTTGGCATTGATCGACAGGCGCTTGGGCCCTTCGACTTCCATGCGCAGCGACACGCCTTTGAGGTTCAGGATGATGTCGGTGACGTCTTCACGAACGCCTGCAACCGAGGAGAACTCGTGCAGGACGTTGTCGATCTGAACGCTGGTGATGGCCGCACCTTGCAGCGAGCTCATCAGAACGCGACGCAGCGCGTTGCCCAGGGTCAGACCAAAGCCACGCTCAAGCGGCTCGGCAACCAGGGTTGCCTGACGTGCAGGGTCGTTGCCCGGCTTGCCGTCCAGCTGGGTCGGCTTGATCAATTCTGCCCAATTCTTGTGGATCATGTAATCCCTCCATTCCTGTCCGCGCCCCATGACCAACAAGGTGCAGACGCCCGAGGTTCAAAATGACGTGCTGGGGCCGTGCAAAAACACAGCCCCAGCCTAATTCAAAATCGCTTAGACGCGACGACGCTTCGGCGGACGGCAGCCGTTGTGAGCAATCGGTGTCACGTCGCGGATCGACGTGATGTTGAAGCCCACTGCAGCCAGCGCACGCAGAGCCGATTCACGACCCGAACCGGGGCCCTGAACTTCGACTTCCAGCGTCTTGACGCCATGTTCCTGCGCCTTCTTGCCTGCATCTTCTGCAGCCATCTGAGCGGCGTAGGGTGTCGATTTCCGCGATCCCTTGAAGCCCATGGTACCGGCAGACGACCACGAGATGGCGTTGCCCTGTACGTCCGAGATCAGGATCTTGGTGTTGTTGAAGGTAGAGTTCACATGGGCAACGCCCGATGCGATGTTCTTACGCTCTTTGCGCTTAACGCGAGTCTTGTCACGTGCCATCGGTCAGACCCTCCCTTATTTCTTCTTACCGGCAATGGCCTTTGCGGGGCCTTTGCGGGTACGAGCATTGGTGTGGGTACGCTGACCGCGAACCGGCAGGTTGCGGCGGTGACGCAGACCGCGGTAGCAGCCCAGGTCCATCAGGCGCTTGACGTTCATCTGAACTTCACGACGCAGGTCACCTTCGACGGTGAAGTTTGCATCGATGTGCTCGCGGATGGCCAGAACTTCGGCGTCGGACAGTTCGTTGACGCGACGGTGCGCTTCAATGCCTACGGCTTCGCAGATCGCTTTGGCCGAGGTGTTTCCGATACCGGTGATATATGTGAGGGCGATTGGTACCCGCTTTGCAGTCGGGATGTTTACGCCGGCAATACGTGCCACGTGTCACTTTCCTTTTTGTTGCGGTTCCGTAACTCCGGAACCTTTTTTCACAACACTTGACCGTGGCAGTGACGCCAGAGGGTCTAGTATTATTCGAGGTGGTCGGGGCAATTGGGACGAATCCCGCATGCGGTCTTGATTCCCTTTAGGGATGGGGGTCGATATGGGCTTTTGGCAGCGCCGTCAAGCCCATATTCATATCAGCCAAGAACCGCCTCAATCGACGCGGTGACTTCCTTGATATCCGCCAGCCCGTTCACCGGGCGCAGATCGCCTTTGGCGTAGTAGTAACCAATCAGCGGAGAGGTCTTTTTATAGTATTCCATCAAGCGCGTGCGCAGGCTGTCTTCGTTGTCGTCGGCGCGACGGACGAAGTCATTTTCCTTGCCGCAATTGGTACATTTGCCATCCGCAGGAATCGGCTTGGTGTTGTCGTTATAGACCTCACCACATCCGCCGCAGGTTGACCGCGCCGTGATCCGGTCCACCAGCGCGTCATCGTCCACGCGCATCTCGATCACCGTATGCAGCGACTGGCCCAGTTTGGTCAGCAGAGCCGACAGCGCGTCAGCCTGTGCCAGCGTGCGGGGGAAACCGTCAAAGATGAAACCGGCACCTTTTTCGGTGGTCAGTTTCTCTTCGATCAGGCCGATCACGATCTCATCGGTGACCAGCTTGCCCGCGTCCATGATCGCAGCAACCTTCTGGCCCATCTCCGTGCCCGAGGTTTTGGCCTCGCGCAGCATGTCTCCGGTGCTGAGCTGCACCATACCGCGGGTTTCAACCAGGTGACGCGCCTGCGTTCCTTTGCCTGCCCCCGGGGGGCCGAGAAGAATGATGTTCATCGACGAGCAGCTCCCTTTCTGCCGCGTTTCTTGCCTTTGCCGCGCAGCTGGGACTTTTCAATCAGCCCTTCGTATTGATGCGCCAGCAGGTGGCTCTGGACCTGTTGGATCGTGTCCATGGTCACAGAGACGATAATCAGAACCGAAGTGCCGCCGAAATAGAACGGAATGGCAAACTGACCCCGCAGGATTTCAGGCAGCAGACAGACAGCGGCCAGATAGGCCGAACCCAGCACCAGCACGCGGTTGACCACGTATTCCAGATACTCGGCGGTTCTCTTGCCCGGACGGATACCCGGTACAAAACCGTTCTGCTTTTTCAGGTTGTCCGCCACATCGTCCGGTTTGAACGACACGTTGAACGTGTAGAAATAGGCGAAGAAGACGATCATCGACGCGAAGAACAGCAGGTAGAGCGGCTGTCCGGGTCCGAAATTGGCCAGCAGCCACGACATGACCGGACCATTTGTGGCGCCAGACGAGAAGGTCGAGATCGTCACTGGCAGCAACAGCAGCGAGCTGGCAAAGATCGCCGGGATCACGCCCGCCGGGTTCACTTTAACCGGCAGGTGGCTGGAACCGCCTTCGTAGACTTTCATTCCGGCTTGACGGCGCGGGTATTGGATGTGGATCTTGCGCAGAGCCCGCTCCATGAACACCACAAAGGTGATCACGGCGATGACCATCACAATCACACCCACGATCACGGCGGGGCTGATCGCACCGCTGCGTCCGCTTGCAAAGAACTGCGCCAGCGCGGCCGGAACTTCGGCAATGATGCCGACGAAGATGATCAGAGAGATGCCGTTGCCGATGCCGCGCGCGGTGATCTGCTCACCCAGCCACATCAGGAACATGGTGCCACCAACCAGAGTGATCATAGTCGACATCCGGAAGAACATGCCCGGATCGGTCGCCAGATCGCCGGATTCCAGCGATACGGCCAGACCATAGGCTTGCACGGTGGCCAGCGCGACGGTACCGAAACGGGTGTATTGGTTGATCTTCTTGCGGCCCTGCTCGCCCTCTTTCTTGAGTTGCTCAAGCGCGGGAACCATGGATGTCAGCAGCTGCACGATGATCGAGGCCGAGATGTAAGGCATGATGCCGAGGGCAAAGATGCCCATCCGCCCCAGCGCCCCGCCGGTGAACATCGAAACCATGCCGCCGATGCCCTGCCCTGCCTGCTCCATGAACTCGCGCAGAGCCTGCCCGTCGATGCCCGGAACCGGAATGAAGGTGCCCAGACGATAGACGATCAGCAAGGCCAGCGTGAACAGGATGCGGTTGCGCAGATCGGTAGCTTTGCCCAAAGCAGCCCAGCTTGTGTTGGCTGCCATTTGTTCTGCTGCTGATACCATAAATCGGTCTCTCTTATGAAAACACCGCCCGGAACCGTTTTCCGGCTCGGGCGGCGTCTTGGAAAACTCTGAGGTCTATGTAAGCGGGTCTTGGCCCGCTCACAAGCGCTTACTCTGCCGCAGCAGCTTTTGTGACCGTCAGTGAACCGCCCGCTTTCTCAACTGCCTCAACAGCAGCTTTCGAAGCACCGGTGACTTCCAGGTTCACTTTCGCGCTGATCTCGCCTTTGGCCAGAACGCGGACACCGTCCAGCTTGCGACGAACCAGACCGGATGCAACCAGTGCGTCCTCGGTGATCGCAGCTTTGGCGTCCAGCTTGCCGGCGTCGACGAATTTCTGGATCAGGCCCAGGTTGATAACAGCGAATTCCTTGCGGTTCGGCTTGTTGAAGCCACGCTTGGGCAGGCGCTGATAGAGCGGCATCTGGCCGCCTTCGTAGCCATTGATGGCTACACCCGAACGGGATTTCTGGCCTTTGATACCACGGCCACCCATTTTACCTTTGCCGGAACCGGGACCGCGGCCAACGCGAGTGCGTTTCGGTGCGGCGCCAGGGTTGTCGCGCAATTCGTTCAGTTTCATATCGCTTCTCCTATGCCGGATGTGACCCCCGAAGCGTGATGGGCCAACCACGGCGTTTCTTGGTTTTGATTCTCGTGGCGCGATGCCACCGGAGCGCTCTACAGCGTCGCGCCTTCGGTTGCAAGGTTTGTTGTATCACAACTGCCAAAACCAAAAGAGGCGCCAGTTCGGCGCCCCTTTCTTCGTGAGTGGTAGGTGTCTTACGAGCAGTACGCGTGCTCACGCGCGATATCAGCGATGTCGCACCGACGAATACCGATATCGTCCAGCTCGCGATTGCTGAGGCGCTGAAGCTCGGAATAGGTACGGTTGTATTCGATCGCGCGCGCGCGGGTTTCTTTCATGCCTTCAACGAAAGCCGCGATACGGCCCCGCAGATTGAAGCCGCCATGTGTCAGAGTAGCTGTATGTGCCATGTTTCTAATCCTTTCTGTACCGAGGCGTATTCCCCGGGCGTTTCCATGTGTTCCTTTGTGGACAACGCTCAGATAGGAGTGTTGGATACCGCTAACAACGCGTGTTTTGGTCTAGCCGGTATGCGAATAGTGCAACACGCGAGAGCGTGAAATCCCACGGTGCTGCCAATACTTGAACTCGGTAAATGGCTACTTTCTGATCTGACCGATGTAACGCTGCTTTTGCTCATTTATCAAAACCAGCTGGCCATTGTTTACTACATAGAGATCGAAGCGAGGTTGGTCATACCCGATGCAGCGAACTCCATTGTTGTAAAATTTATAGGCATTCGCTTTCCAAGACTGCCCGTCTCTTTTGTCGGAATACCCACCATTTGCGGAATAAGTCTCAACGTCCTTTCCAGAATAAACGACCTTGCGCCCTGAAAGGTTCTTTTGCAGCCACGCCGCATTCACTTTCTGATCCCCACCTGACAAGTAATTGTTAAATGTTTTAGGGGCTCTGTCTGGGCACTGAGCAAAAGCAGCGCTGCCAACGAAAATCGCGCAAATCGCGCTTAGAAGAAACTTCATCGTTTATATCCATTCTAAAAATCTGGAATAACGATACCTCAGCTCGTCCTAATAGCAATAAAAAAAGCCTCCGACTCGTCGGAGGCCTTTGCAATCTCTAAAGCTCGATCTTAGCCGCGCTCTTCGATGATCTCAACCAGATGCGGGATCTTGTTGACCATACCGCGAACCGATGGAGTGTCTTCCAGTTCACGGGTTTTGTTCATCTTGTTCAGGCCCAGACCGATCAGGGTTGCGCGCTGTTCGGCGGGGCGGCGGATCGGGGAGCCGATCTGTTTGACGACGATGGTTTTTGCCATGGTTCGCTCTCCTTACGCTTCGGCTTCAGCCGGTGCTTCGTCCCGCTTGGGCAGGATGTCGGCAACCTTTTTGCCACGACGTGCGGCAACCGAACGCGGGCTCTGCTCTTTCTGCAGGCCGTTGATGGTGGCGCGGATCATGTTGTACGGGTTCTGCGAGCCCAGCGACTTGGACACAACGTCCTTGACGCCCAGCATTTCGAACACGGCACGCATCGGACCACCGGCGATGATACCAGTACCTTCAGGTGCGGTGCGCATAACCACTTTACCAGCGCCGTGACGGCCCTCGATGTCGTGGTGCAGGGTCCGGCCTTCGCGCAGTTGCACGCGGATCATCTGACGCTTGGCTTGCTCAGTCGCCTTGCGGATGGCCTCAGGTACTTCTTTCGCTTTACCTTTGCCAAAGCCGACGCGGCCTTTCTGATCGCCGACAACCACCAGAGCGGCGAAGCCAAAGCGCTTACCACCTTTTACGGTTTTCGACACACGGTTGATTGCGACCAGACGATCTGCAAATTCCGGTGCTTCTTCACGGTCGCGGCCACGGCCCCGACGGTTTTCACGTTCTGCCATTTGGCATCCCTTTTCTCATGTGGCGCATGCGGCGCCGTTTAGTTCAATCCAAGTGAGCCCCGACTGTCGCCGAGGCCCCCGGATCATCGGGGCAGCCGCAAAGCTGCCCGCAAGTCTTAGATCTTCAGACCACCTTCACGCGCAGCGTCGGCCAGAGCCTTCACCTTGCCGTGGAACAGGAAACCGCCACGATCGAAATAAGCCTCTTCGACGCCCGCCTTTTTGGCACGCTCGGCGATGGCCGCGCCCACTTTGGTGGCCGCTTCGACGTTGTTCTTGCCCACAACGCCCAGATCCTTTTCCAGGGTCGAGGCTGCGGCCAGGGTCACGCCACGTACGTCGTCGATCAGCTGAACAGAGATGTTCTTGTTCGAACGGTGTACGGACAGACGCGGACGACCCGCGTTGACCTTGCGAAGTTTGTTCCGAACGCGCAGGCGGCGCTTCAGAAACAGGGTTCTTTTGCTGTTTGCCATTGTCTGCGTCCTTACTTCTTCTTGCCTTCCTTGCGGAAGATGAACTCGCCCTTATAGCGGATGCCCTTGCCTTTGTACGGCTCGGGACGGCGCCATTCGCGGATTTTGGCCGCGACTTCGCCCACCTGCTGCTGGTCGATACCTTCCACAACGATCTCGGTCTGCTTCGGTGCGGTGATGGTGACACCTTCCGGAGCAGTGAAATCAACATCGTGGCTGTAGCCTAGGTTCAGCTTCAGGGTATTGCCCTGCATCTGAGCCCGGTAACCAACACCCTGGATCTCCAGCTCTTTTTTGAAGCCGTTTGTTACGCCTTCAACAAGATTGGCGACCATGGTGCGGCTCATGCCCCACTGCTGACGCGCACGCTTGGACATGCCACGGGGATCGATCTTGACCACGTTGTCTTCAACCGACAACGTAACGTCGTCGGTGGCGGTGAAGCTACGGGTGCCTTTCGGACCTTTCACTTCGATGGTCTGACCCGACACAGAGGCGGTAACGCCGCTGGGCAGCTCGACCGGTTTTTTACCAATACGAGACATTGCAGACCTCCTTAGAAGACGGTGCAGAGCACTTCGCCGCCAACATTGTTGGAGCGAGCGTTTGCATCCGACATCACACCTTTCGGAGTGCTGACAATCGACACACCCAGACCCTGACGGACCTGCGGGATGTCATTGACGCCCATGTATACGCGACGACCGGGCTTCGAGACCCGCTTCAGTTCGCGAATAACAGGGGTGCCTTCGTAGTATTTCAGGCTGATTTCGATGGCCGGATGACCGTTTTCACCGGTCGTCGCTTCGTAGCCACGGATGTAACCTTCGTCCGCCAGCACGTCCAGAACCCAACCGCGCAGCTTGGAAGCCGGGGTGGAAACGGTGGACTTGCCGCGCATTTGCGCGTTGCGGATACGGGTGAGCATATCGCCGATAGGATCATTCATATCTATGTCTCCCTTACCAGCTCGATTTCACCATGCCGGGGATCTGACCAGCAGAACCCAGCTCGCGCAGCGCGATACGGCTGACCTTCAGCTTACGGTAGTAAGCGTGGGGACGACCGGTCAGCTGACAACGGTTGTGCAGACGGGTAGCCGAGCTGTTGCGCGGCAGTTTCGCCAGTTTCAGACGCGCTTTGAAACGCTCTTCCATCGGGCGGCTCTCGTCATTCGCGATTTCTTTCAGCTCGGCACGCTTTGCGGCATATTTGGCCACCAGGCGTTCGCGCTTCTTCTCGCGTTCGATCATTGCTTTTTTAGCCATGTCTCAATCCTCCCGGCGCTTACGCGTTGAACGGCATGTTGAATGCTTTCAACAATGCCTTTGCTTCAGCGTCGGTTTTCGCTGTGGTGGCAATTACGATATCCAGGCCCCAGACCTCGTCGACTTTGTCGAAGTCGATTTCCGGGAACACGATGTGCTCTTTCATGCCCATGGCAAAGTTGCCCTGACCATCGAAAGACGGCTTCACACCGCGGAAGTCACGAACGCGCGGCAGCGCGATGGTGATCAGACGATCCAGGAATTCGTACATCCGGTCACCGCGCAGAGTCACTTTCGCACCCAGCGGCATGTCTTCACGGACGCGGAAACCCGCGATCGATTTCTTCGCCTTGGTAGAAACGGCCTTTTGGCCAGCAATCGCAGTCAGATCCTCGACAGCAGCTTTCGCTTTCTTCGAGTCTTTGACGGCTTCAGCACCACAACCGATGTTCAGAACGATTTTGTCCAGCTTGGGCAGCTGCATGTCGTTCTTGTAGCCGAACTCTTCTTTCAGAGCGGCACGGATGGTTTCAACGTACTGAGCTTTCAGACGCGGGGTGTAGGTTGCGTTATCAAGCATCGATCACGTCCCCTGTGGTCTTGGCGAAGCGCACCTTCTTGTCGCCTTCCATGCGGAAGCCAACGCGGGTTGCTTTGCCGTTTTTGTCCAGCAGCGCCAGGTTCGACAGCTCGATCGGGTTTGCCTGAGGCAGGCGACCACCTTGCGAGGTTTGCGACTGACGGGTGTGGCGGATGGCGATGTTGATGCCATCGACAACAGCTTTACCGGCTTTGGGGTCAACCGAGGTAATCGTTCCCTCTTTGCCCTTGTCCTTGCCGGCCAGCACGACGACCTTGTCGCCTTTGCGGAGTTTAGCAGCCATAATTACAGCACCTCCGGAGCCAGCGAGATGATTTTCATGAAGTTCTTGCCGCGCAGTTCACGAACAACGGGGCCAAAGATACGGGTACCGACTGGCTCGTTGTTGTTGTTCAAGATGACGGCGGCGTTGCGATCGAAACGGATCGCGGTGCCGTCGTCGCGACGGACTTCCTTGGCGGTGCGCACGACGACGGCCTTACGGACGTCACCTTTCTTTACGCGGCCGCGCGGGATGGCTTCCTTCACCGAGACGACAATGATGTCGCCAACGGAGGCGTATTTACGCTTGGAACCACCCAGGACCTTGATGCACTGAACTCGGCGTGCGCCGGAGTTGTCAGCGACATCCAGATTGGTCTGCATCTGGATCATGTGGTTTCTCCCGACCTGTGGGGGCTGGTCTTGTTAAATCCCCCAGGGTTTCGACAAATGGAAAAGTCCTGGGGGCTTACGCCTCCAGAACCTCCCAACGTTTCGTCTTCGATTTCGGCGCGCATTCGATGATGCGGACTGTATCGCCGACCTTGAAGGCGTTCTTTTCATCGTGAGCCCGGTATTTCTTGGACTTACGGATGGTTTTCTTCAGAACCGGATGCGTAAAGCGGCGCTCAACGGATACGGTTACTGTCTGTTCGTTGGCGTCGCTGGTTACGGTGCCGGACAGGATACGCTTGGGCATCTGATTACTCCTCGGATGCCGCAGCAGCGGCCTTTTCGTTCAGAATGGTTTTGACGCGGGCAGCATTGCGGCGGGCCGCTTTGATGCCGGCGGTGCTTTCCAGCTGACCGGTTGCCTGTTGAAAGCGCAGGTTAAAGCTTTCTTTCTTCAGGTTGGCCAGTTCCTCACGGAGCTGGTCCGGGGTCTTGTCACGCAGTTCTTGGGCGTTCATCGCCTTTTTCCTTTGCTCAAAACACCAGAAGGCCCCGTACACGGGTCACCTTTGACCTGGTGGATGAATGATAGACATACGAATCGCCCGACAACGCCGGGAGATCGCAGGATGCCGCCGTATAAGGGTTCGGGGGGTGCGTGGCAAGGGAAAGATTCAGACAGAGCCCAGAACTACTGACACACAGACAGGAAAGGCGAACGGGCGGTCAAATCTTCGCTCATAACTTGCGCGATAAACAGGGTTAAAGTAACCGGAAATCACTAATGTACTACACAGGTGAATAAAATAATGAAGAAAATACTCTGGTCTATTTCACTGATATTTATTGTCGGCTCTGCGCAGGCTCAGGCTCAGGCTCAGGCTATTCCTAGCAAGAAAGTCTGCGACCGGGCCCACACAGACAACCGCTTGAATGGTGCATCTGTTGATCAATGTCTCTGCATGGCAACGGTTGCTCAGCAAAACTTGTCACCTGAACTCTATGTTCTATGGACGGAAGCAATGTACTCAGGTGAGTCCCGAGAAAACGAGATGCTTGCCCTAAAGCAATCTCAAAGGAAAACCGTGAACCAAATGAAAAAGACGGTGCGGTTATCCAAAAAGAAGTGCGGTCTAAATTAGCTTTTCGCCGATAGGCAACCTGGAAGTCATCGGTGTGTCACACTAATCTACACACCCCACCTCGCGTGAGTGACCCAAACACTGCATTGGGTCACTCGAACTAGGTTATTCCCATTTGTAGTTAAAGCTGACACTGATCCGCTCATCCTCAGCCATGTTCATCGGCACCTCGTGACGTAACCAGCTTTCCCACAGCAGAACATCGCCCACCTGAGGCTTCATATAGATGAACGGCTGCAAATCCCGCCGCCCGCCTTTGAGGCGCGTGGGTGCCGCCATCATGCGGCCTGAGCGGGGGTCTTCCAGTTTCAACGCACTCGCCCCTTCGGGCATCGCCACATAGGTCGTGCCCGAGATCACGCTGTGCGGGTGCAGGTGGCTGGAGTGCATGCCGCCCTCGGGCAGGATGTTGATCCAGAGGTCTTCAAGCTTCAGTTCGCCCTCGCCCAGATCGAATTCCAGATCCTTGGCGAAGGCCGCCACGTGCTGGTCCAGCACTTTGACCAGATCGGCGAAGATCGGGAACCGCCAAGGCAGATCGGTCAGCGAGGCATAGCTGGTGTAGCCCGGATAGCCGTTCTCCTCACACCAGTCCTGCCCGGCCTCATCATCCTCGGCGATGACAAGGCAGGAGCTTTCCAACTCTTCCGCGTCGATCTTGGGATCGAACTCGGACAAAGCTGCGCGATAAAGACGGGTAACGAAGAGTGATTCAATCTGTGCCATGGGCCGGGCATACCCCAGCCCTTTCGGCAAGACCAGACGCTTAGGTCTTGACGGGCCCTTTGCCACAGCGCGGGATAGGGCGACCGCCATCTGCATAGGCGAGGCATAGCACGATCTCATCCGGTTTTGGTGCGTCCGGGATGTTCAACGTCATCGTGTCGAAATGGTCAAACGACCAAGGATTGTCCTTGTGTCCAAGCGGCAGATCAATTGCGCAACCCGGCGCGCCCAGCTTGGCGTTTGACGGGATCACCGCCTCACCCCCACCGGCCGCCGCCCGCATGGGAGCGCCGAGCTTGGGGTGGATCACTGCCCCGCCCTGCTCAAGATCGCCGTTCATGCCAACGATCGCCGCTTTGCCGTAAGAGATCGGCGGTCCGTCCAGTTGCGAGATCGCTTCGGCTGCAAGTTCCGCACCTAAAGAGCCACCGATTTCGAACAGCTCTGAAAGGTCGTCGGCGAACCGCCCAGCCAACGGGTTCTGTACCACTGCCAACGCCGCGACCCGACTGATCGGATCGCAACGCTGGCCCAACTGGTCGGTGGTTATGACTTCTTTGACGAATATCTTCTTGCGCAGCTGAATCATAAGACCCTCCCATTCCTGTCCAGCAGCCTAGGCGCGTCACGTGGGCAGGTCGACGGTTTTCACCCCCCACAACATCACAGACCGTCCAGCCAAAAGAAAACCCCCGCCGGTTTCCCGACGGGGGTCGATCTTGTCACGAACGGGGTTGCCCCCAATCGCTTACCAGTCTTCGCGGATCACAACGCGTGTCTTGACCGGCAGCTTCATCGCGGCCAGGCGCAGGGCCTCGCGGGCGATGTCGTCATTGACGCCGTCGATCTCGAACATCACGCGACCGGGCTTGACCTTGCAAACCCAGCGGTCGACCGAACCCTTACCTTTACCCATACGAACTTCGATCGGCTTTGCAGTGACCGGAGTGTCGGGGAAGATGCGGATCCAGACACGACCCTGACGCTTCATGTGACGCGTCATGGCACGACGTGCAGCTTCGATCTGGCGTGCAGTTACACGCTCAGGCTCGATGGCTTTCAGGCCGTAGGTGCCAAAGTTCAGATCAGAGCCGCCCTTGGCGAGACCCTTGATCCGGCCTTTGTGCATCTTGCGGAATTTAGTACGCTTTGGTTGAAGCATATCTTTCCCTCCTTAGCGACGACCGCCACCAGCACCACGAGGTGCAGGGCCGTCCTGGAGTTCCTGTGCTTTACGGTCACGTGCCTGCGGATCGTGCTCCATGATCTCACCTTTGAAGATCCAGACCTTGATCCCGATGATCCCGTAGGGGGTCATCGCTTCGGCATGTGCGTAATCGATGTCGGCACGCAGGGTGTGCAGAGGCACGCGGCCTTCGCGATACCACTCGGTCCGTGCGATTTCGGCGCCGCCCAGACGACCAGCGACGTTCACCCGGATACCCAGGGCGCCCATGCGCATGGCGTTCTGAACCGAGCGCTTCATGGCGCGACGGAACGAAACACGACGTTCCAGCTGCTGAGCGATGGACTCGGCAACCAGCTGCGCGTCAAGCTCGGGCTTGCGCACTTCGACGATGTTCAGGTGCAGTTCGCTGTCGGTCATACGAGCAAGCTTTTTGCGCAGAACTTCGATGTCTGCACCTTTCTTGCCGATGATGACACCGGGACGAGCCGTGTGGATCGTAACGCGGCACTTCTTGTGCGGACGTTCGATGATCACGCGGGCAACACCGGCCTGCTTGCACTCTTTGTTGATGAACTCACGGATTTTGAGGTCTTCCAGCAGAAGATCACCGTAGTCCTTGGTGTCGGCGTACCAGCGGCTGTCCCAGGTGCGGTTGACCTGCAGGCGCATGCCGATCGGATTTACTTTATGACCCATTAGGCTTGCTCCTCAACTTGACGCACCTTGATGGTGATCTCCGAGAACGGCTTCATGATCTTGCCGAAACGGCCACGGGCACGCGGACGACCGCGCTTCATGACCAGGTTTTTGCCAACCCATGCTTCGGCGACGATCAGCTCGTCAACGTCCAGGTTGTGGTTGTTTTCGGCATTCGCGATTGCGGACTGCAGGCACTTCTTAACGTCCTGCGCGACACGCTTGTTCGAGAAAGTCAGGTCGGTCAGAGCCTTCTCAACTTTCTTGCCGCGGATCATTTGCGCAACCAGGTTCAGTTTCTGCGGGCTGGTGCGAAGCATGCGAGTTTTCGCCATTGCTTCGTTTTCAGCCACGCGGCGGGGGTTCTTTTCCTTGCCCATGACTTACTTCCGCTTCGCTTTTTTGTCTGCGGCGTGGCCATAATAGGTGCGGGTCGGCGAGTATTCACCGAACTTCTGACCGATCATGTCTTCCGAGACGTTGACGGGGATATGCTTCTGGCCGTTGTACACACCAAAGGTCAGACCCACGAACTGGGGCAGAATGGTGGAACGACGCGACCAGATTTTGATGACTTCGTTGCGGCCCGACTCGCGCGCTGCTTCGGCTTTTTTAAGCACATAAGCATCGACGAAAGGACCCTTCCAAACAGAGCGAGACATGGATTAACGTCCCTTCTTCTTGGCGTGCCGCGAGCGGATGATCAGCTTCTGGGACGCTTTGTTCTTGTTGCGGGTACGCTTACCCTTGGTGTCCTTACCCCACGGCGTAACCGGCGTACGGCCACCCGAGGTACGACCTTCACCACCACCGTGCGGGTGATCGATCGGGTTCATTGCAACACCACGAACCGACGGACGCACGCCTTTGTGGCGCATACGACCGGCTTTACCGAGGTTCTGGTTCGAGTTGTCGGGGTTGGACACGGCACCAACGGTGGCCATGCATTCCTGACGGACCATGCGCAGCTCGCCCGAGCTCAGACGGATCTGAGCGTAGCCACCATCGCGACCAACGAACTGAGCGTAAGTACCGGCCGCACGTGCGATCTGACCGCCTTTGCCAGGCTTCATCTCGATGTTGTGGACGATGGTACCGATGGGCATACCCGAGAACGGCATTGCGTTGCCCGGCTTGATGTCGGCCTTGGCGGATGCCACGACTTTGTCACCAACAGCCAGACGCTGCGGAGCCAGGATATATGCCTGCTCGCCGTCTTCGTATTTTACCAGTGCGATGAATGCGGTCCGGTTCGGGTCATATTCGATCCGCTCGACGGTTGCCGCGACATCAAATTTGTTCCGTTTGAAGTCAACGATCCGGTAGAGACGCTTTGCGCCACCGCCGCGGCGGCGTGAAGTGATCCGTCCGGTGTTGTTCCGGCCGCCCGATTTGGTCAAACCCTCAGTGAGAGACTTGACCGGACGTCCTTTCCAAAGCTCCGAACGGTCGATCAGCACCAGCCCGCGCTGGCCCGGCGTCGTCGGCTTGTACGACTTGAGTGCCATGCTTTCTGTCTTCCGTTTAGCAAGTGCGAGGCGTTGCCCCGCTATGTGATAGGCCCCCGTAGGTGCCAAGGGTATAGGGCCCCGAAGGTCCCCGGTTACAAATATCAGAGGCCCCGGAACGAATCCGAGGCCGCAAGATTGGGAGCATGTAACAGGGTTGGGGGTGGGTGTCTATAGGGGATTGAAGCAGAAACTTCGTTGTTCCCTTTTGCCCCTCAAGCCTTCAAGAACCTTTAGGCTTCTTCGCCTTTGCCGTCACCTTCGACAAAGTTCATTTTTAGGGTGCCAAGTCGCACCTCTATATCATTGTCCAAGTACGCTCTCACCTTAATCCTCCCCTTTTCATTCACCGGAAGTGGTGACCAGTGGAGAGGAAACGTCATAGAGAGCACTTTGTCCTCTGGGCGTTCATTTTCAGTCCCAGCAAATGCACTCTTTCGCTGTTCGTCCGTAATCTCAATTTCAGTGCTAAAAATCTCATTCCGAGAACTCTCAATTTCAAGGTAGACACAGAGTTTAATAGTGTTGATCTCGACATTTATCGGCACCCTCAAATTAACAAGCGCACCAAAGTTGGGCAGCAAACCTGGAGCCGGTCCAGAGAAGTTCATCTCGCCGGTGTAGCACCCGACCAACGTCAGCTTGCCATTAGTTTCGTACCTAATGTCATCGCAGAAGACTGTCGTGCCATATGCTTCTGAATTCACGACGCCGCACTTTCAATTCTAAACGTCAATCCGGAGACGAGGTTTCCAGTTGGAGAGTTTTGTGCATCTTGCCGCAAATCGATCACATTTGAAGTCGCCTCAGTAGAGTTTGTCTTTTCCCGACGATCTTTCTCGACGAACTCAAGGTCGATTTCCTTGTCAAACGCGTAAGCAAACTCTGCAATCGATCTAGCAGTCAAGTTCGCACTACCTTTTAAGCGTCGATTTACCACCGACCGATCGACTCCCAACACTTCAGCGACTTCTTGCTGTGTCATTCCTGATGCAATTAACTCAGCTTGCAATTTCTTCTGGAGCTGAGAAATAAATTTGGCTGCTTTGCGTGATTTAGGGTCAATCTTTAGTTGATATGACATCACTATACTCCTTGCTCTGGCAGCACTTCGGCTCGTCCAAATCGATTTCATGTCGAACGTACGATGTTTGAGCTACGTACCTACTGTAAAGATCAAGCAATTTGATTTGATCCGCGTTGTCACCGTAACAACAGATAAAGGCGTCTTTTTGCGGCACCCAACCAAAAATTCGTACGTCATCCGTTTTTATCTCCCAAACATACTGTTCAGGATTGAAGTTTAGTTTTTTGAAGCGGCGATCCGTAGAGAACTCGTCGCCAGAAACAAATTCGTGAAAAACTGCGAACACCTGTTCGATTGGCAACAAACTTGAATAAAGTTCATTGTGGTCCATGACCGGAAGGACAGCGTCAAGCCATTCAACAAATTCAGGCGTTGCATATAGCGTTCTCCAAGGTTGTTCATCATCTTCTAGCGGATCAATTTTTATCAGTAGACCCGACTCACATAACTCTAACAGTGTTGCCATATATATCAACAAGTGGTTTCTACAAGTTAAATTTGCTAGACGACTATCGTGCAACGGGTGGCCAAACAAGCCAATACAATCAAACTTGCTATCCTCTTGAGTTAGGTACCAACAAAAAAAACCCGCTTTCGCGGGGGCCTTTATCTCTCTCCAAAGACCGTTCCGATCAGAGACCGGTGGACACGTCGATGGTGTTCCCCTCTTCCAGGGTCACATATGCTTTTGACGTTTTAGCGACGGCCCAACTGGCTGCGGAACCTGCCTCTCACCCATAAAGCGCCCGCACCTCGGCGAAGGACAGCAGGCGGCGGCTTTGCTCGTCCCACAGGTGCAGGCGCGCGTTGGCGAGGCTCTCGCGGATGGTCATCCGGTTGCTGTTTGCCAGTTCATCATGATCACGCAGCACCTCGGTCAGACGATAGAACGGAATGCGGCTGTACAGGTGGTGGACATGGTGGATGCCGATATTGGCGCTGAACCACTGCAACACCGAGGGCAGGATGTAGTGGGAACTTCCGTGCAGGGCCGCCTCGTGCAGTTGCCAGTCTTTATCGGGGTCCCAGTGGGTGTCCTCAAACTGATGCTGTACGTAGAACAGCCAGACACCGGCCGTTGCGGCAATCAGGGTTGATGGCAGAAAGATCAGCAGCATCGGCATCAGACCGCCGAAATAGTAGATCGCCAGAAGCGCGACCAAAATGGCGACGTTGGTACCCATCGCACTGACCCAGAACCTGACACTCCCCGTCAGGCCAAGCGGAAGGCGGTTCTGAAACAGAAACAGATAACCGGGGCCAAGGACGAATAGGGTGATGGGGTTGCGGTACACGCGATACCAGAACCTGTTCATGGGCGTTTTCGACTGATACTCGGCCACCGTCAGAGTATGGATATCGCCCATGCCCCGCTTGTCCAGATTGCCCGAGCTGTTGTGATGCGTAGAATGCGTCCGGCGCCAGACGTCGTAGGGTGTCAGGGTCAGCACTCCGATTATCCGTCCGACCCAGTCGCTAACCGCACGGTTCTTGAAGAACGCTCCGTGTCCGCAATCATGCTGGATCGCAAACAGCCGCAGCAGGAAGGCGGCGTTCAGGACGGAAATCGCAAAGGCCAGCCAATAGCTGAGCGAAAGCGACATCCAGGATAGCGCCCAAAGCGCAAAGAACGGGACAATGCTAATACCCAGTTCAAAGGAGCTGCGCCACTGGTTGGGTTCGCGATACTTGGCAAGTGTCGTGACCCAATCCCGCGCCGAGGTCATGTTCGGGTTGCCCTGGGTCGAGAGAGAGGGTTTGGTCATGCGCCTGCCGTGTTTTCTTACTTGTAGGGAACCGGATAGACACCCCGCCCGGGATAGCAAGTGAATTCCGGGAAAGACGCCTGATTTGCGCTCAATTCTTGGTGTTGTTGCCAAAGAAAAACCCCCGCTTGCGCGGGGGCCTTTATCTTTTTCCAAAGACGGGTTCGATCAGAGACCGGTGGACACGTCGATGGTGTTACCCTCTTCCAGGGTCACATATGCTTTTTTGACGTCTTTCCGACGGCCCAGCTGGCCGCGGAACCGCTTGACCTTGCCTTTGGTCACGGTGGTGTTCACCGCTTTGACCTTCACACCAAACAGCGCCTCAACGGCCTCTTTGATCTGTGGCTTGTTGCTGTCGATCGCCACTTCAAAGACAACCGCGCCGTTTTCGGACGCCATGGTCGACTTTTCGGTGATGACCGGCTTGCGGATCACGTCGTAGTGTTCTGCCTTCGCGCTCATTTCAGACGAGCCTCCAGTGCTTCGACAGCCGCTTTGGTGAGCACCAGGGTGTCACGCTTGAGGATGTCATAGACGTTTGCGCCCATCGACGGCAGGATATCCAGACCTTCGATGTTCTTGGACGCTTTCAGGAACCCCTCGTTCACGGTCGCGCCGTCGATGACCAGAGCGCGTTTCCAGCCCAGGTTTGCAACCTGTTTGGCCAGAGCGGCGGTCTTGCCTTCGGCTTCGGCGTTCTCGATTACAACCAGTTCACCTGCCTTGGCTTTCGCCGACAGAGCGTGGCGCAGGCCAAGCTTGCGGAACTTCTTGGGCAGGTCGTGACCATGCGAACGAACCACGGGGCCTTTGTAGATACCACCACCACGGAAGATCGGCGCGTTACGGTCACCATGGCGTGCGCCACCGGTGCCCTTCTGGCGATAGATCTTCTTGGTCGAGTAGCTGGTTTCCGAGCGGGTCTTGACCTTGTGGGTGCCGGCTTGCGCGTTGTTACGCTGCCAACGGACCACACGGTGCAGGATGTCCGCGCGCGGCTCGAGGCCGAACAGGTCTGCATCCAGCTCGATGTCGCCGGCTTTGCCGCCGTCCAGTTTGATTACATCAAGTTTCATGCTTCACCACCTTCCGCGGGCGCTTCTTCCGCCGGTGCTTCGGTTGCGGCACCTTTTACGGCTGCCGGGAACGGCAGACCTTCGGGTGCTTTCTTCTTCACGGCGTCCTTGACGGTAACCCAGCCCGATTTCGGTCCGGGAACGGCGCCTTTGATGAAGACCAGACCACGGTCGGCGTCGGTTTTGACAACCTCCAGGTTCTGGGTGGTAACACGGGCAGCACCCATGTGACCGGCCATCTTCTTGCCTTTGAACACCTTGCCCGGGTCCTGACACTGACCGGTCGAACCGTGCGAACGGTGGCTGATCGAAACACCGTGCGAGGCGCGCAGACCACCAAAGTTCCAGCGCTTCATCGCACCGGCAAAGCCTTTACCGATCGAGGTGCCCGAAACGTCAACTTTCTGACCTTCCAGGAAGTGTTCTGCCGAAATCTCGGCGCCCACATCGATCAGGCCATCTTCGGAGACGCGGAACTCGGCCAGCTTACGCTTGGGCTCAACCTTTGCAGCGGCATAGTGACCGCGCATGGCCTTCGAGGTGCGTTTTGCCTTGGCGGCACCGGCGCCCAGCTGAACGGCGGTGTAGCCGTCTTTGTCAGCGGTACGCTGTGCAACAACCTGCAGATTGTCCAGGTGAAGAACGGTCACAGGGATCTGCTTGCCGTCTTCCATGAACAGGCGGGTCATGCCAACTTTTTTTGCGATAATACCAGAGCGCATAATCTATACCCTCCGATCTTACGACTGCAGCTTGATCTCGACGTCCACACCAGCAGCGAGGTCGAGCTTCATCAGCGCGTCAACGGTCTGGGGGGTCGGATCAACGATGTCCAAGAGACGCTTGTGCGTACGGATCTCGAACTGGTCGCGGGATTTCTTGTCAACGTGAGGGCCACGGAGAACCGTGAACTTCTCAATCTTGTTCGGCAGCGGGATCGGGCCGCGCACGTTCGCGCCGGTCCGCTTGGCAGTGTTGACGATCTCTTGCGTGCTGGCATCCAGAACGCGATAGTCAAATGCCTTCAGCCGAATACGGATGTTTTGGCTTTGCATAGATACAGCCTTTTATCAGGCGTTGAGGTTGAGAGGAGGACAAGCGCGCATCGCCAACCCTCATCGAACCCAAAAGGCGGGAATCACCCCGCCTTGACGTTCTTGTTGAGAACTCGCGCGTATTAGTGGGGTTGGTGGGGTTTGGCAAGGGGGAGATTACATGTCGACCCCGATTTCGGAACACGTAGTCAGAAACGGAAGCTATTTTTCAACTCGAGCACTAAAGACAACTGGAAATTGCGCTTCCTCTTGGTTCAAGTGACCAGCTATCAACCACCCCTTCCCTGAGATGTCGAACTCAAATGTGTGCATTAATCGGGCCGCCAAAATGAAAAAGTTAGCTAACTCTTCTTTGGCTTGCTCGAACTCTTGCTCGGTCAAAGTCTTGTAAGAGGCATGCAAAAAGTTGCCGCTTTTGTTGTAAAAGTCCTCTGCTTGTACTCGGCTAAGGTGATCCTCTTCGACTGAAACGAATTGGCCTTCGATACCTGTCTCTTTAGTTGGCACCACCTTAATGGCTTCCGGGAAAAACCTTGGGTTGATCTTTTCCAAAAGCTTCATTTTTTGAGTGGCACTATAGTTCTTCTGCAAATTCTTAGAAATTGCTTCGCCAACATCCCGATGAGCCGAAACAGACAACAACATCAATTCTTCGATGATCATTCTGAGGTCAAGGTGAGCTTGCCGTAAGGAAACTAGACCAGCACTGCATAAAGGAGTTTTCGCAAGTTGTGTCGAGTAAGCTTCCAACGACAGCATATGGGCCTTAATCAAAATTAGATGCTCAACTGCGTCACGAACTTCAAACTCTTGTGTCATTTCTCAAAATTCTTTGAGTTTGCGAGTATTTTCAATCTTTCTCAACCAATTCTCGACAAAAAAGACCGCCCCTTGTGGGACGGCCTTCTTTAGTTCAACCGAGTGGGCTCTCATTGCTCTTTCAGAGCAACTGCCGCCCGTCAGTCGGCAAAGCCGGCTTACTCGATGATCTTCGACACAACGCCTGCGCCGACGGTGCGGCCGCCTTCGCGGATGGCGAAGCGCAGGCCGTCTTCCATCGCGATCGGTGCGATCAGCTCGACGGTGAAGCCGACGTTGTCGCCGGGCATAACCATCTCGGTGCCAGCCGCCAGGGTCACGGTGCCGGTCACGTCAGTGGTCCGGAAGTAGAACTGCGGACGGTAGTTCGCGAAGAACGGAGTGTGACGACCGCCTTCTTCCTTGG
>NZ_JBQFRZ010000015.1:0-40537 GCF_056537765.1 Ruegeria sp. C2 | reverse complement strand
CAATCTCCTCTGGCTTCGGTCGTTTGTTTGCCATGTGTTTCCTCCGTTTTCCTAAACATAGCGGAGGACCACTTCAGTGGGGGAAGACCAGATAAGGGATACTTAGCATGACGTTTTTGCGAGTTTTATAAGTTTTATATGGTCTATTTGCTATTAATGGTCTTTTATCACCTATTTTGCGCGCAACACTCCACCCCGGGCAATATCATTATTACCCCCGATAAGTATCCCTTATCACTTGTGATTGATTTTGCGGGGAAATGGGCGCAGAATGGGTACATGAAGCCCCCTGCCCCATACCTCCCCGCCGCCGCCCCTGCCCTTTCGGACACGGATCAGGAGGCGCTGACAGATCTCTATGTGCGCGGCACGCCGGCCAATACGCTGCGCGCTTATGAGCGCGACCTGCTCTATGTCACTGCCTGGAAATCCGCACGCTTTGGCACGGCGCTGGACTGGCCGGAATCCGAAGCCACCGCCCTCGCCTTCATTCTTGATCACGCCCGCGATCTGAATGACGCACCAGAAACGGATGTAGCGCGCGAAACCGCAGAAGCGCTGATTGCTCAGGGGCTGCGCAAGTCCCTCATCTGCCCTGCCCCGTCGACGCTGGACCGGCGCATCGCCTCCTGGCTGGCGTTTCATCGGATGAAAAACCTGACCAGCCCGTTTGGCACGCCGCAAGTCAAACAGGCCCGATCCAAAGCCCGTCGCGCCGCGGCCCGGCCCCCTGCCCCGAAATCGCAACACCCGATCACCCGGGATGTGCTGGAACAGCTGCTCGCCACCTGCCGGGGGTCCCGCCGGGATTGCCGCGATCGCGCCATCCTGATGCTGGGCTGGGCCAGCGGCGGCCGCCGTCGGTCGGAGATCACCGGACTGAGGCGCGAGGATGTGTCGCTGAAGGAATTCAACAAAACAGGTGTGGTCTGGCTCTCACTGCTTGAGACCAAAACCACGAGCAAAGGTGAAACTCCACGGCTGGTGCTCAAGGGTCGCGCTGCTCAGGCGCTAGTGCATTGGATCGAGGTGGGCGGGATTAACGACGGCCCTTTGTTCCGCCCCGTTTCCAAAGCCGACCGGGTGCTGAAACGCCGCCTCAGCCCGGATGCGATTTATCAGATTGTCCAGCACCGGTTAACACTGGCGGGCTTGCCAGAGGGGTTTGCCTCGCCGCACGGGCTGCGCTCGGGCTTCCTGACCCAGGCCGCCCTAGATGGCGCCCCGATCCAGGCCGCCATGCGCCTGTCGCTGCACCGTTCCATGGCACAAGCGCAGAAGTACTATGACGACGTCGATATCGCAGAAAACCCGGCGACGGACCTGTTGGGGTGAGAGAAACTGATTCAATCGATACGCGACATCAGCACTTGTTGGTTCGCAGTGAAGTTTTTGCTTAAGACCCGCACTGGAATAGAATTCATTCCACAACAAATTTGGCGGGTACAGGGAACCCGTTGCCGGAGGTGGCCCGCCCTACCCTAGCAAGTCGGTTAGCCTGTCAGCACCTATCAAGAAAACCGACCGATTAAGCTTTTTGAACATCGTGAGGCAAATCTTCTGCAACTCGAGCACGACGTGATCGCATGAAAGTACCTGTGGCAGAACTTATTTCGATAAAGAGTGCAATCTGACCGAACTCAGCAACCGCAAAAATCGAAATCCGAGACCGATTTATACCGGCATCCTGCAACCTCAAAGCGCTTCCTAACTGCCCAATGGAAACATGAGTTAACAGCTGTTAACTTCAGAACATTTGTGCGGGCCTCGCAGTGACCCACAAGTTATTGATTTTTCTCTTGACATGAATCGGAATACGAGTGCCTAAATGTACTCAAGTTGCGCAACCATACAAAAATGAGCAGGAAAACTGCAACTATGCTACAGACCACACCCATTGCTGCGACGACGCAGTCTCACGTTACACGTGAAATTTCTGATCGTCTACAAGTTGCACTTACTACACACCTGACTCAGGCGTATTCGCCAGAGTTGTCAAAGACCCTCCGCCTCTTCAGTGCAACTGAGGTTGCCGACCTGTTTGGTACAACCGGACAGTACCTGCGAAAAGGCCATGCTGAGGGCTCACTTCCGGAGCCAGAAGTCAACAAGAATGGCCGGCGCTTTTACTCTGGGGCTGAAATCAAAGCGATGCGCCAGATCCTTGAAGGTAGCTCCAGAAAGCCGGGCAGATACCTACCCGGTCGTCGCGATAGCGACCGGCTTCAGGTTATTCAACTTATGAACTTCAAGGGTGGCAGTGCAAAATCCACTTCAGCTATTCACCTATGTCACTATCTTGCGCTTCAAGGTTATCGTGTTCTGGCTATCGACCTTGATCCACAAGGCAGCTTAACTGGATTTTGCGGAATACAGCCCGAGATCGAGTTTGAAGGAAATTCGATTTATGATGCCCTTCGATACGAAGACCCAATCCCAATGTCCGAGTGTATTCGGGACACCTACTTCCCCGGACTGGATCTTTCTCCTGCCCAGTTAATACTGTCGGAGTTTGAAACAGAAACCGCCGTCTACGCCCGCAAAGGCATCCCTTTCTTTAATCGACTCTCCAACGCTATCGAGTCAGTAGAAGAAAACTATGATGTGATCATTATCGATAGCCCGCCTTCGTTGGGGTTTCTAACGCTGGCGGGATTGTTCGCGGCGACCTCAGTAATCGTACCACTGACACCGAGCATGTTGGACGTAGCGTCCACGCAGCAATTTCTTGAGATGACTTCAGCTTATCTGGAAGAGTTTGAAAACTCCGGAATTCCGATAGTCCATGACAACTTCCGGTTCCTCATAACCCGAGACGATCCATCCGATACTCCGTCTCAGCAAATTGTCAGCCTGATGCGGGCGCTGTTTCAAGATCGGGTGATCGGAGCAACTGCGCTGCGAAGCACTGCTATTGCCGATGCTGCAATGCTGAAAATGACAATGTATGAAGTTGTTCGGTCAGAAATGACGCGGTCTACTTATGACCGTGCACGATCTAGTATGGACGCCGTGGGACACGAAGTTTCAAACATGATTCAAGCCGCGTGGGGCCGTTGAAATGGCACTTAAGCAAAATAAAACCAGCATGGCTGCAGCGATTGCAGCTGCAGCCGGAAACCCACCAATCCCACCTACAAAAACGGAACGCGCCAACGCGGCACTTCCTCGCGGCACCATAGCTTCGGTCCGTGTTGGTGCTGGTGGTATCCAAGACATCGATACCTCGCTTATTTTGCCCTGGGGCCCAAGAGATAGGCTTGGGATCGAGTTAACACCTGTTAACTCCGAGGCAGAACCAACAGTCGATCCAGCTGTTCTGGAACTGGCTGAAAGCATCCAAGACGCAGGAGGCCAACAGGTTCCTGTCCTCCTGCGTCCGTCTGAGGAAGCGGACGGCCACTTCGAGGTTATTTACGGCCGCCGCCGCATCCTAGCTTGTCAGTATCTAAATCAGCCTGTTCGCGCTTTGGTGCGCGCGTTGGATGACAAAGAGGCGCTTCAGGCAAAGGGTCTGGAGAACTCTTCTCGTGTTGACCTCAGTTACTACGAGAGAGCCCGGTTTGCGCGAGAGATTCTAAACCAAGGATATGATCGTTCTGAAGTGATCACGGCACTGGCCATCTCAAAAAACACGTTGTCGCAATTGGAGCGAATTACAAACGATATTCCCGATGATCTTGGCGATATGATCGGCCCAGCACCGAGATCCGGGCGGCCCAAGTGGACGGCACTCGCCGATGCGTTGCGAAAAAAGATGATAACAGCGGACAAGGCTAAGAAGCTCTTGGAGACGCTCAACGCAGGTAGTTCAGACGATCGGTTAAACGAGCTTTTAGGCGGCTTGGCTCGTAAGAAAGAAGCACAAGAAATCCGACCGGCACCCGACGTTGTCATTAAGATCAGCAATTCAACGGTGAATATGACGATCAAAAGAGCAGGGGAAAATGAAGCCTATTCACGTTGGCTTTCGGACAACCTTTCTCAAATAGTTCAGGAATCCTACGAGCGCTTCAAAGAAAACGCCGAGGAGTAAGCGAGTTAACAACTGTTAACTCTACATGAGGCAACGAGCAAAGAGGAGAAAAGCAAAAAAGAAACCCCCGAAACCTAAGGCTCCGAGGGCTAAAAACCAACTAGTGGTTATAGATTTGACACCTAAACCCTAACAGCCCGCGAATCACGAGACAACAAAAAACGCCTCTGGGTGAACAGGTTTTCTTTGTCTGCTGACATAAACTCATGAAAACAGTAACAGCATTGGCTCCAAACGGAGCAACCTTGTCGGGAACGGCAGGGCAGGGGGGTAATACGCCTAAAAAATGGATGCTACTTCGAGCCGTTGAGGAAGCCCGAGAACCGCTTGGGCTTAAATCCACGTCTCTCAATGTCCTGAGAGCTATGGTTTCCTTTATGGACGGAGATCAGATTTCTTCGGATCAGGATGACCGTCACATCTGCTTCGCTTCCAACGCGGCAATCGCCAAACGAACCCACGTTAGTGTTCAAACTGTTGAGCGCCATATCTCGGCGTTGGTTGAACTTGGGCTTATTCGTCGCGTCATGAGCGCAAACGGCAAACGTTGGGCGCGCCGGGACCGACAGGGCAGGGTGGTTACCGCAACTGGACTGTCCCTTTTGCCCTTGTCTGAAAAGTATGCCGAGTTAATCCAGAAAGCCCAGAGACATGCTGATCGCGCTCTCGAGTTCACTTTACTCCGCGACAAAGTATCGGCCGCTCTTGCTAGCCTCAGAAAACTCGTAGCAGACGACACGGCGATTTCAGATTTGATGGCCACCGTACGCAATGCTCTGCGTCGCAAACCAGATGCAAATGTACTAGGCAACCTTCTGGCGGAAATCTCTGTGGAAATCTCCCAGATAACACAAGCAGATACAGAAAATTTGACGGCCAATGACCATGAAATTGAGGGGCATAAAGAGGACTCTTTGAATCCGATAGTTAAGAAAGAAAAACATTCTCAGATTCAAGTTTCTCCAGATCAAATGGAGCGCAGCTTTCCACGCTTGTGCTCCGAACTTCGCCTCGCCCGAGATCAGACGCACTGTGACCGTCTTATGGACGATATCGCCGAATACCTACGACTTGGTCAGACTTGGTATGCTATGAAATCGACACATGGCCCAGCTCTCCGTTTCATGGTTTTGGGATATATTTTCCAACGAGCGGAGAACATAAAATCTCACCAGGCCTATTTGAATTCTCTGATGTCAAAGATCGATCGGGGAGACATGCAACCAACCGCATTGTTGGTGCAAAAATCAAAATAACCGCGGACGAGCAGGCCGGACTTATGAATACCCATCTCGCTTATGAGTTCAGAGCAACAGATGAAGTTCATCCCATCGATCTATTGTGAATAGAATGCGGATGTATTACATTGTACTACACAGCGGAAACAGGTGATTGCGATGAGAACCAACCCATATTCAATCCGTCTTGATGAAGACTTGAGAAAGTCTCTGGAACGAGAAGCTGCGATAGAAGATCGGCCGCCTGCGCAGCTCGCTGTACGAGCAATTAGAACGATGTTGGAATCCAAGGCCGCAAAGCGAGCAGCCATTGATGCAGCTGTTGAAAAAGCAGATCTAGGTAAGTTCATCACGGCAGACGAAATGAATGCCTGGATAGACAGCTGGGATACCGAGAATGAGCTCTCTGCTCCGGTCGCAAGCGGGCAATCCAATAGCCAATGAAAATTGTATTTCTCGAAGATACGGCCCGGGACATTCAATGGTTCCGCTACTACTACACGTCAGTTTTTCCTGAAGGCAGCGAAAGGGCACGAGCACAGCTCAAAGCCATTCAGCTTACTCTTGCAGCAAACCCGTATGCAGGTCACCCAAGTGACACACGCCAAGACGTACGGGAGCTTTCAGTACCGCGAACCCCATTTACGCTAATCTATCGTGTAATGCCCACTCAGATAGAAATTCTGCGTCTATGGGATACTCGGAAGGGCGCGGATTACTGAAACCGGGAGTTTAAAATTGGTGGCATCAGCCGCGCAGGGTAGGGGGTAAGAAATCGAACTTATTCTGCTATTCGACCTCTAGCTTCTGCACAGAGGGCGGACAGCTGACTTTCGCTGCATATGCGAGAGCAACTCTACCAATCTGTGAAAGCGGTCATTTACAGTCAGATATGCGATACACGCCCGATCCAGGTACGGATGAAGTCCTTTGTGGCGCGGGATCAGAGCGACCTGGCAAGGTCGCCAATATCCCAAAAAAGCCCGGCCATTGCGCGCAATGCATCACGCGAAACTGACTTTAACACGTGCTCGTTTGGCGCGTGCTGCGAACAGCCGCGATAGGAGTGCGGCACCCAAACCGTTGGGAGACCGAGCAAATCGGAAAAGACCTCGTTGGGCAAGGAACCGGCGAGATTTGGCAGGACATGGGGTGGCTTCCCACACGTTTTTTCAAGCGAACGCGCGACAAAAGACACCCACGGATGGTTGGGCGACGTTCGCGTTGCATCAAAGAAGCTGCGGTCATGAGGCTTGATCTGAACGATCTCAAAACCTCTCGCATCAAGGTGGCGTCGAAGGGCGGGCAGGATATCGGATTGGTTAGTGCCAACAACGAAGCGGAGCTGGCAGGCGGCTATGGCAAATCCCGAGATCGCGTTGACCGGTGCCTCGGGGACACCGCTTTTCATTGCGAGGACCGCAAAACTGTTCCAGCCGAAGACGCGTTCGGCCGGTGTCAGGCCTTCCTCTCCCCAATTCTCGTCAATCTTCGGACCACCATCCCCGCCAACCGGCAAGTTGCGCAGGGTGTCCCGGATGTCTTCAGTCAGGCTGGTCGGCCGCCATTCTGGTATTTGGATTTGGCCCCGCACATCGGTGATCGTCGAGAGGGCTTGTGCAAGGATCATCGCGGGGTCGGCAAGCAAACCGCCCCAGTTACCCGAATGGTGCGCGCCGTCTCTTAGATCAACGATGAGGTCGAACGAATTGCCGCCCCTTGCCCCCATGAACAACGTGGGCGTGTCGGACTGAAGGCGCGGCCCGTCCGATGCGATCAGGACGTCTGCGGCTAGGTTGTCCTTGTGCTTGGCGCAAAACTCCGACAACCCCGGTGATCCCATTTCTTCGCCCATTTCAATGAGAATGCGCATGTTGAAGCCGAGCGCTCCACGGGCCTCAATGACAGCGCTCAGCGCCGCCAAATTGATGAGATGCTGCCCCTTATTGTCGGCTGTTCCGCGTCCATAGAGGCGGTCGCACTCATCAACCAGTCGAAATGGGTGAAGCCCGTCGCGCCATTGATCCGTTTGCGCGCGGATCACGTCGCCATGCCCGTAGGACAGGATTGTCGGACGCGTGTCGTCCTCGATGCGCTCTGCAACCAAGATCGGTCCGGCATCGTGCACAGGGTTCGGGTAGATTTCACAGGAGAACCCGAGTCTGCTCAGGCGCGGAACGAGGGCTTCCTCAAGATAGCGCGGAAGCTCCGCGGCTTTTTCTTGTGTCTGGCTCTCCGTCTCATGGGCAACCAGTTCGCTAAGTTCTGTTGCAAATTGACCGGTGTCGAAAAACTGGGCGGCGTTGTCTATTGCAGAGGCGCGGGTCACGGTTGTTTTGCCTCAGACAGGTGGACGCACGTCGTCCGGGATCGGACATGTGTAAGGTGTTTGGCCCAGATGGTCTTGATGCGTCGCGCATGCAGCTTCGATGCGCGAGGGATCCTCAACCAGTCGACAAGCTGTCGCGGCCATTGCTTTTGCCGCGTAGACCATGCCTTTGTGAGCCGCGGGCGCCTTGCCTTGTGCCACTGTTTGCCACGTATGAAACGGCGTTCCTATAGCACAGGTGGCAACTCGTGCCTGAACGGTTGGGACTGCCCAACTCACGTCGCCAACATCTGTCGAGCCTTCGCCGCCATCGCTGTGGCGATCAAGAGGTGCGATGAAGTCGCAGAGTGCGAGATTTTTTTTGGGCTTAGCACCGATCCGCTTGAAGGTCGTATTGATGTCAGCGGCGGTTAATGTGGTCTGAATGTCGCGGGCAAAACTGAGATCTGCCTCGTCAAAGGCGACGGGTCCAAGTTTCTCTAGCTCGTGCTGCATGGTTTCTTCCAAAGGACGGTTGCCAAGCAGGTTTGAAACGCCGGAAAAGACCTGGCTGGTAACTTGCGTTCCTGTCATCAGCGCCGCGCCGTCCGCAATCTTTCGGACGCGCGTAACCAAATCGGCGAGGTCCGGTAGCGAGCTGGCGCGGACGAGTTGGCGCACTGTGGCCTTGGCCTGCACCACGTTCGGCGCAACACCACCTGCATCGAGATAGGCGTAGTGAACCCGGGCGCTGTCGGGCATGTGCTCGCGCAGGTAATTTACACCGATGTTCATCAGTTCAACCGCATCAAGCGCCGACCTACCCAATTCCGGTGCACCCGCCGCATGGGCAGCTTTTCCATGAAAAGTGAAATCGATCCGGGTGTTCGCGAGCGATCTGGCCTCATTCACGCCTGTGAAGGTCGCTGGATGCCACGAGATGGCTGCGTCGACATCATCGAACAGTCCTTCGCGCACCATGTATGTCTTGGCCGCGCCCCCTTCTTCAGCGGGGCAGCCATAGTATCGCACACGGCCCTTGATGCCGTTTTCGGCCAGCCAGTCTTTCACCGCCGTCGCGGCCAAGAGTGCGGCGGCCCCTAAAAGATTGTGACCACACCCATGCCCGTTGCCGCCCTCTTCAAGCGGCTGATGTTCAGCCACACCTGGCGCCTGGCTCAGATATGGCAGCGCATCGAACTCGCCGAGGATGGCAATCACCGGACCCTCGTCTCCTGCTTCGCCAATCACGGCCGTAGGAATGCCAGCTGCGTTCTCTGTTATCTTGAAGCCCTGAGCGCGTAACATCTGCACATGTTCGGCGACGGACTTGTACTCGGCATAAAGCGTCTCGGGCGTGTCAAAGACTCGATCTGACAAGGCGATAAAATCATCACGATGGCGGTCGACGTGGTCCCAGATCGGATCGGCGTTTTTCAAGGGGCTCTCCAGCTTCTCGTTCAAACGGTTTCGGCGTGTTCCAGCAGGCAAGCCGTTTCGCGCCCGCCGCGCCCCGCTTTCAGTTCAGGAACAGTGGTGCGGCACTCAGCGGTCGCCACCGGGCAACGCGGGTGGAAGGTACATCCAGATGGCGGATCGAGCGGCGACGGAATTTCCCCCTCAATCGGGGCAAACTCACGCCGGCGCTGATCAAGGCGCGGAGCCTCTGCAAGCAGCGCTTTCGTGTAGGGATGGCGTGGGTCCGAAAAAATTTCCTCAGTCGATGCGCTCTCGACAATGCGGCCCAGATACATGATCGCCACGCGGTCGGCGATGTGTTCGACGACGCTCAGGTCATGGCTGATGAACAGATAGGTCAGGCCCAGCTCTTCGCGCAGATCCATGAACAAGTTGATAACCTGCGCCTGGATCGACACGTCCAGCGCAGCGATGGCTTCGTCGCAGACAAGGAACTTCGGCTTCACGGCGAGCGCACGTGCAATTCCAATCCGTTGCCTCTGACCGCCGGAAAACTGATGCGCGTAACGCCGCTTGAGCGACGGGTCGAGGCCGACCTTGCGCATCACGTCGTCCACGTATTCCGCACTCTCTGCCTTGCGGACGATCCCATGCATACGCGGTGCTTCGCCGATGATATCTTCGACGCGCATTCGCGGATTTAGGCTGGCAAAGGGGTCCTGGAAGATCATCTGAATTGCGAGGGTCGCCGCGCGTTTGTCGGTGCCGTTCAACGTCGCAACATCTTTGCCTCCGTAGAACATCTGTCCGTCACTTGCAGGGTGAATGCCGGCAACAACACGTCCCAAAGTGGACTTGCCGCAGCCGGATTCGCCGACCAATCCCAGAACCTCACCCTTTTGAATCGACAGGTTCACGTTATCGACAGCATGGACCGTTTCTTCCCGGATGTTTGCGCCAAGTCGCTGTGCGATTTTCCCCGCGACGTCCAAACGTTTGGTGAAGCGCTTCGAAACGCCTCGGATTTCAACGAGCGGCTCACTCAAAGCGTCGTCTCCTTGGTGCGTTGCGGATTGAAACAGCGAAGGCTGCGGCCATCCACGTCCTTAATCGGGGGGCGCTTGGAACACGCTGCCGTTCGGGCCTGACAACGCGGTCCAAAGGCGCATCCTTCAGGCAGGGCGAGCATGTTTGGCGTCATCCCTTCGATCTGGAACAAACGCTGCCCGCGCCGGTTCGCCGTCGGAACCGATCCGAGAAGCCCGACCGTATAGGGATGCAACGGACGGTCGATAACATCGTCGATACTGCCTTGCTCAACGATCCGTCCTGCGTACATCACCGAAATCCGGTCCGCGAGCCCTGCCACAACGGCAAGGTCATGCGTGATCCAGATCATCGCGGTTCCCGTGCGTTTCGTCAGCTTCTGTGCCTCGTGGATGATCTGCGCCTGAATTGTCACGTCGAGCGCTGTCGTCGGCTCGTCGGCAATAATGAGGTCCGGCTGGTTCAAGAAGGCTGTCGCAATCGCCACGCGCTGCCGCATCCCACCGGAAAGCTGATGCGGATAGGCTTGCAATCGCTCTTCCGGCGATGGGATGCCAACCAAACCAAGCGCATCACGGCTTCTTTCCCAGGCGGTTTGGCGGCTTACGTTTTCATGGGCGAGAATGGCCTCGATCATCTGCGTATCGACGCGCAGGACCGGGTTGAGAGTCATCATCGGATCCTGAAAGATCATCGAGATTCGGTTGCCACGCAAGGTCTTGAGTCGCTCTTCCGGTGCGTTCGCGATCTCGTCACCATTAAAACGGATTGACCCATCGACGATGCGCCCGGGAGGATCGATCAGCCCAAGGATGGAAAACCCGGTGATCGACTTGCCCGACCCGGACTCACCCACCAGACCCATTACCTCGCCCTTGGAGACGGTGAAATCCACACCATCTACGGCCTTGACCACACCCGCGTGCGTGAAGAAGTGGGTCTTTAGCCCGCTGACTTCGAGTACTGCCGTCATTTCTTCAACCTCGGGTTCAAAACATCGCGCAAATGGTCGCCCACAAGGTTGATGGACACGACCGTCAGCAAGAGCGCGATGCCGGGGAAAACGGATATCCAGTAGCGCCCGGACAGCATGTACTCGAAGCCATTTGCGATCAGCACCCCAATCGACGGTTCAGTCTGTGGAAGGCCTACGCCAAGAAACGAAAGCGTCGCTTCCAATGAGATTGCGCTGGCGGTTTGCACCGTGCCAACGACGATCAGAGGCGCCATGCAATTCGGAAGGATATGGCGAAAGACGATCCGGGGTCGCGATATTCCAAGGCATTGCGCGGCTTCGACATATTCCTTGCCACGCTCGACAAGCGCGGTCGCGCGAACCGTGCGGGCGTAATAAGCCCATTGCGCGATCACGAGGGCGAGGATGATCTTGTCGACACCCTTACCAAGTGCCGCAACCATCATCAGCGCAACAAGCGATGCCGGGAACGACAGTTGAAGATCCACGATGCGCATGATGAACGCTTCGGTCCGGCCTCCGGCGTAGGCCGCGACCAGACCGATCGCCATACCGATCAGAAGGGCAATCACCCCAGATGCAAGCCCAACGGTCAGAGAAATACGCAAGCCATAGAGAATTGCCGAGTAGAGATCGCGTCCAGACCCGTCCGAACCGAGCCACATCGTGTATCCGTCGAATGCTTCGGAACCTGGAGGCAAGCGCCCATCCATGACGCTGACCTGGCCAAGATCGTAGGGGTTCTGCGGCGTGATCCAGGGTGCCAGGATGGCCAGCAGAACGATGATCAGGAATATGCCGAGCGCCGCTGTTGCGATCCTGCTTTCGAAGAACTCGGCCCGAAATCGCTGGAACGGCGTCTCGACTTTAGGGGACTTGGCGGGGGTCAGAGAATGATCTGTGACGGTGTCGGTCATGCGCCCTGATCCTGCAAACGAACCCTCGGATCGAGGATCGAGTAGAGTATGTCGACGATCAGATTGATCAGCACGAAGAACAGTACGATGATCATCAGATAGGCGACGACGACAGGCCGATCCAATTGCAGTATTGCGTCGATCAGCAGTTTGCCCATTCCCGGCCACGCGAAGATTGATTCAGTCACCACCGAGAACCCGATCAAACTACCGAATTCGAGGCCCATGACGGTCACTACCGGGATCATGATGTTTTTCATTACATGCACCAGAATGATGCGTCGGGTCGAAAGCCCTTTGGCCCGGGCATACTTCACGTAATCCTGTCCCATCGCTTCCCGGACACCCGCTCGGGTAAGGCGGATTGCCAGTGAAATCTTAAGAAGCGCTAGGTTGAGAGCAGGCAGGAAGATGTGGCTCAACCCATCGAGCGTAAAAAGGCTGCTGTGAATCCCAAGAAACGAGCCGATATCGCCGCGCCCTGTCGCTGGGAGCCATCTAAGTTCTACGGCAAACAGCATGATGAGCATAAGCCCGACCCAGAAGGTCGGCAGCGAAAACCCAAGGATTGAGCCAGCCATAATGCCCTTGGACAGCGGGCTGTCGGGATAGAGCCCGGCATAAAGACCCAATGGAATACCGATCACGATAGCAAGAAAGAGTGCACTGAAGGCCAGTTCCATCGTGGCAGGCATATGGTGCAGGATCAGTTTGAGCGCGGGCTCACCGAAGACGAAACTGTCGCCGAGGTCACCCTGTGCAGCACCTTTGAGGAACAACCAGTACTGTTCCCAAATAGGCCGATCCAATCCAAGCCGTCGAATTGCAGCTTCGATGTCAGCCTGATCCGCGTCGGGGCTGACCAGCATGTAGACCGGGTCACCAACGATATTGACGCCGAAAAAGACAATCACCGACATCAGGAAGACAACAAGCATTGCTTGCTGCAATCGGCGAATGACAAAAACGGTCATGAGGACATTCCCTGGGCAAAGGCTCCGGGCCGCTGCGAAGGCGGCCCGGATGCATTGCGATTACTCTTTCACGACGCCTGTCGCGAGAGTGTATTCGTCGGTCCGAGGGATGTAGCTCAGACCTTTTTTGGCCGCCCAGGTGTTGACCTGGAAGTGCGTCGGAATGATCGCCACGTTCTCGATCGCGCGCTCTGTCGCCGCGGCGAGCAGTTCCTGCCGCTTTGCGTCATCGACTGTTCGCAGGGCTTCTTCGATCAGTGCGTCGGTTTCAGCATCCGAGTGCCGGCCACGGTTCGATGATCCAAAGCCCGCATCCTTGTCATGGGTGTGGATCAGCGATTTGAGAGGCGAGGACGCTTCGCCGGACCCCGCGCCCCATCCGACGAGGATAAAGCTGAACTCCGGCAGACCCTCTGGGCTGCCTTTGGACGCGCGTCCAAAGTATACCGAACGCGGCATTGTTTCGACGGCTGTCTTGATGCCAACACGGGTCAACATTTGCGCAATTGCCTCGGCAATTTTGGCGTCGTTGATGTAACGGTCATTCGGCCCATGGATTGTCATTTCAAATCCATCGGGATAACCGGCTTCAGCCAGAAGCGCTTTAGCACCGTCCGGGTCATAAGCCACGACGTCCAGATTGTCGGACACGCCAAAGAACCCCTCGGGCAGAAGCTGGCCGGCGGGCAGGGCAACCCCCTCCATGACACGCTCAACGATTGCATCGCGGTTGATCGCCATGCTGATCGCCTTGCGGACGCGGACGTCCATGAGGGGGTTCTTGATATCGCCGCCACCGTTGGCCTTCACAAAGGGTGAATCCTCGCGGAATTGGTCCATGTGAAGATAGATCACTCGGTTGGACACGCCCTGGCTCAGCTGGATACCATCATTGCCCTGAAGTGTTGTGATATCGGTCGTTGGTACGCCCGATATCATGTCGACGTCACCGGCAAGAAGCGATGCAACACGGCTCGGACCGGACGTGATTGGGCGGAATTCCACCTCGGACCAGATCGGCGCGTCACCCCAGTAGTCGTCGTTCCGCACCAGTACGATGCTTTCACCCGGTGTGTAACTTTGGAACTTGAACGGCCCTGTGCCGATGGCGGCCGTACCCGCGTTGAAGTCTTCCGTCGTTGCTTCGCAGCCCACTTCTGAGATCACAGGGATCGTGGAAATGTCATTGCCCATCAACGGATAAGGTGCGGCCGTTTTGAAGTGCACCGTGTAGTCATCGATCTTGATGACTTCCTTACCCTTTAGATAGGTGCCGTATCCCGATGGAGAGTTCGGTACGTCCGGCGCGCGCGCCATGGTGCAGACTACATCGTCCGCCGTAAAGTCACTTCCGTCGTGAAACTTTACGCCCTCACGCAGCTTGAACTCCCAAGTCAATTCATCAATCGGCTCCCATGACACGGCAAGACCCGGCGATAGGCGCTGCTTCTCATCCTGCGCGATCAGCCGGTCAAAGATGTGCACGGACATCGCGTTGTTCGGACCCAGGTTGTGAAAATGCGGATCGAGTGACGTCGGCTCCGAAGCGAGGCCGATCGTTAGTTTTTCGGCCGAAACAGCACCGGCGCCGAAAGCCAAAATGCTGACAGCGACGGCTGTCGCAGATGTGAGTTTCCTCATCAAAAAGACTCCCTGTTTGTTTGGCGCTTGTGAATGGGCGAATCTTTGGCCGATCCCGCGCCCTATAAAAAAAACTAGCTACCGCAAAAATCATTGCCAATACTTATTGCTATGCGACTTTGCATAGACCAATCCAAGAGTTTGGATGTTCAGCCGCTCGTACCGGGGGAGTAATGTAGCATGACGGAACACAGACACAGACTGCGCGAGTACGAGTCGCTAAGAGCCGTGATCACGACTGGGACAACCATCGGCGCCGCGCGGCGTCTCGGGATTTCGCAGTCTGCCGTGAGCCGGTCCTTATCACAACTCGAGGCCCGTGTTGGGCGATCGCTCTTTCTCCGGCGATCGGGACGTATCGACCCAACAGACGAAGCCTTGCGTCTCAACGAAAAACTGGACCCAATTTTCGAGACGCTGGCGGACATTGAGGGCGCAGAATGGGCTACTCCGGATAACGAGCCGTTACGCCTGATCGTGCCGCCGACTCTGGCACATCACTTTGTCATCTCCAGGGTGGCCAGTTTTCTCAAGAAGAATGAAGGAAAGCAGCTTCAATTGGATATTCAGGCCACGGACGTGCTGGTCGCTGGCATTCTCGACCTCCGCTATGATCTTGGTTTGACGAGTGCGATGATCCAACGAACGGGTGTTCATCTCATGCCTTGGCGCCGCAGTCAGGTGGTCTGCGCTATGCCGAGCAACCATCCGCTATCGGAAAAACGAGTGGTGACGCCGCACGACCTTGAAGGCGTCGCGCTGATCGAGTTTCTGCGAAGGCTGGGGACGCGAGCGATCACCGAAAAGATCTTTGCGCGCGCTGGAATTCGGCCGAAACAAGTCGCAGAAACGGCAACGAACATGGCCGCACTGGAGCTCGTCCGCGAGGGTTTGGGCGTGACGCTGATCAATCCCTTCCCGTTGTTGTCGTCAGGGATGGAAGGTGTCGTCGTCAGGCCATTTGACGCCGCCATTTTTTATGACACGAGCTTTGTACTTCCATCAGGCAGGCCACCTTCTCAGCTTGCCCGCCAGTTCATGCAATTTGTCAAGTTGACGACGCCGCAGGACAAATACTCAGAGCCCGTCTAGCGCAGCATCTTAGCCGACCACGAGGTGTCGACGTCCATCGGAAAGTTCGGTCGTGGCAAATTCGCAAACGGCCAGCGGTCGTGAACTGGCGACGTAAGCCCGCCCGTGTCGACCTCAGATACCTGGTTTGGCCCAAACCAGTTGGAAAACCCGGCCCGAAAGTGGCCTCGGGATTTCACAACAACAGTCCGGGCAGACGCAATATCCAGCCCGAACATATGAAAGAAAACGGGGTCGGCAGTCTGTGTGCGATCGGTGATCACCACCACGGTGATACCACCAATACGAAGCGCAGCGGATGGCCCCAGGGCCAATCTCCGACCAGCCGTCATGCCCAGTTCACCTACCACATCTCCACTATGGAGACCCAAGACCTCTGCATCCGCCTCAAAAGGCACATCCCATTGCGCCCAGAAAGCGCTGGAATCGGAAGACCGGTTGAATCGTGCCCTGAATTTGCCGCCGACACCGATGCCATGGGCTTCGTTCGCAAGTTCCGGATCACAAAAGGAACCGAATAGGCATTCTTCGACTTTTGCCGCATGAAGAGCGGCTATCAGTTCCGTCGTCCTGCCACTGCCGCCGCCACCAGGATTGTCACCGGCATCGGAGAAAATCACAGGCGTGCGCGCTTGGTCAGTGGAAATTGAGATCGCTTCCGTCACGGATGTCAGTTTCCGAACGAAATCCTTCCTCAATGACCAGGCCATGTCTGCCAATTCTTCCGCCAGTGCATTGGCCGCCTTCTGGTCTTCACGCGCGGTGACAACGATGCTCAAACCGTTGTCAGGCGTGTCAGAGAAAAGGAAATTGCCGAAGATCGATACGTTTAGAATCTCACCTCGGCTTTCGGCTTGTCGTCGCTGACCGCGGTCGATCAGCGTGCCATATGGGTGCTCGGCACTTAGAAGGGTTACGGATGCCGGAACAAGAGGCAGTTTGACATGCGCGATTTGGGGCCGGACGCCCGACGCCAAAACTCGGCGCAGCGAAAAGGCGGCTTCCTCGCCACGTTCTATCTGATCGACGTGAGGATTGGTCCGATAGCCGACGATCAGGTCGCAGGCATCGACCATCCGCTGTGAGATATTTGCATGCAGATCGAGTGTCGCAACGACAGGTACGTCCGGTCCGACAACTCTCCGAATGCGTGACATCAACAAGCCGTCGGGGTCGTGGTCATGTTCGGCCACCATCGCGCCGTGATTGCAGATGTAGACTGCGTCAACAGGGCCAGCTGAGCGAAGCATGTCTTCCGAAGTCACTATGATCTCTTCGATCACGGTTTTTCGTACTGGACCTGCGGGATGGCTGGCTGCCAAGATACAGGGTACCGGCGTCCAGTCGCCCGTAGCATCCATCGCCCGGACAAAGGCTGCAAATTCTATTGCCAGCTTTGGTGTCGCGGATCTGGCTTCAGACATCAAAGCATCGCCTGAAAGCCATGTCAGAGACTTAAAGTCTGACAAATCAGCCGGGGGTGCAAAGCGATTTGACTCGAGAATTGCGCCAAGGAGGGCGATCTTTGGAGCCGTCATGCGAGAGGCCTTTGGAAATGCAACACAGTGCGAGGAAACATGAGTAAGTGATTTCAATCAAGATATCATGCGTCTTCTCTTTTCCAGGAAGACCCCTGCCGCCTTGCGTCTTTCCTATGACGCGACGCGCCAACGATCAGCGCCACCCGTTATGCTGACAGAAGTTTCCGGAGAATTCGTAAAGATTGTTTGGGCCGATGACCCAGACGTTCACCTCATGCGCGGCGCACCAGATCGCCCACCCGCCCGGTTCAATCGCCGCGGGCAGGACGCTTTGTATCTGAGCCCTGATGTCGAAAGCGCAAGAGTCGCTATTGGACAGGACGTCAGGAAAGATGATCGCCCGCGGGTTGTGCTGACTTTCGAGGTGGAACGATGTGCGTTGTTCGATCTGCGCAGACCCGAAGCCGCAGATATCTATGCACTCGCCAGTCAACCCTGGCGCAAACTCCTGGCTGCGGGCGGAGAACCGTCTTCATGGCTCGCTGCTGATCGGCTCAGAACAGATGGGCATATCGGGTTGATTGACCCTTCGCGAAGGCGTCCGGGTCTTTGGCACATAACTTTATTTCGATGGAGCGAGCCAGGCGCACCTGGCGTGTTTCGGCGTAGTGAAGTGAAGCCGGTTTCCGTCCTGCCGGATTATCGGTGACGTTTAAGGTGCGACCAACTATCATTTCGCAATTATGGTCATCGCGAAAATTGGCTGTGTGGAGGACATTGTCATGAGTTCTCTTCTGGCACGCCAATGACATTTTTTTGCATGTTGTTTGAGCGCTCGTGACAGTCTGCTTTCAGTGCCAAAATGTAGCTTCGCTTTGGGTAACGAAAGGCGGCTTTGGGCCGCCCGTTTCAAAAAGAATTTGTGTTCAAGATGCTGGCGGGCACATGACTTCGATCAAGGAAGGGCCGTCACGTGATAGCCCCGCGGAAAGGGCTTTTGCAAAGCTATCGGTGTCTTCAATTCGTATTCCGGGAACCCCATGCCCTTTAGCGAGCGCAACCCAATCAAGCGTTGGGTTTTCCACATCAAACATTGCCTCCGCATTCTTGCCAAAACTCTCAACACCGACATTTGCCAGCTCATCTCGAAGGATTTGATAGCCGCGGTTTGCAAAAACAATCACCGTAACGTCCAGGCTTTCGCGTGCCATCGTCCACAAAGATTGCAACGTATACATGGCTGATCCATCGCCTGTTAGAGCAATTACTTTTCTATCTGGACATGCAATTGCTGCGCCGGTTGCGCACGGTAGGCAAAGCCCTATCGCACCACCGGTTCCCCCAAGCAAGTCATGTGGTCGCGCGGTTGCAGTCGGAGGAATGACGTGAAACCCGGACGTCACGGATTCATTGCAAACGATAGCATTCTCGGGAATGAGGGCCGCTAACGCTTGGCCGACTTTCGCTAGGGTGAGATCTCCGGTTGGGATTGGAGGCAGGTCGAGAGCGTATGTGTTCAGCTGTGTCTTGCTCGAAACACCAACCGCATCTGCCAGTGTTTGAAGAGTCCAGGCAATATCATCCGTCGGAGCACACAGGCTTGAAACCGTGCAACCGGCGGGCTCGGGTGTGCTCGGTTTGCCCGGGTATGCAAAGAAGGCAACGGGTTGGTCGGCGCCGATCAAAGTGATTGACGATGTCTGTTCAAGCTGAGCGATCTTGGGTGCAATTGGATACACAAGTTGATCCAATTTGGCAGCCCCGGCCCCCTTCGAAATTCGAGGGATTAGAGTATCCGCCAACAGGCGGCATCCGGTTTTGACGGAAATTTTTCCAGCCAGTACACGAAGTGGACCAAAAAGCGCGGAACCACCTATCATCAAAGCCGCGTTTGCAGTCTTCAGACGCATGGCTGCGGCCTCGATGCCTTCCAAGGACGGGCGATGAAGTGGTTGGGCCAGAATGCTATTCGTCGCAGGGCCAGTCGCTGCATCCCAAGCAGTATCGGCGGGAAGAACAAGAGTGGCGATCTGGCCGTTTTGAGATCGGGCGGCCTGGATGGCTGCGGCCCCGTCCGATGCGACGCTTGTGGCCTGATCAGAAACTCGTGTCCAATGGCTTATGGCCTGACTTACGCCAATAATGTCGCCTCTGAGTGGGCTTTCATAGCGCAGGTGATGTGTTGCGTGATCTCCCACCACATTCACGATCCCGGACCCTGATTTTCGGGCGTTGTGTAGATTGGCAAATGCGTTGCCTAGCCCCGGTGCAAGATGCAGCAGAGTGCCGGCGACGTCCCGTTTCATGCGGTAATAGCCATCAGCGGCGCCCGTCGTTCCACCTTCGAACAGGCACAGAACACAGTTCATCTCGGGATGTCTATCAAGAGCCGCAACAAAGTGCATTTCAGACGTGCCTGGATTGGCGAAAACCGTATCCACACCATTGTGAAGAAAGGTTTTGACTAACGATTCTGCGCCATTCATTCGATCACCGCCAACTCTGATTTCAACGAACTTTATGGGAGAGACAATCTAAAAGTAACTGAAAAAGCTTTCGATGATGTGCAGGCCGTCAATCGTCATCGATGCCCTCGCCCGTAAGACATGCCATGTTGAACAACGCGAAATCGCGGTGGTTTTCGGCCAGTTCAAGTCGAACTCGGGTCGCCCAGACATGCTTGGGTTTTGGCGGCCGCTTCTGACCGACGATACGTCCTTTGTTCCAGGTTGGGCGAAGCGCGCGAACGGCAGGTATGTTTGGGTTTCCATGACTGATCCTCCGATCCGCCATGCCCTCCCACAACGACAACCCGACATTGACGAGAAACAATATTACAGGATGCTGCGTCGCCTCAGAGGCCTGCTGGGAGCTCGACGTAGCCATCCATCGTTGCTTGAGCAGGACAATAAATTGCGCATTTGACAACAAGTATTTGCGGCCCACATGCTGAAACGTGAAAATCGAGGTGTAACGACCAAAGGTAATTTCATGTTTAGATCATCAACCCGAAGTGAAGCAGAAAGTTTGTTAAGCGGACTTGCTCTTGGATTTTCTGCGGACCCGTTCATGCGTTGGCTGTATCCTGAACCTGCCGATTTCCTTACCCACTTCCCGCGAGTAATGGATTTCTTTGGCGGGCGTGCATTTGAACAGGGTAGCGCGTTTCGGAACGATGATTTCACTGCTGGCGCACTTTGGCTTCCGCCAAGCATTCACCCTGACGAAGAACGGCTTGTCGCCTGTTTTGAGCAGACGGTCTCACCAGAAAAGCATGATGCGTTGTTCGAAACCTTCGGGCAGATGGACAATTATCATCCCGATGAGGATTGCTGGCATTTAGCATTTATTGCGGTCGATCCAATTCGCCAAGGAAAAGGATTGGGGTCCGCGTTGCTTGAATGCTGCCTCAAACGTTGTGATGAAGATGGAAGACCTGCTTACGTAGAGTCGACAAACCCTACAAATCTATCGCTGTATAAGCGCTATGGTTTCCAAGAGATGGGTCTAATCAAAGCCGACCAAGCCCCACCCCTGTTTCCGATGTTTCGAGCCGCCCAATAGCGGTAGATCAAACGGCTGCATTGTCTGCAATCTGTGAGTTCGGCAGTTTCAGGATATTTATGTCCGTAGCGAATGGCCGGTCTGGTGAAGCCGCACTGCGGCACCAGTGACTGCGATGAATGTCTCTTATGGGCCGTGAGACACAGTGGGGCAGGCAGCAGCACTGCCTGCCTGAGAAGCATATTTGTTCTGTCATGCCGACGCCGTCTTGGGCCATTCTGCCTTCAACAGCCGTGCAAAGATCATCACATGCGTGACCAAAAGTACCGGGACAAAGAATGTTGGAATGAACCAAGTGGGGCCAAAGTAGTTAATTGCCTCGGCTTGGCGCAAGGCGTTCACCAGATCTACAGTACCAAGGATGTTGAAACCCCAAACCAACGGAAGGGCGGCCACTGATCCCCATCGCAAAGCGATAAGCGCGGCGATTGCCAGAAACGCCGAGAGTAAATCGCCATAGCTGGCGCTGGTTGCGAACGCCTCGGGTAACCCTCCGTTGTTGAGATTTGGTACCAAGAAGCTCATTCCGATGTGTCGGAAAGCATGCGGCAACAGCAGGATTGAGAGCGCTGCCGCCGCCGACAGCCGTGCAAGCCAGGGTGCAACGTACCACGCCGCGATCAGAGCGAAGACAAAGAGACTCATCGCGAACTGAAGAAGGAATATCACTGTGGGCGTCATCTGATCGGTCCTTTCGATATGCGTTTGTTTACGTAAATTGGAGGTAGGCAGACCTTCACCCTCGAACCGCAGTTTGCAATACGCTCACCTCGGCCCGGATCGCCCCCAATGATGCGGCCGGAGCAATCTCGTGGGCTGTTCCAGTGGCGACATCATAAAGCAAGGCTGAGACGGTGATCGCGTCCGGTACCTCCGGTGCTACCGCTAGGCGCTTGATGTCTGCGAAAAGGTCGCTTTCCTGATCCGTGATCGCGTACTCGGACACATCTAGCCCAAGCTTTTTCAGCAGCGCGTCCTGAAGGTCTGGATTGGACAGCCGCTGGGCTCCACATTGTGTGTGCTGCATCAGGATTACGTTGAACGCCTGTTCGCGGCCCTCCGTCATGACGCTCACCAGAAAGGCGAGGGTGGCGATTTCTTCGATTGCGGCGCGTGTAACCCGTCCGCCATTGTTTCGGATTACAACCGCATCACCAAGCTCCAGTCCGAGGATGTGCGCGGGATCGACCCGGGCATCGCCGCAGGTCAGAACAACCGTTCGCAACTTTGGCAGGATCGGCAGGTTAGCACTGTCAAAGCCCGCCGCGAATTCATGGTTTCGAGTGATAAGTTCGTCCTGAATGTTCATTCAGAGGTCCTTTCGTCTTGGGGGACAATCCTTCGTCTTGCGTAGTGTCAGGCGACACGCATCGGTGCGGTCTTTCTGGCGGTGGGCTGATGACTTTCCGCCCACGCGGCGTCGTCTTGGCAATACGACGGGGAAGAAAGCTGTACATAGTCTCGCTGCATCTGGGCGCGATCAAGATCGAAGGGGCGCGTCGTGAGGATCTTTAGAAAGCTGCCGATCGCGCCAATGCTGCCTGGTAGGCTGCGCGCCAGGCCTGGTTGATCAGCGACCTTGCGCCGTACAATGCTTTCGAAGGCTTCAGGTTCGTGCCCGCTGACTTGGAACACGTCTTCGGTTGGGGCGTTCACCGCGAAGGCGCCTCGCCTGTACTCTTCTGAATAGATTGCAAGCTGGGTGACTGCCGCTTCCGAATAGTTTGCTGGGCGCAGGGCTTTCAGCGCCTTGACCATCATACGCTCGGAAATGTCGACATAACGTACCCGCCGCCCCAGCGCGCGGCCCATTGCTTCAGCGATCTCGTTGGGTGACAACAGCGTTGGGCCCGTGGGACGATATGTCTTGCCTGCATGGTGTGCGGGATCCGTCAAGGCACCGACAACTACGCGGGCAATGTCTTCGTTTGAGGGGGCGGCATTATTCTTCACGTCGCCGTCGCCGAGCGGCATCGTGAACTGCCCAAGATGGGCCGCCATGCCCAGTACCATCAGGTAGTTTTCGGCAAACCAGCCGACATTCACCTTGGTCACAGACATCTCGGGACGCATGCCGATCAGGATGTCGCCCAGATAGACTTCGCGTGTAAACAGGGATGGGTGATCCACGCTGGAAAGCCATTGGCTTAGCGTAACGACGTGTTCAATCTTTGCTTCGTAAGCCGCAGCGGTGAAGACTGCATTGAAGTGCAGCCCGTTGGGTGCCGTCGGGGCGCATTGATAAGCCCGCTGCACGCCATTCATGGCCTTGCACATGTCGCTCAGGGAATACTGGTCACCCACGAATAATTCAGCGCCCGCGCGATCTAGCATGTCAGAACGATGATCTCTCTGTCGTATGAACGCACGGACTGGGTAACCCTTGGCTCTGAGCTGATGTGCAACGTGCAGTCCGGTCTTACCGCTTGCACTTGTGACAAGGATCTTGGGTTTGGTAGGCACGGGCACGCTCCTTTAGATGATACTTGCAATCTATAATTTAGATGATACATGCAATCTTAAATGTCAACCCCGTCTGGGAGCGCGAAAATGCCGAGGATGTCGGAAGCCGAGAAACAGCGCAGTCACAACAGGATACTGGATGCTGCAGCGCAGTTGTTCCGCGAACGCGGGGTCGAAGCGACCAGCGTCGCTGACGTCATGAAGGCCGCCGGAATGACACATGGCGGTTTCTACCGGCACTTCGAGTCGAAAGAGGATTTGATCGCGACAGCCTTCTGGCACGCAGTCGACGATGTGGTTTCCGACATGGAGCGCGAAGAAACCAGCGAAGGGCGAAAGAAGGAGCGCCAAGGCTACATAGCTAAGTATCTTTCCCAAGCTCACGCTCAAGATAGTCGGAACGGATGCCCGTTGGCGGCGATGGGAACAGAGCTTGCCCGCACAACGGGCGCGCCCCATCAAGTGGGCGCACAGGCGTTAGATCGCATGGCGGCCCTTTTGCAGGACACGTCGGAAACCGGTTCGGGTCAGGGCTTAGCTGCGATGGCGCTCTTGATGGGCACGATTACCCTGGCTCGTCTGACGGAATCCGAAGAAGAGGCAGACCGAGCGCTGGAAGCAGGGCGCACAGCCATAGGTTTGCTTCAGGATTATTGGCCGAAAGAAAGATCCTAACTGTGGCAGAGTATCCCGAGAATTTGACGGCTATGTTGTGGTTTGCCGTCATCCGCTATTCGAAAATGCTGCAAGGTGCACGAACGGCAGCAATGCGCAGGCTGCGCTGCAGCGTCGAGTGGTGAGGCAAACGGCTGGTTTGGGCCGACTCGCAACCCAAATTCCAAGAGGTCACCCGTCCAGAACCTTCAACGTAAGCTCAACAATCCTCTGAAAGCCCTTCCGTCCCGCAATTTCATATCCCTGAATGGCATATGCCTTGCGCTTTGCCTTGAAATGCTTCGCAGAGTCCTGCGCCAGTTTGTGCGCTTCCTCTAGCTCGCTTTTGCCCATTTGATATGCCGTGTATGCCAATCTCATCTGGAAGATCGTGGCACGACCGAATTCGGCGGCAAAAATGGCTGGCGTCTTGCCGGTGTAAGTTTGGAGAGTTGGGTTCGCGCCAGCAACAAGAAGAGCTTCAAAACATCGATCGGCTCCAACCTTGGCGGCTGAATGCAATGCTGTCCGACCAAGTGCGTCACGCGCATCAATATCCACATGGCGATCAATGAGGGCGTTTACCATGTCTACATCTTTTCGCTCGGCCGCCAGCATCAGCGCAGTCTGTTTCAAATAGTCCCGCGCATTCAGAACATCCGTGGGCAGCAAGCTTACTAGCTTCAAATGCGTTTCGGCCATCGAGTTAGCAAGTTCGACCGGATCTTTGTGGATTCCGGAATAGGTCGGCATTTGCCTCATTGCACGCACAAGATCCGGCACCATCTTTGATGTCACAGTGAAGAACGTGTCACCACGCACATCTCTTAGCTTGCGCTTAAGCTTGCCGCGAAAGTGCTTGATGAAACCGCGTAACTCCAACTCTGACGCACTGGAGAGAAGCAAACCAGCGTATGACCTAATGATGTCAGATTCCTGTTGAAGCGGCGCTTCGATTTCCACCCCTTCATAAGGGCGAACAATGTTCTCCCAGAACCAAGCCGCGTGATCGGCCGCCGCTAAGCGCATAGAGTAATCGATCGGGCCTTCACCGAGCTTCCAGCGAGCAGCTACTTCAGGTTCAACTGACTTGCAAAGTAATCGAAAACTGCGTTCCGCACTGCGACGGCTGAACGCTTCCTGAGCAACCGCAAGTGAGAAGTTGAGCTTAGCGATATCCAGTTTCAGTGGGCCGATGGACCGTGCCAGACAGAGTTCGAGAGCCTTTTCAGCGTGTTCGCACGCGCCGTCAAAATTTCCTGACGAAATTTCGTTAAGGGCGCTAAGATAGGCGAGGTCCGGTTCAAACTCGGCAATGCCGGGCAATTTTCGAAGCTTTGCCAAGTGTGCTGCGACACGGTATTGGCGATCGGGTTCATTGCTTTTCTGGATTTCAATGCAGTGATCGATGGCTTCCTGAATCCTTTGTCGCTGTTCTACCAAGCTTCCGTTGAATGTCATTATCGCCGGCGACCTTAGCTTTAGATCTCGAAAAACATCGGGGAGCGTATCGTCGCACGGTACAGAACTTATTATTCCACTCAGGAAATCGGCTACCTGCTCTGTGGCCAGTAGCCTTCCGGACCCGTCTGGTGTAATCACACGAAACGGGCCTTCCTTTATCCAGAAAGGTAGAGCCTTAGCAAAAGCCTGATCGGCCGATGGCGGGTTGGCTGGGTCTGTCGCGACAGTAGCCTCGTGGCTCCACCTAAAAAGCTCGATCAAATGCAGCGCCTTGTTGCGCATAGGATCCGCGTCGTTCGGCTGAACACCTGGCGTCAAAAATCCAACGAGATCCTTGTAGCTTTGCTCGAGTGCACGCGCCCAAAGCAACAACGAGCGAAGCTGCGGTGTCGACAGATGAGCTTCGTCTGAACTCTTATATGAAAACTTATGATCGTCATTAAACCACTCCTTGATCCTGGAAATCGCTGGCGTCGTTCGGCCTGACTTCCAGTTGTCAAGGGTCCGTCTCCTTTCTTCATCGTACTCTCCCCAAAGCTGATCGAGAGGTCCTTCCACTTGCTTCAGCCACCAACTCAGAATTGCTTCGACCGGCAGGATCAAACGATTTGAGTTCGCAGTGTCTTGATGGGGCAAAAACCAAAGGCCTTCTTCAGGCATGCGAGGTAAAAGCGCTTCATCCTGACACCAGAAGCCCCACGTTCTGCCAAGGGCAGGCATAACGTCGAACGCAAGAAGCACCCAAAGTGCCTGCTGCGGATTTACCGAATATGTCCGCGTGTGGAGCTCTAACGCATCCAGAGACAGCCCAAGTCTCAAAGCTTGCTCAACAACATCGCCCCATAGGGTTGATGATTGCTCCAGACCCAACGCCTGCCTTAGCAAATCAAGCAACTCGAGCGTTCGGTCAGCCCCTCCCTCCAATCGCATCTCAAAATTTGCATAACGGCGGCGTTCGGAGTGCTGCCATTTCGGTGAGCCGAATAGCGACACAGCATAAAGGAGTGCGGAATGTGAAGTTGGAAGTTGAGCTTTCGGCAGAGTGTCGAGCATGGTCACACCTCAGCCTGTTGGCGGTGCAGCCTGGACAGCTCTGCCTTCACGTTCCGAAACGCCCGCCGATCACTCGGTGTTCGTGAGAAAACCAGTAATCCACCACCAGCCAGGAATAGCTTTGAGTGTTTTTTTCCAGAGACATAACGCGCCCCAGACTTCACTTCTTTTGCAATCACCTTGTTCAACTCCTTGTCTTTTGAATAATACACTTTGCACCTCGATAAGGGGATGGCGGCGCAACCACCATCCCAATCATTTCTTTCAGTAACTGTCGTAGCCGAGCCTTTTTTAGAAGCCTTTGTGCGTGCTGCGCGCGGCTGGCTAGAGGCTACTATTTCCCCTTAGGCGGATTGTTTCCGCGGCCAGAACCAGATTTGTTTCCTGTGGTTGATGGGCCGTTCGTAGGGCGTGGATTTGCCATTTCTCTTTCCTTTTCTTTGATCCATTTTTTGCCTCGCAACTGAATGTTGCTTGGCATGAGGAAGAGATAATCGAAGCCGACCCCATCCGTGAGGAAATCGAGAATACAGTCGCAAAACTGATCATGAGGGAGACAATTGGCCTTAAGATCACGTCAAACAGCCAATTTACGCCTAGGTCCAGAGCAGTTCGCACGGCGAATGTCTGCTAAGCGGGCTGCATCTGCAGCGGTAGGTACCAGAGCTAGACGGCGGCTTGGGGCCGGACCTGTCACAGATCGCTTACCCGTCCTTCTTACAAAGTCGCACTTCGTGGCTGGTGCTATTAAATATGGAGCTAGGAAACTGGGGCGATTGTCCGGGATGTTGAGAGTAGTGACGGTTTTTCGAGTGAACAAGCTTCTGATAGGAGAAGACCATCGACAAAACAGAACCCGACTGGTGCCCATGAGACAACACCGTTGTTTCCGCGGCTCCTTTCCAATTGATGATCTTTCAAGACAATTAACCCTGTTCAGAAAGCCCTGCACGCTGATCCAAGTCCAGCACCGCAGGGTCTATCATGCGGTTTTTTGCGCTCATTCTGACAGAATTCCGCATGGCTTCACTTCGGCGAAGCAATCGACGGAAACGCGCCTCGTCGAGCAAAAGTAGTGTCGAGGGCGCCAACGCCCGCACGTTAACGCGACGGGGCCGTTTCAACAGCATGGCCAATTGCCCGAACATTTCGCCACGACCTAACCGCGTAGTGTGTCTGCCTAACTCCACTTCGACTGCGCCAGAAGCGATGAAGAACACACTCCGGGCGAGTTCATCTTTGGAGATGATGGTTTCACCTGCATTGGCATAACGGGTACGCAGTGCTCTGCTGAGTTTTCTCAGTGATGCTTTGTCGAGATCAGAGAATAGCGGAAACTGCCTGACCAGATCCCGTCCTTTGAGGGCGATGTCCAGTACCGGACGCCCTTCAGTTAAGGCACGGCGTGCCGCCATTTCCTGCATCAACACCGAATAGAGTTCTTCACCCACCAGGCCGTCTTCGCGCATGACCGTGTATTCACGCTCTTCCAGTCGCAGCGCAGTTCGTCGGATGAACCGCCGCTCCAGTTTTTCGGCATAGCCTGGATATTGTAGCCGCAAACCATCAAGCGCGGTCTCAACCGCCTCGGATCGACGTGCCAACAGATCATCGAGCAATTCCGCAACCCGGCGGCCGTGAATCCGTCGTATGCGGCCACGGACAAACCCGTCGAGATCCCGCAGGATCAGGCGTTGCATGAGCAGTCTTTCAAACCGATCCGTTGTGATACGCGTGAGTGGAAACGAGATTCGAAGCCGGTTGTGCAGAAACACAGCGATCCGGAAAGACTTGCCGTAAACGACGGACCGATTTGACGCGCGTTGATAGCCGATCCGGCCTCCGGTCCGTGCCCCTTCAATGAGTCTATCCGCGTCGGACAGAACTTTTTCACTCAGAACCGACGACATGGTGCGCTCTCGCATTCGGGCCAACACGGAATCTCGCTCCGCACCGGCCAGTGCAATCAGGCCAAGCGTGATCCGGTCACGATCAAGGATCTGAGCGCTGTCTTCGGCGGCCTTTACAGCTTCATCGAGGCGTTCGCTGAACTGTTTGGCTTCGGTTCTGACGATATCGTGAGTCAGGTTGTAGTTTTCTGCGGTGCGGGACACGTCCTCGCGCACTGATTGCAAGGCGACCGCGACCACCTGGCGTGATAGTGCCGTATCAAGCGGAGAGAGCTTGTCGAGCCCCAGCTTTGTGATCACCGAGCGCAAGGTTGTGCCCTGAATAATCAGCGTAAACAGTGTAAAGCCTGTGGCCAGGATGCCAACCAGACGCTTGGTCTCGAGCGGGATATGCGTGCTTTCGGTGACTGCCAGCGCCAGCGCCAGAGTCACGGCACCCCGCAGCCCACCCCACAGCATCGCGGTGCGATAGGGGCGTTCCACAGCCGGCGACAGACCGATTGTCGTAAGCAATGGCAACAACCCGAACAGAACCGCCGCCCGCGCGAGTGTTGCAGCAAGAACCACCACAGCCAACAGGCCAAAGTCAGACGGTCGCACGCCTTCCAACAATCTCGGTATCAGCAATGCTGCAAGAATAAAGATCAGCGCCCCGGCCCAATGCGCCAGAAGGTCCCATACTTCTTGCAGATTTGCCCAAGCGACCGGTGACACTCGACCGGGGCCGGTCAGATTGAGAGTAAGCCCTGCCGCCACAACAGCGATGACACCCGAAGCACCGATGCTTTGTTCAGCAACGATATAGGAGAGATACGGCAGCGCAACGGAAACTGAAATTTGCGCCATTTCCCAGCGGTCTACGAAAGCCATCAGCCAAACCGTCATGCGCGCCATGAGCCAACCGGTGAGTACTCCGCCTAAGATCAACAGAGGAAATTGCCCCAAGGCTTCACTTAGTAAGGGATCGGGTCTTCCGAGCATGACAAAGCTCATGAATAGCCCGAAAAGAGCAATCGCTGCGGCATCGTTGAGAAGGCTTTCGCCCTCGATAATTCGTGACAGCCTGCGTGGTGCGGAGATGGATCGAAAAATGCTGACAACCGCCGAGGGATCAGTTGTCGACACAATAGCACCGATCAACAGGCAGGCGGCCAGCGGCAACGTACTTACCCAACTGAGCGCGTAGCCAATAGAAAGTGTAGCCACAATCACTGCCACAACGGCCATCATCAGGATGGGCATCCAGTCGTCCAGCATCCTGCGTAGGTTCATGCCGAGTGTGGCCTGAAAGAGCAACGTTGGCAGGAAAACATAAAGGAATGCGTTGGACCGGATCGGCAGATCAATGATCGCTTGCGCCCCAGGATTCAGCGCATCCGTCAGGTCAGTGTTGAGAAAAAAGGTCGCGCCAAGCCCGATCACCACCCCCAGGACGGCGAGAATAACGCTGAAAGGCAAGCGCAATCGAGCAGCCAGTGGCTCCGCCACGCCGATTACAACAAAAAGCGAAGTGATGATGGTCGTAATTACGACTATGTCCATCAATACCTATTACCTGAGAACTCGAACTAAGGGAATCCAACCTTCAAACCGGATCGACCCTGTGGGATCAATGTGTGAACTTACACTCTTCAATAATGTGCAGTTGCAGCGAATGTCAGGAATGACGGGCCGCAGTGCGACACCAGCGCGGTGAGTGAACGGCAGGTTTGGGCCGGAGCGTGGTGAGGCCATTGAATGAAGAAGCCCCGCGTAGTCTCTACGCGGGGCTCTCCAATCTCTGTTGTTTGACCTAGTTCCCAGCCGTCACCGACCCGATCGACCAGAACATCGTCTCGCCCGAGGCGTCGTCGACGCCGTCATTGTCGGTCATCACAAACGCCTCACCCGAGGGCAGGATGGCCAGACCTTCGATCTTGTCCAGAACATAGCCGCCGGTCGAGGTCAGGTCGGGTAGCAGGTCGCGGACCTCTTGCTTGCTGACTACGGGCAGGGGGCCACCCAGCGGGGCTGGGGTCATTTCGGACAGCGGGATGCGGTAGACCTTCTTGGTCACGGCACGGTGGTCGTGCTGGTTGTCGCGCTCGATGACATAGACATGAGCACCGAAGGCCACGATTTCCGACAGGCCGACCCATCCGGTTTCGGGCTGTGCTTTGGGATAGTGCACGGCACCCCATTCCTTGTTCTCAAGGTTATAGGCCACCAGTTTCACATGGTTCTCAGGGTCGTCCTTCCATTCCCGCTGAACGGCCATCCACAAGGTGTCACCGACGCGGGTGATGCCTTCGAAGCCAAAGCGTTTTTCGACTGCCATCAGTTCCGGCGGCAGGCCGATTTCACCCTTGCGGTCTTTGATGAGGCCGTTCGCCGAGACATGATAGATCCCGTGCGGGATGACCCGGTCGGTGCGGCCTTCGGAGACGACGTAGAAGCCACCGTTGCCGTCCAGCGTGATGCCCTCAAGATCAAGCTTCTGCGCCGGGTTTCCGTCCTGACGGTGGATGCGGATCACGTCCACGATACGGGCGGGTTGCTGGCTGGGGTCGATCTTGAAGATCGAGGGCTGGAAGCCGTAGAAGCTGTCGTTGACCGCATAGATCATGCCGTCCTCATCCGCGACCAGACCGGACAGAGCTCCCCACCCAATCAGTTCATCTGCACCTTCCGAGGTCAGGTGAGGGTAAGCTGCGGGGGCATCCTGATACTCAAAAATGGACACATGCGCGCGGGGGCCACCATCTTCGATCAGGTCTTTTTCGTTGGCCGAGATCAGCAGGTTACGCTCGGGGATCGCCACATAGCCTTCCGGGCCAACACCCGAGGGCAGCAGTTGTTTCAGCACAGGGTGTGCCGGATCGGTGGCGTCATAGACCCCCACGACCGAGGCACGTTCGGCACCCACAAAGATCATCGGTGCGCCGCTGAAGATGGCCGCGGTCACGCTCTCGGGCTCGACCCCTTTGCTGTCCGAGCGTTTGTCGGGGTAGTGGCCGATCTGGATGATAGCTTTCTCGAAATCGGCGCCGTTTTCGTAAACAACGGTGCCGTCTTTGTGGAAGATCGTCCAACCGCGCGAGCCGCCCTTATAATCGCCTTCATTGGCGGTGGCGAAGTGGTTATCGTCGATCCATTTCACCGCGTCGGGTTCACGCAAGCGGCCCGGCTGGTTTTCGGTGAAGATCAGCGCACCGCGCTCATCGGTGGCGTCGATGCCTTCCAGATCCACGCTACCGGCCGAGAAATGGCTGATGACGGTGCCGTCCTTGCCAACAACAGCGATGTGGTTGTTTTCCTGCAGAGTGACGACGGTTTCGCCCAGAGCGTTTATGTCAACGAATTCAGGCTCGGGGTCGGTCGGGGCGACATCGGCCAAACCGGTCAGAGAGGCCATGGTCATACCCGAACAATCCAGCGCGCCATCTTTTAGCGGCACCAGCGCCAGCGACCCGGCGGGCAGCTGCGGGATGATACCGTCGTTCAGGTCTTCGTCCCGCTCATTCTCGATCGCGACGGCGACAAAGCTGGCATCGGGCGAGATGGCGACGCTGTCGGGCTGACCGCCCAGATCACAGGCACCGGTTTCGGCCTTGCCCGCGATATCGACTGAAATCAGCTTGCCCGATGGCGCGGTATAGCTTTCTGAAGTGTTGACACCCACAAAGGCGGTCGCGCCAACGATCCCGACCGAGGTCGGCTCGCCACTCACCTCCATCGCACCCAAAGGAGCCGGGTTCGCAGGATCGGTAATGTCGACCATGCCGATCACGCCCAGCGGGCTATCGGTGTAAACCAGTGTCATGCCATCTGCGGTTGCCGCGATGATCTCGGGCGAGGTTTCGCGTGCGGTGTCCGCGCCCTCGGCCATGTTCTTGACGACGGGGAAAGACGCAATTCGGTTAAAATTCATTTCTGCCACGGCCTGACCGGCTGTCAGGGCAAGGGCAGATGTCAGGCAGGCAAAGCGCAATGACATCGTTTGGTATCCTCTCTCACTTGATGAGAGTGGCATGGCCGCGATTCATTGCGGTTTTGTGACGGTTCGGATTCAATTTGATGACAACCGCAGAAAGGTAGATCACCGCCGTATACGTTAGCCAATTCAAACCCCACCAGATCTAAGGCTGTGTCGCAAGAGCGGGTTTTTTGGGACCATATTCTGTCCGGGATAACTACGATTTAGCGCTCGTAGCCAATGTCGTGTTTGACGCGCCGTGCCACAGCATCGGAGCGAATTCCAATGACCGCTACGGGCCGTCTGCTGGCCCTGTCGCTGATACTGTGATGCACCCTAGGTCAACTGTGAGCCTAGCCTGTGAATTCGAATTTCTCGCTTGGTGCAGCCGCAGTACCAGAAGTGTTGCAAACGTTAAGTATGGTCACTGTTGCTAGTGCAGAGGGAACGTCTATCAAGCCGGAGTTGGGCCGGACAAATGGGGTTGTCATCTATAACTTGACGATCCGTTCTCGCGATCCAAACATTTTCCGTGGAAGCTGTGGCAGCTTCACAATTGCGCATGATAAACTGCTTGCAACGCATAAGATCAGAGATGAACCATGCGGTTACCGGATGAAAGCGATACGGAATATGGAACGGGCAATGTCCGGGCATTTCTGGAAAGCTTGACCGGTCCGTCTCGCGGAACCGTAACCTGGCTTGTCGGCACCGCTTTGTCCGCTTCACTAGGTCAAGACCGTATCCTGAAGATAAGGCGGAAAGAGGATGTACCCCCACATGACGAAGATGTGGCGACCTTTCAATGGTCGCAAGGCGGTTACACGCTAAACGCGCTGCCCGGCCGGGAAATCTGGGTCAATGGTCAAAAGACTGCTTCGGCAGTTCTTAGGCATGGCGACATGATCGAGTTTGGTGAAAAGGGTCCCATGTCGCGCTACAGGATGTGTGACCACTCATTCCCTGCACATCACACGGTCGAAGACATAATAAGTGACGCTTATGTGTATGCGCGCTCCAGCCGACGACCCTTCGCCAGCAAAATGTCCAGTGCGCTGCGCGAAGGCGGACGTCGACTGACATCACAAACCACGGTTTTGTTCCGGTTTACCGTTATCGGTCTACTTCTACTGATTACAGCCTTTGGCTATTTGCTTTTTCAGAACGATCGGAAGCTGGCGGATAGCCTGAAACAGGAATCTCTCAAGATCGAGGCGGTTGCTGTCATGCTTACGCAGACGCGAGAAGATGCATTGACGGCGGATGATCTGGTCGCGCTCAGAGAAGCGTTTGACAATCAGGTGCTTTCCACCGAACAGCGCCTTGGGACATTGGAAGAGCGTGCTGGTGCATCCAGGCGGGTAATAACGGGCTCGACGCGATCCATTGCCTTTATCCAAGGGGCCTACGGATTGCGTCAAACCGAAAGCGGCAAATTACTGCGGCATGTGCTTGGCCCAGACGGGGAGAAACTAAAAACTCCATTCGGGAAACCGTGGATTGAGCCAGATGCGGCAGGCGCGCCGGCAGAGTTTCAGTTCACCGGGACCGGGTTTCTTTTGCAGGACACCTCTCTGTTGGTGACCAACCGTCATGTCGCCTTGCCCTGGACGACCGGGGATCGGGCACAGGCCCTGAAGGCAGCAGGGCTTGAAGCCGAGATACTTAGTCTGCTGGCTTATCTGCCAGAACAATCCGAGCCAATGGAAGCGGTATTGCTTAGGGCAAGCAAAACGGCCGATCTGGCGCTTCTGTCCGTTGATGCGAACCGTGTTCAAGGGCTTGGGCTTACACTGGCACCTGACCCGCCGCGTGCAGGTGAAGAAGTTTTCCTGCTTGGATTTCCAACTGGCCTAAAGGCCTTGATTGTGCAGGCCGGGCCGGATTTTCTGAAAACGCTGGAGAGCGATGGCGCCGTCGACTTCTGGACGATTGCAAAAAATCTTTCAGAGCAGAACAAGATCAGGCCTCTGGCCAGCCGGGGAATCGTCGCCCAGACCAGTCCCGGTGCAGTCGTTTATGATGCTGAAACCACAACCGGCGGAAGCGGCGGACCTGCCCTGAACCGAAATGGCGAGGTGGTGGCTATCAATGCCGCGATCTTACCTGAATTTGGCGGCTCCAACATCGGTGTTCCTGTATCGCACCTCAAAGTGCTTCTGGAGGAAATCCGGTAGCAGCCACTGGGGCGAAACTCCCGCTGACTGTTACCGTCAACAGAGATAGCTCAGAATTGTATTAGTTCTGCGCTTAGCTAGGGTCTAAACATTGTATTCCTTGTTATGGATCGGGAACGCAGGCCAACGCGTACCCGATCAGCTGAGGCAGGTCGTGTAGCATGAAAGATGCTTCGCGCTGCCGGGAGCCGTTCTTCGACACTCACTTCGAGATGGGGGACTCTGAGACCCTGGGGTCGCAACCGAACAGCGGCAGCAGTTTCATGCTACGAGCCAAATCTGCCACATACTGTTTTAGTTGAATAGCGAAATTGCTTCATGCATTATATTTGAAAATTAAATAGATACCCCATGGATATTGAACTCGCGCGAACATTTCTGGCGATTGTCGAAACGGGCAGTTTTCTGGAGGCTGCCAACAAGGTTTACGTTACGCAATCAACAGTGAGCATGCGCATTCGGTCACTCGAACAACAGCTCGGACGACCAGTATTCGAGCGCGGAAAATCGGGTGCTACACTTACTCCGGCCGGGCACCGCTTTCATAAACACGCGCAGGCACTTGTCAGGTGCTGGACACAAGCCCGGATCGACGCCTCCCTGCCTGATGCGGTGGAAGCTGCTCTGGAAATCGGTGCTGTGCCCAGCTTGTGGGACGGGTTCCTGATCGACGCGATGCCAGCGTTCATGCAAGCGTTTCCGAATGTGGCGGTTCACGGGTCTACGGTTTCAACTGAAACACTGCTGAGCCAAACGACTGCGGGCGCGCTGGATTTGGCTGTGATGTATGATCCGCGGAACACTGTCGGGCTGACCGCAATGCAGTTGTTTGAAGATGATTTCGTACTCGTGAGCAGCGATTTCGATACCTCGCGAAGCCCATTTGAAGAAAACTATGTTCTGATCGACTGGGGGCCAGAATTCCGTGCCGATCACCTGCTGAACTTTCCGGAAATTCCGACGCCAATGTTGCAGCTTGGAATTGGCACACTTGGCCTGAACTATTTGAAAGCCCAGCCGGGAGCCGGATTTTTTCCCTGGCGGGTTGTTTCGCAGGAAGTCGAAACCGGTTGGTTGAGGGTGATTGAGGATGCTCCTCGGTTTGCTTATGCCGCCTATGCTGTTTTTGCAGACGATGATCCTGAAAGCCTCCCCTGCAAGGCCGCCCAGCTATTGAGTGCCTTTGCAAAAGAACAGTTTCCCGTCACGGCCTGAGATGGCGGACTACTCGCGGCTTACCATGTAGAAGGCGAATTGTCAGTTTTCGGAAGCCTCCAGGGCTTCGGTTGCTGCGGGTTGCATTTTGCCAGACTCGAACATTAGACCTGCAGTAATCCCGACCATCAAAACGCCGCCCATGATAGCCCAGTACCTCCAACCAAAAGACCTGTGCAAACGCATTTTTCTCTCCACGGTCGTCCATCGAGACCAGAACAGTATAAGGAGGGATAGAAATCTGCCAAATCGTGGGGACTGACCCTCAAAGAGGCAATATACTGAAAACAAACATTTATTCAGATCATCGATAGCACAGTTGAGAAAAAATCATAAGGTTTGGCACTCCGAAAACGAAGATTGATCCCCTAAAATATCGAAGCAGAGGGAAAGGAGGTTTCGATGGATAGGCGTTGGATTAATCGCGTTACCGAACACATAAGGCGTTTCATTGCGTCACAACGGTTCGGGATCGTGAAGCATTCGGCAGCAAAACAGCAGGATTTGCAAAGCACAAGATTGGGACGATGCCGCCGAGATATGGGACCCGTCCGAATTCGACCCGGAAAAAGAAAACCGGGAACGACGTTTGCGCCCGAGCGATTACGAATGGGAAGCAACCGGCGAACTTCCTTGGCGCGGGCACAATCACCGATTCAAAGGAGGTTGAGGGAAATCCAAGGCCTGAACATTGGTTATTACAGTCTCAGGTGACGCAATACTCGCGTCCCCTGATCCCGCATCGCATACCGTTTGGGATCCGAGCGCACCGAAGATGAATTCCCACTCCGGATAGCATGACCGAATACATTTGAGATTATGGGAAAAAATTACGTCGCTTTCGGCCTCTTAGGTCGAAAACAGCGCAGCGCCTTCTGTGTGTTTTGGCAAAATCCAGTACCAATCAAAAACGGTGTACAGAATGCTGGAAGTTCATTCGATTCCCGGCGCTTTTACCGCGCGGGAATGTGAGCAAATTGTTGCTAAATCACAAAAAGCCCCGGCAAACGAGGCCCTGCTTGTTGGGCAGAACAAGGATCATAATCTGCGCAGAGCGGATGTGACTTGGCTGGACGACGTCGACGGCTCTGATTGGGTGATGTCACGCCTGATTGATGTGGTCCGTCGCTCCAACACCGACAAGTTTGGCTTCGATCTGAGCGAGTTCGCCGAAAGTCCGCAGATTGCCTGCTATAAAGCATCAGATGGTGGTCATTTTGCGTGGCATTCCGATATTGGCGACGGTCCAGTCGCCCGAAAAAGAAAGCTGTCGTTGGTTGTTCAACTCAGCAAACCCGGAATGTACGACGGCGGAGACTTGGAGATAATGCCGGGCGCTTATGCTGTAACGGCCAGCCGGCATCAGGGCAGCGCAACCATCTTTCCCAGCTTCTTGTTGCATCAGGTGACACCGGTCGAGAATGGTGATCGGTATTCGTTGACGGTCTGGGCGCATGGCCCGGCGTTTCGGTGATGATTTCCGAACTCGATTGATTAAGAGTCCGAGACTACAAGGCTAACGATTCCTTTCATGTAGGAAACAGAGTCGAAAGAGTTAGGCTTGCCTTTAACATATTCGCTGAAATGGCATTTCCTGTAGTCCAACGTATCTGCTAAATCCTGGAATCCGCACGGTACTGACGCCTGAGTTGCTTTGGTCACTTAATGGCTGGCCTCTATTATGTATCCGTCGGTAAGCGACTGGCGACTGATTTCTCATGGACTAAGTTTGGCAGGCTCACCATATCAGAAGCAACTTTGCCAGCTGCCTTTGAAGTACTTTCGACAGATATGCGTGTCTGACCCAACCGGGGGTGCAGCTTACGAGCCAGAACCCACGTCCAAAGCAAACCCGCGCCACCCGCGGCGAACACGCCAGAGAGCGGTGCCACGAGAAGAACCAGCCAGGCGGCACCAGGTGTAATAATACCCGAAACATCGCGAAAGCTCGCGTAAATTGCTGACATCTCAGTTCGTTCGGAAGGTTTGACTGCGAGAAGGAAAGGCAAACCTGCGGAAACATCAAGTAAGATCAGGAAAATCGAGCCCATCATCAAGAACGCGATTGTGACTTCAGGGATTCCGAATGGAACTCCAGCAAAAAGAAATAGCAGCCCGGACATGAGGAATCCGGTTCTGACTGCTGCGCGCACCGAACTGCGCTGCATAAACCTAAGCATCAGCGGGGTGCAAAACAGGGCGGCATTGGAAATCGATAAAGCAATCCCTCCAAGCTGGCTGCCTAGCCCGTTCTGAACCGCATAGATGGGCAGATATACGACATAAATCCACCACCCGCAGGAACGAACGACTGCGAATACCCATCCGGCAACCAATCGCGGTTGCGCAAAAAACCTCCCGAAATAGGCGAACGGATTTGCGGGAGCGCATTGGCTTCTGGTGATGAGCCTGCCGTTTCCGAGGCGCATAACAAGAAAGATGAGAAGCATGACAATCGCTGCACCGGCGGCAATCAGGAACGGTGCAGGTTGCCACCACTCGTACAATATCGCGCCAAGTGCAGGGCCAGCCGTCCAACCCAGCGCACTGTAGAAAAAAAGCCGAGATGTCTCAAAACGTCCCAGTTCAATCCTGGCAACATGGTCGAGTACATAGGCGTTGAAGCACACAAATGTCGTCACAACGGCGAAAGTCGTGAGTGCGAGCCCCGCAATAACGGCAGCAGGGGTCGCAACGGTCGTCACAACCGCACCCGCGACGTACGAAAGAGTGCCGAATACATAGACCCATCTCCTTGGGACAAACCGGATCAGGTAGGGAACCAGAAGACCGATCAAGAGTGAAACTGTGCCAATGGCGAAATAAATTTCGGATACAAATCGCGCATCCTTCAGCGCGTTGTATATCGCTACCGGAAAAACAGAGATCAAAATACCCCTGGCAATCGCCTCTGATCCCGCCAGAATGGCGAATCCCGGCACACTGGGTGCTGGCGCATGGCGAAGCCATTCTGGTATTCGGCGTTCATGCATGAGAAGTGCTCAATGGACTGGGAATCAGTCAAACCTGTTTCCTCATTTTTTCTCTCCTGGCAGCGACCCGATGTCGTTTTTGCTAATCGTGTAAGTTACAAAAATTCCATAACTGAATTTCGTTTTTTCTTTTTGGGAACCCGCTTCGCTGGCGTTCAATTTTAAGCGCTGAATCCAGCGAAAGCATAGCTTGAACTCGGGCTGGATTCGCCCAGTAGAATGGCCGCAAACGGGAAATCACTGCACGACCGAAAAATCTACCGCTGCGGATGCGAGCACTTTCAGCATGAGCAAAAGTCGTGGCTGCAAAAGTCGGTTTTTTCCGCGATCTGTGAATTCAGGCTCGCCCAGATTTTGCTGCCGCAGCGAATGTCGGCAAAGCGGGCTGCTGCTGCAACACCTGATGGCCTCGCTCAAAGTCGGCAATGGGCCGTTGAAAATGTCTCGAAAAACAGGGCAGGGGCTTATGCTGCGTCAGCTCCGAGTTTCGCAAATCCGGGATGAAATCACCATGGCGATGACGGACCTCGGCGGGGAAGTTGTCATCGAAATCGAGGACCGACCTCCTGGTAAGCGAGAGGGCCGCGTCCGCGATCCTTTCGGAAATGTTTGGATACTGAGCAAGACAATTGAAACTCTGACAAACGAGCAAATTCAAAACCGCTTGGTCGGACAGCTTGGTCTGATCGACATCACGGTGCTCACCTCTTGCAGGGAAACTGACCAAAGGTATGCTTTGTCCATGAACATCCACGGCTTCGATCACATCGTTCTCTGCGTTCATAATGTCGACGTAACGCTTGAGTTCTATCAACAAGTGTTAGGCATGACCCCGCGAGAGGAACGCCCCGGCAAATGGTCCCTACACTTCGGTTCAAACAAAATCAGTCTTCAAGGTGTGGGCACAGCACCGGATCTGGCGAATAAAACCGTTCCGGGAAGCGGTAATTTCTGCCTACTGACCGACACACCAATTGAGGAAATCACCGCGACGCTTCGCGCGCATGACGTCACTATCGTGGAAGGTCCTTCTGAGAAACTGGGCGCCGTCGGCAGGCTTATGTCCGTGTACTTCCGCGATCCAGATGACAATTTGGTCGAGGTAAGCAACAGGCTGGCGTAATAAACGGAGTGCAACACGATGTCAGCCACGCAACCAGGGTCGGGAACGAGCACAAGCTTTTCGAATTTTGCATCGTAGAGAGTAATCATTGTAGCCTCGATGTCGAAACCAAGAGCACAAATCAGCTGGCTGATCACAGCTAAGGTAGGGGCCATGAGGCTCTAAGAACTGGAGAGCAGTCATACCCAGAACGGGATTCATAGATCATATCGGTATCGCGGTGCCGGATCTTGCGGCGGCGAAGGCCTACTATGATGAGCTAATGCCGATCCTTGGCCTCAAGGAGTGGTTCAAAACCGAACCGGCATTCAACTACGGACCGGATGGAAAACTCGGGACGCAGTTGTTCTTCTACCAGGCGAGGGACGATGGGCACTATTCGCGCCACGCTACCGGGCTACAGCACTTGGCATTCTCGGTGGAAAAGCGTGAGATCGTGCATGAGGCGTACAATTGGGCACTCTCGCGGAAGTCACATATTCTGGACGAACCCCAGGAGTTTCCTCAATACGGTAGCCACTATGCGGCCTATTGGCTCGACCCACACGGCATTAAGCTCGAGGTTGTCTGCCACAAAGATGGTGAAAGCAGTTGAGACATCAAACTATCACCAGTGCCCCAAATGCGGAGCTTTGACAAACTGTCGAAAAGCGCTGCGCTATGTCCTCCCAAACGTCTGGCGGTGTAGGTCAGGCGAGAGCCCAATGCGGGCTTTGCCAACCTTTCAAATCACCATCATCCCCGACCTTGATCAGCCCCACTTGAGTGGTCCAATTTGATTGTTAGTGCATGACTGGCCTTTGGTCCATCTGGACGATGGTTTCCGGGGCCGGTGGG
>NZ_JBQFRZ010000014.1:0-67688 GCF_056537765.1 Ruegeria sp. C2 | reverse complement strand
TCCCTTTCAACAATTCAAAGAACTGCTCGCATAACAAAGCAGGACCGATGTATTTCTCTGAACTTCGGTAAACTTCGAAACAGAACCTTGCTGACTTCATTCTCGTTTTAAGCCGAGGTCGATTAACGCCGTGATCTTAGACCGCCGATCTGTGTTTGTGCAATCTTTGTGGTCAATGCCATAGCGATGACCCAACCGGATACAACAGCCGCTGCTGTTCCCAACCAGACCCCGATTTCATTGAATCCCAAAGGGCCAATAAACACCCAGACAAAGAATGCCACTCCGAAACCCTGGCGATACAGACTGATCCAGACTGTCCAGATCGGTTTCTTAAAAGCCTGCAGCAGCGAGTTGATCGAAAACAACATCATGTAGAAGGGCAGGATCAGGCTATCGACGCGTAAGTAGCTGACGCCGACACGGATCACTTCGGGGTCCGTTGTGAAAAGTCGCATAAGCAAGGGTCCGCCAAACCAGAGGATCGGGATCGCGATCAGTGACATGATGAAGCCGATGCGCCAGCAGTAGATTAGCGCGGCGCGTACTCTCTGATTATCACGTGCCCCAAAATTCTGAGACGCGATTGGCAGTAGAGCGCCTGTCACGCCCAGAATGGGCAGCAGCAAAACTTGTTCCAGACGAATTGCGATCGCGTACCCCGCGATGGCATGTTCGCCAAACAGTTTTAGCGCGAACTGCATGACGAAGGCCGACAGCAGCATGACCATGAAGGAAAGAGCAGTGGGTAGAACCTGTAAAGAGATTTCGGCAAACCGTTTCATGCGGGGAATGAAATAGGCGACACGCAATCGTTTCATCCGTCGCCTCCGGAGCACTTGCCGGATCAGAAAGATCATCACACCGGTCTGACTGATTACAGTGGATAAAGCCAAACCATCAAAGCCGATACCTGGGATCACACCCGGGATCCCGTAGATCAGAAGCGGGTTCAGAATAATGTTTGCCAGAAAAGCCACAATGAGTGCCCGCTGCATGGAAACAGCATCACCATGGGCCTGAAGGATACCGTTACAGCCATGGGCCAGCAGGAACCCCGGCATTGCTAGAAGCAGCCAATAGAAATAGCGTAGCCCCGCGTCACGGTATACGCCGGGTTCAGAAACCAGCTTGATCAGCAAGGGCCCAAACCACAATCCGGCCAGGGCAAGCAGGCAGGATGCAACAAATCCGTATGACATCCCTTGCGCTGCCAGTCGTCGCGCCGTTCTGTTGTCGCCTGCGCCCAAGGCATTGCCGACCAGAGCACTCATGGCGGCACCCAGTCCAACGCCCACCGAGATTGAGATGAAAAAGGCCTGAAACCCTAGCGCGAGCCCTGCTTGCGCGCTGGTGGACAGGAGCCCTGCAAAAAAGATGTCGACGATATTGTACAGCGTACTGAACAGCATTCCGACCGCGCCTGGAACAGCCAGGGTCCGAAAGTGACTTGGAATGGACCCTTTGGTCAGTTCAAGATCGATTGCTTCCGCCATGTCATCAGGACTTCACGGGCGCTCGGCTTGAACGGTCAGAAAGACAAACTTGCGGGTCAGAACATCTTCGAACCCATGGTTGAGCTCAGCGTCAACGCTGATCGAGTCTCCGGCCGAGAGCGTAAAGCGGGCCTCGCCATATCGGTAGACGGCTTCGCCCTCGATGGCTTGCACAAAGACCACGCCATGACCCACATAAGTGGGGGGTGGGCCACCTTCGCGCAGCAGCGTGACGCGGCGCGCCTGAAAGCGCAGGTCTTTTCGTGAATGCAGTGCCAGATTGACATATTCGTGGCTGTGCCCCGCCGAGATGCGGGTCGATTTCAGTCCTTCACCGTGGCGTACAAGGGTGTAGTCGGTGTGGTCGGTCCGCGCCTCACGGAACAACGACACAATCGGGACTTCAAGCGCTTCTGCTAATGCAGCTAATGTGTCAATCGACGGGGAAACCAATCCGTTTTCGATGCGGCTGACCATGGCGGCGGAAATACCAGATTGTTCAGCAAGTCGACGCGCGGATTGTTTGCGGCTTTGACGCAGTTCCTTCAGCGAAGCACCAATGGCGCGGTCGATCTGTCTGCCCGGAGGGTCTCCTTGCATGATCCGTCCTTTCACTCGCTGCTGTAATACCCCACAACATCGCCTTTAGTCGTGACGCCAAGGCCATTTAACAATCGGTTGGCGTAGTTGAAATAGCCAACGATCTGGTTGATTTCGAGAATTTCTCCATCCGACCATCCGGATTCCCTAAGGGCAGTGACGTCTGATTCGATCATCGTGCCCGGTGAGATTGTCAGCTTCTCAGCATATCTAAGTGCTTCAAGATGGGCGCCTTCGAACGCCTCTTGCGGGCGGTGGGCTTTCAGTGCGGCTTCGATCTTGTCAGCGCGCGCGTCGTCGCCGATCAGGTGGCGCGCATTGGCCCAGTGATTGGCGTAGGAATACGGGCAAGTGTTGAGTGTGGAGACGTAAGAGCTGATGACTTCCTGAAACCACATCGGAACGGTGTTGACCTGATCGTGAAGGCAGGCCCGATACAAAATCACGTGGCCTTTCATGGTGTTAGGTCGCAGAGAATGGACGCGCATGACATTGTCCACCGTTCCATGTGGCGTACGCGCCAGGTCCAGAGTGGTCCGCAGCTGCGCGTCGGCATCTTCGTCAGATATCATCCTGATCCATGCGGACATCCACAGTTCCTCCTTTGGTCACGAGCACAAATTTCAGGCAGTGTAATCCTTCGCTCTGACTTTTTTATTGACGAGTATTGCATATTAAGCAACCATATTAATTACAGTGCAACAACTTTGAGGAGTCTCTGGCTTTGGCCGACCGCTCCACGCAGTCGCAGCGGCCGTCCTATACCGGCTGAATTGTGATGGTCGACCAGGCTGCGCAGCCGGGCGTGGTGCGCCCGTGACAACTTCAAACAACCGACCTTGGCGTCCCGAACCCAGACAGGCACGACATGAACCAAGCCACTCCGATGATCGAAGTGACCAATCTGGACAAGTTTTATGGCACCTTCCACGCGCTGAAAGATATTGATCTGACGGTGCATCAGGGCGAGAAGGTTGTGATTTGCGGCCCGTCCGGTTCCGGCAAGTCGACGTTGATCCGCTGCTTCAATGGTTTGGAATGGCACAACTCCGGTCGCCTCGTGATTGACGGGATCGAGGTCTATGACGGCGCCAAGGAAATTCGCGAACTGCGTCAGGAAGTCGGAATGGTGTTCCAGCAGTTCAATCTGTTTCCGCACCTGACGGTTCTTGAAAACCTTACGATTGGTCCGATGAAAGTGCGCAAAATCTCGAAGGCTCAGGCCGAAGAGACCGCGCGCAATTACCTAGAGCGTGTGCACATCCCGGAACAAGCGGACAAATACCCTGCGCAGCTTTCGGGCGGGCAACAGCAACGCGTGGCCATTGCACGATCCTTGTGTATGGAAACCCGGATCATGCTGTTTGATGAGCCGACCTCGGCGCTTGATCCCGAGATGATCAACGAGGTTCTGGATGTAATGGTCGAACTGGCCGACACCGGCATGACCATGGTCGTCGTCACACATGAGATGGGTTTCGCCCGTAAGGTCGCGGACACGATGGTTTTTATGGAGGCAGGGCGGATCGTCGAGGTCTCGCCACCTGAGCAGTTCTTTACCAATCCTTCCAGTGAGCGGTGCCGCTTGTTCCTGGATCAGATTCTGGCCCACTGAGCATGAGCGATCTGGGCATCTCCGGACCAAAGGGTCAGCCGCTGCCAAGGCCGCCTATCCTGAAGCGTTTTTTCGACTCGGTTCTGATTTCGATTGCGATCTACGCCATCATTGTCGGGTTGATCTCATACGGTGCCTATGTTGGTGCGCAAAGCATGGGGTATAACTGGCAATGGTACCGCGTGCCGCAATTCCTGTACCGCAACACCGAGGTCGGGTTTGAATGGGGCGAAATTCCAATCGGGTTGGTTGCTACAATCAAACTGTCGGTGATATCGTTCCTGCTGGCGACAGCGATTGGTCTTCTCATAGCATTGCTGCGATTGTCAGGTCTTGTAATCGGATCAGCTGTCGCGGTGGGGTTTCTGGAACTGATCCGCAACATCCCATTGTTGGTTCTGCTATACCTTTTCTACTATGTGCTTGGCCCGATCTTTGGATTTGACCGCTACACCGCCAGTATTCTGACATTGGCGGTGTTCCACTCGGCTTTGATTTCCGAAATCTTTCGGGCAGGGATCAATGCGATCCCAACCGGTCAATGGGAAGCTGCGAAATCCATCGGGATGAGCCCCTATCAGACCTATCGCTATATCATCTTGCCGCAATCAGTGCGCTTTATGCTACCGCCTATGACCGGCGAGGTCGTTCATCTGATCAAGTCCTCGGCGATTGTCAGCGTGATTGCGGTGGCCGAACTGACCACGTTTGGCCGCAACATCATTTCCGATACCTACATGAGTTTCGAAATCTGGTTCACCATCGCTCTGGTTTATCTGGTGGTGACCCTGATCCTGTCGATCGGCGTGAGCCATCTGGAGAAGAAATATGCCGTCGACCAATAAAACTGAGAACTATGTCGGACAACAAGGAGAACCAAGATGAAGCTTTCTCGCAGAATGTTGGGGGCCGCTCTCGGCGCGGTCGTGGCAACAAGTGTCGCCACATCGGGTTGGGCGCAAAGCGCGACCCAGGGCCTGTCCAGCGAAAGTGTAATTGAAACCATCAAACAAGACGGCGTGATCCGCATCGGATTGTCGTTGTTCGTGCCGTGGTCCATGCGAGACAAGAACGGTGACCTGATCGGGTTTGAACTGGATGTCGGGCGCAAACTGGCCGAAGACATGGGGGTTGAGGTCGAATTCGTGCCTACGGCTTGGGATGGCATCATCCCCGCGCTGGTGTCGGGCAACTTCGATGTGATCATCTCGGGCATGTCGGTGACGGCGCAGCGGAACCTGACGGTGAATTTCACCGACCCTTATGCGTTTTCCGGTCTGGCCATTCTGGCCAACAAGGAAATGACGGCAGGCATGACCCGAGAGGACCTGAACTCTCCGGACGTGACATTTGCCGCACGTCGCGGGGCCACGCCAGCTGTTGTTATCGCCGAGAATTTCCCCGAGGCTAATCTGCTGCTGTTTGATGAGGACGGCGCATCGACCCAAGAGGTTCTCAATGGCAATGCCCATGCAACCATGGCATCGCAGCCCACGCCAAACCGCGAGGCGGGCCGTAATCCTGACACTCTGGTCGTTTTGGAGGGCGATTTGTTCGACCCGCGCGGCGAAGCCTTTGCTATGCGAAAGGGCGACCCGGATGCGATAAACTTTTTCAACAACTGGATCGCGCAGAACTGGCGCTCTGGCTGGTTGGAAGAACGTCACAATTACTGGTTCGCCACCGAAGAGTGGGCCGATCAGGTTGCGCAATAACTGAACGAACCGGGGGCGGCACCGTCGTCCCCGACCCAGACGCGGAGCGGCCTAGGTGCAAGACTTCCTGAAAAAACTCAGATGGCCCGATTACCTGATTGTCGCGATTCTGATCGCGTTTTTCGGGTATATCTGGCTGTCGATCGAAGGCACGCTGAATTACAAATGGCGGTGGGAACTGATCCCCGGCTATATCGTCGGCTGGCATTCGGGGCGCGAGGAGTACTTTGCCAACCTGCTGTTGCAGGGCCTTGTGGCAACGATCCGCATCAGCATCTATTCCGGCATTCTGGCCCTGATCCTGGGCACCATTCTGGGCGTTGCGCGCTGTTCGGGCAATCTGACGATCCGCATGCTGGCCCGCACCTATCTTGAATTTCTGCGCAACGTACCGCCGGTCGTTGTGGTCTTTATCTTCTTCTTCTTCCTGTCCCAACAGCTGATCGACGCGCTGAACCTGGATCGCTGGGCCCGCAGCATTGCGCGGCAAGAGGACAATCAGGTTTGGGAATTCTTCTTTGGCGACATGCGCCGCTTTCCCTCTCTGGTCTCGGGCGTCATCGTTCTGGCCCTGTTCGAAAGTGCCTTTGTTGGCGAAATCGTCCGTGCTGGTATCCAGTCGATTCCCAAAGGCCAGCGCGAGGCGGCCCGGTCCATCGGCATGAGCCGGTTTCAGGAACTGCGCTATGTGGTCCTGCCGCAGGCGATGAAAAAAGTGGTGCCGCCGCTCGCAAACCAGTTTATTTCACTGATCAAGGACAGCTCGATCCTGTCTCTGATTTCGGTACAGGAACTGACCTATAAAACGGTTGAGCTTGTGGCTTCGTCCCGCATGATATTTGAGGCGTGGATCACGACAGCGGCCTTCTACTTTGTGGTCTGCTTTGGCCTCAGTCGATTGTTCGCACGCCTCGAAAAACGCTCAGACAGGCGTTAGCCAGTTAAGCGCGAGACCGGTTCAGGCTCTGATCTGCACCATGCCGTTTTCAACCCGAGTTTCGAATACCTTCATAACTCTTGTCGCTGGTGCTGAAACCGGGCGCCCATCCCGCACGTCGAACGCACCCTGATGCAAGGGGCATTCGATGATATGCCCATCAAAATAGCCATCGCACAGATCCGCGCCGCCATGATTGCAGAGTGCCAGTGAGGCAAATATCCCGCTAGATGTGTCATAGACTGCGATCAGACGCCTGCCGACTTCCACCCGTGTGACCCAGTTCTTTTCCAGCCGATCCACCTCGATCACATCCTTCCACGGTTTTTCATCAGCCATGGATCACGCCTCTGCCTTGTGCTGGATCTGGCGCAGAATCTCGCGGTGAGCGGCCAGATACCCTCCGGGCTCGACGTATATGTGGTCTTTCAGCTTTTCATGCAGGCGCGGCAACGCGTGAAACGGAACCGAGGCCACATAGTGATGCTCGGCATGGTAATTCATGTTCCAGCACAGAAAGGCCCAGGGTGCCGAGACCAGATTGGTACGCGTGTTTTCCGACATCTGCGCCACGGTTGGGCGTCCTACATGTTCCGTCATGCGGATAAAGCGCATCACCGGCTCGCCCAGAAACAGCGGTATGATCCAGTACCAGATCAGACCCCACCAACCGGTAATAGCCATACCCAAAAAGATCGCCGCATAGATGGTAAGCATTCGGCGGGCATCGCGATAAACCGCCTGATGTTCGACCTTTGGAATAAACCGCAATTCCGTCTCGCTGAGATTTCCCAAAGCATGGCGAAACAGTTCGGTGAACTTACCGCGCCAATAGGGCAGGGCGGACAGATACAGCAGGTACTGGCCAATGGTTTGGGGTAACGGGATAAGTTCGGGGTCTTCCCCGGTCAACTGCGTATAGGTGTGGTGGTCGCAATGCTCGTAGCGGAAGAACCGATGCGGTAGAATGATGATCAGACCGCAGATTTGACCGACCAGATCGTTCAGCCAGCGCGTGCGAAAGACGGTATAATGCACACATTCATGCTGCAATGAGAAATGGTGAACCAGAACAATGCCCTGCAGGAACATCGCAGGCCAGATCAGCCAGCTGTTCCAGGCCAATGTGACGAGGGTGGTTGTGAAGGTCAGCACAGCGATCCAAAGCGCCAGGTGGCGCAGGCCGGGCCCGTTTGATCTTTGCATGAATCCCTTCAACTCTTCGCGCGTCAATTTACCTTCGGCCAAAGCCTGAGTCAGAGGCGTTACGATTGCTTGTGACATGTGAATTCCACAATATTTGCCGGAGCGGGGGCTGCGCCCTCATCGCGGAATCCGGCACCGGAGACGGGAGTGCTCCGCACCATAGCGCCCATTCTGACGGGTGCTATTGTTAGCAGGCTAACGTGCCAGGGGGCGTTCAATCAAGACAGAAAGCTTAGCTCGCATTTCGCAGTCCGATATCTATGTCCGGGCTGACAAACAACCCGGCGGCGCAGGGGTAACGCTCCAGTATCTCGGATCCACCGGGCAAACGGTCGGCATGGAAAATCCCGTTTTCCCAGTAGGTCACGCCGTCTATCACAATGGTCGGGTCGAATACGTTCCAACTAATCTCGCCCGGAGCGTAGGCTCCGCAGGTGTGGAAATGCAGGATGCGCGGATTGCCAAAGGCGGCACCACCCCAGCGCTCGTAATTGTCGCGCATGTCCCAGGGATAGCCGCAGCCCGGGTGAATACCCGCGTGCCACGAATGCACGAAGTTGCGGTCAATGCCGAACTGCTCGGCAACCCGGTCATAATGCGCTTCGGCTTGGGCGGCGTCTGCAGGATGGCCTTCGAAGCCGATCAGGCGACCGTTGTTGAAGTTGGCAAAAATCGGGTGGTCAAACTCGACGGTATAGTCGTCATAGTATTTCGACCCCGTCCCGGTCAGGAACGTCAATGCCACGCGGCCGGAGAAGCTGTGCGCCGGAACCGGCGTGAAGACCGACATTGGAAACCGCAGGATCGAGGTGTCGCCGGATGGGTCCAGGTTCATCTCTGGCCGACCTCGTACATCCGTGCCCAAGGGGCAGGTAAAGCGCACGTCCTCTGCGGTGTTCAGCACTGCATTTATTCCGGCTTTGAGTTCCATGAACGCATCGTGATGCCCGTTCGAGAACCCTGACCCGAACAGCTCTCGGCTGAGGGCGAAGCTGACGATGACCTTCTTGCCTTGCGGCATGTCTGAGAACCTCAGCTGATCCCCCAGCCGCGCCAGAAACAGAATGATGTCGGCATCTTCGAACCGGGACAGCAACTCGGGCGACAGATGTGGATTGCCGGGATTGAATCCCACATCCACGGCGTCGACGGAAAGACCCATGGATCGGGCAACGCCTGAGACGATAGCTACGCTATCGGCATCGAAATATCCGAACTCGGGCGGTTCATAGGCGATCAACAGCCGTTCCCCGGCCACTGCATGGGCACAGTTTGACAAGAGATTGCGCGCTCCGCGCTCGGGTGTGATGTCCGACATTGGCGTTTCCTGCGGGTTCGGGTGGGCATAAAGTAAGCTGCGGAAGGACGCCCAATCCATTTGAATGTGATAATGGTTGGCATTAGGGTGGCTAATATGATCCTGAACCTGCCTTACTCCGCGCTGCGCGCCTTCGAGGCGGTGGTTCGGCATTCGGGTTTTTCTACCGCCGCAGCGGAACTGGGCGTAAGCCAAAGTGCCGTCAGCCAGCATGTCCGTTCATTGGAAGAGTGGCTGGGCCGGGACCTGCTGGTGCGCGGCGCGCGTCAGTCGCGCCCAACACGCGAGGGCGAGCAACTTGCGCTTGCAATCTCGGAAGGGTTGGGGCGCATTTCAGACGTGTGCACGCAGCTTCGGGACAAGACGCGGACCGATCGGACGATCGTGATTTCTTGCTTGCCGGGTTTTGCGTTCAATTGGCTGTTCCCGCGGCTCTTGCGCTTTGACATGGCGCACCCTGACCTGTCGATTTCGATCGCGACGGATACAGGACAATATCCGTTTTCCGGGGCAGATGCGGATGTCGGTATTCGTTATGGGTTGGGCGAGTATCCCGGCTTTGAGGTGGATTTGTTGATGGGCGAACGGTTGTTTCCGGTTTGCGCGCCCGGCTTGCGCCCCGATTTGCACAGGATCGAGGATTTGGCGCGGCACACCATGCTGATAGATGAGAATCTGCATCACGGGGCAGCCAGCCCGACTTGGGAGTTCTGGGCGCGGCAGTGCGGCCTGACACTGCCGAACGCGATGCGAACCCGTCGGCTGGGGCAATCGAACATGGTTGTTCAGGCCGCAATCGAAGGCTTGGGTGTGGCTTTGGGGCGAGAGCCGCTGGTCATTGATATGTTGGCGGATGGTCGTTTGATCCGCCCCTTCGCCGAGATGACGCAATCCCCGCTGTCCTATTGGTTGGTGCGATCACAGGAAGCCAAAGATAGTGAGAAGGTAGCCGAATTCCTGAACTGGATTCATGCCGAGGTCGAGGCACAACCGGAGATCCCTGGTCCAGCCACCGCTTCAAATTAGCCAGGCTTATACAAGATATTACCTTTCCGGCATGGCACAGGGGGCCTCTACCACCCATACTGTTGTAAGCCATCTGACCAAATGGAGAGCCTATCGATGTTTCTGAGAAACTGCTGGTACGTCGCCGCCTGGAGCAAGGATATCGGACGCGAATTGAAGGCCGAGACGTTTCTTGGTGAAAACATTGTGTTCTACCGCCAACAGGACGGCACCCCGGTCGCGCTTGAGGATGCCTGCCCGCACCGCAAACTGCCGCTGTCCAAAGGCAATCTGATCGGCGATATGGTGGAATGCGGTTACCATGGTCTGAAATTCGATTGCTCGGGAAAATGCACTGACAGTCCGACCCAGCGCGGCATGACCCCGCGCCGCGCAGTCGTTAAATCTTATCCGGTGTTGGATCGTTACCGCTTCTTGTGGATCTGGATGGGAGATCCGGAATTGGCCGACCCCGACAAAATATTTCCGATTGAAAATTTTGATGATCCAAGCTGGGGTAAGACCGACGGTGGCGTGATGGATATCGACTGCCATTACCTTTGGGTCTGTGACAATCTGCTTGACCCCAGCCATGTGGCCTGGGTTCATGTGTCGTCCTTTGCAGGGGCTGGTACAGACGAAGAGCCACTGAATGTCGAAAGAACGGATCGTGGTGTGATCGTCTCACGCTGGATCGAGAACAAGCCGCCCTCGCCGTACTATGCCAAGCTGGTGGCATTCGAAGGGGATTGCGACAGGTTACAGCATTACGAAATGTGTATGCCTGCGATTGGTTTGAACAAATCCATCTATACGCCCGTCGGGACCGGAGGGTATGACAAGCAAGCGGTTGCCGAGACGTTCATCAACATCTCTTACAATTTCATGACTCCGATTGATGAGGACCGAACACGGTATTTCTGGTTCCAGCATCGCAATTCAGATCCTGAGAATGCTGAGGTTTCCAAATTCATGAATGACGGTGCTCGAATGGCGTTTCTTGAGGACAAGGAGGTTCTGGAGAAGGTGCATTTGGGCATGAAACACGCCAAAACGCCCCATATAGACTTGGGGTTGGACGCGGGCGCAAAACTGTTCCGCAAAACACTGGATCGAGCGATCGAAGCCGAGGTTGACCCGGTAGAACTCACAGTTCAGGCATGAAGCGCGAGACAAGCGGTCCAAAGCCCCAATGCGGTCAGGCATCAAGGGAAATGCGAAACCTTGGATGTGTTCCGTGTCGTTGCTCGAATCCACAGGACAGATAGACAGCTTGAGCGGTTGAATTATCGGGATGTGTACCGACCATCATGTAACGACAGGACAGAGCCCGCGCCTTACGTTTGGACCCTTCGATCAGTTGCCGTCCGATCCCCACGCCCCGAAACGACCGCTCGACAAAGAGATGATGTATATCAATGCCGCGCAGCCCCACCTGCAACTGGGCCAAAGGGCAAAGCGCGGCATAGCCGACGATCTGATCGCCCAATTCGGCGACCAGGGCATAAATCCAAGGCGGATTGGCGAACAAATCACGTTTCAAATCTGACGCGTTGACATCTGGAACATCGCCGTGATGTTCGGCCAATGCGCGGATCATCGTTAGTATCTGAGACAGATCACTTAGCTCTGCGTCGCGAATTTGCACAATCGGGTCTGAGTTTGTGTTCTCCATCGTCACCTCCTGTTCGGGCCACAGAAGCGAAACGAAAAATGCCGCACTGTGGCGGCACTTTCAGACTAAACATCATTGACCGCTCCACTTTAGGGGGCGTTGTAATAGCGTCCGAAGGATTGGGTCATGATGATCATGACCCAACCATCCGTTTTCGGCAGGCAAACGTCAAGTTACCGAAGACATGACTAGGGGTTATGCCGCACCGTAGATCACCGGAAACCGCCCCCCGGCGAAGGGCGCACCGGGGCTTAGGCTGTCGTCATGCAGCCATTCGGTCACAGAGTCGCGCGGTTGGTAAGTTGCCCCGTCTACAGCAAAGCGGATCGCATAGCCGCGCCTGCGTCGCGTCGAGGTTCGGTTTCCCATCGCTGAGTGCACGGTCATGCCGTCAAAAGCCAGCGCATCTCCGGGTTCCATTTTCGGGTAGTGAAAGATGTCATACGCGGTGCGATTGGCCTCGAAATCCGGCATGTCGATATAGTCGGGATTGTCTTCCTCAAGATAATGCAGGAATGCACCAAGCTGGTCGGTTTTAAAGGGTCGGTACTTGGCACCCCACGCGTGTGAGCCGCGGACAAATTCCAATGCTCCGTTGTCTGGGTCCACTGGGTCCAATGCAATCCACATTGTCATGATAGGCCCCGCGACCGGCCAATAGGGTTGATCAGTATGCCAACCCGTTTGGGTTCTGGTTCCTGGCTCTTTCGCAAAAATCTGATCGTAGATCAGCGAGGTCCATGGGCTGTCAGCCACCTCGGCCACGCGTCGTCCGATATCCGAGCTCAGGCAATATTCCTGAAACACACCCGGATGCTCGCGCATATTCTTGTAGGCAAAATAGCGGTCGCCTTTGGCGGTTTCGTCGTCGACGGCCTGGCGTAGCTTGTTCAACCAGTCCTTCGACAATACGTGTTTCAACAGCACGACGCCGTCGCGCGCATACGTTTCCTGAATGGATTTCAGGTCAGAATTGTGTGTCATGTAACGTCCATTTCCATCGCCTCACCCTCTGAGGCTGTTACAGATAGAGGGCGCATCGCGCCCGGTTGATCTGGCGTTACAAGGCAGGTGAGCTGCGGCAGTTGATGATGAAGCAGGGCCATAGTGACCGCGCCGACCACTTGCCGGCGAGGCGTTGATGGAACTGCGCTACGCGTAAACTCATGGCTATACATTACCTGAATTTTTCAAAACCGCATAGGGCTGAGCTTATCGAGCTATCGAAGGCAAACGGGCAAAAACTCATTGACGAAAAGTGCATATTAATAAATATTATTACTATCATGCAAAGATACTCCATCTTCTCTCTTGCCCGGAATGCGCTGTCCGGCCACCGTAACTGGCAACTGGCCTGGCGCAGCCCACCGCTGAAAGATCAGTATGATGTGGTTGTGATCGGGGCGGGGGGCCACGGGCTGGCAACCGCCTACTATCTGGCCAAGGAATTCGGCATCACAAACGTTGCGGTGCTTGAGCGCGGCTGGCTTGGGGGCGGAAACATCGCCCGCAACACCGTCACGATCCGCTCGAATTACATGCGGGACGAGTCGATTCCGTTCTACGTCAAATCCGTTGCCATGTACGAAGGGCTCACGGATGAGCTGAACTTCAACATGATGCACTCAAAGCGCACCATGGTGGATGTGGTGCAGACCTGGCCCAAACTGCGTGAGTTGCGCAGGCGGCAGTTGACGATGGATATTTACGGCTCGACCTATGAGCAAATCACGACCGAGGAATTGCGCCGACGCATTCCGGCGCTGACTGGGGGTGGGCCTGATGCACGCCTGCCGGTGATCTGCGGGATGGTGCATACGGATGCGGGTGTGAACCGGCATGACGCCGTGGCATGGGGCTATGCGCGCGCGGCGGACGCGCGCGGGGTTGAAATTCACCAGCAAACCGCAGTGCAATCCCTGATACGCGGGGCAGATGGCAGGATCGAAGGGGTTGAGACAAATCGCGGCGTCGTTAAGGCAAGCAAGGTGGTGGTGGCCGTTTCGGGGCATACGACAACGTTGACCGAGACGGTCGGATTGAAACTGCCTTTGCGGACGATAAACCTGACGGCATTTGTGTCCGAGCCGGTGAAGCCGCTGGTCGACGTGATCGTGAATTGCCCCGACAGCGGGTTCTATTTCAGCCAGTCCGACAAGGGCGAAATGGTAATCGGCGGGGCACCCGATATGGGGCAGAGCTTTCGCCGCGACATCAAACAGCACGTTTTCGAGGATACAGTGACCGCGATGCTGTCTCTGTTCCCAAGCTTCAAAAAGCTCAAGCTGATGCGGCAATGGGGCGGGCATCTGGATATTGCGCATGATGCCTCACCCATCATGGACCAGACCGAAGTTCCGGGCCTGTTCGTCACCGCCGGATGGTGGGGCGGGTACAAGGCGATCCCGGCGGGCGGACTGACACTGGCGCATCTGGTTGCCAAGGAACAACCGCACCCGCTGATGGCGCCCTTCACGCTCGGTCGGTTCCGGCATCTGGATTTCGTAATGGAAGCTGGCACCACCACTGCGCGATAGGAAAGGACGGATCATGTTGCTTATAACCTGCCCGTTCTGTGGCAAGCGTAATGAAAGCGAATTCATCTATGGGGGACCGGTTGAGGCGGATCGTCCCGACCCCAATGCGGTCAGCGATGCAGAATGGGTCGAATATCTGACTGTAACGCCAAATCCGCTGGGGCCGGTCCAAGAAAAATGGTGGCACGCGCGCGGGTGCGGTGAATGGTTCACGATCTGGCGCGACACCCGGACCCATGACATTGTGGAGGCACCCGATGGCACAGAGTAACCGCCGCGCTTCGGGTGGGCGTATCGACCGAAACCGCCCTGTGCGGTTTACGTTCAACGGCAAGCCTTATGAGGGTTACGAAGGGGATACGCTCGCTTCGGCTCTGCTGGCCAACGGTGTTCGTGTCACCGCGCGCAGTTTCAAATATCACCGCCCGCGCGGGATCATGGGTCATGGACCCGAGGAACCTGCGACTTTGGTTGAACTGGATGGCGAAGATGCCTCGGGCAACCGCCCTGCGACCACCATACCGCTGCGCGACGGCCTGAGCGCAAGGTCGGTCAATTGCTGGCCCTCGCCCGAGTTCGATCTGGGTGGTATCAACCAGCTATTCACACGGTTCATCCCGGCCGGGTTTTACTACAAGACATTCAAATGGCCCAACTGGCACCTGTTTGAACCTTCGATCCGCAAGGCCGCCGGTCTGGCTGCTGCTCCGTCCAAACCTCCGTCCAAGGGTCATTTCGAGGCACGGCATGCCCATGCCGACGTGCTGATCGCCGGGGCGGGTCCCGCCGGATTGCAAGCAGCGCTTGAAGCAGGGCGTGCGGGCAAGCGGGTGTTTTTGGCGGATGAGGGGACCGAGGCTGGCGGTAGCCTGCTCAATCGGAACCTGACCATCGGGGGCCGCCCGGCGATGGATTGGGTGGCCGATGCTGTGGCCGAGCTGGATGGGATGCAGAACGTGACCCATCTGCAAAATGCAACCGTCTGGGCTTATCGCGAGCACAATCTGATGATTGTCAATGAGCGTGACCCCGAGCAGGATGGGATCCTTGAACGCAGTTGGCGGGTTCGTGCAGCCGAGGTTGTGACCGCAACCGGCGCCACCGAACGCGCGATGGTATTCGGCGACAATGATCGCCCCGGCGTGATGCTGGCCTCTTCCGTGCAAGCATATGTGAATCGTTGGGGCGTGATGCCCGGACAGCGCGTGGTGCTGTTTACCAACAACAACAGCGCTTATGCAGTGGCCGCAGATTTGGCTGCCGCAGGCGTCACGGTCGAGGCGATCCTTGACAGTCGTAACAAGGTGCCACAGGCGGCGTTGGATTTGGTGTCCGGGGTCACAGTGCATGTCGCGACCGTCGTCAGTGAGGTTCGAGGGCACAAGAGTGTCCGCGCTGTAAAGGCTGTGCCCAAAACCGGTGGAGCAGGAGTTTGGATCGACTGCGACCTGCTGGCGTGTTCCGGCGGGTGGAGCCCAACGGTGCATCTGTGGTCTCAGTCCCGTAGCACGTTACGGTTTGACGAGGATCTGGCGGCCTTCTGTCCCGATCAGGCGGCGCAGGCCTGTCGAGCCGTGGGCGCGGCGGCGGGTAATCTGACGCTTGATCAGATTGTCGATGGGGGTGAAGACTTTACCTATGCGATTGAGCCGCTTTGGCGGGTGGATGTTGCCGGTCAGCGCGGCAAGGCGTTTCTGGACGTTCAGAATGATGTCTCGGTCAGTGATGTGCATCTGGCCCTGCGCGAAGGCTATGACAATGTCGAACATGTCAAACGCTATACAACCGGTGGCATGGGCATTGATCAAGGCAAGACCGGCAATATCAACATCATCGGCACTGTCGCGATGGAAAAGGGTCTGCCGCTGCAAGAGGTCGGCACAACAACCTTTCGTTCACCATACACCCCGGTGTCCTTCGGCGCGATAGGTGGATTGCGCGAAGGCTGGAGGCTGTTCCCGTATCGTCATACCCCTGTGACCCAGTGGAATAAGGACAATGGTGCGGTGATGTACGAAGCCGGAGCCCGCTGGCGGCGTCCGGGGTATTTTCCGAAACCCAACGAAGGTCTGCAAGAGGCGGTGAATCGCGAATGTCGTGCCGTGCGTGAGGGCGTGGGTGTCTATGACGGCTCGCCGCTGGGGACGTTCGAATTGAAAGGGCGAGACGTTCCGAAATTCCTGGATTTCGTCTACTCCAACATCATGTCCAGCCTGAAACCGGGTGATGGGCGGTATGGCTTGATGCTGACCGAGGATGGCCTGATCCTGGATGATGGCGTGGCCTTTCGACTGGATGAGCATCGCTGGCTAATCTCGACCTCGACCGGCCATGCGGATGCGGTGAACCAGCATATGGAGAAACTGCTGCAGACCGAGTTTCCCGATTGGCAGGTGATGATCACTACGGTCACCAGCCAGTGGAACAATGCCACCATATGCGGCCCCAAAGCGCGTGAAGTGATGCTGGCGCTTGGCACCGATATTGACCTCTCACCCGAGGCGTTTCCGTTCATGTCCTTCCGCGAAGGCACTGTCGCCGGAGTGCCGACTCGGGTCGTGCGCGTAAGTTTTACCGGAGAGCTGTCCTTTGAGGTGAATGTCGCCCCCCGCCACATGGCCGAGCTGTGGGAAAAGGTGATGGAAGCCGGCACGCCCTTTGGCATTCTGCCTGTAGGGTCGGAATCCAGCCATGTGCTGCGGGTCGAAAAAGGGTTTCTGTCACTGGGACACGAGGTTGACGGGACCGTCGATGCTTATGATCTGGGTATGGGTTGGGTGATGTCCAAGAAAAAGTCGGATTATCTGGGCAAACGGTCGATTGAGCTGCGCCGATCGCGCGGTGCGCCACGGCGCGAGTTGGTGGGCATCCTGCCAGAAGATCCCAACCGGCAAATCCCAGAAGGCGCGCCCCTGACGCCGGGAGGCCGGAAAGAGGCGACAGACGGGCTGGTTACGGCCTGTGTCTGGAGCGTGGTGAACAACCGCTGGGTCGGGCTGGCGCTGTTGGAAAACGGCCATGCGCGTCAGGGCGAAACCGCCCATGTCCGGCTGAAGGATGATGTGATCCCGGTCAAGGTGACGAAACCGGTGTTCCACGATCCCGAAGGCAAACTACTGAGGTCCTGAGATGAGCTACGATGTTACGGTTCAACGCTGCGGGCTGACCGCGTTGTTCGACCTCAAGGGAGCGGCTGAGGCGGTCGGGGCCTGGGTTGGCGATACATTGCCGGGTTTTCCGGACCGTGCCAATCACCGGACGGAAGAAGAGGGGACGGAGCTTTTCTATGTCGGTCGTGATCATTGGATCGCCCGAGCGCCGCTGGCGCGGGAAGAGGCTCTGGAGGCCCAGTTGAAACCCACGGACTGCCCGGCTGATATCAGTATCGTTCGGGTTTCGGACACGATGACCTTTTTCCGCGTTACTGGTCCCGATGCGGCCGAGATCATGGCGATTGCCTGCCCGCTGGACCTGCATGACAGCGTGTTCGGACCGGATGCAGTGACCTATTCCGAGGTTTTTGGCCTCAAGGCACTGGTGATGCGGTATCAGGACGGGTTCGAGTTCGCGGTCGAACAGAGCTTTGGTGACATGATCGACGACTATCTGGCGCGGGCCATGGCTTGACCCAACAGGCGCGGGGCGGCACAGCGGATCGGTAATCACCGGGGTGAAAGAGATGCCGCAATGCTGATGACGCTGACCTCAATCCTGCCGATCTTCCTGATCATTGCGCTGGGGCTTGCCCTGCGCAAAGGCGGTATTCCCAGTACCGATTTCTGGAACCTGAATGACAAGCTTGTCTATTGGGTTCTGATGCCCTGCCTTTTGTTCAGCAAAATCTCACTGTCACCTTTGGACAAGTCGGCTTTGGGGCTTTATTCGATGGCTATTCTGGGCGGGTTTGTGGCGGCACTTGTGTTTGCAGTTGTCTCCGCCCGTCTGCTGGGGTTCGCACCGCCTCAGGCGACTTCGATTTTGCAAGGCAGCGCGCGGCACAATTCATTCATTGGTCTTGCACTGGCGGCCAATCTGTACGGGCCGGCGGCACTGGACATCGCTATTCTTGCAACGGCGATATTGGTGCCGACGACCAATATCGTGATGGTCATCTTGATGGTCGGTGCGCTGAAAAGCGACCGCGCCAATAGCCTGCCCATCGCCATTTTGCGAGAACTGGCGCGCAATCCATACGTGATCTCGATCTTTCTGGCGGTTTGCGCCAACCAGTTGATCGGGGACAGGATCGCGGTCGTGCATGATGTAACGGATGTTTTGGGGGCGGGGGCTTTGCCGATTACCTTGCTTGCGGTGGGGGCCAATCTGAGGGTTCGTGCTATGGCTGCCAGCACGCTGCCTTTGATCCTTGCCTTTGCAGGTAAGATGGTTGTGTTTCCTGTCGCGGTCCTGGTGATCGGCTTGCTGACCGGGCTGCCACGCGATGTGCTGCAGATTGCGGTCGTCTATTCGGTCGTGCCGACAGGTGCCTCGTCCTACACGCTGGCCAAGCAACTGGGTGGTGATGCACCGCTGATGGCGGCTATTGTTACGCTACAGACGCTGATTGCCGCCGTCAGCATTCCGGTCTCGCTCGCCGTGCTGTTGCCGCTGATCCCGTGATGGCTAATCGCGATAGATGTTGGTGAACCCAGGCCGCGGTATCTAATAGGCGGGCATCACCACCTTTTCGTCCGATCAGTTGAATGCCTAGTGGCAGCCCGTTTTGATCGGTCCCAAAGGGCAGCGCCACCGACGGCACTTGCAACAGGTTCCACATGCGAGAATAAAGCGGATCTCCGGTCGCCTCCAATCCCATAGGGGCCGGTCCGGGCGCAGAGGGAACCAAAAGCGCATCTATGTCGCGGAACATTTGATCCAGCATCGCATCTGCACGGTCCCGCAGGTCCAGAGCTGCACGGTATTCCCTGTCGCTGACTGCCAAACCTGCGGTGACAAGCTCATGAAACTGCGGGCTGATACCGGGAACGCCGACCGCGTACTCCGTCGCGCGTTGTCGCGCGACCTCGTACCCCATAACAGCGATCTGAGCCTGAGTGAGTTCGGAAAAAACAGGCGGGTGGGCGATCTCTCCGACCTCAGCGCCGGTGGCGGCAATGGCGCCCAGGGCGCGCGTGCAGGTATCCCGCATTTCGACTGAGCCGTCCTGCCAATATGGGCCGCGCATTAAGCTGATCCGGGGCAGGGCATCATCGAACTCAGGTGGCGGACGCAGGTCTGTACCGCGCAACACAGCGTCGGACAGAGCCAGGTCCCGAGGGTCACGGGTCAGAATACCCAGCGTATCAAGGCTTTCGGACAGCCCCATGACACCCGTCAGATCATACCGTCCGGTCGTTGGCTTGAACCCGCATACCCCGCAATAGGCGGCAGGTCGGATCAGCGACGCGGCCGTTTGAGACCCGAATGCGAGCGGTGTCATGAAATCGGCCACAGCCGCGGCCGAGCCGGATGACGACCCACCAGGAGTGTGTGCTGGGTTGGCCGGGTTGGCGGTCTTGCCCGGTCTGAAATAGGCAAATTCGGTAGTGACGGTTTTACCGATCGGTATTGCACCGGCGTCTAGAAAGGCCTGTACACAGGCCGCATTGCGCTCTGGGCTCCGCCTGGCATACAGGTCGCTGCCCCACCCTGTTGGCATTTCGTCTGTGTCGATGATGTCCTTGATCACAAAAGGCACGCCATGGAGCGCGCCGCCAGAGGGGAGTGCATCGGCGGCATAGGCCCGCTCCATGGCGCGCGCCGCATCGAGGGTCTGGAAGGCCCCGATGACAGGTTCACGATCTTTGATCCGGTCCAGATGTGCGGCCATCACCTCGGACGGTTTCACCTCACCCCGCTGGATCATCGCGGCAAGCACATGGGCAGAGTGTTGATTCAGCGCGATCATGCCTCCAACGCTTTCAACGCTGCTGCAAACGGTGTGACGGGCATGTCGTAGATGCCACCACCCAACCGTCCGGCTTGACCCAGCCGGTCAAGGATACCTAAGCCGATCACTGGTCCCGACCCCTGCGCAACAGCACCACGCGCCGTGCTGCCCAACCTTACATCCAACGCTCGGAAATAAGGGTGCGCCCCAACCGATAGGCCCGACATGCGCGCTTGTGCGTCATCGGGCAGATAGGCACCAAGCCCTTTTTGCTGTTCGGGGCTCAATTCGATGGCCATTGCGCCCAGTCCAAAGGCTTCGACCACGGCGCTGTCACCAATCGCGCCCAAGGCTCGGTCTTTTGGCAAGTCCACATCGAATGTGCCTTTCGGCGTGCCGGCCGGAATCGTGAACCATTGGTTCGTAAGGCCAGAAACCTGAATGCCGACCTCTCGCCCATTGCCGCCTGCCGCCGTTACAAAGCTGGAACCGTCAATCCCTTCGGCCAGTTTCATCATGCACTTGGTGGCGGCCATCCACAGGTTCAGAAACAGTGAGGGCGAGCTGTTAATGAACGCCAGCACATCGTGATCGGTGATCCCGCCGGGCGTTCGATCCTCGAGTTCTGCAATCAGTGCCTGCGCGGCCACAGGCGTACGCCCGTGACAGTCATCCCCGCCCAACAAGCCGATTACGGCCAGTGGTACCAGTGCGATTCCCTCGGCAAGCCCTTTCTCCAAAACATCCAGAAACCGGGTGTTGAGCCATCGAATATGATCCAGAACCGCCTCGGACCGCAGCCCCAGCCGCATCGCGGGGCGACTGCCTGCGTTGATCGGTGCATAGACCCGTTGCTGCCCGCGCCATGCATCATAGATCGTGTGCAGCGGCATATCGGCCGAGACCACGGCAGCCAGAGGTGTCACGACGTCGTGGTCCTGCGCAGGCTTCAAAACGATCTCACCCCCGCTGATCATCGCCTCGGCCTGATCAAAATCCTTCGCCAGACCTTGCCAGACGGCAGCAACACAGGCCGAATTCAGGATCGGTACAGTGATCTGATCCGGGTTGGCAAAGGCAGGACCGGCGTGCAGAAGCACATTTTCATCCAGGCCCAGCGCCTCAGATGCCGTATTGAACCGGTTCCAGACCGGTTGCGTCACCATTGCCCGGTCAAAGGCTAATTGATCGGCCGGATGCAGCATCACGTGCCCTCTGGTGGAATGATCCAAGTTTCCGAGAAATACAGAAATGCAGTCGTCGTCTCGTATCCGGCCTGTACACGTGTGCCCAGCTTGCCCGGCAACGGGTGGCCATTGACGATGATCTGCGCCGAATGTGCGGGCACCAAAAGCGAGAACATGTTCTGCTCGCCCGAGGCGACCTCATGCGGAGACAATTCCAGCGCGCGGGGTGGTTCGAACCCCTCCCAGATCAGCTCAATTGTCAGGTTCTCGCCGACGATGGTCTCGGTATAGCGATGGCTCATGGGATCACCGGTTGAGCGTACGACCTGCGCGCCGATCTCGGGTAGGGTTGCAAAGGCTGGGGCGTTGGCGAAAGCGGCCAGTTTGCTGATGAAATTGGTCTTCAGAAACGCCGTAAGGTCTGGATTGTCACTCAGGATCACGTTTGGTGCGTCGAGGGGTCCCTCAATCCGATCCGGTGCTCCGTAGAGCAGCAAAACCTGACCCTGACCTACCGGAGACCATGCCACGCGAAAAAACAGTGCCATAGCCGAGAAATTGTCGTTGTCGTCTTTCAGCAGGATGCCGGGGTTTTCGCCGGTCCAATCAACGGTGCCGGGGGTGATCGGTTCATTCAAAGGCATCACAGATCCTCCTGCGGGGTCACCCAGGTCTCAGAGAAGGCCAGAAAGGCGGTCGACATGGTGCGACCAAAGAATTGGCGGCTGGCAACCTGACCGGGCAGAGGGGTGCCGTTGATCACAATCTGTGCCGCTTTGGCCTCAAGGAACACAGAATACATCTCATGCGCTTTGGTGGCCGAGTTTTCCTTGGTCACCTCAACTGGCAAAGGTGGGCCCATATCCTGCCAGATCATCTCGACCGTCACGCCCGATCCTCGCAGGGTTTCGGAGTACCGGGATTTCAAGTCGCCGGGACGTTTTTCCACGCTGTCGCAATCCAGCCATGTCATTGCGCTTAGCCCGGCCTTGCCGATAAAGGTTGGCATTTTCGTCACCCAGCCATCAACGATCCAGCGCATCATTCGCTGGTTGTCGGTCATGATCAGGTTGGGCACTTGCGGCCAGCCCTGCGCCTGATCCGGAGCACCTAGGATCAACGCTGCATTCCCGCGCCCATAGGGCGACAGAGCCACCCGAAAAAACAGCGCCAGAGTGTCGTAATAATCCTGTCCGGGGTCCCGCTTCAGATAGATGCCCGGGTTTTCGCCGGACCAGTCAACGCGGCCGGGGTTGTGGGGAATGCGTGTGGTCATGACCAGCTTGCCTCGTAGTCTTTGAGGGCGTCGATGATGAACGCCCTACGGGCGTCGCCCTGAAGATGGTCGCCGGATTTGTAGATCTCGGCCACTTGATGCGAAATCTCTTTCAGCACCGCCCCATCGTCGCGACCCTTCTGCAACGGAATGCGCAGCATCGTATCCCCGGCATAGGTCGGGATCACCTTGCCTGCGAAATTATCGGCGGGTTGCGGCGGGCGTTCACCGTTTTGCAGGGCGCGAATGGCGTTGCGCAGCAGACGGCGCGCCTTGGCGACACCCCGGTCGGTAAAGCTGAGGTTTTCGCGCGCATGGATGTTCTTTGGCCCTTGGCTTACCCAGGCATCGTAGTCGCCCGGATCACGCTGGCGCATTTCATAGGGACGGTCCGGGTCTTGGCCATAGAAATCTGTCATGCCGTAGCCAACCTTGCTTTTGTCCGTCAGCCCCTTGGGGTCGTCATTCGCCGCCGCATCCCGGAAATGTCGCCAGGCGATGACCATCGTGTTGGTATCGTCAATTGGGGTGATCCAGCGCGACAACCCACAGCGCCCAAAATAGCGCGGCCCATCCGGAACCGGGAAATGACCCCCATTCTGTGTGAACGACGGCAGCATGTGGTCATGTATCCGGACCCAGACGATATCCTCGAAGCGTCGGACATTGGTGTAGAAATCGCCCGTCTGGCTTTCGTGAAACTCGATCATCGGCATTTCGGCAAAAGCGTCGATGAACTGGCTGCGCACGGCCAGTGTGTGCAAGTAGACCACGTGGAAGGGGTCCCAGGCGTTTTCCATCACTTGCAGCCAGTTGCAGGGGGATTTGATGAGGTAGGGCACCAGTTCATCGCCCTCTTCGTCAAACGTGTCCATCACCGGAAAGGGCGGCTGTTCACTGGCCGGGCCCAAATAGGCAAAGGCCAAGCCCTTGTATTCGATCACCGGATAGGCCCCAAGACAGGCCTTTTTCTTGACCTGAGAAGCGGGCGGTTCGCACGGGGTTTCCAGAACGGTGCCGTCCAGCCCGTATTTCCAGCCGTGATAGGAGCAGCGAATGCCGCCTTCCTCGACAATACCAAACTCAAGGCTCATGTTGCGGTGGCAGCAATGCAGATGGGTCAGCCCCAGCTTGCCCTCTTTCTTTTCGCGAAACAGAACCAGATCTTCGCCCAGAATGCGGATGCGATAGGGCAGGTCACCGATCTGGTCCGTCATCGCAACCGGCATCCAGAATCGGCGCAGATACTCACCGCAAGGTGTGCCGGGGCCAACTTCGGTCAGCTCAGGGTCAGGGGTTTCGTGCCAGACATTCTGCTGGTCATGGCCGCGGAAATTGCCTTGGGGGGCCGAGAAATGATCGTTCATTGCGTCCTCCGTGCACGCCGGTGGTCAGGGGAAGGGATCAGGCATCGGTTTGGCACCGGTCCAGATCGATTTGGTTTGGCAAAAATCCTTGATGGCGTCGGGACCAAGCTCACGGCCATAGCCCGACAGCTTGATCCCGCCGATGGGGCTAGCGGGATCGACGCTGCGATAATGGTTGATGTAAACCGTGCCTGCTGCAACGGCTTCAGCAACCCGTTCGCCTTTCTTGGAGTCTGTCGTCCAGACCCCTGCGGCCAGACCATAGTCACTGTCATTGGCCAGTGCTATGGCTTCGTCTTCGGTTTCAAAGCTGGTGACTGCCAGTACAGGGCCGAAGACCTCTTGCCGCCAAAGCTGCATCTCAGGCGAAACACCGTCGAATATGGTCGGCCCGACATAGAACCCGCTGCGCCCTGCAGTGGATTCCAACCCGTCCAGTACACAAACGGCCCGTTCGGCTTTGGCTTGGTCGATCATCGCAATGACTTTGTGCAGATGGGGTTCGTTGGCCAGCGGTGCGATCTGTGTTTCAGGGTCCATCGGATCGCCCATCTTCAACATGCGCGCGCGGTTGATCAGGCGCGAGACCAGCGTGTCTTTCAAACCGACCTCGACGATCAGGCGCGAACCGGCGACGCAGGTCTGACCATTGGACAGGAAGATCCCGGACAAAATCCCATTGACCACGTTGTCCAGATCGCAATCGGCGAACACCACCTGGGGTGACTTGCCGCCCAGTTCCAGTACCGCAGGGATCACACCTGCCGCCGCAGCCTCGGCTACTTTGCGACCGCCCAGATCGGATCCTGTAAAGGTGACCTTGCGTGTCAGAGGGTGCCGTACCAACGCTTCGCCGACCTCGTGCCCCAGCCCGGTGACGACGTTCAGCACGCCGGGTGGCAAGCCCGCGTCATGTGCCAAGCGCGCGAATTCCAAAGTCGAGGCCGACGCCATTTCCGATGGTTTGACGACCACAGTATTGCCCGCCGCCAAGGCTGGGGCCAGTTTCCATGCCAGGATCATCAGGGGTGAATTCCACGGCGTAATGGCAACAACTACGCCATAGGGAATGTGGTGGCCGACGCTGTGGACACCGTGGATGGAGTTCACTTGAGCTTCGGGTCCCAGCTTGCGCGCTTGGATGGCGAAGTAGCGAAACCAAGTGTGCAGCCCGGAAAACTGGCCCCGTACTTCGGTGATCCGTTTGCCATTGTCGCGGATTTCCGGTGTTACAAGCTCTTCCCATCGATGTTCCAGAACATCCGCCAGCCGGTCGAGCATATCGGCGCGTTCATTTGGGCCCGTTTTTGCCCATGGCCCGTTGCGAAAGGCGTGATCAGCGTCTCGGATTGCCTGATCGGCGGTTTGGGCATTGCCGCGGGCGATGGTGCTCCACCCTTGACCTGTTGCGGGGTCGACGCTGGTCAACATTTCGCCGCTCCAGTCCACAAACGCGCCCGAGATGAATGGAGTGTACGCCCTCATTCAATGTCTCCGACCGCAGGTTGTGCCACCAGTGCCAGCAGGTCGCCGCGACAGACCACGCCCCGGTTGCCATGGGCCAGAACATACCCCGAGGCGGAGAAGTTCAGATCTATTGATGCACGCTCAGGCTCCGCCGGGAAATGCAACCTTCCAGCGAGTGTACCACGTTCGACATATTGGCCAGCCCTACAGCGCCGATCAAACAAACCATCCGCGGGGGCGTATACCGATTGTGACGGGTCAGCGATCTCCACGCATTGTGCTGCTGCCGGTTCGGGCTTATCGCCTTGTAAGATTCCCAGATGCCTGAGGCATCGAAGCAAACCCGTTTCAGCCAGATCGGTGATTTCGGGATCAACTCCTCCTCCTCCGCCCAATTCGGTCGCGATCATGGGCGTGTTGGTCCGCTCGGCTGCCGAGTTTACAGATCGATTGTCATTATGTGTGCCCAGCACCCAGATCAAAGGCAATCCAAAGGCACGGGCAAGGTCCATGTTGGCGGAGGTGAGCGCCTTGTCTTGCGTACGGGCGGCTAATGCGCAGGGTTCGAAGACCGAGGCTTTGCCCCCGGAATGCAAGTCGATTGCGGCGTCCACGCGTGGCAAAAGAACCGTCTCGACAAAATGCGCCAGCATTGCGGTTGGACCGCCATCGGCATCTCCGGGAAAGGCACGGTTCAGGTTCTGACCATCCAGCGGAGAGACACGGGACGCAGCCGCCAGCGCCGGTGCGCTTAGCCCGGGGATCAGGATCACCTGTCCAGCCAACTCGTCGGAGTTCAGGCGCGCCGCGAGCCGCATTATCGCGGCCGGTCCTTCGAATTCATCCCCATGCGTACCGCCAAGGACCAGAACACTCGGTCCCGGCCGCCCTTTCAGGCTGATCACCGGTACTGGGTGATAGCCCAGCGGCACCGAATTGTCCGACCACTTCAGCATCTGATCGCCCACCTGCCTGCCCGGCGCATCAAGATCGATGGTCAGGTGCAGCCTGCTGGATTGGTGAGAGTCTGTGCGGGTCATCTGATTTCTTTTTGCTGGCGCATCCACTTCATATCATAATTTTTTTGAAAGTGAATTGTAAAAAATCTGTTATTATGTGATATGAAGTGCGATGGCGCAAAGCCATCCTGGCTTTGCCGGAGGAACTCTATGACTCTGACGCGCGCGAAAGCGGGAATCGAAAAAATCAAACCTCATATGGTGGGCGGGGCGTCCGAAGACGTGCCACCGCCAGCGGCTCTGCTGAATTCAAATGAGAACGTTTTTGGCCCGAGCCCGAACGCGCGTGCCGCCGCTTGTGCGGCCATTAGTTCGGTGGAGCGGTACATGGAAAATCCAGACAATATTCTGGCCCCTGCCATTGCCGCGCATTTTGGGCTGGACGCGGCGCGGATCACAACCGGGCAGGGATCGGACGATCTGTTGGCACGGCTGGCCCGCGCGTATCTGGGGCCAGGAACCGAGCTGATCCGCAGCGCCAATGGCTATCTGAAAGTGCCCAACTACGCCTATGCCAATGATGCCGAGGTCGTGTCTGTTGATGATGACAGCTTCAAGCCGTCGGTGGACCGGATGATCGACGCGTTAAGTGAACGTACGCGCGTGGTCTACCTCGCCAATCCCGAAAACCCAGCTGGAACCTACCTGAACCGGGCCGAGTTGCGACGGCTACACGCGGCATTGCCCGACCATGTTTTGCTGATCATTGATGCCGCATATGAAGAATATGTCGACGCCCATGATTACGAGCCTGCGCACAGGCTGGTCGAGGATTCAGAAAATGTGGTTATGTGCCGGACATTTTCCAAAATATACGGGCTGGCCGGGGCACGTGTAGGGTGGATGTACGGGCCCAGCGACGTTGTGGACAGCGTACGGCGGATCGGGCTGACGTTCCCGGTTGCGTCTCCTTCGGTTGCCGCGGCCATCGCCGCGTTGGAAGATAAGGCGCATACACAGGCGGTTTTCCAAGCCAACGCGCAGGGACGGCGCTGGATCGAAACAGAATTGCGTGCTCTGGGGTTGGAGGTTGTACCAAGTCAGGCCAATTTCGTATTGGTTCGCTTCCCGGACCAAGGAAAATCTGCCGAAGCGGCCGATCGATTCCTGCGACAACGTGGCGTTGCCGTGCGCAGATTCGCCTCGGCTGCTTACCACGACTACATCCGCATCACCGTTGGTCACCCTCATGAAATGCATGCGGCGCGTTGCGGGATCGCCGCGTTTCTAGACGGAGCTTCGTGATGGTCGCTGCACCGCAATCCCGCAACGACGCGCCGTCGGTGGCGCATGTGTCCGGGGCCGCTATCATTGCAGCTATCAAAGCGTGCCACATCGGTGAAGTTGTGGCCCTGCCGGACATAGTGACCAGCGATGGTCTGTTATGGCCGATCTCGCGCGATCCCGATTTTCGCCTGACCCGGATCTGCAAGGAAGATGAAGGCGTCAGTATTTGTGGCGCGATGTCTTACAACGGCACGCGGGCAATACTGATGATGCAGCAGACCGGTTTGATGGATTCATTGAATGCGATCCGGGCGATTGGTGTCGACTACGAATTGCCCATCGTCATGATGGTTGGCCTGCAAGGGAAAGAACCGCATCTGCTACCGGATCAATCGGCCGCGTACGGTGTTCGGATCATCCAGCCGGTTCTGGACGCGATGAACCTGTCGCATTCTTTGATCGAGGCACCGGGGGACGAGGCTCAGATTCCGTCCATGGTCGAGGCTGCCTATGCGGCGTCCAGACCTCATATCTTCTTGATTGGCCGATCGCCGGAGGCCCCATGATCATGTATCGAGACGCAGCTCTTAAGGCATTGATCCCGCATGTACGCGAAGAAGATATCGTGGTCGCGGTCTACCAAAGTTGTTTCGACTGGTTGGCGCTGAACCCGCGCGATCTGAACTACGTGGCTGTCGGAGCGATGGGCCAGGCATCCTCACACGGTCTAGGGCTGGCGCTGGCAAATCCTGACCGGCGGGTGATCGTTCTGGACGGGGACGGCAGTTTGCTAATGAACCTCGGCTCGCTTGTGACGATTGCCAATGCCGGGGTCAGCAACTTGTATCATTTCCTGTCCGCCAACAGGGTGTATGAAGTAAACGGATCACATCCCTTGCCTGGTGCTGAACGCGTCGACTTTGCGGCCATGGCATGGGCCGCGGGCTATGCCGGAGTGCAGCGCTTTACAGCGCTTGACCAATTCTCAGAGTCACTGCCACATGTCTTGTCGGCCAGCGGCCCGCAATTCGTTTCAATGGAGATACAAGCCGGAGAATCGCACCCGCGAGACTACGCCTATATCCACAGTGCGCAGGCCCGCGAAACATTTCGCGAGGCGCTCAATCGCGGGTGACTTTCGTCTGGACGATGTTCAGAAAAGATTGCCCAACGGCCGTGAGTGGTTTGTTCTTGGACCAGAACAATACTGCCCGAAACGTCAGCGGCGCGGCAAAGGGCAGGGCGACGCAGTCGGGTAGTGTCTTGAGGTATTCAAGGCTGGCCCCGACGACAGAAACGCCAAGGCCTCGAGCGACCAGACGACAAACGGCATCGGTGGTCCGGGTTTCGTACTGCATGTGCCGTGCGATGTCTTTTGCTTCAAAAAACTGATCGATCTCGAACCGGAAGCGTGAAGACGGCATGTAAGATATGAAGTTCTCACCCTCCAAGTCCCGCGCCTGCACGATTGTATTATCTGCCAGACGGTGGCCAGTGGGCAGCACGCAGCACACATCGCTGTCACGGATAACAAGGCTTTCGAAAGAGGGATTGGCCGGTTCAGTCGTCGTGATCCCAAAATCATAGTTCTGGGATACCATCCATTCGACCGCATCGTCGCTGGGGGCGATTTCCATGCGCGCCATGGCGTGCGGCCAAGCGGTTGCGAATTCACCGAGTAGATCGGGTGCCAGTTGAGAAGAGACCCCCGGCGTGATCACGAGATTCAGCCGGGCATGACCGAATTTACCGATTGCAGCGGCCGAGTCTTTGATGTGCTCCATACCGCTGACGGCCTGGCGCACCTCTTCTACCAGCAACCGGGCTTCATCGGTGGGCACCAATACCCGTCCTGACCGTTGGAACAGCTGAAAACCAACCTCGGCTTCGAAATCCGAAATCAACCGACTGACCGCTGGTTGCGATATCCCAAGCATCGCTGCAGCCTCGGTCACCGTTCCGGTCGATACAACGGTACGAAACGCGTCAACCTGTTTGAATGTGATCTTCATATGGGGCAACGCTGTCGTTCTATGGGTTGGCCACTCATAGTAAAATATTATGAAATGACCGACAATAGCTGGAGAAAGCTATGTTGTAAAAGTCCGCGGACAACGTGAGACCATCATTATTGTGGGCGGGTCGAAACTGTGATGAATTCGATACTGTCTGACACGATCTCGGAAAACCCATGAGGCAATTTGGCATCGAAACTCAGGGTATCGCCGGTTGTCATGGCAAAGCTTTCTGTACCGCACCGATACACTGCATCACCCTTGATCAGGTACAGAAAGACGTATCCTTCGTGCTGATAACTTGGCAACGTTTCTGACTGGTCTTTCGAGATGCTGATCCTCGCAGATTGAAACATGCCGCCTGGCCCGCCATGCTTGCCAAGCAACAGGTAGTCATGCGCGTGTCCTTGTGTGATCCGCCGCGAGGCCAATCCTTCGCAGGCTTTGACATGATGCACGTCTGCCGAAACCTCGGTATGTGCGAACAATGCCATCAGAGGGACATCCATTGCCTCCGCCAAAGCCTGAAGCGTCCCAAGAGAGGGCGAGACGCTACCGTTCTCGATACGGCTAATCATCGACGTTGAAATCTGCGCTGTAGTGGCCAACTCAGAAAGGGTCAGACTACGTTCCTGCCTCAATCTCAGCAGCGTTTGTCCGACATCGTGCTCAATATCTCTTTGTTTGATCACAGTCTTCCGTGCCGATCTCGAAGATGGTTCGCCTAAAGCTAATTTCTATAGTTGCGCCAATTTTGTTGGCCCAGTCAATCATTTGTACCGCCGTTGGCGAAAGCAACTATACGGGAAAAACTCGAACCTTGGGTCACTACTCGATAGGCATCCAATCTGGTCTGGGATCGTAGGCCGAAAATCCTTCTGTCATCTCTGGCGTCTCACGACCAAAACTTGCCTCATAGATAATGCCAGCTTCGCCAACCATGAAAGAAAGGATGCCAATCTCGCCATAATAAGAGGGAACCTAGGCTGGATGTGTCGCAATCTTTTGCGACGGCCAGCGCCAGCGACTTACTGGACACACCTATCCTGCGATCTCAGCAAACATCCGAAAGCCCGCAGTCGTAGTGCTGGAGAATTGCCCTTCTGGATCATGTTCGCGACTTCGATGCCGTCCAAAGTAGCCGAGACAAATCTGAACGATTTGAACCCACACATGTGCCCGATGAGACGCTTGATGAATCGATGATCCTGTTCGATCATGTTGCTCAGATACTGGGGCTTGATTGTCTGTGCTTTGGCGGGGCACCCAAATCGCCTCAGAATTCTGTTCACTTCTCGCATGCCGGTCGCATCAGCACCGCTTTTGTCGATGACGATCTTACTCGGGAATTGACTTGACGACAGCGCTTTGCCAAAGAGCCTGGTCGCTATGGGACGGTTCTTTTGCCCAACCCAAGCACCTCAACCTACCGTAGCTTCGTGATAATCTCTTCGGGCTTGTGTCGTTTCGTTCCTATTCTGATTCTCCGTTTGCTAATGATGGCGGAAGACCATTTCAGCAGTGGGGATCAGGGTTGAGTGACCCCATCTGCCGGGTCCAATTTGATTGTTAGTGCATGATCGGCCTTTGACCTATCGGCACGATGGTTTCCGGCGCTGGTGGGCGATAAGCCAATGCAATGTGTGGTCTTCTGGTGTTGTAGTGCTTTTTCCAATTTTCGGTGACGATCTGCGCTTCGCGCAGGTTATGGAATATCTCGCCATTGAGCAGTTTATCCCTCATTCGACCGTTGAAGCTATCGCAACATCCATTCTCCAAAGGTGAGCCTAACTCAATGTATGCCGTCCTTGCGCCGACAGCGGCAATTCCCAAGTGTAATGACATCCGGTTTTCTGCTGTTTACCGAAGTCGAAGGACAAGTGCGCCCACAACTTCGTTGACGTAGGCCCCTCTAATAGTTTGGGCACGACCAATTACATGCGCCCGGTGAGTATCTTAGCAAGATCGGGTTCAACCTTTTGGGTTTGCTCCAGATCCAAGCTGTTTTTGATATGGAGAAGGTGGTGTCGGATGTTGTCTTCCGCGGATTGCGGGTCGCCACTCACGATTGCATCAATGATTGATGCATGCTCATCATCTGGGCAAGATGAATCCTTGTGGGTGCCGAACAGTGCTACGATCAGAGACGACCGGGTCGCCAGTTCCTTAACGACGCGTGTGAGTACCGCGTTATTGTGGCATTTAGCCAATTCGACATGAAACTCGCCGGAAAGTCTGATAACCTCAGTTCTGTCGTTCCTTGCGCGAGCTTCGTCTTCTTTTTCGATATGTGTTCGCAACGCATTGACACCTGCGCTGCTGATCTCACGTGTCAATTCTCGCACGATGCCCGTTTCGATCATCAAGCGAGCTTCGAAAACCTCCTGGGCTTCCTTAGGACTCGGGCAGGCAATAAAGGCGCCGCGATTTGAGCGCAGTTCGACAATGCCTTGGCTACTCAGCAGCAGCAAAGCTCTTCGGACCCGCATCCGACCGACGCCGAAAGTTTCACATAAAGTTTGTTCGCTCAACTTGGTTCTGGGTGCCAGCTTTTGTTCCATGACTGCCGAATAGATACGGTCGACGATCAATTGCTCATTCGGATCGGATTGAACGGTGTCGAGTTTTTGCTGGGCGTCTGTCATCTTGTTCCAATTTGGCTGGAATACACGTCGATCGTATTTAGCCGTACTACTCTTAACTGACAATATATTTGACTTCTGTTCGCAAATTCAACAGATACGTTTACTAAAAACGTTGACATAGATTGTTAACAATGCAGTATCCAAGGTGCATTCCGGGATTCGACCCGACGCATTGTTTACTTCGCCAAGCGCACAGAAGAGGCGCCGAGACCTCATAGGGAGGAAAGAATGAAACGTAGAACCCTGATGAAAACTTCAGTTGCCCTGGCATTTTCCGTAACGGCGCTGGCTTCTGCGGCCTGGGCCGAAAACCCTGTCCTCAAGATCGGATTTGTGGGCGTGACATCCGGCCCGGCGGCGGCCTGGGGGATTTCCAACCAGCGCTCAATGGAGGCTCGTGCCGAGTGGCTCAATGAAAAGGGCGGGTATAAGATCGGCGATACGACCTATGATATCGAGATCGTATCCTTCGATGACCAGAAAGACCCCAAGCGCGCAATCGCGGGCATGGAAAAGATGGCGCAGGAAGGCATCCACTATGTGGTCGGCCCGAATGTCGATGACGGCGCTGCCGCCGTGCGCCCCGTGGCCGAGGCCAACGGGATCATGTATTTCCCTTACGCCTTCCCGAAAGAGCTTTATACCGCACCTGCATCCAACGCGGTTCTGGGGATGGTGGCGAATTACCAATCTGGTCCTGCGATCTATAAGTACCTGAAAGACGAAAAGGGCGTGAAGACCGTGGCGTTTGTTGCCGCGAACGAATCCGATCCGCTAAGCCAGCGGGACGGTGGTGTGGAAGCGGCCAAGGCGCTGGGGCTTGAGGTTGTTTCGGACAACGTCACCTATCAGGTGGACACCACCGATTTTACTCCGGTCCTGACCCCGGTCATGCGTACGCAACCCGATTTGCTGGTTCTTTCGGGCGTCTCTCCGGCCAATGCGCCGCAACTGATCCGCTCGGCACGTGAACTTGGATTCCAGGGCCTGATCTCGACCGAAACTGCGCAGGACGCGACAGTTCTGCGCGAAGGGGCAGGGGACTTGGCCAATGGGTTCATTTCTGTCGGTGGCGCGTCAACACCCGAGATCGCATCGGATGACATGAAGGAGTTCGTCAAACGCTATACCGATATGTTCGGCGAGTATAACGACGAGTCGAACACCAAGGTTTATGCGCTGGAATACATTTTGGCGACGTTGAACGCCAACCCGGCTGGCATTGACGACGTCACTGCTTTCCAGACCACGATGGATACATTTGAGGCCCCCAACCCCTTCATGAAAGGCGATGCCACGATGCGATATGTGGGGACCACATCGTTTGGACAAAAGCGTCAGATTGCCGTTCCGCTGGTAGTGAATGTCTACCAGGACGGAGAGTTTGACACGCTTTTCGTCGCTGAAGTTGACTGAGGCAATACTCCCAATCAAGGCAAAAGCCTAACGAGCCACTCACTCTCCCGGGCTGACAGTCAGCCCGGGAGACCCGAACCTTACGCGGGATACTCATGGAACAGATATTAGCAAACGGTATCTATCTGGGGGCGCAATATGCGATGATCGCCCTGGGTTTGACGCTGATTTTCGCCTTGATGAACGTGCTGAACTTTGCCCATGGGCAGATGTATGTTCTGGGCGGATTTGTCACCTACACATTCTACGGGCAACTCGGCTGGCCCTTTGTGCTGGCGTTGCTGGCCTCGTGCATCACTCTTGCCGTATTGGGTGCATTGATCGAAAGGTTCCTGTTCGCGCCAGTTATCCGAAGGTCCTCGCGCGAGGAAAGCACGATGCTGTTGGCGGCCGGGTTGGCCTTCCTGTTCGACGCCATAATCTTGCTGGTCTTTGGCGAGAAACAACGCGGTGTCCCCAAAATCGTCGACGGTGTTTTCAACTGGGATTTCAGATTGATCATGCCGTATGACCGCATTCTGATCTGCGTTCTGGCTATTCTGTCCATCGTCTCATTCATTCTGTTCATGCAGTATTCCAAAACCGGCCGCGCCCTGCGCGCGCTGGCGCAGGACAGAACCGCGGCGCAGTTGATGGGCGTCAATGTCGACCGTTATTCCATGATCGGGTTTGCACTGGGCGCGATGCTGGCCGGTCTGGTCGGCGGGCTGCTGGTGACCATCACCGGCGTCAATCTGGGGATGGGTGGCCCAACTTCGATCAAGGCCTTCATGATGGTAATGATCGGTGGTGCGGGCGTGATTTCCGGTGCGATAGCTGGCGGTATCATCCTTGGGTTCCTGGAAGCCATCGGTTTGGCCGTCCTCTCGCAATACGGCGACATCACCTATCTGCTGATTTTCGTCTCGCTGATGATTTTCCTGGCCATCCGCCCACAGGGGCTGATGGGTAAGCCGTGGGGATAGCGCAGTGCCGAAACTCAACATGATCCAATGGGCCGGTCTGGCAGTGTTCCTGCTGGCGATATTCATCCTGGTGCCCGGCTTCGTCGCGGCCTCAGGACGGTCCGATCTGTACTATACCCTGACCTCGGTGGCACTTTTGTCCATCGCCAGCGCGGGTGTCTGGCTGACCTTCTATATTGGCCGCATCAATATCGGTCAGGGTGCCTTTGCGCTGATCGGAGCTTATGTGTCGGCCATTCTGGTGACAAAGGCAGGTATGTCTTTCTGGTTATCATTGCCGCTTGCGGGGCTGTTTGCTGCCGGAGTGGCGGTTGTGATCGGACTGCCGATCCTGCGTTTGCGCGGCGTCTATTTCGCCATGATCTCGTTGGTGCTGACACAGGTGGTAACGCTGACCGCGTTGGCCCTGCCCATTACCAACGGGGCGAAGGGAATTACCTCGATCCCGCTTCCCGGAGGCGTCTCGGTCCTTGGACTTACACTGATCCCGGATTTCGCGACGCTTGAGAACCCGAGGCTGGCCTTCTACTACACCGCCTGCGTGCTGATGGTTCTGACCTTTGCGGCCATGTATCGGCTGGTGAACTCGCGGCTTGGCCACTTGTGCCGGTCGATGCAACAGAATGAGGAACTGGCGAGTTCGATCGGCGTGAACATCTCGTACATCCGGGTCATCGTGTTCGCCATTTCGTCCTTTCTGGGCGGCATTGGAGGGGCGATGTTCGGTTCCATTGCCCAGTCGGTTTACCCATCTAGCTTTCAGGTCGCCGATAGCGTGAATTTCATGCTGAACTGTTTCCTCGGCGGGTTGGGCTATGTCTTTGGTCCGATGCTGGGCACGCTGGTTCTGTACTTCGGTTGGGACTTGTTGTTTGAACTTGGTCGCTTCCAGTTGTTAGCCTATTCCAGCATGTTGATCATCCTGATGCTGTTCCTGCCTAACGGGCTGCTCAGCCTGCGCCTGCCGGGTCACAAGGGGGCGGACAAATGAGCCATCTTCTGGAAGTCCGTCATGTCACCAAGAAGTTCGGAGGGCTGACTGCCAACAGCGATATCTCGTTCAATGTGAACGAGAACGAGATCTTGTCAGTGATCGGGCCAAACGGGGCAGGCAAAAGCACGTTGTTCAAGATGATTTCGTCTTTCCTGCCGACGACATCAGGCGAAGTGTTGTTCGAAGGTAAACGCATCTCGAATCTGAAGCCGCATGTGGTGGCCCGAAAGGGGGTTGTCCGAACCTTTCAGGAGACGACGATCTTCAAATCGATGACGGTCCGCGAAAGCATCGTTGTCGCGCAGCATCTGCGGGCCAGAGCTTCGTTGGCCGGGTATTTCTGGGGGACCAAAACGGCGCATGAAGATGTCGACAGTTTTGGGCAATATGCGGACGATCTGATCGATTTCCTCGGCATGACAGACATCGCCAACGAGCAGGCCTCGAACCTGCCGCAGGGCAATCTGCGGGCGCTGGGGATCGCCATTGGCCTGGCGACCGATCCAAAGGTACTGCTGCTGGATGAGCCCTTTGCGGGAATGAACCACGATGAAACCATGAAAATGGTCGATCTGGTACGCAAGGTGCGCGATGACCGGGGTGTCACCGTATTGTTGGTGGAACACGATATGCCAGCGGTGATGAAAATCTCCGACCGGATTGTGGTTTTGAACTTCGGCGAAATGATTGCCGAGGGTACGCCGGCAGAAATCCAGAACAACGAAAAAGTCATCGAAGCCTATCTGGGCAGCGCAGATGACGAAATCGGGATCTGAACCATGAGCAAGATGTTGGAATTCAAGGATGTCGAACTCTACTACGATCACGTCTATGCGCTGAAAGGTGTATCGATTGATTTGGAACAAGGTGAAACTGTCGCTCTGATTGGCGCTAATGGCGCGGGCAAAAGTTCGATCTTGCGGGCGATCACCGGGCTGGCGAAGATCAAATCCGGTTCAGTGGCGTTTGAGGGCGAACAGATTGCCGGAACCAACCCGGCCGAAATCGTCTCGAAAGGCATCGCGATGGTGCCCGAGGGGCGGCGTGTCTTTCCTTACATGACGGTGAAAGACAATCTGCTGATGGGGGCGTTCACCCGTTCGGACAAGGCGGAAGTGCAGCGCACGCTGGATTCGGTTCTGGAACGGTTTCCGCGCCTGCGTGAGCGGTATTCGCAATCGGCTGGCACTCTGTCGGGCGGCGAGCAGCAGATGATGGTAATCGGGCGCGCCCTGATGGCCAAACCTCGCTTACTTTTGCTGGATGAGCCGTCGCTGGGAATTGCGCCTAAACTGGTGCAGGACATCGCGCGGTCCATCGTGGCGATCAACCGGGACGAAGGCGTGTCGGTACTGCTTGTCGAGCAGAACTCGCGCATGGCGCTATCGATTTCGCACCGTGCCTATGCGCTGACCACCGGAAATGTGGTGATCTCAGGCAATTCCAAAGAGCTTTTGACCGATCCCCGGATCAAAGCCGCTTATCTGGGCGGGGAAGTGTGAGGATATTGTGAAACTGTTAGTCGTCAATCCCAACACCACCGGTTCTATGACTCGAAAGATCGAGGCGGCGGCCCGCGCCGTCGCGAGCCCTGATACCGAGATCATTGCCATCAATTCGCAGGATGGTCCCGCCAGTATCCAAGGGTATCTGGATGTTTCGACCTGTGTTCCGGGCTTGTTGGATGTGGTCAAGCAGCATCCGGATGTGGATGGCATCGTAGTGGCCTGTTTCGATGACACAGGCGTCGACGCTGTACGTTGCATCACCTCAGCTCCGGTCGTTGGTGTTGGTGAGGCCGCCTATCACGCGGCGTCTATGATCAGTCCCAAGTTCAGCGTCATTACGACACTATCCCGCTCATTGGCGGGACTGGAAGCCAATCTGTTGCGCTATGGCCTGGATCGCCGATGCGTCCGGGTACGCGCGTCAGATGTACCGGTTCTTAAGCTGGAAGAGAACGATCCGAATACGGTTGATATTATCCGCGCTGAAATCCGCTCGGCAATCGACGAGGATCGGGCCGAAGCCATTGTTCTGGGTTGTGCCGGAATGACTGACCTGATGTCGCATTTGTCCGAGGAATTCGGCCTGCCAGTCGTCGATGGGGTTGCTTGCGGAGTTACGTTTGTAGAGGCCTTGGTTAAGGCAAAACTGACGACTACAAAGCTTTGCTCTTATGCTTGAGAATTCTCTTCGGGCAACGACACCTGTAATAAGCCGTATGATTTGACAACACATTAAGAACTGTGTGTCACTCGCGAGTTTTGGGTGTTCTGCTAGTAGATCGAAGGCGTCAGCCCCGATTGAAACCAACTAACGAGTGAGACCATTGAATAGACCGGCAAGCCTGTCGCCTGCAGAATGTCCGCCGCATATGGGGACATATTCGTGCATTCCAGAACAATAGCTCCAAGCTCTGGATAGTTCGACTGAAGTACAAGGGCTGCTTCAACGTTGTCCGCGCGGGCTTTCTCGATATCCAGTGCCATCTCATTATCGAGTATGGCTCGCGTAAACTCGCGGCCCCCTTCTGTGGTGCCGATGGGTGTGTCCGGAGGTACCTGTGCAGCCTGTAGGTGATCCTTGGTGAGGGTCGAGGCCGATATCGTCAAAACCCCGGCGCGCTTGCCCGCTGGAAGCGTGCGGTTCACCATGTCGACCTGCATCAGCGAGGACGTAACGACCGGGACCGGGACGGCCTCTGAAAGCTCCTTTTGAAACAGTGACAGAAATCCGCAATTGGTGGTGATACCATCCACTCCATCTTTGACCAGATCCTGCGCAGCTTTGATGAAGGCGTCTAGCATACCTTCGGCCTTGTGCCGGACAACCCGGTCGGGTGAGGCATCGCGGACAATGCGATAGAGTACCGGAAATGGCCAGGTCAGCGCATTACCCATATCGCCGGGGATACGAGGAAACTGTGCATCCAGCATGAGGATTCCGACAGAAGCGCCGTAGATGGATTTACCGCCTTGAGTGATCATGCTTCTGCCTCCTCGATGATGCGGGTCGAAATGACGTCGGATCCTTCCATATAGATGCTGGAAATCCCTTGCCGCACCGCCTCTTGTACCTGATCCATTCGCTTAGTGATATGAGCGCCTAAAATGCGTGCGGCGTCGTTTTCATTGCGGTTCAGAAGTGCTTTCATCACCTTCTTATGTTCGTCTTTCGAACGATGAAGACGGTCCATGCTCATTGAGATCCAGCGGATATAGCGGATGCGCTCATTGATCCGGATCAGCGTCTGCAGAAGCTCTGCGTTGCCGGACAATCTGGCGATCTCCAAATGGAATGCCTCATCCCGGTTCACGGCTTCCTCGACGGTCAGGCCTGTGATGTCGATCCCGGTCGTGTAGAGTTCCTCTCGCAGCGACTGGAGCTCATCATCTGTTGCTTTGCTACATGCGGTACGGACGGCGGCGACCTCAATAATCTGGCGCAGTTCGAACAGGTCAAACACACTTTGCGCATCAAGCGGGCGGCAGAAAAAACCCTGACCAGGACGGAAATCGAACAATCGTTCAGCTACGAGCCTGTTCAGAGCCTCACGCAGAGGTGTGCGGCTGACGCCCAGCTCTTTCGACAGGGCCACTTCGTTCAGGCGGTCCCCTGGGCGTAGACGGAAAGAGACCGCCATCGCTTTGACCTGATCATAGATGTCATCGACGCGTGGACTCGCCATGTTTTTCGTCCTTTCGGTTGCGGTCCACTGGTGGCACAAGCGGTTCTTGAAATCAATATACAAAACTGTATACAGAATTGTGTGCAATCTTGATCCAAAGGAATCGCAAGCCATGACGGGGACGAATTATCTCACTGGGGCTGAGGCAATGGTACGCATGTTAGAGGCGCATGGCGTGAAGCATATGTTTGGTCTGTGCGGCGATACCACGCTACCATTCTATGATGCGATGGCGCGGATGGATCACGGCATTCAGCATATTCTGACGCGCGACGAACGGCATGCAGCCTATATGGCGGATGGATATGCGCGCGTGACCGGCAAGCCCGGCGTCTGCGAAGGACCTTCAGGAGGCGGGGCAACCTATATCTTGCCCGGCGTTGTCGAAGCCAACGAAAGCTCGGTGCCGATCCTGGCAATCACTTCGGATGTGGCAACAACAAGCCGGGGGAAGTATCCGTTGACCGAGCTGGATCAGTCTGGATTGTTCCGACCTCTTGCCAAGTGGAACGCCTCATTGGACGATGCGACGCGGTTGCCCGCGATGGTTCGTGCAGCGTTCCGGGCGATGACCACCGGAACCCCCGGTGCGACACATCTGGCTCTTCCGTTCGATACGCAAAAAGGCCAGGTGGATGAGGCTGAGATTTGGGCGGACGAACGGCATCAAAGTTATCCAGCAGAGCGCGCAGGACCTGATCAGGATGCAGTCGAAGCAGCTGCCGAGATACTGGTCAAAGCAAAGTCTGCAGTTGCTGTTTGTGGTGGCGGGCCGGTTCTGTCTGGTGCGGAAGGTGCGCTGAGCCGCGTTGCCGATCTGTTGGATATGCCAGTCGCCACAACGGTTTCCGGGCAGGGCTCCATCGCCGAGTCCGACCCGCTGGCTTTGGGTGTTGTCGGATCGAACGGGGGCGTGCCAGCGACCCGGTCCGTGATCGATCAGGCAGACGTGGTTCTATTCATTGGTTGTCGTGCCGGATCAGTCACCACAGAACGTTGGAGAAGTCCGGGCCGCAACGCCATCATTATCCATATCGACAGCGACCCGATGGTGATCGGGGCGAATTATCAGACCGAGGTGGCTATCTGCGCCGATGCCCGCCTGGCGCTTGAGGCTTTGGCTACCGCATTGGAGACGCGGCAGGACCTCCCCAGCCTTGGCGGTGCCGAGAAGGCGCGCGCCGCGTGGGAGGCCAAGATGGCGGCGTTCGCTCCGCTCGCCGCGAGCCGTGAAACGCCGATCCGCCCCGAGGCCGTCATGGCCTCACTTATGGATATTCTCGATGATGATGCGATTGTGGTCGCCGATCCCGGCACACCTTGTCCCTATTTCAGCGCGCATTACCGCTGGCGCAAACCGGGGCGACATTTCATTACTAACCGGGCGCATGGGGCGTTGGGGTATTCGCTGGGTGCAGCGATGGGCGCGCATGTGGGGCGGCCATCCGTCAAGACTCTGTCTGTTATGGGCGACGGGTCATTCGGATTCACATGCGGCGAGTTCGAAACCATGGTTCGACACAATATGCCGATCACCTCAATCGTGTTCTCGAATTCGGTCTTTGGCTGGATCAAAGCCGGGCAAGATTCCGGGTTCGGCCAGCGGTACTATAACGTCGATTTCAATCGCACGGATCATGCGGCGGTGGCATCGGCCTTTGGCGTGAAGTCATGGACGGTCAAAGATCCTGAGGAACTGGCCGGGGTTCTGAAACAGGCAATCGAACATGATGGCCCTACGCTGGTCGACATCCATTCGCAGCAACTTCACGAGGCGGCGGCGCCTGTTTCCGAATGGGTGGCATAAGAGGCGATTGACGGGGTCAGTTGAGCCAGAAACGCTTGTGCGATGGTCGACAGGGGGCGGCCCTTGGCCGTGATGATGGCAAGATCCAGCATCACCGCGGGGCGGAATGGACGGGTTTGATACCCGCTCTCTCCGTCAAACGTGACTGTAAAGGGATCGATCATTGCAACGCCCATACCTTGTTTGACGAAACTCAGCAGGTTTTCGGACAGGTGCGTGTGGATCTGCGTCCGCCATGTGCGCCCGGCGGTCTGGAAAATGTCGCGTGTCCGGCGATGGGTCTGATGCTCAGGCCCCATCACAATGAAGGGCTCGTTTTCTAGAATTTCTGGCGTCAGAACGTCGTGTTTCGCCAGCGGGCTATCTTCGGGGAAGGTTGCAAGTGTTTCGAACTGAAACACCTGATAATTTAGTGTGTCGTGCAGGATTGGCATCTCGACAATGCCGATCTCGAAAAGGCCCGAGATCACCCATTCTTGAATCTTGGATGAATATTGTGACTGAAAACTGACTGACAGGTTCGGGCGGCTCTCGGCGAAGCGTGCGATCTCGCGTGGTATGAAACCGAACGAGAGCAAATGAGGTGCCGCAACCTGCAACTGACCGGGATGCTTATTCTGCAGATCCGTTACAGCCTGTGCCACATGATCCAGCCCACGTACGACTGTATCAACCTCGCGATAGAGTAACTCGGCTTCGGGGGTGGGCAGCAAACGCCCCTTGTTGCGTTCAAACAGAGGCAACCGGGCCTCGCGTTCCAGCTGCGCAAGTAGATTGCTGATCCCCGGTTGTGAAATACCCAGAACCGAGGCCGCGCCGGTGACGGTTCCAGTTTCCATGATGGCGTGGAAGGCTTGCAACTGACGAAATCGTAGGGACATCGTAATAGTATCATTTTTTCTGATGTACTCGCAAAGATATAGTATTTGAAATGATATGCTGGTCAAGGCAGGCTTCCTTTCATCAACAGGGGATGAAATGAGCAATCTGGACCAGGAAATCATCGGGTTCGATCTGTGGCACCTGAAACTGCCGGTCACGTCGCGGCGGGATCATGGCATCGGCGCTGTGGAAGGAGCTTGCGAGGTTGTCGTTTTGCGGCTGCGCGCTGAGGACGGGACCGAAGGGTTCGGAGAAGCGTCACCCTGGTCGGTGTTCACCGGCACACCTGAAGCCACCTATGCTGCACTTGATCGCTATCTGCGTCCGCTCGTGATGGGGGCAAAGATTGGTGATCGCTCGGCAATCATGGCGCGTGCGGCCTTTGCTGTAGCTCACTGTACTGAAGCCAAGGCAGCGCTGGAAACCGCTCTGCTCGATCTTGCTGGTCGGGTCAGTGGGGTTCCGGTCTGGTCGCTTCTGGGGGGTAGGTGCCGTGAAACCATTCCGCTCAGTTGCTCAATCGCCAACCCTGATTTTGCACAGGATATCGAGCTGCTGGCGCGTTTGCAGGAGGATGGTGTTCGGATCGTCAAGCTCAAGACCGGGTTCAAGGATCATGCCTTTGACATCATGCGGCTCGAATACCTAATGCAAAATCATCCGGAGTTTGCAGTGCGGGTTGACTATAACCAAGGCCTGAGCATCGAAGAAGCTCCGGCGCAAGTGCGTGACGTGGCTCAGTTCAGTCCGGATTTCATCGAACAGCCCGTGCGGGCACATCATTTTGGAATGATGGCAAAGCTGCGACAGATGATCGACGTGCCGTTACTGGCTGATGAAAGCGTCTTTGGACCCGAAGATATGGAGCGCGCTGCGCGCGAGGGGATTTGCGACGGCGTGTCAGTAAAAATCATGAAATCGGGAGGTCTTTCGCGTGGGCAAACGGTCGCCCGCATTGCGGCAGCGCATGGCCTGGCAGCCTACGGTGGAGACATGTTCGAGGCGGGCCTGGCGCATCTGGCTGGGACCCACATGATCGCCGCAACACCAGAGATCACCCTTGGATGTGAATTTTACCAGGCGTCCTATTTCTTGAAAGAAGACATCCTCGAGGACCCATTCAAAATTCGTGCAGGCCAAGTTGTCGTCCCCTCTGGCCCAGGTCTGGGTGGCAGACCCGACGTGGCGAAGTTGGACCATTATGCTGTGGCTAAGGCGGTGGCGGCATGAGTGAAAGGAAGACCATAGCCATTATCGGCGCAGGTATTGTAGGCGTTTCGGCAGCCGTGTGGCTGCAACGAGACGGTCATGATGTCATCTTGATCGACAGGGCCGGGCCGGGTGAAGGAACCTCGCACGGCAATGGGGGTGTTCTGGCGTCCTGTTCTATTGTGCCTGTGACGGTTCCGGGCCTGATCGGCAAAGCCCCGAAGATGTTGCTGAGCCCCTCGCAGCCATTGTTCCTGAAATGGGGCTATTTACCAAAACTGCTCCCGTGGTTGAGGCAATATCTTGGTCACGCCAATGCCGACGATGTTGCGCGGATTGCAGCCGCCCTTACACCTATCGTCGGCGACAGTCTGAACGATCACAAAGCCCTGGCGGCTGGCACGGGAGCTGAAAAGTGGATCGTTCCGTCTGATTACCTGTTTCTCTACAATGATCGGTCGCATTTCGAAGGAGATGCCTTTGGCTGGAATATACGACGCAAGCACGGGTTTCAGTGGGAGGAATTGGAAGGTAAGGCATTCCACGATTATGATCCGGTGTTCAGCGAAGATATTGGTTTTGCCGCCAAACTGTCCGATCACGGTCACATCACAGACCCCGGACGTTACGTAAAAGACCTCGCCGCATATGTTGAATCTAAAGGCGGTCGAATTATCCGCGCCAGTGTTGAGGACGTCGCGCGCGAAGATGGCCGGGTTATTGGCGTGCGTGCGGACGGCGACATTATCCCTTGCGACACGGCCATTGTGACAGCGGGTGTATGGTCTGGGCCTCTGACGAAACGGTTGGGCATTTCTGTTCCGCTTGAAAGCGAACGTGGCTATCATCTTGAATTGGTGGACCCTTCTGCGAAGCCGCGCAGCCCTGTCATGGTGGCATCCGGCAAATTTGTTGCCACACCCATGGACGGGCGCATACGGTTGGCGGGTATTGTAGAATTTGGTGGGCTGGACGCCCCACCCTCGCGCGCGCCGTTTGAATTGATGCGCAAAAATGCCCGAGCTGCTTTTCCGGGCGTGACATGGAAGGAGGAAGTGGAATGGATGGGGCACAGGCCCGCCCCGGCTGACTCGATCCCCATCATCGGCGATGTTCCGGGGATTGACGGCGCGTATATGGGCTTTGGTCATCACCATATCGGTCTGACAGGCGGACCCAAGACGGGGCGTCTGTTGGCGCAGATGATCGTGGGCAGAACCCCAAATACGGATATGAGCGTCTACGCGCCTTCACGTTTTGGAACATAAGAATAGGTCGATGCCCAACATTGGCCTCTCAGAATTCAATAGGGAGAATATGATGAAAAAACTGACAAACCTTCTGGCAGCAACTGCTCTGACCGCAGCGCCCGCGCTCGCCGAGAAATGGGACATGCCGATGGCTTATTCGGCTTCCAATTTCCACTCGGCCACCGGTGCGGAATTCGCCAAATGTGTAACCACAGGTACAGGTGGCGAGATCGAGATCGTCACGCACCCGTCAGGATCACTGTTCAAAGGTGCTGACATCAAACGTGCAATCCAGACCGGGCAGGCGCCGATTGGTGAGCGTTTGCTTTCGGGGCACCAAAACGAAAACGCTTTGTTCGGCTTTGATTCGATCCCGTTCCTTGCCACCTCGTTTGACGACAGCGCCAAGCTTTGGGAAGCGGCGAAGCCGTCGATCGAGAGCCTGCTGGCCGAACAGAACCTGACGCTGCTTTATGCTGTTCCCTGGCCACCGCAGGGACTGTACTTCAAGAACGAAGTCAACTCGGTTGCCGAAATGGAAGGTATCAAGTTCCGGTCCTACAACAATGCCACCTCAAGGCTGGCCGAGTTGACGGGTATGCTGCCGGTGACCGTTGAAGCGGCTGAGATCAGCCAGGCATTCGCAACCGGTGTCGCTGATGCAATGGTGTCGTCTGGTTCTACGGGATATGACCGTAAAGTCTGGGAAAGCCTGAATTATTTCTATGAAGTCGATGCCTGGTTGCCACGCAACTACGTGATGGTGAATTCTGATGTCTGGTCCGGAGTATCCGACGCGAACAAGAACGTCATCAAGGCTTGTGCCGAACTGGCCGAATATGCCGGAAACTGGCGTGCCAAGGAATATACCGGCTTCACCCTGCAAGGCCTGCGGGATGGCGGTATGACTGTTGGTCCGGCATCTGATCAGATGGTTCAGGAATTGAAAGAGATCGGCGTCACCATGACCAATGAATGGCTGGAAGCTGCCGGAGACGAAGGCAAGGCCATCGTCGACACCTTCAATTCATCGCAATAACCGCGCTTGCGGGCGGCGTATTATTCGCCGCCCGCGATTCATTCAATCATAACAAACGGGGACGGTATGGCTGTATTGCGAGGGCTTCGGTCCGTACTGGATTTCATCTATCTTGCAGCAGGGGTTATGGCGGCGCTCAGCCTGATTGCCATTTTGCTGCTGATTGTCGTGCAGATGCTGGCCCGTTGGACCGGAGAGGTTTTTCCCGGCGCGCCTGACTATGCCGGGTATGCAATGGCCGCTGCCTCGTTCCTTGCCTTTGCCAATGCGCTAAACCGGGGCAGTCACATCCGCGTATCGATCCTGCTGAACGCAGTTCCGGAAGGTGTGCGTCGCATCCTGGAAATCTGGTGTTTTGCCGTCGGCTCTGCCGTCATGTGGTATTTTTGCTGGTACGCCTACCGCTTTGTCTACTGGAGCTGGAAGTTCAACGATATCAGCCAAGGGCAGGACAAAACCGCCCTTTGGATTCCGCAATCCACCATGCTGATTGGCGCCGTGATCCTCGCTATCGCTCTGACCGATCACCTCATCCACGTCGTCTTCAAGGGTGATCACCGCATCGTCCGCGATCTGGCTGATCAGAGCCACGGGGAATAGGGAATAAGAGCATGGAAAACCTGTCTGTCATCATCCTCTTTCTCTTTGTTCTCTTTACGCTTCTGGGCACCGGTATTTGGGTCGGACTGGCCCTGATGGGCGTTGCCTGGGTCGGGATGGAGTTGTTCACGACCCGCCCCGTGGGCGACGTGATGATCACCACCATCTGGTCTGCGTCTTCGTCCTGGACCCTGACGGCGCTGCCCATGTTCATCTGGATGGGTGAAATTCTCTATCGAACGCGATTATCCGAGGACATGTTCAAAGGCTTGTCGCCATGGATGGCTCCGCTTCCCGGAGGGCTGGTGCATACGAATATCGTCGGCTGCACCGTATTTGCAGCCGTCTCGGGCTCGTCTGCGGCCACATTGACCACCGTCGGTAAGATGTCGATCCCGGAATTGCGCAGACGCAACTACCCCGAGCGGATGATTATCGGGACTTTGACCGGAGCGGCGACGCTGGGCCTGATGATCCCGCCATCGCTGACGTTGATCGTCTATGGCGTGACGATCAATGAATCGATCACCAAGCTGTTCTTTGCGGGCATTCTGCCGGGCCTCGTGCTCGCTGCGATGTTCATGGGGTATGTCGCGATTTACTCGAAGCTGGGTAAAGACTGGAATCCGAACCAAGAGGGTAAGCTGTCCTTCTCCGAAAAGATTAAGAACTCGCGTTTTCTGCTCCCTGTAATCCTGCTGATCGTGGTGGTCATCGGCTCGATGTATCTGGGCTATGCCACTGCGACCGAGGCTGCAGCGTTCGGCGTGATCGGGGGGTTGCTGCTGGCCGCAGGGCAGGGGTCGCTCAACTGGAAGACCTTCACCGAGAGCTTAATGGGTGCCACGCGCACCAGCGCGATGATCGCGCTGATCCTTGCAGGCGCGGCCTTCTTGTCGCTTTCGATGGGTTTCACTGGCCTGCCTCGTGGTCTGGCGGACTTGATCGCAGGTTGGGAGTTGACCCGATTCGAGCTGCTGATGGTTTTGTTGGTATTCTACATCATTCTGGGTTGCTTTCTTGACGGTATTTCTTCCGTCGTGCTGACCATGGCGGTGGTCGAGCCAATGATCCGCGACGCCGGAATTGATCTGATCTGGTTTGGCATCTTTATCGTGGTCGTCGTCGAAATGGCGCAGATCACGCCGCCGATTGGCTTCAACCTGTTTGTGATGCAGGGGATGACTAATCATGAAATGAGTTACATCGCCCGCGCTGCGATTCCGATGTTCCTGATCATGGTGCTGATGGTCTTCCTCCTGATCTGGTTCCCTGAACTCGCCACATGGCTGCCCGAGAACCTGCGAGGGACCCCGGGCGGGTAGGGCAGCGCAGTGAACCCGCTGCTCTGGGCGGCGCGCAACGGCCCCTATGTTCTGGTCCTGGGGCTGGCTGCGGGGTTACTGCTGCCAGCTCTGGCCGAGCCGATGCGCCCACTATTGCCGCCGCTTGTGGTCCTGTTGCTGTTCTTGACCATTCTACGGATGGAGCCAGTGGCCATCCTGGGATCTCTGACCGATCTGGGTCGGGTCCTGATAGCGGTGATCGGTTTTCAGGTTCTTACGCCGCTGATCGTTGTCTCAATCGGATTTGCAGGTGGATGGACGGGTACGGCGGTCGTTCTGTCTCTGCTGATCATGACTGCGGCACCTTCGATCTCGGGCAGCCCGAACCTCTGCATGATGATGGGATATCCCGCTGAGCACGCAATGCGCCTGGTCGTGGTTGGGACGGCTTTGCTACCTGTGACCGCTCTGCCGATCTTCTGGCTGATGCCCGAACTTGGAGATATTGGGGCAGTCCTGAAAGCTGTATTTCGCCTGTTTCTTACGATTTCTGGCGTTACACTTGTCGCCGTCTTGCTGCGTCAGAAAATGTTGCCGCGCCCATCTAAAGCAACACTACTGCAGCTTGAGGGGGGTGCCACGATCACCTTGGCCGTGTTTGTCATAGGATTGATGCCATCGGTCAGCGCGGCGGCTCTGATTGATCCGTGGCTGGCCGTGTTCTGGATCGCTTTCGCCTGTCTGATGAATTTTGGCGCGCAGATTGCCACCTTCCAACTGACTCGCAAGCGCTGGGCGTCGGCGGAGGCGACTGCGGTGTCGCTGATCGCGGGCAATCGCAACATCGCGCTGTTCTTTGTCGCTTTGCCACCCGAGGTCACCGCGCCGATCATGGTGTTCATTGGCGCGTATCAGATACCGATGTACCTGACGCCTTTGGTCATGCGCCGGATGTATTCCGGGTGATCGACCTACGTGTGTTCCATAGATATTTGCTTTAGCTTAACAGAGCGGCTGGTTAATAAGTGATATTAAGAGCTTATGTCATGCTGACAAATAGCGGATTCAGAGGCGGATCGAGGTGATATCTACGAAGCCAAGGAAGCTTTCGGCTGTCTCGTTATAGCGAGTTGCCACACGCCGCGCATTCTTCAGTTTGTTAAAGCATCTCTCGACCAGGTTTCTCAGCCGGTAGAGAGGCCAATCCAACCCACCGGCAGCGGAAACGGCCCAAAACTTTGTCAACGAACAATTCGATGAGGTTTACCACTGAAATGGTTCGAAAAGGACATGCGGTGGCCTTTAGGACTCGGTTTGATGTCCGCCCAGGGCAGATGGGCGGCAGCATCCAATTCGTACCCTTGAAGGATCAGCGAATGAAGGAAAGCGTCAGCGTATGTGTGAACACCAACGCTTAGCTGACGACCGAAATACAGAACCATGCAAAACGGCAGCCACACTGATCGAGGCGATGGCGCTGAACTGGCGCAGTTGCGGTAACCTGCCAGCCTTGTCCCAGCGCATCGGAAGCGCCGCAATCTGATCTGCTGTTTCGACGTCGCTCATACTGTATCTCAATGCCACATGATCAAATCCCAAAAGGAAACTGTCTTATTCGCAAGTTGGCTGGTTAAGACGTCCCTTCGATTTTCATTCTGAATTTGATCAGTCTGTGCATCTTTACTCTGTGCTTTGAAATATTTGGAACTTCTCGAATTCTCACAACCTTTCGAGGGTTATGCAGCAAAAATTATTGCAAAATGTCCGAAAGCCCACAAAAGTAGATTTCGAAACCTAGTCGGGTCGTCGGATGTCCAAAACCAAAACGCGCGGTAAAATGTCTGAGAAGAACCAGAGCCGGGTCAAGAAATCCGACCGGCGCCAACAGATATTGTTGGAGTTGAAGCTGCGCCCGCACATTCGCATCAACGAACTTGCAAAGCGGTTTAACGTCTCCAACGAGACGGTGCGCAGGGATTTCGATGCCCTGTCGAATGACGGCTTGATCGCGCGCGCGCATGGGGGGGCATCAGCCCCTGCGCAAGGGCACTATCCAGGTTTGGATGAACGGACAAATGCGCAGGTTGAGGAACGCGAGCGGATAGGTGTTACGGCGGCAGAACTGATCCGGGCCGGTGAAACGGTCATGATCGATTCCGGCTCGACCACCATCGAGATGGCGCGTGCGCTGGCTTATCTCGGCACTCATTGCACGGTGATCACCAATTCAATTCCCGTTGCGATGACCCTCGGCCATGGGGCTGCGCAGGTCCTGTTGTGCCCGGGGGAGTATCTGGCAACTGAATCTGCAACGATCGGAACAGAAACGCTGGAATTTCTGTCCCGATTCAACGTCGACAGGTGCATGATCGGGTCTTCGGGCTTCTCAACCGAAGGTCCGTCAGAGACAGTGCGGGGTTTTGCTGCAGTAAAGAGGATGATGCTGACGCGTGCCGAAAAGCGGCATCTTCTTATTGATTCCGGGAAATTCGGCCGCAGGGGCCTCTCCCAAGTGGGAGATATCAACGGCCTGGATTCCATAGTTACCGACAAAAAACCAACAGGAGAATTGCGTAACGCTATTGAGGGCGCCGAGGTCGATGTTCTCGTCGCCGGGTAGGCAAGGCATGATTCATTAACAGCGGATCGATAGAGGACCGCGAATGACTGGGAGGAAAATATGAAGATCGATATCAAACTGTTGATTGGGGCATCCGCAATCGCGCTCATGTCGCTGAGCGGGACGGCGTCGGCGCAGGATTGTCCGCGCGGTGATCTGGACGAGCGTTTTTGTGACGCAGATGGGGATTTGATTGCGGATATCCCCACCGATCCCTCTGAACAAATTGATCCTGACACCCTGATTTTTGCATATACGCCGGTTGAAGACCCCGCCGTATACAAAACCGCCTGGTCTGATTTTCTTGACCATTTGAAAGCGGAAACCGGCAAGGACGTTGTCTTCTTTCCGGTTCAGAACAATGCGGCCCAGATAGAAGCGATGCGTTCAGGGCGTCTGCATATTGCGGGTTTCAACACCGGTTCCAACCCATTGGCGGTAAACTGCGCCGGGTTCCGGCCATTCACGATCATGGCTTCGAAAGACGGTAATTTCGGTTATGAGATGGAAATCATCACTTATCCGGGTTCGGGCATCGAAAAGGTCGAGGACATCAAGGGCAAGCAACTGGCCTTCACCTCACCCACATCCAATTCAGGCTTCAAAGCGCCCTCGGCAATCCTGAAAAGCGACTTTGATCTTTTGCCCGAACGGGATTTCGAACCTGTCTACTCGGGCAAGCACGACAACTCGATCCTGGGTGTCGCCAACAAGGATTACCTGGCGGCGTCGATCGCGAACTCGGTAAAATCGCGGATGATCTTGCGCGATGTGATCAAGGAAGATGATGTTGTAACGATCTACAAGTCGCAGACCTTTCCAACCACCGGGTTTGGTACCGTCTACAACCTGACGCCCGAGCTGCAAGAGAAGATCCGCAATGCCTTCTTCAACTTCGACTGGGACGGCACGACCCTAGAAGCTGAGTTCTCGAAATCGAACGAAGGCCAGTTCCTTGAGATGACCTATCAGGAATTCTGGGATGTCATCCGTAAGATTGACGCAGCAAATGGTGTCTCCTACGCCTGCCAGTGATCTTTGGCTAATTCGGCGGGCCTGAAAGGGCCCGCTATTCACCCTAATCTGGGGCATTTTATGCTGCGTCTTCAAAAGCTGACGAAAACATACAAAACCGGAGATCAGGCTCTGAAGGCCATTGATCTTGAGGTTCCAAAAGGACAGGTTCTTGCGTTGATTGGGCCCTCGGGGGCAGGCAAATCGACCATGATCCGCTGCATTAACCGGTTGGTTGAACCCACAAGCGGTGGCGTCCTTCTGGATGACGTGGACCTGACCAAACTCGGATCGGGCGCCCTGCGGAAAGCGCGCCGCGAAATGGGCATGATCTTTCAGGAATATGCCTTGGTCGAACGCCTCACGGTGATGGAAAACGTGTTGTCGGGACGGCTGGGATATGTGGGGTTCTGGCGCAGCTTTCTGCGGCGGTATCCGCAGTCGGATATCGACGAGGCCTTCCGCCTGCTTGATCGGGTGGGGCTTTTGCACATGGCGGATAAACGAGCGGATGAACTGTCCGGTGGTCAACGCCAAAGGGTCGGCATCTGCCGCGCCTTGATTCAAAACCCGAAACTTCTGTTGGTTGATGAGCCGACTGCGTCGCTGGACCCAAAGACCAGTCGCCAGATTATGCGCCTGATCACCGAACTGTGTCAGGAACGCGGACTGGCGGCCATTATCAATATCCATGATGTGGCGCTTGCCCAAATGTTCGTTCCGCGCGTCGTGGGCCTCCGCTTTGGCGAAATCGTTTATGATGGTCTTCCAACAGGCCTTACCCCCGAGAAGCTGACCGAAATCTATGGGGAAGAGGACTGGGAAGCGACCATCGAAAAAGTCGACGAAGATGAAGATGTCGAGGCTGCGGAATGAGCCATCGAGAACTAGACGACATGTTGGGAAAGGGTTGGCGTAAGCCTGCCTTTGTCAAAAACCCCTTGCTCCGCTGGGCATTGTTGCTGGGTTTTTTCGCCTATCTGATCGCGGCTTTCATGACCATCGAAGTTGATTGGGGCCGGGTCTATGAAGGACTGGACCGGGGGTGGGCATTTGTACTTGCGTTTACCAGCCCAGACTTCATTTCACGGTGGTCAGACATTTGGAGCGGCCTTCTGGAAAGTATCATAATGACCGTGGCCGCATCGGTCGTGGGCATCCTGATTTCGATCCCGATTGGATTGGGTGCGGCCCGCAATATCGCTCCGCTGCCAATCTATATGATTTGCCGGGGCATCGTCGCGATAAGTCGGGCATTGCAAGAGATCATCGTCGCCATTTTGCTGGTGGCTATCTTCGGCTTTGGTCCACTGGCAGGGTTTCTTACGCTTTCCTTCGCGACCATTGGGTTTCTCTCTAAACTTCTGGCCGAAGATATCGAAGCCATGGACAAGGTTCAGGCCGAGGCGATCAAGGCCTCTGGCGCGCGCTGGCCACAATGGATCAACTATGGCGTTCAGCCTCAGGTGATGCCGCGGCTTGTGGGGCTTTCCATGTATCGGATCGACATCAATTTCCGAGAAAGCGCAATTCTTGGGCTCGTGGGCGCTGGCGGTATCGGTGCAACATTGAACACTGCGTTTGATCGCTATGAATACGACACGGCAGCAGCCATTCTTATCCTCATCATCGGGATCGTCATGGCACTTGAATACCTTTCCGGAATTATCCGCGCGAGGGTTCAGTAATGCCGGTACTTGAACGCGACGACACACAAATCTGGCGCCGGCGAACGACGGGTCAAAGTCTGGTTCGATGGTTCGGCTGGCTGTTGGGCGTGGCAGTCTTTGTCTACTGCTGGCAGTTCATCTCGGAATCAACGACCTGGTTTTTCGTCTGGGACGCACCCCGCATCGCCAACGATATCTGGACCCGTGCAACGCCTCCCAAATGGGACTACATCACCCAACTGGGCCGCCCGATTTGGGATACTCTGAACATCGCCACCCTGGGTACAATCATCGCCCTGTGCATGGCGGTGCCGGTTGCCTTCTTGGCGGCCCGCAACACCACGCCATCTGCTCTGTTCATTCGACCCATCGCCCTGTTGATCATTGTCTCGACCCGCTCAATCAACTCGTTGATCTGGGCGCTTCTGCTAATCGCGATTATTGGTCCGGGTGTCTTTGCTGGTGTCATAGCAATCGCCATCCGTTCAATCGGGTTCTGCGCAAAGCTTCTTTATGAAGCAATCGAGGAAATTGATCACTCTCAGGTCGAGGCTATCACGGCAACCGGTGCATCGCGTTGGCAGGTCATGGCTTACGGAATCGTTCCGCAAATTCTACCCGCTTTTGCAGGCATTGCTGTCTTCCGTTGGGATATCAACATCCGCGAATCCACAGTGCTTGGGCTGGTCGGAGCCGGCGGAATTGGGTTGCAATTGTCAGCTTCACTCAACGTTCTGGCTTGGCCACAAGTCAGCCTGATCCTGATTGTAATTCTTGTCGCGGTGATGATCAGTGAATGGGTTTCGGCGAAAGTACGAGGGGCCATCATTTGACCGGTTTCTCTGCGCAAGAGGCTTTTGAAGCCTACGAGGCGGTACGACACCGCCTTCCAAAAACCAGCACAGCTGAAGTGAGCTATCGTCAGGTCGAGACGCTAGAGGACATAGCTCATGAGTTCGACGTGTTTCTCCTCGACGCCTTCGGAGTTCTTAATATTGGCGAAACGGCGATCCCAGAGACGCCGGATCGGGTCAGGTCACTGCAAGCCGCCGGCAAGCGTGTTCTGGTCGTGTCGAATGCCGCGGGGTTTCCCCACGCAACTCTTTTGGAGAAATATACCAGGCTTGGCTATGACTTCGCACCGCAGGATGTGATCACTAGCCGGGCCACATTGTTGTCTAAGCTAAACGGCCAAAGTGAATTGCACTGGGGATTGATGGCAACTCCCAGCGCTGGTCTTCGAGATTTGGAGGGGCTGACACTCTCCTATCTGGAGGATGACCCGACGCCCTACGAAACCGTCGACGGGTTCTTGATGATCGGGTCGGCGGTCTGGACCGAAGCGCGTCAGGCCATGTTGGAGGCCGCCTTGCTGGAGCGCCCCCGCCCGGTAATGGTCGGCAACCCCGACATCGTCGCTCCTCGTGAATACGGTTTTTCCCAAGAGCCCGGCCTTTTTGCGCACCGGCTGGCAGATCGGACAGGTGTCGTTCCTCAGTTCTTTGGCAAGCCTTTTGCTAACATCTATGACCTTGCTTTCCAACGCCTCGGGCACACCGACAAGTCCCGCGTTCTGATGGTCGGCGACAGCCTGCACACCGACGTTCTGGGCGCACGCAGTGCGGGCATAGCTTCGGCACTCATCTCAGGATTTGGGTTCTTTGCAGGGCATGATGTCGAAGCAGCGATCAGGCAGGCAGGGATAGTACCGAACTTTGTGGTAACCCGCCCCTGACCTCCCCGAATAGGAGATATCGGGGTCTGGATCAAAGAAGGCGTGCACGCGTCTGACACCTACTCCTAGTGCGCCTCGCCGTCAGGAACTACCAGATAGTCGAACTGGCGAGCCGTGACTGGCATGCTGTGTTGGACGCAGTTGTTGTAACATCGCTGTGAACCGGAGAATGGCAGCATCATTGATGCTTCGACGATGCAAACCTGCCCTAACTTGAGAACCTTTGCGGCCCAAACCTGCCGTTGGCGGCGCTGACTAACGCTGCGTTGCGGCTGCACTAGACCGAGCCTTCGCCGCAATACGAACCCTTGCCGACCCGATTCACAAGGTCAAAACGCAGCGGCGATTGGTTGAGCGGTTGCGAAAGCCAGTTTCCTGTGGTTGATACATTCTCTTTCGGGCGCACATTACGGGCTATACATCTGAACCAAATACCACTATCGCCAGGTCTTTCCCCGCACTTGGTGACCCATGCAAGATTTCTCTTCCCTCCCGAAAACCCTATCCACAGCGCTGTCCCAAAAAGGCTATGACGGCTTGACGCCTGTGCAAGAGGCCGTGTCAGACGAAGCGTTGGCCGGAAAAGATCTGCTTGTCTCTGCGCAAACCGGTTCGGGCAAAACCGTGGGCTTCGGGCTGGCAATGGCGGAAGAGCTTCTCGATAAGCACGGTCGATTTGACCGAGCAGCGGCGCCATTGGCCGTGGTCATCGCACCCACGCGCGAATTGGCCTTACAAGTTCGGCGAGAGTTCGACTGGCTGTTTGCTGAGGCCGGGATAGTCACTGCGTCGGCAGTAGGTGGTATGGATGCGCGCACTGAACGCAGGGCGCTCGAGCGCGGTGCACATGTCGTGGTCGCCACCCCTGGACGGCTACGCGATCATATCACACGCGGGGTGATCGATCTGAGCGATCTACGGACCGTCGTCCTCGACGAAGCCGACGAAATGCTGGACATGGGCTTCGCTGAAGACCTTGAATACATCCTTGATCAAACACCTCAGAACCGGCGCACCTTGATGTTCTCGGCCACCGTTCCGCGCGGCATTGCCAAGCTCGCCCAGACCTACCAGAAGGAAGATGCACAGCGGATCAAGGTTGGAAATTCAGAAGCACAGCATTCGGACATCACCTATAGCGCCTTGAACGTGGCGCCATCGGACATCGAAAAAGCGATCATCAATTTGCTGTGCTATCACGACGTACAGACTGCGATTGTGTTCGCCAACACCCGATCCATGGTTGCCCGGCTGACCGCGAAATTCTCCAACCGGGGATTTGCTGTCGTCTCATTGTCAGGGGAGCTCAGCCAGACAGAGCGCACCAATGCACTGCAAGCCCTGCGTGACAGGCGCGCGCAAGTTTGCGTTGCGACGGACGTGGCCGCCCGCGGTATTGATCTTCCGGGGCTGGAGTTGGTGATCCATGCAGATCTCCCTTCTAATGCGGAAACCTTGCTGCACCGCTCTGGACGCACAGGCCGCGCCGGGCGCAAGGGATCGTCCATCCTGATCGTGCCGGGTCGGCAACGCGCGAAGGCGCAGCGCTTGCTGAAGACAGCCAAGTTGGAAGCCGAATGGGGCGCCCCGCCCTCTGCGGATGAGGTGCTCGCACGGGAAGAGGAACGCATAATCTCCAATCCCGCCTTGGATGAGCCGCCAAGTGCCGAGGAAACAGCTTTTGCAGAACGGCTGCTCAGCGGAAGGACTCCAGAGCAGGTCGCGGCAGCCTATTTGCGTCTCTACCGAGAGCGCCACTCAGCACCTGAGATACTCAGCGCGACGCTGGAATCCGAAAAACGCAACACTGACAAGCGCGCGGCGTTTGGGCCAAGCACTTGGTTCTCACTTTCTTTGGGGCGCAAACAGCGTGCAGAGCCGCGTTGGTTGTTGCCAATGCTGTGCCGCAATACGGGTTTGTCCAAAGACGCCATCGGCGCAATCCGCGTTCAATACCAAGAGACTTTTGTCGAGATTGCCAATGATGCAGTGCCCGCAATGAAACAAGAGTTGGGGGCCGAGCTCTCCATAGAACAAGGTGCAACGCTGACTGAACTGGCGGACACACCAGATTTCGATGCCTCACCTAAGGGGCCGCCCGCGGCACCTTATTCATCAAACGACACAGCCAAAAAACGAGGACCTCGTTCAGGTAATCCGACGAAAGCTGCGCGCGGCTCCGAGCTTTCCGACCAAGATGCCCAGAATGTGTTCAAGCGCCCAAAGGGCAGAGGAAAATCCGCTGCAAGCAAATCGAATGAACGAGCAAACGAAGACAAGTCAAAGCAGGACAAGGGTTTGCAGGCGCAACCAAAAAGCGAGCGGGCAAAGGTAAAACCACAGCCCGCCGCGAAGGATAAGAAGCGGCAAAAACAAGACAAGAACGCCTCCGACACATCCAAATCTCTGAGAGCACGAAAGGCGCCTCCCAAGACCGGCAACAAAGTCTCAAACGCGCCGCGTTCAAAAAGCAAAAACAGCAAGGGCGGAGAAGCAAGACCTTTCCGCAAGCCTTCTAGAAGAAATTGAACACTCCGGCACCTATCGACAAACCGGTAGGAAAAGATATGTGGGTTGCCCAAAGAATGTTGATTTGGCATAATTTTTCGGCGCAAAGGCGACATTCATCCTGCTCCGCGGTGCTGGGTTGCAGCTTTCCTAAAGTGGACCTCTGGAATGCTCCATTTGATTTGGTCCACCTTTATGTTTGAGCGTCGGAGGGCAGCCCAATCCAGACTTTCGTAACTGGGCTTTGCAAAGCTCGATAAAAGGACCAAACCGCCGACTACTCATGCAGCTATTACCGAAACTGCACTTGGTAGCTCGCGCGGCAATTCCAGCTTTGCGCCGCAACCATCAGTCGGGAAGACCAAGCGCGATCGAAGCCTCTTCTGTTAGGGCGCGAAATTCAGTGTGACTACTCGGAACCAGAGCCTTTGCTTTTGCTTTGCTGAACCCCGGGTTACGGCGTTTCGTTTCCTTCAGCCACCGCGACACACCTTCATCATTGCCAATCAAACGGTTTGTCATCGCCGCAAACATCGCGTGGCCCGCATGCGCACCAGGCGTAAGCGCGGTTTTTTGTGCCCACTGAACGGCAGCATCATAGTCCTTTGCGGCAAGTGCGATCCACATCTTGTTGCAGAGCATGCCGCCCCGGAGCGGATCGAGCGGGCTAAGAGCAATGGCAAGGTCAGTCATTTCGTTTCCACCTGCGTAGTCCGATGTGAAAACCTTTGCCCAACTGGAAGCGTAACGGCCAAATGCGTAATTCGGGCTTTCAAGAACCGCCCGATCAAACCACGGCTTACTCGCCTCTGTATCTCCTGTCAGCCACAGGCTTCTGCCCATCACAACATTCGAAAACGGGTCACGAGGTTGAAGCATAACGCTTTCCTCAGCGCTGCGTCTGGCGGCCAGTCGGTCCGCAGCAAGGTCGGACGAATATCCCAGAAACACGCGTTGGAAAGTGGTGAATGAAATCCCAGCATGCGCGCGTGCCAATGTTGGTTCTAGCGCTACAGCACGTTCGAACATCTTTCGGGCTGTTTCTGTATCTGACTTGTTGAATCGATACATATGACGAATTCCCAGATGCAAGGATGACCATGCATCCAGATTTTCTGCATCATCTACATCAAGGAGCCGCGCTTCGTGTTCAGGAAGCTCAAACTCAGAAATATTGAGCACAGCCCCGGCAATTTCGGTTCGCAAACGTTGCACCTCGTCAATCGGGGCCTCTTTGCGAATTGCCCAGACGACCTCACCGGTGCGGGTATCGGCCATTTCAACATCTACATAGAGACGATCAGCCAAAGTCTCCACCATTCCGGAGATACAGTACTGAGCACCCAGCAGTGACTTTACGTCTTCAAACTCAATCGTCTGTCCTCGGAACCTGAATGACGATCCGTGTGCAATGACACGCAACCAACGCACACTGGAAAGCGATCTGATCAATTCGCGCGGGATTGCATCCGCCAATGATCTTCCGACCTCTAGGTCGCCGATCGCTGAAAACGGCAACACGGCGATACATGGTGGCGCCCCGACCGTTTTCTGCTCGGTGTCTTCGGACGCTTCCAGCGCTATGACGCTTTCTACCGACACTATTTTGGCGGGTGCCACAAAGCGAAACCCTTGCCCGCGCAACGTACGGATGTATTTCTGAGCGCTCCCATCATCGCCCAATGCCTGACGTAGCGATTTTATGCGGCTGAGGATTGTCCAATCCGAAACTACGCGTCCAAACCATACGCGTTGGACAATCTCATCTTTGGAAACCACCCGGTGTCGGTTTTCGAGCAGAAGAACCAACAGATCAAAAACTTGCGGCTCGAGCGCGACAGCGGTCGCACCGCGGCTAAGCTCGCGGGTGTCAGTGTCTAACGTGAAGGCATCGAACTCGTATCGCATTCTCGTACCGCTCCTTCGCTCTCGCCATTTTATCCCAAGCGATGTCTCAAATACAGATTTCCAATGATCTCCCAAAAATCTCCCAGTTGACTTCAAGCAGCGCAGGCGACGGCGCGGTAAAGCCATCGCATTCGGGCAATCCGCCCAGTCAAAACAGAGTTTGGAGAGTGACATGTCCCACCAAGAAACGAAATTGTCCGGAAACTGGCCAGCTGCGGGTTCAATTGAAATCGCTGCGGACTATTTCAACGCTGCCATGCGCGCGTTCAACATTTACAGGGGCGATCCCGTGGCACTGGCCGATCAGGCGATCGAGGCCTCGCCGGACTATGCAATGCCATATATCCTGAAAGCCTATCTGTTCGGATTGGCAACCGAGCCTGATGCTGCAGCTGAGGCACGGAACATTTTGGCGACAGTCCGCCCACTTGCCAAATCCGATCTGGAAAAATCGCATGTCGATGCCCTGAATGCGCTTCTTGCCAACAATTGGACAGAAGCTGCCGTCAAGCTGGATCGCCACAACATGTCGTTTCCACACGATATCCTGGGCCTGCAAGCTGGTCATTTGATGGACTTCTACCGCGCCAATGCGCGCGACCTGCGTGACCGAATTGCACGGATCTTACCGAAGTGGTCGGAAGACCAGCCGGGCTATTCCATCCTGCTGGGCATGTACTCCTTCGGGTTGGAAGAGACCGGTGACTATGGTCGTGCTGAAGCCCTTGGTCGGGAAGCGATCGAACGCGACCCCTTAGACTGCTGGGCGCAGCATGCTGTCGCTCACGTGCTGGAAATGCAGGGACGTGCTGAGGACGGGATCGAATGGATGGCGTCGCGTGAACCAAATTGGTCGGGCGATGATAACTTCTTCAAGGTCCACAACTGGTGGCACAAGGCGCTTTATCACCTCGACCTCGGTCAGGCCAATGAGGCGATCAAGCTGTATGATGCGCGGATTCGTGAAGTAAAGAGCGATGTTGCACTGGATTTGGTCGATGCCTCGGCCTTGCTGTGGCGCTTGCATCTGGAAGATCACGACATTTCCGACCGCTGGGCCGATGTTGCAGCATGCTGGGACAACCACGCCGATGGAAAACTGTATCCGTTCAATGACTGGCACGCAGCTATGGCGTACCTGGGATCCGGTCGCGATGACGAGGTTGATCGTGTCGTTGATCAGTATCGCAATGCACCCGCCAGTGGCAGCGAGACATCGCGTTGGGCCGCAGCGACAGGGCTGCCCTTGATCGAGGGGTTCCGGGCGTTTTGGCAGGGCCGCTACGAAGATGCGACCGAAGCGCTTCATGGTGCTCGGTTTATCGCAAATTCATTTGGCGGCAGTCATGCACAACGCGACATTATCGATTGGACGTTGACCGAAGCCGCGCTTCGTTCTGGCAATCACAATGCTGCTGAAGCCCTGGCAAACGAGCGGATTGCCGTCAAACCACACAGCCCCATCAATAAACGCTTTCTGGGTCGTGCGAACGCGCATCCTCAGGGTTCCGTGACCGTGGCCAACAACCCGCATCGCAAAGAAACTGGCGCGAGCGCGGTTTGCCCGCGCCAAAAGACCTGATTGAGAGGATAAAAAAAATGAGAACTGAAATCCGCCATGTCGAGGCACAAGACGTATCGGACATCAAATGCATTTTAACAGATGATTCCGTGATGTTGGGCACAATGCGCCTACCACATATTGCAAACGCCAATGTCGAAGCACGTATCAACACGGGACCCGGTGATTACAAGCTGGTGGCTGAAGTAGACAGCTGTGTCGTTGGCATCTGCTTTATGTCGTCGGAACCAGACGTGCCACGCCACAACCATGTGGGCGAAATTGACCTGGTCGCAGTCCGCAGCGATTTTCAGGGCAAGGGAATAGCCAAAGCGTTACTAGGCGCGATGCTGGACCTCTGTGACAACTGGTTGCAGCTGGAGCGGATCGGTCTGTTGGTCTGGTCGGACAATACACATGCCATCGAGCTTTACGAAGCGTTTGGATTCGAGCGCGAAGGCGTAATTCGCAGATACGCCCGTCGCCCAGGCGGCTTTGTCGATGCAGTGATGATGGGCCGATTGTCGGATCATCACGCAGCGGCCGATCTGCGCGTCGGCCATCTGGCAAACCACTCTTTTTGAAAATGAAAACCAGAGTTGCTGAGTTGCTATCAAACGCAGCAAGAGGCGTCAGCTTGCGAAGGACAAAGACATGACTCTAAATATTGCTCCAAGCGCTCAGCAAATCTGACGATCTCGATACTATGCCTGACAACGGTGATAGCCTACCCGGCTGCGCGAGCCTACATTCAACCCATGCCTCCGTCTCTGACAGATACAGATTTTCTGTAGGATGGAAATCCTGACCAGGCGCTCATCACTCTTGGACAATATCTCCTCTTTGAACCCATTCTTTCAAGCAATCGCAACATTTCCTTCGGAACTTGTCACGACCCGTCGCTAGGAACTGGGGACGGATTGGCGCTGGGTATTGGCGAGGGTGGCTAAGGCGTAGGTCAGAAGCGCGAGACGAAGGACGGCGTGATCGGGCGCGTACCACGCGATGCCCAGCCATTCTACAATATTGGCGCGAGAAGTTACACGCGTATGTTCCACGATGGCAAGCTGGAGCCCGATGATCAAAGAACTTTTCCCAGCAGTTTTTTGGAGCCCCGCGCGTGAACACTTGCCCGCTAGACTGCCCAATGCGCCGATCGCGCAAGCTATGTTCCCGGTTCTGTCGCCTATCGAAATGACAGGCCAGAAGGGAGAGAACCTGATCGCGACCGCAGTGACAGAAGATCGGATAACTGATGCTTGGGACTTGATTGCTGAGCGACTGGGCGGAATTCTCGGATACCAGCACCTTTTAGGAGGTTTTCAAACCGGGTCAGATAGTTTTCAGTCATTCTCAGTCGCTGACAGTGGTAAGCCTATGATGACAAAAAACGTTGCGAACAATCACATCAAATAGTTGAATATCATTAACCCAGTTACCACACATCTTATTCTATCCAGTAATTAACCAATGCGGCTTCCGCGAATTCACCGAGTTTAGGATGGCCGCTGAAATAGTATAGAAACCTCAACACGACTTCCTTCTGTGCAGACGTCAATTGATCGAACTTGGACTTCCGGAACTCGTGTAGCATCTCTTTCGATGTACCGGGGTCAAGTGCCAGAAGAATGCTTTCACTGGCGTATTCCAAGCTATCTGAATTGTGCAGAGTCCAAATCAGATATGCAGGCAAATAGTACTGGAATGCCTTGGCGCTGAAAGCAGTGGGGGCAGCATAACCGTTTACGATCATTTGATCGGTTATCTCATGCCATTTGACCCCTCCATAAAATTCAAGAACATCCACATCATCCATACATTCGGGGTGAAGAAGCTCATCGTCAGCAGGTGGATCAAGACCGACAAATGCAGTGATGATTTGAGTTGTAAGAGCTTCCGTTGTTGTCGCTACCTTTGACATGTTGAGATATTAACCTGACTGAAACCTTGAAATCGAGTGTATCAGGAACCGTTTGAATTCAAGTGATTGCGATGGATGCCGGACAAAGGTTCTTTAGGGGCTTTGTCCGGTTGCAGGATGTGGGATGTCGTTGTGGCGAAGCGTCATGCTAAACCTATCCGACGTGTCCTGGCTCAAAGGCTTTCGTTTTTCTCGTTCCGTGATCGGGTATGCTGTATGGGCGTACAATGGATTTGCCTTGAGCCTACGGAATGTGGAGGGTTTTCTTGCGTCGCGAGGGATCTAGGTTTCCTACGAAACAGTACGGGATCGGGTGGCACTTTTTGGCAGACAGTCTGCTGTGAAAACATGCAGATTCGACCCAAGCCTTCGGACAAGTGGTACTTCGATGAAGTGGTGATCTTGATAAGGGGTAAGAGACACCGGCTTTGGCGCGCGGTTGATTCAAATGGTGATGTGCTCGATATCCTGATTTAGTCGCGCTGAAACAAGAAAGCGGCTGAGCGGTTACTTCGCGAGCTGTTTAGGCGAAGGCGTCATCCTCGTGTACTGGTCACAGACAAGCTTTGGTCTGACGCCTCAAAAGCTGATATTGCACCAGAGGTCGAACACCGCCAGCACAAGGGCCTGAATAATCGAGCCGAAGTCTGGCATCGACACACCTGCCGTCGGGAGAAGATCATGGGACGATTCAGATCATCTGGACAGGTGCAGAAATATCTGGCGGCTCATGACCAAATCGCCGTATTGTCCCGTCCAAAACGCCACCACCTTTCTGCCAGTACTTATCGTCACGCCCGAACCGATGCTTTTGGTATTTTGCAGAATTACACGCGCGAACTGAACGCTTGAACTCCACCCTGATAGTTTTGTGCTGCAGACAACAAACAACCTGACAAAGCCTATGAGCAAGCTTTCAACTGATTGTTGCTACTAACCAGGCATCCCCTAGCTGCACGAACGCAATTAGTTTAAACCTTGCGACAGGTCCGGTGCTGCGAGGTCGACCCTAACTTCAGGAGGGTCCCAACCAGAATAACTATCTCTACCAAGCCAAGCTTTGAGCAACTTGGGTGTCGCCCCCACATCATCCGCGTCAAGTGCATCCAGGGGGTGATCGTGAGGTTCGACCGGGGAGGCCTGAGCCGCCTAATCCGCTTTTGATTGCGCATATCGCCGATTGTTCTCTAAAAGCGAGCTTTTGCCCACGTCTTCAAGCCCTTGGTCGTAGATTTCCACCGCGCGCTGCCAGCCATCATTGTTGAAATACAGCCTCGCCCATTTCTCGTAGGCGTATACTTTAACATCGTGCGTCGTGTCGGGATCAAGAACAACCGCAACGTCGTCAATGAGTTTCAAGGCGGCGTCCGGCCTGTCGTCATTGATCATCACTTCAACCCGATCAGACAGAACGTTGTCTAAAATATCTGACAAGGTTTTCCTATCAGGAAAGGTCTGCTCCATCTTCTCAACTGCAGCGATCAAGCCAATCGGGCCATCCGCGTTGAGTGCAGTTTTGGACCATTCTTGAAAGGCATAAGGAACATTGCGTCGCAAATCGCGCGAGTCCGGAACCAGCTCAAGCCCAGCGGCATAGGCAAGCAGTGCGCCTTGCCAATCACTTTGCTCCAATCGCGCGTTCCCCCAGTCACGGTAAAGCACAATGGTGCTGCTGTCGAAATCCTTGGGCGAAAGAAACGGCCTTGCGCTCGCCAGTTGTGTCTTCGCAAGGTCAATCTCGCCGGATCGAACGGCTTCGGAGATCAGTTTCTGTATTGTTCGCGTGCCCATTTTCGCGACCTTGTCGTCGCTTGGAAACAAGATACCCAGCTTTTCTGCCGCGGTGGCTACGCCCTGAGCGCCCGATTCAGCTCCAGCTGAACGCGTCCATTCCTGCGCCACGTACGCCACGTTATTGGAAAACAGTTTGGCGTCGTTCAATTCGCTGCGGCCATTAGAATAGAGTGTTGCGGCTGTTTCCCAATCTTTGTCATTCATTGCGAGTTGTGCGCGATGATCAATGATTAGAACTCTGAGTTTGCGAAAGCTGTCAGGTGATAGTAGCAGCTGTGCACTTGCCAGAAATCGCTCTGCATCATCATAGTCTCCATCGCGCAGTTGCGTGTTCACCTTTCTGATAATCTCATTCTCTTCAAATCCTGGGTCTATCGCGAAGGTCGGAAACAACTGACGAAGCAAGGCGTTGACCGCTTCCAGGTCAGCGGTTCCCCCTTCTGATAGCGCAGCTGCCTGCCATCTCTGTGCAACAAAGCGCGCATTCCTAGATAGGTAATAGTCATCGGGGTGCGCTGACAGCCCATCTGAATGCAGTTCAGCAGCCGCTTGCCAATCCTCTCCATCGATCAGCGCGCGGCCATAAGCGTTATAGGCATACGCTCCGGCGTCAAAATCGGAACCCGCTTTGGCAATCAAAGGCTGAATTTCTTGCGCCACGGCCAATGTTTCTTCCAGTGTGCGCGCACCGAGTCCCGCATTGATTTGCTTTATGGCAAAATTTTCGGCCACGGCATCAAATTCCGCAAGGGCCGCAAATCGGTTTGATAAATCCGCAATTCTGGATAGTCCTTCGATAATTCCACCGCTGTCCTTGGCCCATTCCTGCGCAAGGAAGCGTGCCAGTCGCTGAACGCTTTTGGAGTCGGCATCTGCGCTGAGACCCTGCATCAGCAGATCCGCAGTGACCTCATAGTCTTTTGTGCCAATCAAAGACCGCGCCTGTCGAAGATAGAGGTTTGACTGCCACTTACCAACTTCGGCTTGTGCCGCACCCTCCAGGAGATCGACCGCCCGGTCCGATATTGCAAAGGCTTGCTCCCATTCACCGCGAGATATGGCTACCTCTGCCGGCCTCAAAAAAACGGCAATGCGGTCGGGATCGAAGTTTTGATCTGGAATCTCTTTCGCTGCCCGATCGAGTATTTCAAGCGCTGCAACATAGTCCCCCGAAGCTGATAGAGAGTCCGCCCATTTGCTCCATACCGCGCGCTGGTTTGCGGCAAGAATTTCGTCATCTGCAGACAATCGTCGGCCCAAAGCAGCAACGGCCGTGGCCTGCTCCCATTCGCTGGCTTGCCCCAGCGATCTGGCCCATCCGTTCAACGCCGCCAGTGCATTCGTGATGGCGGATGAGAATTCAGGGTCAAGGCTCATGGCGCGGAAATTGGCAAGTAGAGCTTCACGGAATTTTCCGTCGCGATAAAACTCCACTCCGTGATTATAGTAGATCAACGCAGCCGTCCCGTTGCGATCGATCTCGCGTCGTAGATCTTTGTGCGACTGGGGAATGTAATTGAACCCTGTTAGCTCGCGGAATTCCTCGATTTGTTCACGGGCGGGTGCGAACCCACGCCGGGTCGTTGTCTCGACGTCCACATGGTCAATCCCGTCATAGAGTACTGAAAAAGCATGGTCGGGAACTTCAATGGTTCTTAGGTCCAAACCCAAACGCCAACCAAGAATGTTATACAGGGCTGCTGATGAGACACAGTTAAAAATACCTTGGTCGAGAACCGTTGATACATCCGTTTGTCGCAGTCTGTACCCGTTGGAAAACGTGTTCTCGTGCAACCATTCCAAAAGGTTTGCACCAAGCACAAAAGGGGATGCGTTCTCATCTAAATCTGCACGAATCTGGGCTTCGATCCCATCAAGCTGTGCACGGTAGGCATTGCGATCGGATTGTTCGATCACACCCGAAGCCAATAGGGCAATTTCCTCCAGATCGCGCATATCGAGCATTTCAGTCTTCGCTCGCTCAAAAATGCCCTGCTCAGCCTCTGTCAGCGAAAATCCGATTTCACCAAGAGCTTCAAGTTCTTCGATCATGGTAATCGCTGTCGCCGGAGCTTCGCCAAATGCATATTGCGGCTCTGGTGGGCCGTCCCGGCCCATCAACCACACGTCGGTCAGGGCGAATTGTGTCTGACCGTCCGCCGGGAAAAGGCGAATTAATGCCCAGGACGCCGCGGCGGGCGCCAGCGTGATGACCTGTTCGGGCTTCAGTGCATCTATGCGTTCTTCGAACATAGATCGAAACCCGGAAGTCGGAGAGTAGGTTGAAATCAAAATATCCACCCGGGCAGGTGGCGTGTCTGAGGGATTGTTTGACAGGGCAAGAACAAGTTCCGTCGCACTGGCAACGCGTCCTCCGAAACCAATCACCACATCCACCGGTTCCCCGCCAACAATGTCAAATTGAGCGACCGTATCTGCATTGCCGTCCAACAGCGCGGCAATGGACGGCAAATGTTCCGGGGCAGTCAGATCGGCTTCAAGCCCAGCGCCCTGGAGCGTTAAGAGCGACGTCGCATCTTCTTGAGCAGACGCATCGCCGGGATAACTGACACCAGCGACAAGTACGATCGGAAGCAAACAAGAATTACGTGAAAAGAACATTAGCCTACATCCCATTGGATATGAGTGCGCTGTCCTTGACCGGAGCTTTCAACGTGAAATGTGTTTCCAAACAAACAAAATACGCTTCGATGCGTGACTTCCCGTGGCGAACGAGCGATTTTCGCATCCACCATGGAAGTGCTTCAAAGTCTTTACGAAATTCGATCGTACAATCGTGGAAGATCATTTCCTTCCCCTCGGCTGAACTGTAATGCGTTCTCGTCTTTACTGCATTGTCGGCATGCGAACCTCCTAGACGACCTTTTTATACTAGGCGCGCGCAGTGCATTTCGTCCACATTGTCACCTAGACTTACAACCTGACCTAACGGTGTAGTGGATAGTTTCACGCAAAAAGGGTTTCATCCCTCCGGTTGTTACTGCAAAAATCGACTTCGTCCCTGACTGCTACTGCGGTAGTGCATACCGGCGTAAGCAAGGGACTACTGGAGGCGCCCGTCGAGCTTTGCAAATTTTGCCTACTGCGCATCGCCGCCATACTTGCGAGGCGTAACATCGTTCGGTTTGGGCAGCCAGCTTCACAAAGCCAATTGTAGCCCGATGTCACAGGACGCTAATTGCTGGATGCTTGCTTCAGAAAACTATGCAAAATCAGTTTAAAAATTGTGCTCTCAATTTCTGGACTGTGTCACCAATTGCCGGACTGCACCCTTAATTCCAAGACTATGCATTTTGGGGATAAGTAGCGTTTCAAACTGGCTGAACAGGGAAGGTGGTTCAGCGAGCTGACAAACAAATCGCATCTGGTTGGGGTGGTGATATTGATCAACGGCAAGAAACACTGGTGGTAACATGTCATTGATTCAAATGGCGATGGGCTGGATATCCTAGGCTCAGGACCCATTGATTTCCGTTTGGCTGCGTGATTCATCGCGTTCAAAACGAGCAGTGAACATGTCTGATCTTTTCTGGTTGAGCGACGAGCAAATGGCGCGTCTGGCGCCCTTCTTCCCAAAGTCCCACGGCAAACCTCGCGTTG
>NZ_JBQFRZ010000013.1:0-71107 GCF_056537765.1 Ruegeria sp. C2 | reverse complement strand
TTGAATGAAATTGTCACTGTCTGCCTCGATCAAAATCCGAAACGCCATTAACACGAAGACCTACTAGCTAAAAGTTTGCGACAAAGCCTGAGAGAGTCCAGAAACATGCAACCGGAATTTGACGGTTTGGCTGAGGTCTGGTTCTCTTCTGAAGAAGATCTGATGGAGGCGATGGGCACCTCTGAAATGCAAGAACTAAGCGTAGAATTGCTGCAAGACGAGTCCAATTTTGTCGACCACACAAAGTCATGCGCATTTATTGTCCAAGAGCGGGAATTCTAGATCAGTTGAATAAAGTCGTTCAGCCCACAAGTCGCGTTCGCCAATTTCCCCAGCGACGCAATGCTCACTTCATCCCGCAGACCGATCAGGACAATCCGGATCTTTTCTTCAGAAGAGAAGTGTTTGCGTGTTTGGCGCTAAACGCCCCTGACTAACTTGCCAACGGTATATTTCGATGTTCCGGATTTCCTGTTAATCCAAGCCCAAAACCTGTCCGGCGAGCGCTGATGTCAGACACCCAGAGCAACAATACGACGAGATCGAAATGAGCAATCTTGGTTTCACTTACCGGCGCGCCAAGAATGGCGACGTAGTTGTCGATCATCACGGTCGGCGTGCAACGATTCTTCGGGGCGACAAGGCGGAATGGTTTCTGCAAGATATGAATGGTCTGGATTTCGAGAGCCAACAGCAGGAAATGGCTCGCGTCACCGGCAACTACAAACGGGGAAATGAACGCAAGGCGCGCAACCATCCCCGCAACCGATAAGCTTTGGAAAAGATACAGAGCCGGCGCCGCGCCGCTGTATTTGGCGCTCCTCAGGTGATCGCATTAACCGTCACGCGTATAACAAGTGAGGTCATGGACTTTGCCGTTTTTCAGGCGCTCGAATTGGATCAACCCGCCGAGGGCAAGTTCATGCAAAACACGTTGCTCGTGCTTTGAGATAGCTGCCGTTCGACCCTGGTCACCGTCGCCGCGACGCGGCCCGTTAGAGGAGACCTCCGCCGAGAGCGCAAAATCGGGGGCCGGTTGAACTCACGGTCAGCGCGGACAAAGCGATCTTTCGCCGGACAAGTGCCAAGGTCTGCTTCCGGATTTTTTGGGAATATCAAACGTTTCTTCCTTGGCTGAATAAGGTGCCAATTGCGGCTTCAAAAAAACACAAATGTCGGCGATCTTGCTTATGCCAGCGTCTATTAAAGTGTTCTGTGAAATACCTACTTGCCACGCCACAACAACCAATACGTGACGCCAAACGCCAGACCGAGTCCAGAATACCCAACGAAATAAAGCGGCTCCAGGTCCGTCGTGTCGAGTGTGATGACCTTTCTGGCAACGGCCATAAGGGCAGTTGCAACTACCAGCTTCACATGTATGACATCGGCCGTCAGGTAAAGCGTAACATTCGTGTAAATCTCGATGGCGATCAGTACGACAAGCGCGGCCGCAAAAACCTCCAACAGATCACTGACGTCAAGAACCAGGACCGGCGGACTTATAAGCTTGATATAGAACGAGTAACTGGCGTCGATGACGGCAAATCCGATCACAACGACCATGAACAAAGACATCACCCGAACGGCGTGTCGAATGAGCCGATTGCAGCTTCTGACAATCAGATCCTCATGGTCTGGGTCAAGCTCGACATGCGCTTGCGCATTGCGTTGCATCTGATCGGCCATCAAGATCACCCTATTGTCGACGTTTCATGAACAATACTTCAGCCAAACGTCAGCGCCCTCTGGGCAAGACGACCTGAGCCTGCAATCGCAAGCGAAAGCCCTCCGCGCCCACCTCGGGCGCTTCCAGCCAATAGCCCGCCCCCGCTTGCAGATTGACCGGCAGCGCCCCCCATTGGACTAGCTTGGAGACCGAAGCGTTTATAGGCACAGCCCAGGCTTCAGTTTCCCAGTCATAGGTGCTTTCGCTTTGCAGCGAATAGGTCCACGCGCCTTCGGTGGAATAAGCAAGAAAGGGCTGGACAAAACTCACATTCGTGGGGGTGTCGGGGTTGCTTTCTAGATCCCACAGATGATTGGCCAGCGCACCATAGGTCCACGGCCCGGTCTGTCGCAATGCAATGCCGGTGATCCCAGCAGCCCATGTATCACTCGATACGTCGCTAAAGGTTGGAAAGCGCACAACGGGACCCACGCCCCACGTTATGTCCCCGGTTCCGATTGGCGAGAACCACGCAGAGAACAGGATATCTCCGAACCCCTCCTGGCGTGTGCCCGGCACAACGTCTTCCTGCCAGATGTAAGGAATGATAGTTCGGGTAATCAGGTTAAGGTCATCGTTCAGTTGAAAGGGCACGACTGGTTGAAAGTTCAGCGTGGTGCGCGAGCCCTGATCAGAGACGCCCAGATTTTCATCATAGTTCAATTGAAACGGAACCGAGACGATTGCCGCAAGTGGGTTGGCCAGTTCCTGTGCCAGATCGGATGCCTCGTCTGCAACGGTTGTGGTTCCGGCACTGGCTGTAAAAAGCAGCCCCATAAGAGTATGGGATCGACGCATAGCCGTGTACTCCTTTTGAGATGCGGTTTGGGCGAGTGGCCTAGTTGATCGGCTCCAGCTTCGGGAAGGTCCAAGTGCCGTTCAGGATTGCACCCTCGGGCTCATAGAGGCGGATCGCGTAGTTCCAGCCCGGAGTAATCGGCAGACAATTCACGCGGCCATCGTCGCACCCGCCGAAATGCAACGTGACCGAGCCGTCTTCTGCTGCTTCGGCTGTGTAGCCGTTGTAGCTGTTTATGCCCAGATCATTGGCTTCCAGAAAGCCGTCACCGTTATAGACAGTCACCGACCAGAACGCCCGAACCGGCACATCCTTGACGGTTACCGCATGCGGTGTTTCGCCGTCATTCTGATCGACCGCGTCCAACAGATAGATCGCGGCCTCAGGCGGAAGACCGCCCCAGCCCGAGAAGGCGCCGACCAGAAACTGAACCGGATCAATATCGTCTTTTGTTCTGCCAAAGGCACGGGCTGAATCGGTGCCCAGCAAGGACAGGTCGTTTATCGCCTGACGCGCAGTGGCAAGCTGTTCGGTGTTCCAGTTCGGCGCGTCAAATGGACCCGTTCCACCGCCGCTGACGACAATTCCATCCTGTGCCGCTTGCGCGGCGGCAATATCATCCGGGTCGGTCACATCGACGAATGTGCGAAACGCGATGAAACCAAAGCGCGTACCAAGGTCTTCCTGTGTGATTTGATACGTGCCGGGCTCTGCCTCGGCATACATGAAGTGGTCCTGATTGATGACATGCATCGAGATATAACGGCCATCCGCTTCGGGCAATGTCACTTCGACGGGTTTGCTCAAATCCAGCAAGATGCCGGAGTAGAGCGTGTCCTGATTCATGCGGATAACCGGCTGGTTGTCCGGTGTGGTGGCTTCGCGCATATGCCCTAACTCGCCAACAGCGAGGCCGAGATTGGCTATGTTGGTGCGAAACATGTGATCTGTCTCGGCGCGCACAAGGGTGTCGACGGTCACATCGACCATGTCTTCGGCCCAAACGCCTGTCGGGAGTGTAAGCGCGACTGTCAGAAGAAGCTTTTTCATCGTAAGCATCCTGTTGTTCAGTTTGCGGGTTCTACGGAGGGGAAGACCCAGCTTCCGTCGATGACCTCTGGGCCCGGCTGATAAAGGCGCACGGCATAGTTCCAGCCATCCATGATCGGGAGACAGTTCATGCGTCCGTCGTCGCAGCCGCCGAAATGCACGGTCACACTGCCATCATCATTCTTGGTGCCTGAGACCGAATTGACCACATACGAGTCGAGGGAATTGAGTTCAAAAAACCCGTCTGCATTATAGAGGCTCACGGACCAGAACGCGTTCACTGGAACTTCCGCTGGGACCTGGATTTTGTATTCTCCAAGCGGCAGGCCGGGCTCGATATTCAGATAAAAGGCCTCGTCTTCGGGCAGTCCACCAAAGCCGACGGCGGTGCCAAGGAAATGGCGCAATGGGTCTACATGATCTGCCGTACCAAAAGTTCGGACGCTGTCTGTGGCGAACCTGCCCAGCTCAATTGCGGCTTGGCGCAGCGCCTCAAAGCTCTCCGTGTCGTAATTGGGCATCTCGAAAGGCGTCGCGGAGGCGGCATCAATGGTGAACCCGTCCTGAATTGCATTGACTGCCGCGACATCCTTGGGGCTCTCGGCATCCACCAGTATTCTCATGAAAACAAGTACGTAAGGGGTATGGAATGTATCCATGTCAAGCTGGAACACACCGCCACCGTCGAACACTTCATTGATAAAATGATCTTGATTGACCACCATCGTCGTCAAGTATCGGTCGCCCACATCGGGCAGAGTCAAGGTTGCACCTTTGCTGATATCAATTACCGCAACGCTGTAGAGCGTGTCGCGGTTCATCCGAATGGTGGGCTGATTGTCGATGGGGGTGGGTTCTTTGAAATGAAAGAACTGATTTACGCCTCCGGCCAGGCCATTGTACGTCTTCAGTTCGTTGTCTGTAGCAGCCCGAACAAAGTTGTTTATGGTAATGGGCACTTCGTATGTCTCTGCAAGTGCATCGACCGTGGTATCAAAGCTCTGAGCGGTCGCTGTGCTTCCAATCAGGACAGCTAAAGCAGCAAGTTTCCAGTGTTTGTGCGTGAGATTCATAGTTTGCCCGCTCCACTAGCCAATTACAGAAATGCATTGCTTGATGGTCCCGGCACCTGATCAAAAGCGCACTCTCGCGCCTCTCATTTTGCTGTTCTTGAAATGCTACAATCGGAGCCTTGGCCATCTCTCTCCAACAAACCACAAAGTTCGAATGTATGCCCTGACAGATTGGAGCGACCGCCTCCGAAAACTGGTCAAAAATGACAGGTAGCGATAGCACTTTGGCCAACAACTAGAGGCTCTCTATTAAAATTGACCAGGCGGCGGGCCTATCGTTCATGCAGTGGTGCCAGTTTGCTAGACTGCTCTCTGCAGTTGGCGTGGTTTAATTCCATTGAGCCTCTGCGAGCGGGCACCTGACTTTTTCATTCAAAAAAGTGTCTTCGGCTTTGACGCAGGTCAGGGACACAGAGCCGCGCTTGTCTATGCTTGACGTGCCCGGCCTTTCAATTGCGGTGTCTTAAGGGAGTTATGATGACAGGGCAGGACGCGCATGCTCGACACAGAACACCACCGCTTACACGCGGGCGGGTCATCGTCCCGCTTTTGCTTGCGTTTCAAGAATCCGGTCAATCTGTAGAAAGTCTCCTTGCGGAATTCGATCTATCCTTCTCGGAGTTGAGCGCTCCGAGTTGTTTCATTCCGCACGACACTGTCTATGCCGTGTTTGAAGCCGTCGCACAAAAGACATCCCCAGACTTTCCAGCACTTGTTGGTCAAACTTCAGATCCGACGATTGCATCCCCATTCGGACAGGCCTTTCGCGTCGCAAAATCGCTGGCTGATTTCATTGCCAGGTTCTGCGTTCATGCGGGAAACAACACAAATGCGGTCACCATGACACTTGATGTCTCTGGCGAGTTCGCCGTGCTGTCCGCCAAACGCAGATTCACGCCATGCTGTTCGCCCGCCTATATGGATGCGTTTCAGATCAGCCGATGGGCTACGTTGCTGCACGAAACTGCAGGTCAGCGTTGGGAAGCAAATAAGGTTCTTGTGCGTGTGAACCGTCCTGATCTTCTCCCGTCTTACTTCTACGGTATCCGGGCGATAGGTGCGGGCTCAGACGGGTATTCCATTCGCTTCCCAAGTGCTTGGCTTTTATTTGAACTGGTTAACCGAACCTCAACCGAGTACGTGTCGACCACTCAGGACGAAAAAAACCCAGTGCCTACAGATTTGCTGAGTTCGATCCAAAGCGTTGCCTACTCAATGGTCGGGCGCACGGACTTGTCGGTTACGACGCTCGCCAAGGCATGCGGTTTTCGAGGCGCGGTTCTCAACAGACGGCTTGCTGCCTATGGGACATCACTGTCTCGCATCGTTATCGAAGCTAAATGTGACCGGGCGAAGCGCCTGCTTTCAAAGTCTGAAATCTCAATGGGCGATATCGCGGCTCAGTTGGGGTATTCTGACGCGACGGCCATGACACGGGCCTTCAAGAAATGGACGGGTCAGACACCCTCAGAGTTTCGCACCCGTGAAATGAATGGCGTTGAGGCATCTGTTCCGATACTCGACCCGGTCGAATGCGATTGTGAAACGTAACAGGAATACGACGCGGCTCACGTTTTTGCCGCGCTTCAATCTTGGGATCAAAAAAGGGGAGCAGATCGTGGACTTCACACAAGTAAGGAGTATCGTGTGTAGCTTTCTAGTTGCGCCGACTACGCTGCTCTACGGATCTCCAGCAGTGGCTCAGGACTCTGGCTGGAGCTTTTACGGCAGCTTCTACATCTATGGCGCAGATACCGAGACAACCATTGGCCCCTTAGAGTCGGAACTGAGCTTCAGCGACGCACTTGATAATCTAGACCTCGCCTTTATGGGCACGGTTGAGGCGCGACACGGTCGATGGTCACTGATCGCAGACTACATGCGCACAGACCTGTCGTTTGAAGGCGACACCCCTGGCCCGGTGTTCAGCGGCGCAGAAACGAGCCTGAAGACACAGTTCTTCAGCGGGTATGCGGCTTACACGGTCTATCAGGACCAAGCTCTGGTTGTCGATCTCGGTGGCGGGTTTCGTTGGTTTGATACCAGCAGCACAATCGCTCTGGTCGGTGGCCCCACCCCGGCACCAAGTTCAAGAACCAGCGACGATTGGGTAGATCCCCTAATTGCAGCCCGTATCCGGTATCAGATCAATGACCGCTGGTCAGCAATTGCCTTGGCTGACTACGGCGGATTTCGCTCAAATCGCGAAACGGCGCAATTTGTAGCTACGGTGGGGTATGCCATCACTCCAAAGTGGAATTTGCGCGCAGGTTATCGCTACATCCTGGTCGACAAAGGTGAAGGTGATAGCAAGTTCAAGCTCTCACAATCCGGACCCGTGTTGGGTGTGACATACAGCTTCTGAGCAAAGGCATTATGCGAAAGGCGGCCATGCCGAACACAAACAGGTCTGAAGTTTCGAAATTGCACCAAGGCGCGAGCACCGGTGCCGTCATGCTTGGGACAGACAATTGCAGTTGGATGCGAACAGTCGGACAAAGGCAATTGAGGAAAGGAACGACGAGGCGACTGATTACCAGAGCTTTGCCTGCGGCAACCGTGTGTTCGTTCTGTATCCTGGCTGCCTGCGGGCCAAATATCTATGACGAAATTGAACTGATGCCTTCACCAACGGTCTATGCCGAGGCTGCTTTTGACCCTTACAAGGACATCACGGCAGACAACTTCGTGCAGCGTTCGCAGCTATTCTACGCCACAGATCGGCTGCCCGCGGTTCCCGGTGACCCACAAGCCTATTACAACAATGAGCGCGGTCACATTCTGCGCACCGGCGTTGCCGATGTGCAAAGCAACCCCCCACTGGCAACGTTGGAAAAGCTTCGCCACGTTACCATGACGCGCGACCGCGCTAAAGACTACACGCTCAGCTTATCTGATGTACAAGAGATTGGTGTCATGCCGTTCAGCGTTACACGCTACATGAACGATCCACCTTCGCGACAGGAGATGAATGCAGCCGGTCTTCGGTTTGCCCAACGGCTTGACGATCACCTTGCAGCCTCTCGCAACAAAGACATTTTCATCTATATCCATGGCTACAATGTCGATTTTGACTACTCGACCCTTGTTTCCAAAGAGTTGCAGCACTTTCTGGGCTATCAGGGCGCTTTCATCAGCTACAACTGGCCCGCTACACCCAATCGCCTGGCGTATTTCCGGGATCAGGAATCTGCATTGGCGACGCGCCGCAATTTGCGGTCTCTTGTCGAATACCTGTCGGCAAACACCAACGCCCGGCGCATTCACCTTATAGGATACAGCGCTGGGTCGAGGCTAGCATTTGAAGCCGCCTATCAGATTGCTTTGCGGCCTGAACCAAAGCCACGGCTGGGACGGCTGATCCTGATCAGCAGCGATCTTGATCGCAGCTACTTCTTGCAATCGATTGAAGACGGCCTTCTGGATGCCGTTACAGATGTGACACTCTATCAATCGCAGACTGATTCAGCGCTGGCGATGTCACGGTTGGTCTTCGGTCGCGACCGTCTGGGTCAGGTTTCCGATGAAGCAATAAATGGGTCTCTGTTTCAGCGCCGACTTTCTGAGATGAAAACCCTACATATCATCGACGTGACCGAGGCCGAAGCGGCCGATACAGGAAACGGGCATTGGTATTTCCGATCTTCGCCATGGGCCAGCAGTGACCTGTTCATTTCTCTGCTTACAGACCGAGATCCTCAAGCGCGCGGGCTTGTGCGTGCTCCGGGCGAAGCTGTCTGGAGTTTTCCACCGAACTATCCGCAGACACTAAAACGGTATCGAAATGGCAGCTAATACTGGGATTCCAACGGATGAGAACCATTTGAACCAGATTTTGATTATGTTCTATGAGCCTGACAACGCACCTAGAGTGCCAGCGCAAAGCTGACGTTCGAGCAACGCGCAGCATCGGTTTAAGCGGGCTCGTCCCAGACCTCGGAGCAGATGCAACATAAGCCCCTACCCTGTTTTCCGCGACATACTCAACGGCCCATAAAAGACATTGGTCGCACCGTCAGGATGCCGCGTTTGCAAACTGCTTTCTGGACATTCGCTGCGCGAGAGTAATTTGGTGCCTGGATAACACGCACCTTGCCGGACCAAAGCGGTCAGACATAAGGTGTGACCGAACGTCAGCTTTTTTATTGATCAAGCCTGAGGCGCGAAATCACTATCGTCGCAACTAGGAGAATAGAGCCGCCGACTGTGAATGGCGCACCAACGGAAAACAGACCGACCAGCAATGCGCCCACAAATGGTGCGGTCAGCAGCGCCAACGTATTTGCGGCTTCGCTCAGTGCCGTTACCGACCCCATCCGGTCGGGCGAAACAGTATTTTGCAAGATGATGCGCACCGGGATCACGGCCATGGCGGACGTCAGTCCCAAAACAAGGAAGAGCAATATGAATGCCTGAAGGGGCATGGATGCGCTCAAGAGATCAAAGATCCCGAGCGTCAGGAGCATGCCGCCCCCGACAAACGTGCCGAACGCGATCCACCTTGGACCCTACGTCTTATGGCACGCACTCTATGCGGCGGACCAAAGTGGCACACATCTACAGGAAGACCGGTAACCTGCGAGCTGTTCAGTTGCTCCTCGGTCATGCCAAGATGGACAGCACTGTCCGCTATCTCGGGGTCGAGATCGAAGACGCTCTGGCGATCTCTGAAAGCGTGGAAATCTAAAAAGTGGGCTGCCTGCAATGGCGGCCCAAAGTTAAAGTTTTTCGAAGTCACCCGCGCTGCGCCGCAGTTCCTTGTAGCGGACATGGACGTGCACGAAATCTATCATCTCCCAAAGAGAAACCGATTTACCGCAGCGCAGTCAAAGTTTCGACTATCTGTTTACGTCTTCTACCTTTTTCAATGGTCCGGTCTGTAAACGTAGGAATTATGAACGGCGGTTTCGCTCACAAGCCATCTCTCTATTTGCTATTTACGCGCCTTTGCAATTAGGCAAACCATATCAAGCAAGAGCGATGCCCCGGCCAAAGCTGTAATCTCAGCATGATCGTACGGAGGTGAGACTTCGACGAGATCGGCCCCGACAAGGTTGACCCCGTCGAGCTTTCGCACCAAAGACTGCCCTTGATAGGTAGACAGTCCTCCGCATACCGGCGTTCCGGTTCCGGGCGCGAATGCCGGATCAAGCGCGTCAATATCGAAGGTCAGGTAAGCAGGCCGGTCTCCTACGGTTTCTTTGATGCGCGCAACCGTTGCATCAATCCCGTTCTCGTGAACCCAATTTGCGTCGAGTACCGTGAACCCGTGGGTCTTTTCATTCAGCGTGCGCATGCCTACCTGTACTGACGTCTCAGAGGATATGATGCCTTCGACAGTGGCATGGTAGAACATTGAACCATGGTCGATCCGCTTTGGGTGTTCTTCCCATGTATCCGAATGGGCATCAATCTGGATCAGCGAGATAGGGCCGTGGCGTTCTGCCTGCGCCTTAAGGATCGGATAGGTGACCGAGTGATCTCCGCCCATCGTCAGAAGAAAGGCACCAAATTTCAGGATTTCCCGCGCTTGGTCCTGAATTTGCAGCGCAATCTGCTCTGGAAAGCCTGGGTCGATATCACAATCGCCGTAATCAACCATGTTCAGGGTTTCGAAGGGATCAAACCCCCAGGGCCAGGGCCCACCATCCCAGGCGAGGTTGGTCGATACAGCACGAATGGCACGTGGCCCGAACCTGCACCCCGGGCGATTGGTCACAGAGAGATCATAGGGAACGCCCCATGTAACCATATCCGCGCTCTTTAGATTGCGGGAATATTGTCGCCGGAACAGACTTGTCGCTCCGCTAAAGGTCGGCTCATACCCCATGCCCATTTCGTTTTGCGCCAGAAAGGCGCGGTCGGTTGAAGTCACCATTATTGGCTCCGTTGATTTTGATGGTTGCTGCCCGAGTGTCGGGGAATTGCAGTTCTTTCCCGCCTTTGCCGGGCTTGGCAGGGTTCAGGTGCCGGATTTTACATTCGTCCAAAGACGGTTGCGATTGCGCAGCGTTTTCGCGCCGACACTCAGATCAGGGAAGAGTCGTCTAAATGTCGCCTCATCCGGGTAGATTCCCGGGTCGGTCAGAATGGCTTCCTCTACAAATGTATCTGCTGCGGAATTCGCATTCGCAAAATAGACGTAGTTGGACACTCCTGCGATGACATCAGGCCGCAGCATGTAGTCAATGAACCGATACGCTTCATCCGCCCGCGTAGAATCCACCGGAATGGACATGAGGTCGATCCACATCAACGTGCCTTCGCTTGGAATTGAATACAGAATTTCGACACCATTGCCGGACTCCATGGCACGGGCCTGAGCTATGCCGGCATCACCACTGTACATCACTGCCAAACAGGCATCTCCTCTGGGCAAATCTGTAGATGCTTTCTGGTTGTGAAAATAACGAATGGACGGTGTGACGGCCTCGAAGAGGTCCTGAACCCTGTCGAGATCGGCCGGGTCATCGGAGTACGGGTCAGCCCCGAGATAGTTCAGCGCCACCGAGACCATTTCTACCGGTGAGTCCAGCACGGCAATCCCACAGTCGGCAAGCTTGGCGGTGATCTGAGGATCAAAAAGAACGTCCCAGGATGTGATGACATCCGTGCCCAGCCGCTCTTTGATCATGGCCGGATTGTAGGCAAGCCCTACCGTGCCCCAAGTGTAAGGTACGCCCAATTGCCGGGCACCGGGCATACTTTCGAGCGACGCCAGAATTTTCGGATTGAGATTGTCGTAGTTGCTCAGGCGCGCTGGGTCGATCGGATGCAACGCCCCGGCCTGAAACTCTCGCTGCGCATTGGACGCGGCGGGGAAAACGACATCGTAACCTGACGCCCCTGTCAGCAGCTTGGTTTCCAGAACCTCGTTTGAATCGTAATAGTCCAGGCTGACATGTGTCCCGGTCTCCTTTTCGTAGTCCGAAATCGTCGTTTCGCCAAAGTAATCAGCCCAATTGTAGATTGAGAGGTCTTCGGCGGAAGCCGGAAAGGTAATCGCGAGGTTTGAGGCAATGGCAACAGCCGAAAGGCCAAAATGCGGTTTCATCGTATCTCCTCCTTGTTGCAGAATCTCGCCCTGAATTTTCACGCCCGGAGAGGCTTTGGTGACGAGGCACAGTCAGCACCCCGGGCGAGCGCTCTGACATCAACAATGGAATTGAATGGCCATCACTGTAAATTTGCGGTAGGATATATATCTTTAGTTATAGGAATTGGCTTTGTTACCAGACAGAGACGACATCTCGGCGGCCAAGTGGGATGAGACCTACGCAATCTTGTTGGAGCGGTTGGAAACAGACTTCTTCCCAACAGCTCTGAGGAAGATTCTGGAACTGCATGTCAATTTTGAAACGATGATCCTCACGCGGTATCAGGATCAAGCACCACCTGTCTCGCTTTATCACGATCTCGACGACGTGCAGGCGGCCATATCAATTCAGTTTTATGCAACCGGCCCATACCTGCTGGATCCGTTTTCGCAAGCGTGTAGATCGGGAAAAGAACCCGGCGCTTACCGTCTGGCCGATTTGGTCAATGAGGCGTTCTTTCGTTCAGAGTACTACCGCACCTTTTATCGCAAGGTTCGGATCAGCGACGAGTTGGGGGTGTTGATCAGACGAAACACCGGGGACTGGGTTGTAATATCCCTGTCGCGAGGCGCCCGTCAGCGCCGGTTTACCCCTGAGGATGTCGCGAAGATCAATTCCATCCATAAGACCCTGTCGGCCGCCGTGATCCGAAACTGGAACCTGAGTGGTGCCGAAGATCAACGGGAAGCCCTGAATCAGGTTGAGGAACGGTTGGCTGCGTTTGGGGCGGACAGGTTAAGCCCAAGAGAGGCCGAGGTCGTGCGCCTTGTTTTGCAAGGCCACTCAGCCGGCTCTGCTTCCGCATTTCTCGGGATCACCGAAGGTACAGTCAAAGTGCATCGCCACAACGCCTACTCCAAGCTAGGCGTCAGCTCGCAGGCAGAGTTGTTTTCCGCAGCCACACGATATCTGGCATCAAAGCAAACTTAGTCTTGGGAAGCTGACAGACTACAAAGTTATTCCGATTGCCGGAATCTGTTGAATTTGGCCCATTCCCGACATTGGGCATAACAATCATTTTCTGCGGTCGCAGCCCGGATTGCCGCCATTCGCTGCACAAGCAAAGTGAGGAGCCACTCGAACTCTCAGCCTAAAGGTCTAAGCTGACGTTTCATATGCAATTTCGACTGACCACATTGTTCGTCTTCTCGCAATTTCAATAATTCTGGTTAATTCTTTGAGAATTGTTACCTTTCGCGCTGCGAGCATCTGCTCTTTCTCCGCTTCTGTAGATACTATCCGAAGCTGCCATTCCGGCGTCCAGTTCCAAGTACCTTAACTTCTAGCCAGTGGAAGCCCAACGCGATCACTCCCGCCACGAGAATGTAAAAAACCGCCAACAGTAGAAGCGGTTCGTAGATTATGAACGTGTCTGAACGCACCCGAGAAGATACTGCGTAGATATCGACAACGGTGATGGTCGCAACCAGTGGGGTTGCCTTCAATTGCAGGATGGTTTCTCCACCCAGCGTGGGCAATACGTTTCGAATTGCCTGCGGCAACCAGATGCGTCGGAACATCGTCAGCCTTGGCATTCCAAATGATTTGGCTGCCTCAAGCTGCCCCTTGGCGACCCCCTTGAACGCGCCACGCATGACCTCACCCTCGTAGCCGGCATAAGACAGCGTCAGAGCCAGCACCGCATAGGGCCAGGCCTGACGAAGGTAGGGCCAAAGCTCGGATGAGCGTATCCACGGGAATTGGGGGAAGAGCGATCCAAGCCCATAATACAACAACCAAAGTTGCAGCAGCAGCGGCGTGCCACGGATGATGGTACAAAATGCCTTTGCAGGGGCGGCAAGATACCAGGGACCGACCGCCTGTGCCAATCCAAGCGGCACTGCGAGAAGGAAACCGAGAACGACTGTGACGACAAGCAGCCAGATTGTCGTCCAGATGCCCTGAAGGGCCAGCGGGGCGTATTTCGGTATCCAGTCCCACTGCAGCGATGCTGCACACCAGATAACGATCCCGGTGAAGATCAGCATCATCACGATGCGATGAGGCTGCATCAATGATTTGAAATCGATCATCTGCTCCCTCCCTTCAGAGAGGGTTGGCCGCGACGGGCCCATTTCTCAATCCGTGCGAAGATACCGCCAGAAAACAGCGTGACCATGAGATAGAGAAAACCCGCCGCCAGAAAGAATGTGAAATAAGCGCGCGTACTGCTGGCGGCCTGTCGCGTTTCCAACGTCAGCTCGTTGAAACCCACGACCGCAAGTAGTGCCGTGTCTTTGGTCGCAATCAGCCACAGGTTAGCCAAACCGGGTACGGCGAAGCTCATCATGGCCGGAATTGTGACACGCCGCATGGTCATAAAGGCGGGCATCCCAAAAGATTTGGCGGCCTCGATTTGACCGGGTGGAACCGCCTGAATGGCACCGCGAAGAATCTCGGTCGCATATGCGCCCTGAACGATGCCCAGCACCCATATGCCTGCGCCAACGCCACTAACCTCGACGCGACCACCACCCATGGCGGCAGAAATTTTGTTGATGATATCCGATCCCACGTAATACAGGATCAGGATCAGGACCAGTTCCGGCACGGCCCGGATCACCGTCGTATAAATGGCGAGAAGATCGCGCGTGACCTTCCCGCCATAAAGTTTGCCATAGGCTCCGAACAGTCCGATCACCAGACCGAGCGCATAAGCGCCAAAGGCGATCTGCAGCGAGTGGGACAATCCGCGCAGCAGATTGCCCCCCCATCCCGGTGGCGAGAGAGACAGAAGCTCTGCGCTCTGCGCCAGCCCAAGTGAATCCAAAAGTCCGGTCACAGCAGCGGCTTAGTAGATGCTGGCCGAGAAATAGTTCGAAGTGATTTCCTCGTGCGTGCCATCGGCGAGAATTGCAGCGATGCCCTTGTTCAGCGCCTCGCGCAAATCATCCTGCCCTTTGCGGACACCAGCACCAACACCACGCCCCAGAATGGCGGGGTCATCTGCAACGGCACCTTTGATCTCACAGCACGCACCAGCATCCGAGTTCACAAAGTCAGCCATGGCGATGCTGTCGGCCTGTGTGGCATCAATGCGGCCTGCGAACAGGTCCTGATTTGCCTCATCCTGGGTTTGGTAGACACGCAGTTCGGAATCCTTGAAGTATTCCTGCGCATAGGCCTGGTGGATGGTCGAAGCCTGAATGCCAACAACTTTACCCGCCAGCGACTCTGGGGTCGCTTCGATATCCATCGACTTATCCGCGACGATGACGGCAGGGGTATTGTAGTAAGGATCGCTGAAATCAATAGTTTTCAGCCGCTCTTCGGTGATCGACATCGAGGCCATGATCGCGTCGATCTGCTGCCCGGTCAGCGACGGGATGATACCGTCCCAGGCCACCGGCGTGATAACGCAGTCAAGTTCCGCAGCGGCGCATACGGCATTGATGACATCGATCTCCCAGCCAACCCAGGTGCCTGAACTGTCCAGCGAAGCGAATGGCGGATAGGGCTCGGCAGCGATGCCGATCTTGACCTCTTCGGCTCTGGCGACACCAGCCGAAAAGATGGCGGCGGCAAGCCCCGATGCGAGTAGTTTCTTGACGTTCATTTTGTTACTCCCTTTTGGTTCATTCGTTTGTTTTGACTGAATCAAGCGACCGAGCTGAGGAATTGCTTCAGCCGTTCTGATTTTGGATTACCGAAGACCTCGGCAGGTGGACCCTGCTCTTCAATGCGGCCCTCGAAGAGATAGACAACGTGGTTGGCAACTTCGCGCGCAAATTTCATTTCATGGGTGACAAGCAGCATGGTGCGCCCTTCTGCAGCAAGATCGCGGATCACGGTCAAAACTTCGCCAACCAATTCGGGATCAAGCGCCGAGGTGGGTTCATCAAAAAGCATGACGGATGGATCTACCGCAAGCGCGCGCGCAATGGCCGCGCGCTGTTGCTGGCCACCTGACAGATAGGCCGGAAAGGTATCGGCCTTATCGCCGAGCCCTACCCTTTCCAGCAGTTCATGTGCCCGCGCGATGGCCTCTGCCTTCGGCACCTTCAAGACATACACCGGCACTTCGATCACGTTCTCTAAAAGCGTGCGGTGTGTCCACAGATTGAACTGCTGAAACACCATGGCCAACCGTGTCCGGATACGCTCGATCTGGCGGCGGTTGGACGGGCTGCCATCTACGTTCATTTCAACAAGTTCGCCACCGATGGTGATCTTTCCCGAACTCGGCGTTTCCAAGAAATTGATGCAGCGCAACATGGTGGACTTACCAGAACCCGACCCCCCGATGATGGCAACCACGTCTCCTTTGTTGGCTGTCAGGGAAACACCTTTCAGAACCTCAAGCACACCGAAAGATTTGTGAAGGTCTTCAACCTTTATCGCCTCATTGGGCGTGGTTGCGTCGAGTGTGGGAGATACTGTTTTGGCTGTGTCCATATCCAAGAATCTTCTGATTTCGACTTGCAGTAAGCCCCGAATCTCGCAATTATGCAAGTGTATAATAACTTCATGCCATGGATGGCTCGGACGTGCAGGACGACAGCCGCAAATTTACACGTGAGTCTGCTGAATTTCGGCGCGAGGCGCTGATACTGGCAACTTTGGACCTGATCGCCGAGATGGGCGTTCGGGGTGCCACGGTGCGAGAGATCGCTGCCCGCGCGAACGTGACACAAGGGTTGATCCGGCACTACTTCTCATCGAAGGAGGAGTTGGTGCAGGCCGCGTATGAATACCACATGAATACGCTGACAGATCAGACAGCTGCTTCGTCAGGACAGGGAAGCGCAGTTTCTCAATTGACAAACTTTGTTGACGCATCGCTGCGGCCACCAATCGTTGATCCAAGCGCTGTGGCCTTGTGGGCCGGCTTCCTGAACAAGGTGCAGCAAGATGCGAAAATGCAGCGAATCCACCAGCGAACCTATAACTATTTCCGGGGTCACCTCGAGAAGTTGATCGTCGCCGCATTGCAGGAGACCGGGCATCCAATCGAAGCGCCGGAAGCAACACAACTGGCAATTGCCTGCAACGCGGTAATCGATGGCCTTTGGCTCGAAGGAGGTGCGCTCCCGGATGCATTTTCCGAAGGCCAACTTGCGCAGATCGGATTGGATTCTGTCAGCGCTATCGTCCGGATTCCATTGACCAAAGAAGTGGAGCAACCATGAAGACCACATCCGTGACAGAACGGTTATCGGGCTTGGGCGGCGCCAAATGGGGCGTACACCTGAAAGCGCGCGACCTTATCAAGGCCGGAGCGGACATCGTCGAAATGACGATTGGAGAACCGGACGTGCCCGTGCCGGAAGCGTTGGTCGAAGCCACCGTTACCTCACTGCGGGCGGAGCGGACGGGGTACTCCAATGGGCGTGGAGAAGCCGGACTGCTTGACGCACTGGCTGCAAGCTATTCTACCTCTCGCGGGCGGGATTTCGGGCCTGAGAATTTTCTGTGCTTTCCTGGGACGCAAACTGCCCTGTTTGCAGCCATGGCCGGTGTTGCAGAGGCAGGTGATGAAGTTCTGGTCGGCGATCCGATGTACGCGACCTATGAAGGTGTCGTTCGAGCTTCCGGGGCAGAGATGGTGCCTGTACCCCTGCGACCAGAGAACGAGTTTCGCATGCAAGCGAAAGATATCGCTGCACGCATCACCCCGCGCAGCCGCGCCATTCTTCTGACAACGCCACACAACCCGACAGGTGCAATTCTGACTACCACGGAAATTGCCGAAATCGGGCAGCTCGCCATGGCGCACGATTTATGGATCATCTCGGACGAGGTCTATGAAGAACTGATCTTTGACGAGGCCGAATTTGCTTCACCATTGGCAGACCCGAAACTGGCGGATCGTGTCATAGGTGTATCATCCATCTCGAAATCACATGCTGCCCCAGGGTTTCGTAGCGGTTGGTGTGTCGGACCAGCAGCGTTTTGTGAAGCGCTGCTGCCGTATTCCGAAACAATGCTCTTTGGCAATCAGCCCTTTATCGCGGACATGACCGAAAAGGCAATCCGCGACGGGTCCGAGGTTGCGCCCGGCATGGCCGCTCGTTTCTCTGGCCGCGCCACCCTGCTGGCTGATCGTCTTGAAGCAGAAACGGATCTGACGGTTCATCGCCCAGAGGCGGGAATGTTCGCCCTCATCAACGTTTCTGCCACCGGGTTTGATGGCGAAGATTATGCGTGGGATCTGTTGCAGGCCGGGGTGGCTGTCATGCCAGGGTCCGCTTTTGGCAACGGTCTGAAAGACTGGGTCCGGGTCGCGCTGACGATTAGTGACGCCGATTTTGCCACAGCGGTTTCTCGCATCATTGATCACGCCAACAGCAAATCACGCGAGGTTGCATGAGCGGAATGACAATCGGTGAAGCTTTGGTTGCCAAGCTTCGCCAAAGAGATGTGACCTGCGTCTTCGGAATTCCGGGCGTTCACACGGTTGAGCTGTATCGCGGGCTTGCGGCCTCGGGCATTCGTCATGTTACGCCCAGGCACGAGCAGGGTGCCGGTTTCATGGCTGATGGCTATGCGCGTGTTTCGGGGAAACCAGGTGTGACCTTTGTGATCACTGGCCCCGGGTTGACCAATACGCTGACGCCCATGGCGCAGGCGCGCGCTGATTCAATTCCGATGTTGGTGGTCTCTGGTGTCAATAAAACCGCTTCACTTGGCAAGGGCTTGGGACATCTGCATGAATTGCCAGACCAACTGGGGCTGGCCAGAACAGTTGCGTTGGTGTCAGAACAAGTTGCTGACACCCAAGCGCTGGACCCGGTTTTGAACCGTGTTTTTCACAGCCTGACAGATGGTCGCCCGGGACCCGCGCATATCGAGATTCCATTGGATATCGCGGCTTCTGAGTATCAAGAAACGCCAGTTGAGGCATTCGACCCAAAGCCCTCGTTCAACCAAGCACAGATCACGAAGGCTGCGAAGCAACTGACTGAGGCAAAGGAAACTGTCATTCTGGCGGGTGGTGGCGCAAAACGTGCAGGGCCCGGTCTACGGGCATTGGCCGAAGCGCTGGATGCCCCCGTGGTGCAGACTGTAAATGCGCGCGGCTTGATACACGGGCATCCTCTGACCGTTCCAGCCAGCCCCAGTCTGAACGCGGTTCGTTCACTGATAGAAAGCGCCGATTGCGTACTAGCTTTGGGAACCGAGCTGGGGCCGACCGACTACGATATGTACGACACAGGCCAATTTGCTAAAATGCCGGGCCTTATCCGAGTTGATCGGTGCGCCAATCAACTGGCCCGTCATGACGCAACGCTTACCATTCTAGGTGACGTTGACTTGGTTGTGGGGGCTCTATCCGAAGCTTTACCGCATGAAGCAAAGCAAAACGGCGGAGCCGAACGAGCCAACAAAACACGCAAAGCCGCCTGGGAGGAGATTGGTGCGAGTTATCGCGATCAGGTAGAAATCCTGAATGCAATTCGCTCTACCGCGCCGAATGCGCTCATGGTCGGTGACTCAACTCAACCGATTTATGCGGGCAATCTTTTCTACGATCATGACCGCGCAGGTGGCTGGTTCAATTCAGCAACGGGATATGGTGCTCTCGGATATGGGATACCTGCAGCCATCGGCGCATCGATCGCCGATCCAACCGCACGGGTTATATGTATTACCGGCGACGGAGGCGCGCAGTTTTCATCGCCTGAGATCATGGCGGCGGTAGACGAAAAACTGCCGATTACCTTCGTGATCTGGAACAATCGCGGGTACCGGGAAATTGCCACGTCGATGCAGGATGTGGGCGTGACCGACATCGGATGTGATCCTTCGCCCCCCGATTTTGCTGCAATGGCAAAGTCCTTTGGTATTCCATTCACCACGGTTCCACCCGAACAGCAGACCATCGCGCAGGCGTTGCGCAAAACTGTCGCCCGGGGCGGGCCGGCAATGATCGAAGTCACCGCTCCGCCATTCGAACCTCAGAAAGATTGAAACATGTCTGACCCGACCTTTGAATTTTCCCGCGCCATCACCCGACGCCCGGCCCCAACCATTGCTGGCGGATTGCGCGCAGAAGATATCGGCAACCCGGATTTCGACGGGATGGTGGCAGCGCATATGGCTTACGTGGCTGCCCTGAAAAGCACTGGGGCTGAGGTAATCGAACTTAAGCCCCTCGACGCGTTCCCTGACGCGCAATTTGTCGAAGACACAGCCCTTTGCCTGCCGCAGGGTGCTGTACTAATGCGACCCGGCGCACCTTCGCGAATGGGTGAAGTGGCCGAAATGGCACCGACACTTCAAGCACGCTATGAAACGGTCTTCGAAATCAAAGGTCCGGGCCATATTGAAGGCGGAGATATCCTTGTGACTGGTCGCGAGATTCTCGTGGGTCGGTCTGACCGCACGGATGCAAATGGTGTCGCCGAACTCGCTAAGATCACCTCGGACTGGGGCCATAACTTGCGCGAAGTGTTCACCCCTGAAGGTGTATTGCACTTCAAGACAGATTGTTCCTTGATGGATGCCGAGACAATCCTGTCGACCCGTCGATTGGATGCATCGGGTTGCTTTGAAGGCTACCGGGTATTGTATGTAGCCGACGGCGAAGAAGCAGCCGCCAACGCAATCCGCTTCAACAATTTGGTGTTGATGGCCGCTGGCTTCCCGCGCACAGCAGAGATGTTGGATCAGGAAGGGTACTCGGTCGTTGAAATCGACAATACCGACTGTGCAAAGCTGGACGGTGGCATGTCATGTCTTTCGTTAAGGTTTTGAAGCGTTTGTCGCAGACTTTTGGCCATTGGGGTTCTTGAAGCTAATAAACAATTGAACCGTCCAAATTAGTTCCACTGACCAGACATCTGTTGATCACGCGGCAATCGACATATTGGGCTCATTCCGGACCTCGGCGCCATTGCAGCACAGTTCCCTGCTCCGCTGTCAGCTCATTGGGTAGAACCGGCCCACAGCAGCCGTTCACCCAACGTCTCGGTCGCTGCGGTGCGGCTCGTCAAACCGGCCGTTCGCTGCGAGCGCAAAATCGAGCTAAGGTTGAACCTATACATCGTTGGCAAATTTGTTGTTGGCTGAGGTGATGAAGTTCAGAATTGGAAAGTTGGTCGCATCGTAAATGAATACGAGCAGCGTGCAGGTGTCGCTTCGATCCTCGAGCCTTCGGTGATCGGAGCCGTCAATCTGGTTCAACTCGCAATAACCCTCCCGGCGCAAGCGCTGTAAGTGGAATGTCCGTCGCTGTTTACGCAACAGCAAATTTCAGTTGTCGTGTTGGTCAACCCGATGAAAATGACACGCAACACTGTGGCCGTCGAACGATGTTTTTAGTTTCGGCTTGTCAGTACTGCAAATATCCTGGGCCATGGGACATCTCGTACGAAATGGGCACCCGGACGGAGGCGCCAGCGGAGAGGGCAACTCTCCGTCGACCATCAATGACGCCCGGTCTGCCGGGGCGGGCTTGTCCAGATCCGGCACGGCTGCAATCAAAGCGCGGGTATATGGGTGTGACGGGTTCCGATATATGGCTTCGCTTTCGGCCAATTCCACCACATTACCCAAATACAGAACCATCACGCGTGTGGAGATGTGTTTTACAACGCTCAGGTCATGGGCGATGAACATCAGGGAGAGGTTCATCTCTTTCTGTAGGTCCATCAGCAGATTTATTACCTGCGCCTGGATCGACACGTCCAGCGCAGAAACCGGCTCGTCACAAATGATCAGCTTGGGTTCTAGTATCAGTGCTCTCGCAATCCCGATCCGCTGACACTGGCCACCGGAAAACTCGTGCGGATAGCGGTTGACCATGCTGGTCAACAGGCCAACTCGCGCCATCATGGCAGCCACCTTCGAGCGGATCTCGGATCGGGGCATCTTGGGGAAATGTGTTTTCAACGGTTCCGCGATGATCTGCCCCAAAGTCATGCGCGGATTCAGCGAGGCTAGCGGATCCTGAAAGATCATTTGAAGGTCCTTGCGCTGGTCGCGCATGGCGTTTCCATCCAATTCAAGCAGGTCTTGACCCATCCACAACACACGCCCGGAATGCGCAGGAACCATCCGTATGACAGCGCGAGCCAGCGTGGATTTACCGCAACCGCTTTCGCCGACGATCCCCAGCGTTTCGCCGCGTCTAATGTCGAAGCTGATCCCGTCAACAGCCTTGATGTACTTTTGTTCCGTTCTCTTCGCGAGGCCGGTTCCGCCGTACTTGAAATAGACCTTGACGCCATCGACCTTGAGTAATGTTTCGGTACTGGTCATACGAGCTCCTCCAAGGACAGATGACAAGTGCGGCTGCGACCCGCTCTGAATTGTTCCAGCTTGGGCTTCTCGGCGATGCAGCGGTCGTTGGCATACCCGCAGCGCGGAGAAAATGCGCAGCCCTTAGGTGGTTGCTGCATGTTGGGCGGATTCCCGGGGATGGTAGCCAGCTTGGCGTCATTTGACTCCAACCTTGGCACCGCATGCAACAATCCACGGGTATAGGGATGGGTGGGCGCCTCAAAGAGCTGATCCGTCGGGCCGCTTTCCATTACACGCCCGCCATAGAGCACCAGCGTGTTCTCGCACGATCCCTTTACGACTCCAAGGTCGTGGGTAATCAACACGATGCTCATACCAAAATCGCTTTGCAGGTCACTTAACAAATCCATAATTTGCGCTTGCACAGTTACGTCCAGCGCAGTTGTCGGCTCGTCGGCGATGACCAACCTGGGGTGGCATAGCAAGGACATCGCAATCATCACCCTCTGTCGCATGCCACCGGAAAACTCGTGCGGGTACATGTGAACACGTCGTGCCGGGTCGGGGATTTTAACGGCGTCCAGCATCTTGGTGCTATCCTTGATGGCGTCCGTTTTACTTAACCCTTTGTGAAGCATCAGCACCTCAGCCATCTGCTTTGACACTCGGACGAAAGGGTTCAAAGATGTCATCGGATCTTGAAAGATCATCGCAATCTGCGCAGCGCGGTAGGTATTCATCACTTTTTCCGACGCATTAAGAATCTCGGTTCCGTCGAATTTGACCGATCCGGTCACCCGCCCGTTGCCGGCGAGCAGCCCCATGATTGAAAACGCCGTCTGGCTCTTCCCTGATCCGCTTTCTCCGACGATGGCCAGAGTCTTCTGCTCTCCGAGCGAAAAGCTGACGTCCTGCACGGCACGTACCGGCCCGTCGGGCGTGTCGAATTCTACAGAGAGGTTTTTGACTTCTAGCAAGCTCATGAATGGTCCCTACCTGTCTTTGGGGTCCAGCGCGTCGCGCAGGCCGTCACCGATGAAGAAGAAGCAAAAGAGCGTCACAATAAAGAAAGCGAGCGGGAAGAAGAGCTGCCAGTAGGTGCCGTATTGCAGGGTCGAGGCACCTTCCGAGATCAACGCTCCCCAGCTTGTGTTGGGCTCCTGAACTCCGAGGCCAAGGAACGAGATAAAGCTCTCGGTCAGGATCATCTGAGGCACCAGCAGGGTGGCGTAGATCACGATCACACCCAGCAAGTTCGGGATGATATGCCGGATGACAATCACATGGTGCTTGACCCCGATAGCCAGTGCCGCCTCGACATATTCTTTGGATTTCAGGGTCAATGTCTGGCCGCGTACGATCCGTGACATTTCCAACCAGGAAATCAATCCGACACCCACGAACAGCAGCCACATCGAGCGGCCAAAGACGACCAGCAGCAGGATAAGCACGAACATGTAAGGGATCGACATCAGGATATCGACTAGCCGCATCATGATGTTGTCGGTGCGCCCGCCTACATATCCAGCTGTCGCGCCATAGAGGGTCCCGAAGGTGACGGCGATCAACGAACCGACGATCCCGACCATGAGTGAAACCTGCGTACCTTGAACGACACGCGCAAAGAGGTCTCGGCCAAGTTCATCGACGCCGAAATAGTGGCCGTTTCCCAGCGACGGCGCGCCCAACGTAGCAATGTCGCCCAAGACGCTCCAGTCCACCTCTTCGTTGTTCCATGCGGTAAAAAACGGGCCAAGAACGGCAACAAGGCATATAAAACTCAGCACGAATAGGCTGATCACAGCGGCCCGGTTTTGCAAGAACCGGCGGCGCGCGTCCTGCCAGAGGGATCGCCCTTTTGTCGGTGTTTCCACGTGGCCGTCAGGAGCTGCAATGGCGGTGTCAGACATGGTGCGGCCTCCTCATAGTTTGATCTTGGGGTCAATCCAGGCGTAGAGGATGTCCACGACCAGATTAAAAAGGATGGTTAGGCAGCCGATCAGGATCGTGATCCCCATCATCACCGAATAGTCCCGGTTCAGCGCCGAGTTTACAAAGGCCTGCCCGATACCGCCGGTGGTGAAATAGAGGTCGATCACAACAGATCCGGTGATCATGATCACGAAGGTCGGCCCGAGGTAGGAAATCACCGGCAGCATCGCCGGCTTCAAGGCGTGCCGGAAAAGGATTGCACGCGCCGACAGGCCTTTGGCGCGCGCGGTTCGTATAAAGTTGCTGTGCATCACTTCCAACAGCGACGACCGCATGATCCGGGCAATCGACGCCATGAAGCTGGTCGACAATGCGATCACCGGCATGACCAGGTAGGGCCATTGCCCACCGTTCCACCCACCGCCGGGCAGCCATCCGAGCCATAGCGTAAAGATCAGCACGAGGATCGGCGCCATGACAAAGTTCGGCAGCACCTGAGCGCCGATAGAAACACCCACGGCAAAATAGTCAAGCCACGAGTTCTGGTTCAGCGCTGCCGTGATGCCCAAGGCGCACCCAAACACAACGGCAACCACAAATGCGATCGACCCATAAGTCAACGTCACCGGAAAACCCTGAGCGATGATCTCGTTTACCGTCCTATCCTTATATTGAAAGGACGGACCGAAATCGAACTGGGTGACGACACCCACAACGTAGTTCCAGATCTGGAGCGGAAGAGGATCGTCGAGATGGTACTTGGCCTCGATGTTGGCCAGCACTTCGGGCGGCAGGGGTCGGTCAGAAGAAAACGGGCCGCCGGGTGCGGAATGCATCAGCAGAAAGGAGAAGATGATCAGAACAAGTAGCGTAGGAATCGCGGATAGCAGACGTCTGAATATGAATTCGGTCATTGGGACCTCCCGCGGAAAGGGAATGTTTGGGGCGAATTCGGGATGAGGTGCCGGACCAGAGACGTGGTGTGCGGTCCGGCGCTGCCCAGTCAGTCAGCCGCGAAATAGAGCTCGCGCGAGTACCATTTCTGCTCGACATTCCCAACGGGCCAGTTCCTAAGATCGTCGTTCATCATGTAAACGCCTGCGTAGTGATAGATCGGAATGATCGGGAAGTCGGTGGCCAGGATTTCCTCGATACGCGTAAAACTTGCAGACGGATCGGGGCTGGTCTTGGCTTTTTCCAGCAGTGCGTCAACCTCGGCATTGGCATAGCCCGCATCGTTATATGCGTGTGTGCTGCTCATCAGGTCCAGGAAGGACGATGCCAGGTTATATGGCCCGCACCATCCGGCGCGGCCTATGTCGAACTGCTGGTTCGAACGCGCTTCGAGGAAGGTTTTCCATTCCATGTTTTGTAGGACGGTATCGACACCCAGCTTCTGTTTCCACATCTGGGACGCAATGATCGCAATCTTCTTGTGCGCCTCGCTGGTATTGTAAAGAAGATCCAGCTCAATCTCTTCGCCAGAGTAGCCAGCCTCGGCCAGCAAAGCCGAAGCGCGCGCGTCTCTTTCGGCTTGCGTCATTCCACGTGCCGAGCTGTCTGGGCTGACGAAGTTAGCTGTCGCCTCGGGCGTGAAGGTGTAGGCCGGAAATTCGCCACCCTGCAGGATCGCATTGGTGATCACCTCTCGGTCAATGGCCAGGTAAAGCGCCTCGCGAACACGCGGGTCCAGCAGTGCGGGATGCGTGTTTTCCGTCATGTTGATGAAGTAATAGTAGGCACAGAGACGCGGAAAACTAACTGCGTCGTCTGGGTGTTTTTTGCTTAGGGCATTGTATTGCCCGGTAGGCACCTCTGTGCGATCCAACTCACCGGCGAGATAGCGCGTCAGGGCACCGTTGTCGTCACTGATGACAAGAGCCTCGACCCTTTCCAAAATCGTGTTCTGGTCGTTCCAGTAAAGCGGATTGCGTTCGCGCACGGATTTTTCTTGGGGGACATGTTCGGTCAGAACATAAGCACCGTTTGATACGATGTTCCCGGGCTTGGTCCAGTCGGACCCATGCGCATCGATCGCCCATTTTGGCGACGGAAATGTCGGTTCGCTCGTCGTCATAAGCGGAAAGTGCCCCATGCTGTTTTCCAGCTGAACTTCCAGTGTGTGGTCATCCAAGGCTTTCACACCAAGCTCGGACGGATCCATATCTCCGGCCATAACAGCTTTGACATTCTTCAGCCCCATTTCTTTAGCGAACCAGGAATAAGGAGAGGCCGTGTTCGGATCGGCAAGTCGCTTCCACGAATACTCAAAATCATGGGCGGTCACAGGTTTGCCATCCGACCATTTGGCGTTGTCACGCAATTGAAATGTGTAGACGGTGTTGTCAGCGTTCGCTTCAAAATGTGTGGCGACACCAGGCACCAGATTGCCATCTGCGTCCTGGTTCATCAGCCCTTCGAAAAGGTCCCGAATGAATTCACCGCCTTGGACATCTTCCGCCAGTTGCGGATCAATCGAGGCAAATTCATCACCGACGCGGTATGTAAACACCTGCTCGTCGGCTAGTTCTTCATTGGTGACAGGATGGACATCCGCGATTGAGGGCGATGCAAGCAGCGCCATGCTGATTACGGAGGACAATGCAAGTGCGCGGTTCGAGATCATGTTTGCTCCGAGTATGTACAGTGGCATCAGCAAAAAGAATGCGCAGGACTTCACTTGGTCGCTAGTTTGCCAGGCCTTATCTTGTGCCTTGCTGTGCCTTGTGGTTCATCGTGGTCGGAGTGGTAGCAAACATTTTCCCTTCGGAATCCTGCTGAATCATCAAGGTACTTGACCTTACGTCAGCAATACAAATTTTTCGCATTTATCCTAAGATGTTAAATGGCGGCGAGCGCCGAGCGGTTTCTTTGCGACCACCGCTTATTTGAGCGCCTCCAACTTGCGAAGCGATGGCGTGCACCGTAATCTGACGCCTATCGGAACTTCGCCGGTATTGGTCGGGAATCGCGTTTTTTTACCTGAAGGATCCTCAACGAACTGTTGGCCACACTATATTGGATCATTCCTCGAAGAGGGTTGGACGATGACATTTAGGCAGCTTCAGGCGTTTCTGCTCGTGGTGCGAACTGGGACATTGGCGGCCGCCGCTGAACATATGGGGTTAACACAATCGGGTGTAAGTCGACTTGTCACCGAACTTTCGCGAAATGTAGGGTTCGAACTTTTTACTCGCGTGGGCCGGGGCGTAACACCAACAGTTCAGGGTATGGCCTTTTTTAGGATCGCTGAGGGTGTCTACGATAGCGCCGAATCGCTACAACGCGCTGCTGCTGAAATCCGTGCAGGGATCGAAGATCGGGTTCGCCTAGCCTGCCTACCGACTATCGGCGCCGCGGTATTGCCCTCGGTTCTAGAGTCATTTCATCAGAACTACCCAAATGCCTTCGTCGACATTTATGATCAGGATGCCAAAGAAACTGTGGAAGCTTTCTACGACAAAAAGCTCGACTTTGCCGTAACGCACAAAGTTGGTCATCTTGAAGGGATCCATACCGAAGCCTTTGCAACGGCCGATTATGTGTTCGCTGTGCATCAGGACCATGAGCTAGCCAATCTGAAGGTGATCAAAAATACAGATCTCAGCGGGCATAGTCATGTGGGGTTTGAAAGCGAAACGATGTTCTTACCCAATGATGACGAAACCCGGTTGATTGGCGAAGCGTCTGGCAGCATATCCAAGCGAATCTGGTGCCAATCATCCGTAATGCGGTACGCGCTGTTGGCCAACAAACGAAACGTCAACATTGCGGAACCATTTTCACTGCCGCTATTTGCACCGCATGGCGTTGTTGCACGCAGGTTCGAACCGCGGGTTACCATTGAGATGGAATTTGTGATGCCAATGGAAAACACAAATGTGTCTATGTATGTCGTCCTCAAACGAGCATTTCGCAATGCCACATCTGAATTTGCGGCCCGTCACGATCTGCCGATCTTTGTAGGAGGTGCAGAGAAGCTGTAAGCTAGGCCGGCCCCGGTGTGCTGAACAACAACGTCACTGCTAAAATTAGGATTGGCTGATGCTCGACTTACAGGCGCTGCTGACAAGCATATCAGATCGAATCTATCACGAAGCGGATTGGGGACAGCCTGCGCAGTACATTCCGGATCTTGCTGAAATTGAACCCGCCCAATTTGCTATCAGTGTCTGCTTGGCAGACGGGGCGACGTATTCTGCGGGGCTGGCCAATCAACGGTTCACGATACAAAGCATCTCTAAAGTCTTTGCACTTATTGCAACCTTGGGAAGGATCGGCGACCAATTGTGGGCACGGGTCGATCGCGAACCCTCAGGTACTGCTTTCGACTCGATCGTTCTTTTGGAGAGCGACAAAGGCCACCCCAGAAACCCGTTTGTGAATGCAGGCGCTATTGTTACCACAGACGCCCTCCTGTCTGGCCGTGAGCCCAAACTGGCTTTGGCCGAAGTCTTGAATCTCGTGCGCGCAATGGCCGAGGATGATGACATTCATATCAACGGCGTCGTGGCCAGATCCGAGCAAGAGACTGGGGCCAGAAACAAGGCACTCGCTCATTATCTGGCGTCTTATGAGAACCTTTTTAACCCGCCCGATTTGGTCCTTGGAACGTACTTCCATCAATGCGCAATTGAAATGACAACCATCCAACTTGCACGAGCCGGTCGCGTTCTTGCCGGTTTGAAGGGATCGCCAAGAGTGATGTCCCTAAATCACGCGCGACGTGTCAACGCGTTGATGATGACCTGCGGTCACTACGATGGTTCCGGCGACTTTGCATTTCGCGTTGGATTGCCAGGGAAAAGTGGCGTAGGTGGCGGAATTCTCATTATTGCACCCAACGTTGCTTCCATCGGCATTTGGTCACCGGGATTGAATTTCTACGGCAATTCAAATGCTGGTACACGGGCAGCCGCCTATTTGACTCAAGAAACCGGATGGTCCGTCTTCTGAAATAATCAGTGAGTAACCGTTGCTCCAAGATAGGACAGTTTCGTCCGCGACCCGTAAGTTGCCCGCTCTAATCTCGTTGTGTCCTGAACGAATGGCCGGTTTTCACGCTGCCGCGCAGCGCTTAGAAGGGTGCAAGATCAGTAAGGTAGTTTCTTCGTACGCCCGTAGCACAAACTTAGTTCTTCTCCTTCAGACTCCTTTCAGTCCTCGGATGCAGCGCTGCATCAGCTGGAACTAATCGAGTTGCACTACGACGGGTGGCCCACAGCTGCATTCCATCCACCAGTTCGATGTTGCTAAACAGATCCCAATGCGACCGTTCACGACACAAGAGATAGCTGATCAACAGTAGGCCAACACCGCAGAGCGAAGCTGGCCTCAGCTGTTTTTTCCGTAGCAAAAGAAAGCGTTTTCACAATATCCTGAGCAAGTCAAAGGCACCTTTGTATTACGAAAACCCTTCTTTCGTCGTATATCCCCAACTTAAACCGATTTGTTTGGTTGACCGAACCCACCGCCGCCGGGTGTTTCCATTACAAACTCGTCTCCCGAATGAAGAACTGACTGGTCGTTGCCACAGAGCTTTTGTACGGCTCCGTCGCTACGGACAATTGCGTTCTGTCCCGTCGCGCCGGGGGCGCCGCCTGAAGCACCGTGTGGATGGGTATCCCGGTGGGACGAAAGGATGGTCACGGTTGTTTCTTCTAAGAACCGCAACCGCCTGCGAATACCGTCGCCACCTTGAAACTCACCGTTCCCGCCTGAACCAGAGCGGATCGAAAACTCCTCCAACCGTACCGGGAACCGGCTTTCCAGAACCTCCGGGTCCGTCATGCGGGTGTTTGTCATATGGCTGTGTACCGCGCTCGTACCGTTAAAGCCCTTGCCGGCTCCGGTCCCGCCGCAGATGGTTTCGTAGTTTTGATAGGAGGCATTACCGTAGACAAAGTTGTTCATCGTGCCCTGGCTGCCGGCAATAACCCCAAGCGCGCCATAAAGGGTGTCCGCAATGGCTTGCGAGACTTCTGTATTGCCGGAAATGACTGCCGCGGGTGCGTTGGGATTGATCATCGTGCCAGCCGGAACAATCAGTTTCAAAGGTTTCATACAGCCTTCGTTCATCGGAATGTCGCTGCCGACCAACGTTCGGAACACGTACAAGACAACGGCACGGCAAATTGCCAGCGGTGCATTGTAGTTGAGGGGCGATTGATCGGATGTGCCCGAAAAATCGATAGTGGCGGTTCGGGATTCCCTGTCTACCGAAATTGCCACTTCGATTTTTGCCCCTCCGTCCAATGGGTAGGAAAAACTGCAATCTCGCAGGACGTCGAGAACCTGTCGCACGCTTTCCTCAGCGTTGTGCTGAACGTGCCCCATATAGGCGTGGACTGTTGGCAAACCAAACTGCGCCGATATTTTGCGCAGTTCGGCTGCGCCGGTCTCGTTCGCTGCAATCTGTGCCGCAAGATCCGCCATGTTCTGATCGACATTGCGACACGGGTAACGCCCTGAACCCAACAGGTCGCGCGCCGCGCCGTCTCGTAATTTACCCTGATCGACCAACAAGAAATTGTCGATCAACACGCCTTCTTCTTCAATGTGGCGACTGTCGGGCGGAGCCGAGCCAGGGGTCTTACCTCCGATGTCAGCGTGATGGCCGCGCGAGGCGACGGTGAACACGATTTTCTCACCTGCTTCGTCAAAAACTGGGGTGACGACGGTAACATCGGGAAGGTGGGTGCCGCCATTATAGGGGTTGTTCATCATAAACACGTCACCTGGACGGATTTTGCCCTTGTTTTGACGTAGGATCGTACGAACACTTTCCGACATCGAGCCCAAGTGCACGGGCACATGCGGTGCGTTGGCAACCAGATCACCGTTTTGGTCAAATATCGCGCAGGAAAAGTCGTACCGTTCTTTGATATTCACTGAATACGCCGTATTCGCGAGCGTTGCCCCCATCTGTTCGGCTATAGACATGAAAAGGTTGTTAAACACTTCCAGCATAACCGGATCGACATTTGTGCCGACTGCTTCAACCCGCTGCAGCGGTGTTTCACGCGTCAGGACCAGGTTGCCACCGCTCAGACAGGTGGCAGTCCAACCGTCTTCGACGACATTTGTTCCAGTTGGTTCGGTCAAGATCGCCGGGCCTTTGATCGATTGACCAATGCCAAGCTGCGTCCGATCAACAAGGGGAACCTGTTGGTGGTGCCCGCTGCAATAAAGCGTCACCGGAATCCGAGCGGCGTTGGTTGCGTCACTATCGGGCAAAGTGACCTGCTCACCCGTCTTTCCAATAGCCTCTGTCACCAGCATTTCGATGATCAGATCGCTGGTATCCGGCGCGAATCCAAAGCGCTGCTTGTGCGACACGACAAATGCGTCGCGCATCGAAATCGGGTCGGAAAATGGCACCGACAGACTTTGCTGAGCGTCCGCGGGACGGATATGGGCAGTTGCTGAGATCGAGATATCTACCTCTGCCACGCCCTGCGCCGCAACCTCGGCCCTGGCGGACTTCGCCAGAGCATCGCAGATATTCTGTGCCTCTGGATCCAGAATAGAGGACTGGAACTGATGTTCCCGGATCGCTGTGATGTCCGCCAAACCCATACCAAAGGCTGACAAAACGCCCGCATACGGGTGGATGAAAATCCGTTCCATCCCCAACGCGTCGGCGACCAGGCAGGCGTGCTGTCCCCCGGCACCGCCAAAGCAATTCATGGTATATTTGGTAACGTCGTAACCGCGTTGCACACTGATTTTCTTGATCGCATTTGCCATGTTCTCAACAGCGATGCGCAAGAACCCTTGGGCAAGTTCTTCAATCGACTTATCCGTACCCATTTCAGCCGCCAGCGCTTCAAATTTTCTGCGCACAATTTCCTTATCCAACGGTTCGTTGCCTTCATGGCCGAAAACCGACGGAAAATGATTGGGCTGCAGTTTGCCAAGCAAAACATTGCAGTCGGTGACGGTTAGCGGGCCACCGCGTCTATAGGTAGCAGGTCCGGGGTTGGCGCCAGCACTTTCCGGCCCGACCTGCATCCTGCCATCACGAAAGGACAGGATAGATCCGCCACCTGCGGCGACCGTATGGATCGACATCATCGGCGCACGCATCCGGACGCCGGCAACCTCGGTTTCAAAGAATCGTTCATATTCACCGGCATAGTGACACACGTCCGTAGACGTGCCGCCCATGTCGAAACCAATCAGTTTGTCAAAGCCGTGATCGGCAGCGGTGCGTACCATTCCGACGACACCGCCCGCCGGCCCGGACAAGATGGCATCACGACCCTGGAAAAGATCGGCGTCGGTCAAGCCGCCGTTAGACTGCATGAACATCAATTGATCGCACCCGCCTTCATCGGCGCCCAGAGCTGTCGCTACCTGCTCTACGTATCGACGAAGAATGGGTGACAAATAGGCATCAACCACTGCGGTGTCTCCGCGGCCCACCAGTTTGATCAGCGGGCTCACCTCGTGGCTAAGCGAGATTTGTGGAAACCCAACGGCACGCGCCAGCTCACCAATCAGTTTTTCATGAGCGGGATACTGAAAGCTGTGCATCAACGCGACAGCGACGGATCGGTACCCGTCCGAATAGGCCTTTTCCAACGCGGTTTTCGTTTTGTCGATATCCAGCTGTGTCACGACCTCGCCATCTGCCGCGACACGTTCCTCGACTTCGACTACGTCTTCGTACAGAAGCTCGGGCAGCTGGATGTTCAGGTCGAACAGGCGCGGACGGTTCTGATACCCGATCCGCAAAAGATCGCGCAGCCCCTTCGTTATGAACAGAATGGTTCGTTCGCCTTTCCGTTCCAGCAGCGCGTTGGTCGCGACCGTGGTTCCCATCTTTACCGCACGAATTGACCCTTTTGGGATGTCCTGATCGCTTTCCAGACCCAGCAATTCACGAACACCTTGTACAGCGGCGTCGGCATAGCGTTCAGGATTCTCGGACAGCAACTTATGTGTCTGCAAACTTCCATCCGGCTTGCGTGCAACGATGTCGGTGAACGTGCCACCCCGATCTACCCAAAACTGCCACATGGACATAACTCCTCTGCTTGCCGGCCAAACCGGCATTGAATTTCATGAAGGGGGAAGGAAGCCTCGGCGGTTTAGTACACCAAGGAAGGCAACCAGGTTGCGAGCTTCGGAAAAACCAAAAGAAGCCCGAGCATGACGAACATGGTAACAACAAATGGCAATGCGCCGCGGATCACATCCATCATCGGTCCTGCTTTCCTGATCCCTTGCACCACATAAAGGTTGATCCCTATCGGCGGTGTGATCAGAGCGGTTTCCAGAAGTACCATCAACAAGATGCCAAACCACACCGGATCAAAACCCAGCGCCACAACGATCGGGGTAACCAGCGGCGCCATGGTCAACAGCATGGACAACGTCTCCATGAAGCAGCCGATCAGGATCAGCACCGCGACGATCATCAACATGGTTTGCATTGGGCTCCAGCCCAGCCCTGTGACAAAATCGGTCAAAGCCTGGGTCAGGCCGATTATTGAAAGGACAAAGTTCAGGAACACCGCAGCTATAATGATCAGCATGATCATGGCGGTCGTGCGCATTGTGCCTTCGATTGCGTGACGCATGGTTTCCATCGACATCTTGCCGTTGAACGCCGCAAGCGCCATCGAGGCAACAACGCCCAATGCTGCGGCTTCGGTAGGCGTAGCCAGACCTGCGTAAATCGAGCCGACGACCACCATGAAGATGCCAAGAGGGGGGATCAGTGCAGGAAGCGCAGCAAGCCGCTCTGCCCAGCTGTGGCGTAATTGGTCCCCGCCCCATTCCGGCCTGATCATGCATGCCACAACGACGGTTGCCATGAACAACAGTGCCAGCAGAAATCCAGGCAGAAAGCCCGCCAGATACAGTTCCGGCACCGAAGTATTGGTCAACAAACCATATAGGATCAGGTTGATCGAAGGCGGGATGAGAATGCCGAGCGTTCCTCCGGCAGCCACGGTGCCGAGAAACAGCCGCTCGTTGTAACCCCGTTTTTTGATCTGCGGCACAGCCACCGTTCCGATGGTTGCGGCTGTGGCTACGGATGACCCAGACGTGGCCGCGAACAGGGCCGAGGATCCGATATTGGAATGCATCAACCCACCCGGCAACCATCCAAGCCATTTGACAATACCGTCGTACATCCGTTCGGTGATGCCAGCACGCAAAAGGATCTCTCCCATCATTACGAACATCGGGATTGCCACCAGCAGAAAGTCCGTGCTGGTCTGCCATGCCATATCCGATATTGCGCGGTGCAACGGCATCGGGCTGTCGGTCCATTGCAGGATCAGGCCCAGCCAACCCAACGAGGCGGCAATAGGAACGGCCAAACCGATGAGGGCAAGTAGGATCAGGAGTGTCTTGATCAGCATCGGTCTATACCGTCTCGTCTTCTATTTGTTCGTCCAGGGATTTCACGCCGATCAGGTCCTGCACTCCGGCCAGATCGCCTCGTAAGTATTGTCTGATCGCGGCCAGAGCGATCAGAACGCCCGAGCCTACAAAGAACATCCAACCCAAGAGCCACGGTATCTGGGGAATGGCCAACGGTACGCGCATCGGAGTAATCGACCGGGAACCGTTAGCCAGCGTGTCGGCCACCATACCCCACACCATCACAACGATGACCAAGGCAAATCCTGTCAAAAGCACGAGGCCAAACAGGTTGATAATTGGGTGCAGCACCTTGGGAATTGCTCCGAGCAGGGCGTCAACCCGGATATGCGCGCGTTCAAACAGCGCAAAAGACATCGCCAACGCGGTTGCCACACCGAAGGCATAGCCCGAGATTTCGTCCGCCCCGCCCAGCGAGATGTTGAAAACTTTGCGTAGAAAGACTTCGAGAGTGATGAGGAAGGCCGAAAACACGATCAGTGTACCACCCAGCCACGTCATCCAAAGGCTCAGCCTTCGCGCGCCGCCTAAGAGCTTGTCTAACATTTTGATTACCTGATGTTTTGTGGTGGGGCGGCGGGAGTTTGACCGCCCCACTGAATCGGCCGGATTACTTGGCTTCGGCTTTCAGGCCAAGGATCGGGCCAACGGTTTCATTCCAGTTTGCAGCACAATCGGCGCCGCAGCGTTCCGCCCAACGGGCCAGCACGACATCGGTCGCGATCTTGTCCCGTGCGGTCAAATCGTCTGCCGTGGGTTCGACGAGCGTCATGGATCCGGCTTCACCGATTTCACATGTGCCGCCGGTGATGCAGGAAATCGCAATATCATCTTCGGTTGCCGTCTCTGCCCACATGGAGTCCGTCAGAACCGCGAGTTCGGTTTCCAAGAGTGCCTGTTGTTCTGGCGTCAGGCTGTTCCATTTGTCCAGGTTCATGGCTCCGAATGCCAGACCCCAGCCAACACGCAAGGTATAGGCATGAGTGGCCACCTGGTTCCACTTGGCCGTATAGGCTGACATGGTGCCGGTGATCGCGCAGTCTACGACACCTTTTTCCAGCGCCGGAATAACCTCGGAGAAGGCGACAGTTACGGATGTGCCCCCGACACCTTCTACAAAATCACCCAAAGTCGTCGAGTAGACGCGGATCTTTTTGCCTTCCAGATCGGAAATTCCGTTCACTTCAGCGTTGCACCAAAGGGTTTGGCTTGGGAACGGGTACAGCATAAGCAGCTTGGCGTTGTAGATCTCTTCGAACGCCGAGGACAACGTGTCGAAATAGGCGTCGGCCACCTTACGCTGCGTGTCGATGTCCTGTGTCAAAGTGGACAGATCAGCGCCTTCGAAAATCGCATTTTCGGCGGCGACGTAGCCGGGCAAGCCAAAGGCAAAGTCGAAGACACCGTTCTTGACCATGCGCATGATCTCGAAGCCCTTTAGCCCCAAACCGGATTGCGACTGGATTTTTCCGACTATTTCGCCGCCCGATGCCTCGTTGAGCCGTTGGTTAAAGAATGGCTCTTCGTGTTTTTGGTAGTTGGTCAGGCTGGACCACGTTCCTACTGCGTTCAAAACCACGGGATTGTCGGCAAACGCTGCGGTTGTTGAGACAGCGAGCGCGCCGAGAGTTGTTGCGAGTTTCTTCATCTGGTTTCTCTCCTGTTGTATTATTTTGATTGATAGATGGGTGTTTCAGCGTCATCCGCGATGTCGGTGATCAGCATGTGCCCCGGCTTGTGCGTGATCGCGATTGAAGGTTTGGCATTCTTGATCGCAGCCTGTGGTGTGACGCCACAAGCCCAGAACATTGGCGTGGTGCCGTCTGAGACCGGAGCCGGATCGCCCCAGTCCGGGCTATTTATTTCGGCGATACCAATTTTCTCTGGCTCGCCCCAATGCACCGGCGCTCCGTGCGCCAGAGGAAATTTGCGTGAGATATCGACAACTTCGTCTACCCTGGCATCAGGGATCGCCCGCATACTGACAACCATTGGCCCCTCGAAAGGACCAGATTTGATCGTTTGGATATTGGTCACGAACATCGGCACTGTGCGGTCGTTTTCGATGTGCCAGAGCGGTACGCCGGCCTGTTGCAATGCATGTTCGAAAGTGAATGAGCACCCCAAAGCGAACGCCACAAAATCATCGCGCCACAGTTGCTTGAGATCATGAACCGTGTCGACGTGGATGCCGTCGCGATATACGTAGTAAGCCGGAGTATCGGTGCGGATATCAATATCAACTCCCAAGGTGTCCATGTTTGGATTGCCCGTATCGGAAACGCCGACAATCGGGCAGGGTTTTGGATTTCGCTGGCAGTAGCGCATGAAATCCAACGCGTAATGTTCGGGCAAAATCGCCAGATTGGCCTGCAGGGTATTCCCGCCCAATCCGGCTGTGTGACCGCGATAGGCCCGTGACCTGATCTGCGCGCGCACAGACGCTGTTGTCGCAGATTTCAACGGCTCAAACAGATCGCTCATTACGACCCTCCCTAGTTTGGAATACGTTCGTGCGACTAGGGCATAAAATCAAATTGTATTATTTTTGTCTTCTACATAATATATTTTTATACCTGTTGAAGCGCTACATCTCGGGCGATGACCGCTGCGGCCTCAAGCAGATGATTGCGCGGATCACCCAGGTAAGAGGCAGAAAATTGAAGAGGTTCGGGAACCCAGCCCGGGTCGAATTCGACCAGCTTTCCCTCTTGCACCAGCTTCTTCGCTAGCGAGATCGGCAGCGCGCCAACACATAGCCCGGCCTCGACCATCCGAAAACAAGAAGACAAAGAAGAGGACGGGAACAGGGAGATTTCGGAACCGAATCGTTCGAAAAGTGCGGCCCTCAGTTCCCGGTACGGCCGGGTGTTCTTGGCGTAGGTCGCGATTGGGATGCCAGCCAGATCGACGTTTTGCCCTAGAGTTCCGCCTGCTGCCTGAAACCAGGCCAGTGGTACATCCGGAAGCACCACGTTGTCGACCGTGTAATCTGAGACCGGCCCAAGCAGAATACCCAGATCGATTTCACGCCCCAGCAACTGATCCCGGAGGTTCAATGAAATGTCGACGCTGATCTCGATCTTGAGAGACGGGTACTTTGCTCGCAATGCGCCGACAAATTCGGGCAGCCAACTTTGAGCGATAGTCTCGGACACGCCCAGGCGGATCAACCTGTCAACGGCGCTCGTATCCACAACGTGCTCTTCGACCAGATCTGAAAGGTGCTGAAATTGCTCGGCATAGTGGACAAGCATATCGCCACGCTTGGTGAGGCGCATGCCAGCGCTTTCACGTTTGAACAACGACGTTCCCAAACCATCTTCCAAGGACTTGATGCGAGTAGTCACGGCAGGCTGCGTCAGGTTAAGTACTTCGGCTGCCTTGCTGACACTGCCGAAGCGCACAACAGAAAGAAATGTTTGTAGATGTTCGAGTTTGAGCCGAGCCAAGTTGATCGCTTTCTGCTAAGAACGGTCCTGATCTTACTATCGTATTGTCTACGTTTGAATTGTCAGAGGCTATTGATGATGAACTTGTTGAATATTTATAGGAAACCAGACTTCCATTGAAGGTAATACGGCAATGGGATCAGATAATTACGGCCCATTCCGGACATTCACCAACTGGTCGACCTGCTGCGGCGCGGCCCGTGGAACCTGCCATTCGCTGCAAATGCAAAATCTCGACGTCTGCGAACCACAGGAGCGGACTTTATTGCCATTGGATCAAAGTCGGCTATGCGGACAAAGCAGACATTGGAAGATTGCTCTCGCGACCCACAAGTCAACTATTGTCGGAGTTCATCTTGCGATAGTCAGAGGGCGTCAGTCCCGTCACCTTCCTAAATGCGCGGCTGAAATTATTTGCGGTTTCATATCCTAGCATGGAGGAGATACTGGAGACTGTCTCGCGCGTATCTGTGAGGAGTTCCTCGGCCCTTGCTACCCTGACATCGTTGACGATTTCGCGAAAACGAACCCCTTCGGTTGCTAACTTCCGTTGTAGTGTGCGAACGCCAAGATCGAGCGAACGCGCGGTGGCATCAATCGACATTTCCTCCCGATGAAGTTGTTGCCAAACCACTTCCTCGACTTGTCCTCTAAGTGTTTGAGGTGGGCCGCCCAATCGTTCGCGAGAAATATCTCCGACGGTTGTCGAGCCGCCGGTAAGTTTTTTGGGCGTGGTTTCGGCTCGCAAAGCCGATGCATCAAAATCAACCCCAAGCCGGGAGGCGTTCCAGATTACAGGACAAGCGTAGGTGTCTTCTGCCTCGACAAATCCAGGAACCTTCGGGAAGTCCAAGAGCACGGCAGATGGCTTCCAGTCGCTTCCTAAATACGCGCGGAATATGCTCAAAAAAACCCCAACGGCCGAGAAGCCGATGTCCGGATACGCGAAATGCGAGCGAAGTCCAAAACGATAACAGTAGCGCGCGCTTGTGCCCGAAGTTTCAAGCCACGCGCGATCCGTAGACGAATGAAATGGCATGACGGCAGAAGCTCGTATTAGCGCTGCCCCCAGCGTTGGAGCAGAAAGAACGTAACTCCCCCAGGCGCCGTAGTCAGCGACAGTGAGATACGGTGACCACAACAATCCGATGTTTTGTTGTCCCGTGGATCGTGCGGCTTCGTGCACAAAGGTCGCCAAGGCATGCTCCGAGATGTAACCGCCTCTTTCCTCAATGAAGTGAACAGGAAGATCGGCAGAGTCAAAAGCACGCAACAAGCGTCTTTCCCCAGCGGCCTCAAGCACAAACTGGGGCATCGCGCCCAAGGCCTTAGCCGAAATCATCGGTGGTAGGTTCAATCCGTCAACCCGCTTGTTCGCCCGCGTGTCGTGAAATGATACGCATCGGCTGAACGAATGTGCAAGCTTTCCCTAAACAGCAGGGAGCATTGCAATATGAAAATACTTCGGCCATTACACGGCGGTTTTTCGATGCATTTTTTGGGAATGGTGCTCGGCGCAGGTATTTCTGCTTCACCAGTTTTCTCCCAGTCCTTCAACGACACGGGCGACATCCTTGCACGATCAGCCGAGGTCGAGGACATCGAGTACAAGATTATGGTGCAGCGTGCCACCCAGACGGCCATCTGGGGAATGCCTGCCGCCGGTATGATCGATTTCCTCAAGGGCATTCGCCGCGACCTCGGTGGCGACTACAATGACATCATTTATCTCAACAAGCCGTTCGACTCCAAACATGGGTTTCTTACGGCCAACGATGTTACGGCCTATGCTTGGGCTTCAATGACCTCCGAACCCGGTCCCCTTGTCATTGAAGTGCCCGCTGCCACCGACAAGGTGAACTACTTCGGTACAATCGTGAATGCTTGGGATGTTCCTATTGTGGACGTAGGTCCCGATGGTTTCGATGAAGGTGCCGGCGGCAAGTACCTCATGCTACCCCCAGGCTACGAAGGGGAAATGTCGCTGGAGGAATTAACTGAAGCGGGATACCTTCCCTTTGAAACAGATACCTACGAATATGGTTTTTCGTTCCGGCCAAAACTGACGAATGGCGGAACGGACACCGATGCGGCCGAGTACGCTCAGACGATCAAAGTGTACTACCTGTCTGAGGCTGACAATCCACCACCCAACAACTATCTCGAAGCGTCAGAAGTGCCGTACGACTCGCTTCCATACTACAACGAGACCTTCTTTCAGGACTTGAATGATTACGTTCAAAACAACCCCGTCAGACAACAAGACAAGGTCATGGTAAATTTCCTGAAGGATCTCGGGATCGAAAAGGGAAAACCTTTCGAACCATCGGAAATTCAGTTGAAAGCAATGAATGAGGGTTTGTTGTTGGCGTATGCCTCTATGCAGAACTACTTTGTTACGCCCGGCAAAGCCATGATACCGCTCTGGGTCGACGATAGCGGCGAGATGAAAAGCCAGTGGCTGATATGGGACTTTGCCGAAGGTCAACCCGAGGCAGGCTTCCCGTATGAGACTGAGACAGAGGTACTTGTGGATGCGCGTGCGGGCGGCAGCTACTTCTGGATCACGTACCTGCCGAAACAACTCGGTGGCGGTACCTTTTATCTGACGGGCCTTCGCGACAGCGACGGCGACATGTACGACCACAATCAGACTTACAGACTTAACGTGCCAGCAGACACACCTGCCGACGATTTCTGGTCCGTGATTGTTTATTCGATGGAGACCAAGAGCTTCATCCGGAACGTTGATCCAGTGGGTCTGTCCGAGCGCGACACAGACTCTATGCAAGCCGATGAAGACGGTTCTTACGACATCTTTTTTGGACCGGAGGCACCGGAAGGCAAGGAAAGCAACTGGATACCAACCACAGAGCCGTACTTCCTTTTGTTCCGTCTATATGGGCCGCAAGACGGATGGTTGGAAAGTGGCTGGATGCTGGGCGATCTAGAAAAAGTAAACTGATCAAAACAAACAAAAATTCCCAATGGAGTGAACAATGAAAACAAAGTCGTTAGCCGTGCTGACCGCCCTGGTACTCGCATCGCAATCTCCAGCCCAAGAGTACAAGGCTGAAGTTCCGGATAGCATAATCGTACCGGATCAGGTGGAGACACGATTTGGAACGTTGGAATATTTTGACGGCTTGCCGACGCCGGATACAGCTAAGCTGTCGTATAACGCATTAAATTTCATGCGTGGCATGCAGGTATTCATGGATGGAATGCCTGCAGCCTCAACATATGCAATGTGTCACGGGCTCGAAGAGGGCGCTGGCGTTGATCCGATGAAGATCGGGATCTTTGAAGACCTGTATAACGCCCGTTCGCTTCTTCTCACGCCGAACACCACGACAATCTACATTCTTAACTGTACGGACCTGTCCGAAGGGCCAGTGGTTTACGACGTGCCGCCGGGCATGCTGGGGTTCGTGAACGATGCCTATATGCGTTATGTCACTGACATCGGGAACGCTGGGCCTGACGCTGGCGAGGGTGGGAAGTTCTTGATCGTTCCGCCCGACTATGAAGGTGAGTTGCCGGACGACGGTTACTATATTGTGAAGCCGCCAAGCTATCGGAACTGGTTTCTGTTGCGTGCGTTTTATGGGGAAGACGGCGTTGGAGCCGCAGTGGATCGTGTGAAGGAAACTCTTCGTGTTTACCGGTGGGAAGACCGCGACGCGCCGCCCGATCAGGAATTTGTGAACCTGACTGATCTTCAGTTCAACACGATACACGCCAATGACTTTTCCTTCTTTGAAGAGATGAAGGCCGTTGTAGACAACGAAGCGGAAGGAGCACTTCCCGATGAATTGATGGGAGCAATGTTCTCGCTGGGTATCCGAAAAGGTGAACCATTTGAACCCGATGACGAACTGAGGCTGCTGCTCACAGAGGCAGTCGCATTGGGCACGGCGGCGGCTAAGTCGTTGAATTTTGCTCCTCGCTCGCGTGCGCCATTCTACTATGACGAAGGGTATTGGAAGACGGCGTTCGTCGGTGGCAATCATGAGTTCCAGGCGGGGGACGTGAAAATCCTCGATGCGCGGACCCTGTTCCACTACTACGCGACTGGCATTACGCCTGCCATGGTTGCACAAAAGGTTGGTGTCGGGTCGCAATATGCGCTGGCAAACCGGGACAGTGACGGGAACTACTTCGATGGGAGCAACACCTATTCCGTCACCATCCCGCCAAATCCGCCCGCGCAGGATTACTGGTCTTTCGTCGTTTACGACACCCAAACCCGTTCACTGCTCGAAACTGATCAGAAACTCGCAGGGGTCGACAGCAACCAAGCTACATTGGAAGCGAATGAAGACGGAAGTTACACTGTCTGGTTCGCGCCTGAAGCGCCTGAAGGCAAAGAGGGCAACTGGATACAGACGATGCCGGGCAAATCTTGGTCGACCGTACTGCGATTGTATGGCCCTCTCGAGCCTTGGTTCGACGGATCGTGGCGCCCGGGCGAGATCGAACTTATGGAGTGATAGACTGTCAATTTAGCGCCCTAACAGTTCGCTATCGAGAACGAGATGTCGTGCCATGTGAGTGCGCATCCCGAACAACGCGACAACAACCAGGGGAGGGCGGCAACTACCTCGTAGTGCCGCCCTTCTGTTTGTCTGCTATCGCGCTAAATTGTAGCGTGTCATCGACATTGTGGTTGCATCGATCATGCTCATGAATCGTTCAGCAGCGGGTGCTGATGCAAAGCTATCCATGGACGCTTGGGCGTCTTCGGCACTTTCCCAGTTAACTACCACTGCCCATTTGCCATCTGTGAATGCAGCTTGGCGCGAGACAAAGCCTGGTTGTTTGCTGACATGCTCATCTTCGATGACTTTATCAACAGGTTCGAACTCTTGCGGTGTAACGCCTTCAGCAAGGTCCATCGTCACAATTTCAATGACGCCGACGTCTTGTGCCATTGCGTTACCTCCTACGAGCATTATCAGGGTGATCAAGAACGCTTTCATGATGGCACCCGATCAAAACTTTCCATTGTCGTGGGCCATCTCGGACGGGATGTCCGCGATTACGTCCCAATGCTCAACGATCTTGCCGTCTTCGACGCGGAACAGGTCATAGAAGGCAGTCGGCTTGTCGGCAAACGTGCCCTCGGAGGCGGTGAAGACAAAGTTGCCCTCGGCCACAACAATGTGGACGTCCGTGTAGATCATCTGGATGCCTTGCTCGGCCATGCCTGCAAGAGCCGCACCCAAACCGTCCAGACCGTCAGCAATGTTGCTGTTGTGCTGTATGTAGGTCTCCGTCGACAGAAATTCGGTTATCCGGTCAACGTCGCCATCCTTCAGGATGGTGTGCACAAAGTCTGTGACCAGCGCCTTGTTCTCAGCGGTCTTATCCAGATCGGTTATCTCAGTTGGACCATCGGTCTGAGTATGACCCGACGGGTTCGGCGGTGTGATTGGTGTCAGGTTGTCCCAGTGTTCTGCAACCTTTCCGTCCTCGACGCGGAAGACATCAAAGCCAACCAAGGTGTCTGCACCAAACGCCTGGGCGTTGTTGTAGGTGGTATGCAGGACGACGATATCGCCCTCCGTGATGACCCGGTGGATGTCCACCTCGATCCCGCTTTCCTTAAGACCGGGGATAAACCCCAGGATTGGAGCGGCACCTGTGGGTACAGCAGGGTTGTGCTGAATGTAGTCATTTGCCAGCAGTTGTTCGGCTGCGGTTGCGTCGAAGTTGACGAAAATGGCGGCTACAGCCTCCAATACGAGCTCTTTAGGTGTCATTGTTGTTGTCCTCTCTTGGTTTGATTTGACGATATTCACGCGGCGCAGGCTTGCGCCGAGTTGATCGTGAATTCAGTGCCCCACGGGTCGACCTTGCGGCCGGGCGTGAGAGTTTTGGGGTCTGCCAACAGCTCAACACTTGTGAGACCAGTGGCCCCAGCAGAGCGCGAGCCTGCTCCCTTGGATTGCCAAGCGTTTGTAGCTAGGTGGTGATGGTAGCCACCGGACCCGAACCAGCGGGCTGAGGGCAGCTCAAAGGTCTGAACCATACTCAGTTCGTCAGTAACGAATTTCGCTGCTTTGCTGACATCACCGACACGTAAATGAACGTGTCCGATGACTGTGCCTTGTGGTGCGCCTTGCCACTGTGTGGCATCTTCTGTGAGTGATTTCAGATCGAGCGGGTGCGTTGTCATGTGGACGGTATCGCCCTCGCGTTTCCACATTTTGCGAGGCAGGTCACGATAGATTTCGATGCCGTTTCCTTCGGGATCGTTCAGATAAAGCGCCTCGCTGACACCGTGGTGGGATGCCCCGTCCAGGCGAACACCGCGCTCATCCGCGTAGATCAGCCATGCGCCGAGGTCTTGTTTGGAAGGCAACAGAAATGCCGTGTGAAACAGCCCCGCCTCTTTAGGAAAGGGTTTGGCGTTTCGGTCCTGGCGCAGCTCGATCAGCGTTCCAGCCTCGGTGCCGAGGTAGGCGCTTTCACCGTCGCGTTCGATCAGGCCGAGGCCAATCACGTCTTCATAGAAGGTGGCGGTCTTATCCAGATCGCGCACCGTCAGGGCGACCTGACCTATTGAGATGGGGGCGTCTGACGCTGCCATGTTCTTTTCTCCTGCGATTAAGCTTGAGAGGAACTTAGCGATGGTCTTTTCTCCATAAAATGGCGATAAGAGCGAGTGTGTATCGCGCAAATGGAGACAATTCTATGGACCGGATCGACGGGATGCAGAGCTTCGTGGCTGTTGTGGAATCCGGTTCTTTTGCCGCCGCCGGACAACGGCTTGGCATTTCAAACAAGCTGGTCAGCAAGCGTGTCGCACAGCTCGAAAACATGGTTGGGCTGAATCTTCTCCATCGCACCACCAGGTCTATGTCGCTGACCCACGAGGGGGAGCGATATCTGGAAGGAGCGCGACGAGTGCTGGCTGAGATGGAGCAGTTGGAGACTGAGTTTGACGCTTCAGAGGGCTTGAAGGGCATCGTTCGTGTGGCCGCGCCCCTTACCTATGGCGACACGGCGGTGGCTAAAGCAGCAAGCCGCTTCGTAGAGCAACACCCGAACGTCACGGTCGAATTGGACTTGTCGGATCATTATGCCGATCTGGCCAAGGGCGGTTTCGATATCGCAATACGGATCGGCGCGCTCAGTGACTCCAGTTTGGTCGTTCGCAAGCTTGGTGAAACGCATATGAAAGTCGTCGCGACCCCTTCCTACCTTGAAGAACATGGCGCACCTTCACATCCTGCGGAACTCTCGGACCACATTTGCATTCGAGATGCGAACAACCCGGATCCAAACCGCTGGCCCTTCCAGATCGAAGGGCAAACCGTGCAGGTGCCTGTCTCTGGCCCATTTCTCGCAAACAGTCCTCCCGCCTGCCTCGTTCCGACGCGCGCAGGGAGCGGCATCTTCATATGCCCAGATGTGTTTTTGGGGGACGACCTTGAAACCGGACGTCTTGTGCAACTCTTTCCGGAGTTCCATTCCCGCACTTTGCCGATCCAAAGCGTGCAGTTGCCTTCGGCCTTTCGAAAGCCGCGTGTTAAGTCCTTTGTCGAGTTTATGCGTGAAGAGATTCGAGCGTAGGAAGTCCAAAGCAGTCACTCGCGCTATGCGCAGCATTTGGTAGGTATGGGCTCGATGCCGACATCGGAGCAGGTGCGGCAAGTCCCTTGCCCCATGTCATACTGCCACCGAGGACGGCCCTTAGCCGACCTTCGCCCATACAGATACTCGCTGCGGTGCAGCCCGTACTGCCGCCGTTCGCTGCGGGTGCAAAGTCGAGAGCTTGATGGGTTAGAAGCGGACCACTGGTTTAAGCTGCACCGCATATGCTCAGAACGAATTCAACGCGTTGTTGCACTGATACCCTTGGCAGCTCCGTTCTCAAGTAGCCAAGGGTATCTAGTGCGCACAAAATACGGTGATACTCCTGAACTGCTGCGCAGAAGTCGTGTCTGCGCTCACCATCCTGCGTGAAAAGCTCTTTCCATGGCGGAGCCACGAAAACTTGCTTCGCATATTGCCGCGTTTTTCCGAGTGTTTCTGATAGGTCCTGTCCGCCGGAACTCGCTAAAGCAACAGCTGCATCGACCAACCCGCGATCAAAAAAGACAGAACCTTCTAACTCACGCGCTGCGTGCAAGTCGCTCCTTGCAACCTCAATGGCACGCAATGCGAATGCGTGCATGTTGACCCACGGCAAAGCGTGACCCGATCGGGCCAATTCATCCGCAACAATCCGTCGACCGGGCTCTGTCACCGTGGCGTGTCCGCGCTCGCCGAGGGCCTGAAGTAACGTTGACTTCCCGCCACCAGAACAGCCTGTCAGCAAAATCAACTTTTGTCTCATCTCTGTTTCCGAAAACCAATTCTGCTTCGCGCTAACGTTCGTTTTGAGGGAGTCCGTCTGCGAACTCGTAATAGTCCCCTTTCTCGGACACGAAGATATGCATCGCGAGGGACGTATGCGTTGGACCATCGAATACGCCCATGGCGACAGCCGTCCAGTCATGGTGGATCGGATCCCAGAACAGTGTTGATCCACAGGTGCCGCAAAAGCCCCGTCGCGCCTTTTCAGAAGATTGGTACCAGCGCACTGCATCCTCGCCTTCGATCCGAAGTGCCGTACGGGGAATATCTATGGAGGCCTCAAAATGACCGGAATGCTTGCGACATTGCTGGCAGTGGCACGCGGTGGGGCGCGGCAGGTCACTTTCGACGACGATCTTTACGGCGCCGCAAAGGCAAGATCCTCTATGCATGGCCGACCTCCTCTGCTTTTGACGCACGGTTTCGGCGCCGCACGTTCAGTGCTTGAATGAGAGCTTTCGCCTCGACTGGCGGCTCCTGTTCGATGCGTCGGTAGTCGGTACCATCGTTTTGACGCGTCAGAAGCCCGGCAGAAATCATTGTTCGCCGCAGGGTTGCTGGATCTTTGAACGCGTGTTCGAGATTCAGACGCTCGTTGACTTCCTGCTCCATCATCAACTGTGCCGGTGGGAGCCTTGCCCAGAGCGCCCAGAGAGCAAGAGTTTGTACGCTGCGTCTTGACGGCCAGCGAAGGAGACATCCGCTGGCGTCGAATTGATGCAAGGCGCGCTCAACGGCTCTCGCATCAACAGTTTGCCCGTTGGTTGCGCGTGCAAGCCTTTGACCAGCGGCATGGACCGAGCGCATGTGTTGGACGTTTTGAAAACCTGCGGCACGCGCAGCCATATTCATGAGCACGAGGTGCGGCGGGCTTGCGTCACCGAGTTGCTTGGCGAGGGATCGCACAAACACGGTCAAGTCGTCCGCGTGTAACGGCAGAGAGATTTTAGGCATGGGGCTTCCACATCAAGCGCCAATGCTGGATCGTCGGTCGCTGGCTTAACGAAGCGGCGCTCTCAACTGTGTTAGTGAATGCATTGCCGTTCGATCTGTTTGGCAGGTTTAGCTCTCCCAGAGGAGCAGCGACGCCTCGGTTTCTGCCGACCGTGCAAAGTAGATAGCAAACGATGCGACCGAGGCCAAGCCCATCGTTGTATTGCCTGCCCAACCAGACAGTTTCCTTCATCCGTCTCTTCCTGGTTCGCTCTGATCGCTGGAGAATAACGCGATCTTGTTGCCTTGAGGATCGCGCAGGTAGCCGACAAAAAAGTTCGGTCCGTAGGCCTCTCTGAAGCCCGGCGCTCCATCGTCTCTTCCACCCGCCTCAAGTGCAGCGGCATGAAGATCACGAACCTGTTGTTGGCTGCGCGCCTCGAACGCGACCATCGTGCCATTTCCTGTTGATGCGGGCTGCCTGTCAAAAGGAGATTTGACATAGAACTCAGGGAGGTTTGGCGCCTGCCCCGGCTTTGTAGGAAGCGCATAGCTCAGGTCACCGTGATAGTGTTCCAGCTGATATCCGAGATCTGGCAGAAACGCGGAGTAGAAGCGTTCAGCGCTCTTCATGTCATCGGCACCTATTGTGATGTAGGCAATCATAGTTAAGCATCCTTGTGATTTGTTCCCATTCGTCGCTTGGCGCGTTTAGTCGCGGCGGTTCGCGCATTTGATCATATAAACCAGTATCGCCGCGCATGTTCGGCCTTAGCCTCTTCGATGGTCATGCGATTTCTACCAAGCGGATCAATTGATGGAAGATCATTGGGTCGTGCTGAAGCGGGCAGAGTGCCGATGGCAAGAACGGCCGCACCGCCGGCAAGCGCCGCAGAAAGGCCAAACATGGCACCCCAGGATATGCCAGCGACGATCCCGGCCAAAACCGCTCCAAACGCGCCTACCCCGTCCAGCAAAGTGAACGCGAAACCCAGCGTCGTACTTTCGTTGCGATCCGAGTGATCAACTGCGGCTGCCAGCATTGTCGCTCGAACTGCGTCCAGCGAGGCAACCCCAAAGGCCATGATTGCAATCATGACCAAGAACGGGGGCTCGAACACCAGTAAACCGATAGCCAGGGCAGCAAACCCGTTTCCAGTCGCGAGTACCGGAAAGCGGCCGAGCTTGTCGGAAATTGATCCAACCAACGGCTGGGCGAGCGCCCCGGCCACAAGCATAGCTGCAAAGATAACCCCAATCTTTCCGGGTGCAAGTGCGTGAACCGTCGCCAAGTAGAGCGGGATCATGCTCATCAGACCAATCAGTGCCATGTTATTGAATGAGACCATGGCAACGAGGCGAACCCCATTTAGACTGCGCCATGTATTCAGAAGCAGCAATAGCTCCTTTCTACTGATACGCGAAGCTTCGGATAAAGGAACCGCCCGCGCGACCCACAAAAAGCAAACGCCAACACAGGCGGTTGGAAGTACCGAAAGCGCCAGAGCAACGCGCCAATCCACAACCGATAACAGCAACCCGATCAACAGTGGCGCGAACACCTCCGCAAAAGACCCTCCAACCGCATGTATTCCCAAAGCGCGGGCGCGCGTTGTCTTGTTGTCGCCGGTCAGTACTCCGGTTGCAATCGGATGCCAGGCCGCGTTGCCCATCCCAGCGAGTGCCAGAAGGATCGCAAGGCTCCAAAATCCTAGCGCCTGTGCTGCGAGCGCATATCCCACGACGACCCAGAAAAAGGTGCCGACAAGAAGACGACCACGGCTCGACACCCGATCTGCGATGAGGCCCGCAGGCAGATAGGCCAAAGCGCCACCAACGCTGAGCAGCGTGAACAGTAGACCGACCTCAGCGGGGGAAAGGTCCATGTGGAGGCCAGCGGCCGGCACGATCAACCATAGCGCTGCGATTGGCCAGTCGATGGCGAAGTGTCCTGCGGCAAACCAGGCCATCAGAGATCGTTCTGTCATAGTGCCTAACCCATTGAGTGCGAAACTTCAGGCACGGTGCCCGACTGATTGGCGATTGTTAGCGAAGGGTGATATGTCTGTCTGTCGACAGGGAGACGATTGTTATCGAGGATTCGTCAATGAAGGACAGCAAGCTGACAACATCTGATCGACCCCGCTATCTCGGGGAAACGATTGAGCCAGCGTCAGGCGAATGCTACGACTGGCATTCCCACGATTTTGGTCAACTCATCTCCGCGGCCTCAGGGTCGATGTATGTCGGAACCCCGGACCGGGTCCTGCTGCTCAGTCCGGCTATGGCGATCTGGATTCCCCCGGACAAAGAACATTGGATGCGCTATGGGGCGAACAACGTCATGCACTATGTCGATGTCAATCGCGAAGAGGCAGAGTGGCTTGGGCCAGATTGCCGGGTCGTGGCCATGACACCACTTCTGGATGCATTGTTTGTTGCGGCGATGCCAGAAGCTACAAGTACACGAACAGTTAAGCACAACACAGCGCTGCAGACCTTGCTTCGACACGAGCTACTCGCAGCGAAGGACGTGTCGCTCTCACTTGTTTTGCCGAAAGATGCGCGGCTACTCGGCGTCGCGCGTGATGCCCTCAACGACCCAGGCAGCATTCGCTCAGTCGAAGCTTGGTTGTCAGGCGTCTCCGCGAGCAGAAAGACCGTCGAACGACTGTTCATCGCAGAAACAGGCATGCCACCGTCGAAATGGTTGCGCCATGCACGGGTCTTGCATGCCGTATCACTGCTCGCGGCGGGTAAGAGCGTAACCTCGGTTGCCTTCGATATGGGATACGAATCTATGAGCGCGTTCAGCTATATGTTCCGACAAACTCTAGGCGTTAGTCCGAGGGAGGTTTTAAGGAGCCGGTAGGTTGTACCAGAAGGGTCAGATGTTTTCTGCGGCCCTGAGCTGCCGTTGGCCTACATATTTCAATGCTGCGGTCGCAGCCCGCTTTGCAGCCATTCGCTGTAGTTGCGAAAGCCAGCCGAGGTGAATTCTCACTCTGCGGTTGAAAGTGGCATCGCGACTTAGACTTGCTTCATTCATCGCTTGATTTCTAGAGTGAGAACAAACCCCAACCAGCTATCGATGCTGGGGTTCAAGAACTGGTGCCAGACACGAAGACAAATCTGAGGACACAGCGAATATGATTCTCTAGAACTTTCTGCAGTCTACTCGCGCCAATCAAACGATGTTCGTAACATCACAACCCAGTCTCGAGTTCACCAATAAAGAATTCTAGAAACGATAAGTCGCGCCTAACACTGGCCCTGACTGATCAAATGTAAAATCGCTACCGTCGATCTCATGGTCAAACGAGATATAGCGATAGCCGCCGCGGATCAGCCATCTGTTGTTGATGGCATATTCGGCGGTCAACAGAACCTGCCATGTTTCACTGCCGCTGCGGAAACCTCCGTAGTCGACGAAACCGGTGCCGGACCATTTGTCCGAGAACCGGACGCGTGCTCTGGCGGCGATGACAGGGTCGGTCCAGCTGTCGTCGGCGGTTGTTGTCCTCCCCGGTGCCGCGCCAGGGAGAAGGGTGAACTCTGTATCAGTGCTGAACCACCGGAACCCTCCGGCGACATCCACCGAGATAGTTGGTGCTTCATACACTCGGTAGCCGACATAACCGCTTAGGTATTGCGTGGTAAATGATGTCTCGAGGCCCGAACTGGCGGGGCCGGGAGTGCTGTTGCTGAACGACAAATCTGTGTAGTTGTAATCTGCAAGTATAAGCCATCGTCCGTCGGTGGCCGAGAACGCTCCCATAAAGGCGAAATCTAGGTTTTCCAATGCATCAGAAAAACTGAGTGTACCGTCCAGTGTCCCCATGGGGGTGCTTAAGGATGTTTCTGTTTCCGGCATGAACAGATAAATCGTGGCCTCGTAGGACCAATCGGATTGTTGTGCCGCAGCCGTTGTGGCTGCCGATGCCGATAGCGTTGCCGCGCGTAAGCAACTTTTCACCCATAGTGACGAAAACATTCTGTTCCTCCCGACAAACATACAAGTTTCAATAAATTGTCGTTGGTTTGAAATTGTGTGGTCCTGATTTTCATTCCGCAGCTTCTTCCGTCGCCATCGAACTGTTGCCGACGCGATTGATATCTGTGTTCGGGAAAAACTCGGACCAAACGTGCCAGAATACGCCTGCGCGCAGGGTTTCTACACGTTTTAGCTGACCCTGATCCGAGTGACCCCAGAAATCGCATTTGGCCACCGGTTGACCCGAGTCGTTATACCAAACGCCCAGGCTTTCATATTTCGGATCCAGGCTGACCACGACATCCCGTCCTCCGACTTTGGCGGTCACGATCCAGTTGTTCTCGATGATGAAATCGTCGGTCCAGCAAGCGACATCTTGACCAATCGTAATTCCCCAGACGTAGGTTTTGTTCGGCAACCGGTGGTCTGAACGATCCATGTTGTCCATCACAGGAGCGTCTTCCTGATGTTGGCGTCCGATGCCCCAGCCAAAGGTGATCTCGGTCATCATGTCCAGCAGACGCAGCAAAGGGTTCGTGGATGGTTTGTTCAGAAACACCTCACCTTCTGGATAGGCTTTCTGAAACCCGCGGAATGTCATTCGAAAGGTGGGCCAAGGCCTCATTTGCGCTTCGGGCCGGAGAGGGCAAGCAGGACCCTCGGAGTTGGGGTCGCGATCCGCCTCGCGAAAACCGTAGATATGCTGGATCGGATCGCCCGTGTCGTTGTCACGCAGTATCAAGTTGTTGCCATGCTGGGCCAGAACCTCAAGGTTCAGGCGCCGTCCTTCTATTCGCGGTGTGTACCCCTGACCCAGATTGGCCATCGCGCAGTAAGTCATGACCACATCCTCGCCCCCCAGCCCATCTACATCGCCCGCCAAATGAGGGCGCATGATCTGCGCATCCGGGTGCGCGCGCGCGTGACCATTGTGTTCGATGACGATGACTGGCGCTGTTGGACCGACATATTTTCGCGCTTCCTCGATAGAAAAATACTGGGCGTCGTTGAGCTGGTTTCTCAGGCCCAAATGCACCCACACATAGGGAAACCCATAAAGAAGCAAGGTCAGCGCAGCCGTTACAAGCCAAAGCCAGAAAGGGCCGCCCCCCAAAAGGAAATGTGCAAGGGTTGCCACTACAAATCCGCCCAGGCCAATGCCAATCAGGCGGTATTCATGCCGGATAAAGCGCACCATATTCTCGCGCTTTACTTTCAGCAGCATTTGCGAGACATCGCCAAGGTCGCGGAAATAGACAAACCCGATTCCGAGTGACACGATCAATCCCAGTGCGAAAATTATGCTACCAACCATGCTGAGATCCTCGATTTTGGTGATTACAGTCCTTCGCGGTTCATTACGAAAGAACAGGCCTACTTCTGGGGCGACGCGCGCTTGATCATGAAAGCTTCAACGGCTTGCTGTGTCTCGGGACGAATGTTCTCAATCCCCTCATAAGGCATGCCGTAGGCGGGCGGAGTATCGGGGTATTTCTCTTTCCGCGCCTTGTGGCGGCCCAGTATACGTACGAATTCCTGCCCACCCCAAGACCCGACTTCGGTTGAGACCGAGTATTCTTCGCGGGTGTCGCGGTAAAGATCGAAGAATTTTGCTAAAATTGCGCTCTCGCCGGGTCCCGGCAGTTTGAGCTTAAGCTGATCCTTAACGATCGCCTCGGGTTTCGCGACCGAATAGATGATCACGTGATCGCGTCGCGCTTTCGATTCATCCGCGAACAGTAGCGCCGCCGACTGATCGACACCATCGACCAGACGATCCCTTGGGATGAATCCATCCGCCCCGGCAAAGCGCGAGATCGTGGTATACAGGTCCGAAACATGAATGATGCTGTTTAACAACCCGTCAGCTTCAATCATGCCCGGCCAGCGGATGAAGGCGTCCACGCGCACGCCACCTTCAGTCGTGTCGCCTTTACCGCCCGCGTAAATCAGTGGGGTAAACCCGGATTGCGGCGCGTATTTGGTAAAATGCCCATTGTCGCCCATAACCACAACGATGGTGTTTTCGCTGAGCCCTAGATCATCCATGCGCGCGAACAGATCACCCAGCCACTGATCCAGTAGCTGCATCTTGTCGACATACAAGCCGCCATTCGCGCTTTCCGGCCCGTCACGGCCGGCGCGGGTATTGTCCAGCGGGATCATCGGCCAATATTGCAGGAAGAAGGGCGCGTCCCCAGTTGCAAGGCGTTCCAGTTCCTGAAGTGTTTTATCCTGAAACGCCTGGTTCATTTCGTCGTATTTTTCGGCGTTCCAGCGTTCTCCGGCTTCCATGCGGATTTCGCGAATGGCGCCGCCGGTCTCGCCCTCGATGACGGTCATCATCGCCGAGGCATCCGGTCGGAACCAGCCGTCCAGTGTGTATTTATCCTCATAGTCCCGGATCGCGACCGAGACCTGTTCTTTGATCGCATCATCATTAAAGATTGTCAGCTGGCCCTGCTGGTGGATGGCGTGCTGGGCATAGTCAAAACCCTGATTCATCGCCCAGCTTTCGGCAATATCGCCCATATGCCACTTGCCGACGTGGCTGGTTGCATATCCTGCCTGTTTCAAGACTTCGGCCAGCGTCACTTCATTATCGGGCAATCCAAAGCCAGCGATATCGACGGTCGTATCACCCATTCCCATACGCACGGGCAAGCGGCCGGTCATTTGTGCCACGCGAGTCGGGGTGCAGGACGGTTCAGTATACATCCGAACCATACGCAACGCTTCGTCCGAAAAGTCGTTGATGTTCGGAGTGTCGTACCCACGGACAGCGTTGAGCTCGGGTATACCCATATCGCCAAAGCCCATATCGTCAATCAGAACGCTGACGATATTTGGGGGTTGCCCATTGTTGCCGTCACGAAAAGCGGCCAAAGCCTGATCAACGGCAGCGTCATCCTGCACCCATTGTTCCGCGCGTTGGGCTTGCAGAATATAAAACTCAGCATCGTGTTGAATAGGGTCGTCCTGAGCCTGCAAAGGTGGGGCGGCAATGCCTGCACACAAAACCATAAGCCATTGTAGTTTCATTCCATTTCCCCCAGGGTTCGAAGCCGAGCTTCGGTTTTTGACTTCGATGTGATTACCATCAGTAACATCGATATATTCGAATAATTACTAAATTTGTGATCTCACTGCCAACTCGTGAATACGTCGCGGGTCAGTTCGGATTCCGGGCGCAGGTTTTCAATGCCTTCATAAGGTGTACCTTTGCCAATCTCTGAATGCGGATACTTGGCGATCATCTTCTGGTGACGCTTGATCATATCTTGAAAAGATGCCCCGGCCCAAAGCGAGTAGCCCACCAAAGGGTGTTCCTCTCGGGGGTCCCTATAAATATTATAAGTCGGAGCAGCCGCGCCGGGTTGACCGGGGGCAGGAAGATGCATCTTGAACTCCTGCTTGACGACCGAGCGCAAGACAGGTCCTTCGTAGATATAGACATAGTCGCGCCGCCCATTTCCCTCGCCGTTCAACAGCAAGGCCGTCTGGTCGATGCCGTCTATTACGCGGTCCCTTGGGATAAAGTCTGTGGCTCCGGCAATTCGCGCCATCGTGGTGAAGATATCTGAGACGTGAAAGATGTCACCGGCTGCGCTGTTGGCTTCGATCACACCGGGCCAGCGAATGAACGCATCGGTTCTTACGCCGCCTTCAAGATGCTGGGTTTTGCCACCGCGATAGATCAGCTGGTTCAGACCGGATGAGCCTTCGTAGTGATACATCAGGCCATTATCCGCCATCAAAACAACAATTGTGTTGTCCGCTTTGCCAGATTCTTCAAGCTTGGCCAAAAGATCTCCGATCCAACCATCAAGCAGTTGCAGCTTGTCGGCATGAAAACCGCCATTTCGTGAAATTGCCTGATCTGGGTAGACGAAGTTCAACGGGTAAAGCGGCCAGTATTGTAAGAAGAATGGCGCATCCTCGGAAGCGACGCGTTCAAGTTGCTCCAACGCCTGCCGTTGATATCGTTCGTTCATCTCTTCATATTTGGTCTGCGTCCACACTTCACCGGCTGACATTTCTACTTCCTGGGCGGGTCCACCGGCTTCGGCCTCGACACCGGTGACAAGGCCGTATGGCTTGAACCGTTCATCCAGCAGGAACTGATTGTTCTGCCCCTCGGGCACATAGCCGAGCATGGTGTTGGACCGCATTGCCTCGGGGGTCATGAGGCTCAGCTGTACTTGCTGGTGGAGTGGAAATGCGGCCCAATCAAACCCCTGATTGTGGGGGTACGATTGTTCGATGTCGCCTTGGTGCCATTTGCCGACATGCGCCGTATTATAGCCGACCTGTTTCAGAATCTCCGGCAGTGTCACTTCACTGGCCGGAAGGCCCTCGCCAACCAAAGCCACCTTGACCTCTTCCACACCTGCGCGAATTGGGTGGCGCCCTGTCAACATGGCTGTGCGGGTCGGAGTGCAGGAGGGTTCGGTATACATGCGCATCAGCGACATACCTTCGGTGGCCAAATGATTGATGCTGGGTGTCTCAATCCCCATGACGTAGTTCATCTTGCGGTCGCCCATCTGACCGAAGCTGACGTCGTCGATTAGGACGTAGAGAAAATTCGGAGGCTTGCCACCATTGGTCGCACGAATTTCGGCCAGCTTGGCGTTGATTTCAACGTCTTGCGCATCCCATGCCTCACCAAACTGCGCGCGGAGGAATTCAAACTCACCGTCATGAACAATGGGGGTTTCCTGTGCAAGCACGGAGCCGACACCAATCAACGACGCCGGCAAGATGTATCTAAGTCTCATGTCAAACCTCCAAATCTTTATCCCGTACCGATTCCGCACCCGCGCCTTGAGCCTGCAGCTGTCCTTCTATACTGCCGCGCAGGTCCGAAATGCTTTCTGCCAGATCGGCAAGGTATCGCAACTGCAGAACTGACTCCGAATTTGGCGGCATCGCCAATTCCGCGAAAACCTCTTTGTAGTCGCGACACATCCGATCAAACTCTTGGTCTTTTTCTCGTAGGTCCCGTAGCAGACGACCCGCTTCGGGAAATTGGGATTCAAAGAATTCATCATCCGTCATTGGCAGCGCCCTATAGGCATTCATTCTCTATGCATGCATCCAACAGAATATGTATTGCACGTTTCAAGTCGCATGCTACGGTAACATCATGACGTCAAACCCTTATTGTGAAAGGATAGTTTTTGAACGTCAGCGTGGGAAATCAGGATCAGACTGGTACTCAACACTTCTCGAGCGAGCAGGTGCGTGTCGCTTTAAATAAGGTTCTGGGGTCGGATGAATTTAAAGGATCCGCCCGCATGCGATCATTCCTGTCTTACGTTGTGACAGAAACACTGGAGGGTCGTTCCGACGAGATACGCGCTAAGACCATTGCAATGGATATTTATGGCTACGAGGCGGATGAGCTATTGAAACGCGAAGGTGTCGTGCGTGTGGATGCCGGACGTGTTCGGCGAAAGCTCCAAGCTTATTATGAAAGTAAAGGGGCCGCTGACGAACTGGTAATCTCATTGCCTGTCGGAAGTTACGCACCACAATTTTTGTCGGGCTCCGATCGAAGCAGACAAAGCTTACGCGTAAGGCAACGGGTTACCTTGGTCGTTATCTCGCTTTCAATTCTAGTAGCCGGTATTCTAACCGGCGTTCTGATCGGCCGCAGTTTGCAATCTGTTGCTCCAAAAACTGGCAAAACTGCGATCTACGACGTGTCTCCAGCCCGCGTCGAAGCAATGAACCTAAGCAACGCAGGCCGGGATCTAATTTTCCCGGTTACAGATTTGGCACGCCTTCAACCTGCGTTGTTGATATTTCAAACAGCAATTGAACGAGACCCGTTGTTCTACGGGGGGTACGCAGGCGCTTCTCAGGTCGAAACCATGTTCGCCATCATGAAATCCGGCAGTCCAAGTTCAAATGAATTTTTGCGCGCGGCCGACAAGAATAGTGCTTATGCTTTGGAAATGGCTCCGGATGCAGCATGGTCGCTTTCAGCTCGGGCCTGGTTTGAATTTGGGGTGGGCAATTATGAAAGCGCGGTTGGATTATCCCAAAGGGCCGTAGACTTGGCACCCGATGATTCACATGTTGCTGAATTCGACGCCCTGATCTCCCTTTACACGTCCGATTTTGATCGGGTTCTGTCGCAATCAGTGAGATATAGAGCACTGGCCCAAAACGGTGGAGGGCTAGTTTTTGACAACGCATTGGGTGCGGCTCAGTTCCACACGGGAGACTATGCTGCCGCAATCCGAACGTTTGATAAAACAATATCTCGCGGTGGGCCGTTCGGACCAATTTCCGCAGCTTACCTTATGGCAGCCCACTGGAGGAACGGAGAACAAGCTGAGGCACAGCGGCTTGCAAGAGTATTTTCGGACACTTGGCCAAGCTTCCCCCTCGAAAAACTAAAGGCTCGGGTGTTTGTAGACCCACAGCCAGTTCAAGAGCTGATCAGTGCAATGATAGCTGCAGGTTGGTCAGGACCCGCCAAGCCCTGACGATTTTCTATAGGGTTTGTAATAATTCGTTCAGAGGCATGCGCTTCCAAGAAGGAGGTGCGTTGGTTGTGAAGTGGACGAACCTCCAGACGAGATCAAAACAAAGTTCATCGATACCGAATGGGTGTGTGATGGACAGACAAAGGTCTGCTCTTGGCTCCCGATGAGATAATCTTTGCACTCGCAGCGAACTTCTGCTTCCCGCCCTACTTACAAAAACACCCAGATATTCCCCTAGCTTGAATGTCAGAAAAAAGTACTATTTTTTCTGACAAGGAGAAAGCTATGATCACCTCATCGATTAGACAACGCATCATCGGAAAAGGCCGGGGCGCAATCTTTGCGCCAACCGACTTTCTGGATATTGGCTCCCGCGCAAGCGTGGATCAGGCATTGTCGCGTTTGGCGGATCAAGGGATGATCCGACGGTTAACGCGTGGGCTTTATGACTATCCGAGAAAGAGCGCCCGATTAGGGCTGTTGTCTCCGTCAGCCGATGACATAGCCAAAGCGATTGCACGCAAAGACAACCAGGTTCTACAGCCCTCCCCTGCCATGGCAGCCAACCAGTTGGGGCTGTCGACCCAAGTGCCGTCCAAGCCGACTTATATGACCGACGGCCCGACCCGCACCAAGACAATTGGTCGACAAGTCATCCAGTTTCGAAATGCATCATCCAAAACGCTAGTTGGTGCAGGCCAGAAAACCGGCGCCGTATTTCAGGCGTTACGCTATGTTGGCAAAAACCGGGTGGATAGCCATGTTGTCGACACGCTGGCCCGCAATCTGGATATTAAGGACCGCGCCTTGCTCGCAAAACAAAGTAAATATGTACCGGCCTGGATGCACCCTGTGGTGCAGCAAGTCGTGGCGCGGAACTGATCGTGGACCAGTTTGCCAACGATACTCCAAAGAACCGTGAGGAGGCTTTTCAGGAATCGGCCGCCAGCTTGGTTTGTCCAAAGCAATCGTCGAGAAGGATTTCTGGGTCTGTTGGTCACTGAAACATCTATTCGCCCTGCCCTCTTTTGGCGCTCACATGGATCTGTTGCAAAGTTTCTGACTGAACAAAGAGTTGACACCGAACCTGCGGCTTATGCTGCCAGTTCTGCAAATTGACGAAATGGACAGAGTCCGGGCATGAGTTGACCTTTACGGATCATGTGCGTCACTTCGATTCCGTCCAGTGTAGCAGCCGCTGAAGCAAAGGCCTTAAACCCTAGCATCGGTCGCGTGCGCCTCTTGATGAAGCGATGGTCTTGTTCCACGATATTATTCAAATACTTCCGCCTGATCATCTCGATTGGGATCGGGCAGCCAAAAGCTTTCAACATTTTGTTGATTGCTTTGAGACCGGCTGTGTTCGCACCGCTCTTGTCGATGACGATCTTTCGTGGAAGGCCATTGCATTCAAGCATTCGAGCGAAGAATCTCGTAGCGGCAGGTTTGTTCCGACGTCCTGAAAGCATGAAATCCAGTGTCTTGCCGTGCTTGTCGACGGCTCGGTAGAGATAGACCCAGTTACCTTTCACCTTGATGTAAGTCTCGTCCATTCTCCAGGAACGGTCGCACGGTCCCTTTCGCCTACGCGCGACTTCTGCGATTGCACTAGCGTATTTTGTCACCCAACGGTTCAGCGTCGTGTGATCTACTGCAACGCCACGCTCGGACATGATTTCTTCAAGATCACGGTAGGACACGCCATATCGGACGTAGAAGAATACAGCAAAGAGGATCACATCCTTGGGATATTGCGCGCCTTTGAAGGAGATCATGGGCCGGCTTTCGACTAGTTGGGACCGAAAGCCATCCACACGCTAATCCTACGCGCGTCAACAGCCAAAACTTTGCAACAGAGCCACACGAAGACTAGCTAAAAGTTTGCGACAAAGCCGCTCGAACATACTCCATAGGATCGGGCAAAAATATTCTTAATAGTCATTATAGATAGATTTTGCGCACTGCTGTTGCATTGCTGTAACCATGTCAACGCGGCCAATCTTGGCAACTCGAATGCTGACTTATACGGTTCCCTATCTACGCTGATTTCTAAACCCTTCTACATACAGAACCGACACAACCACGTAGTTCCTCTATTGCCGATGGTAGCATCCAAACGGCCCGCGATCACCTTTCAACCCGCTCGAACTTCACCTGTTAGGCGATAGGACGCCTTCCTGTGACTAAACTCCGAAACTTAATCCAAGGTCGGGTGCCACACTTCTTTCAGCGCCGAACACCCCACCAGGAAAACGACCACATTACGGATCATTGGAACCAAAAGACATAGTTAGACACAATCGCAATGAGCACCCTACCCTGCGCCTTACCCATGGGTAAGATCATCCTCTTCACGCAGATCATCAATCAACACGCTCACGGCACGTTCCAGTTTCGCGCGATCAACGCGCGTGAAATCCAGATTGTAGCGTAGTTCCAGCCGACCACTTGAAGCGGAGCATTTGGCGATCCCTGCCCTGCCCGTAACCTGAAACGTGGTTTTCGCTCGGCGTGGCTTGCTCACCGATCCAGCCGGAGGTTTCGCTGCGACTTCATTCTCCTGAGCCAAGAAACCACGCAATATGGCGACTTCTCGAGTGCCATCTCTTTCTGGCTCGCTCATCAGCGCTGTATTGACCACGTGGATCAACCCGGGATCAGTATCCAGCTTCCGCTTCAGCTCCACCCCAACATTCCGCGGAATGTCATTCGGATGCATCAGTGTCTCCTCAAGCATCGTAAGCAAACTGGCGAACGCACGGATATAGCTGCGTTTGGTGTAGCTTGCTGACTTGAACAAAGCGGACACGGCCTTGTCCACGTCCGGGCAATCGTTTGCTGGATCATCTGCATACGCACGCGCCAAAGACCCCATCTCAGCAAATGAGATGTCTTTTCGGATCAGGTTTTCATCCACCATCCGACGATAGCTGTCATTCAAATCCGCCGGCTCTGAAATTCCGGCGGGGATCGTCGCATATCCTGTATCACCGGTTTCCTCTAGCAATGCGCGATAAGCCGACAACCGACGCATGCCTTGTACCAGTTCATAACGCCCATCAGAACGGCGTTCGACACGGATCGGATTCGACAGACCGATATCCTGAATTGATGCTTTTAGCTCATCCAGTTCCGGATCAGGCCCAGGCTTGCGATCTCGTGTCAGACGTTCGGTAAGCACATCCGCCAGCGCGACCCGCTCTGTCACCAATCCTTCATTGCGAAGACGAACCAGCTCATGCGCCAGCCTGTCATTCTCAACACGGATCGCGTCTTCGGTAGACTGTTGGTCACGCAACGCATCTGCGTTCTCAGAGATAGCCGCCGCCATTGGACCACGGCGCTTTTCAAGCGCTCCGTCAGGTGCTTTTCTGGCCGGGATATCGTCCATCGCCGGCATGTCGATATCGAACATTCTGCGTTTACGGCTCATGCGTCATCCTCCAACTTATCCCAGGCCGACAACATGACGCCCCGGAATTCATCGTAAACGTTGTCAAAAGTCGATCGTGCACGACGCCAGGTTTCCCGCGTCATCTCACGATAATCCATCTCATACACCGAGCTCAGAAACCGCCCCGATTGCTCCACGGCTCGCGTCATCTCAACCGGGTGTTCGGCAAGATGATCCCCAAAGACTTTGCGGAAGGCGTCGTACATTGCTGTGTGAAGTGCATTGCCCGACTCATAGCGAGTCAGCAAGAAGCGCAGTTCGCAGAAGGTCTTGGGTAAACCGATCTTACCCGTGGGTAAGGTCTTGTCGAAGCCATAAGCCAGATCTTCGAGCGCTTCAGCCAACTGACCGATGAACGATGTCGTTGAATCGTATTCCCAATAGCCGGGCCCGGACGGGATATAGAGCATATCAGCGGCGAACACTGCGTTCATCGACTGATAGCCAATCGCGGGTGGACAATCGAACAGGATCAGATCGTAAGCGTCATCCGGGATTTGATCCAGATAGCGTGACACCGCGGCAAAGAACGACCACTCTGGATTCAGATGGCGATACTGTGCAGACGCGAATTCAACAAAGGCTGCGTTTGCGCATGAGGGAATCGCGTCAATGGTCGACCACGAGGTCTGCTTGATGAAATCCGATATCCGCAGATCACCAAGACCCATATCGGTAATCGAAGGTGGCAACTCGCGGCGGGGCAGGGCGGTGCCGGACTCCGCAGCAGCGGGGCGGTTGTTCATCCGTGTCGTCTCACGGATCAGATCACGGGCCATGATGCCCCAAACCGTATAGTCTTCGGCAACGTCGGTCAGCCCCATCGAATGGCTGAGCGTAGCTTGCGGGTCAAAATCCACCACCAACACACGATAACCGTCTAGTGCCGCAGCATGCGCGAGGTGCAGAGCAACAGTCGATTTACCAGCGCCGCCTTTGAAGTTCGCGACGGCTGCGCGGATCGCGCGCTTACCCGCTGGGCGCGGCGGCGTTAGCGCCTTGCGATTGATCTTGAGCCTCCGCCGCAACTCATTGACTTCCTCCAGGCTGAACCAGCGCTGACGCCCATCAGGCTCTACCTCACCGCCAGGCAAGGAGGGATCAGCGGCCAGCTTTCCCCGGAAGGTCGACTGATTCACTTTGAAGATCAGCTCGGACACCTCCCAGCTTGAGAAGCGGCGCAAGGTCTTCTCCATCTCGGGGCTGAAGGTTTGCTGCCGAATCCAGCCCTGCAGCTTCAGGGACTGCGTACGCAATGCGTTTAGGTCTTCGTGCGTGTACATGCCTCAATTCTCATTTGTTGGACGCTATTTTTCTCACTTTCGTTATTTACGCTTGATTTGCAGTTTTAGCAAAAGAAATTATTGTGGAGTTGTGAACTTACCCATGGGTAAGAAAATAAGACTGATGAGCGCCGGAACCGATTCGGATAGTAGCCATCAGTAAGATGGGACTCCGTCGCCGGATTCAGGCGACATTTAGGGGGGCGTATTTGGCCGAACCTCTGCATTTGGGGGGACATCATAGGCTCATAAGGGGTCAACCAAGGTGTCCCCCATCACCAGAACTTCACCTATTTCTTTTCTTTTTTGAAAGCGAATTGGGGCATCCATCGAGCGCAAGTGTAACCAAGTCTTGACAGAATCGGATTATTGGACGCTAATCGGGTCACAATCACGAAAAGCGTTGGGAAACGGCGCATTCATGGCGGATAAACCCGTTTGAGGCATGTAAAGGCGGTGAGGACACCTATGCAGGTTGCGAAACCAGTGGGGCGTAATGCGCCTGCACTGAAGTATGATATCCTGTCAGCGTTGGCAGTCTATGCTTTGTCTGGTGATAAGCACAGGCACCGCAGCGTCCTACGAATGATGACGTTGATCACCACCCGGTACAATTGGCGTTCCAACGAGCTGTCGATCGGGCGTGAGGAAATCGCGCGCCTCTGGTCCGTGAATGAACGGACGGTAAAGCGAGAAATGGCGAAATTTCGGAGCTCGGGTTGGATAGCGGTAAAGCGTGCAGCCGTACGCGGGCGTGTCGCTGTATACGAGCTGGACCTCAAACAGCTCATGCTGGACACGGCTGAAATCTGGCCTGTGATCGGATCCGATTTTCAGGATCGAATGCAGCAGGAACCGACAGAGACGACAAATGTCGTACCCTTTCAGGCCAAGCCGACCGTCCCGCCGCCTGAGAGCGAGAATGTTTGGGGCCAGGTCCAATCCATTTTATATGGTCGCGATCCTGAGCTTTGGGCCAGCTGGTTTCAGCATCTGAACGAAGCCGAGCGGGCAGGGGGGCAAGTAACGTTGATTGCGCCGTCACGCTTTATGGCGGACTATATTGCCCAAAAGTGGACATCCCGTGTTCTGGCAGCCTATGGGCGCGTCGATCCATCGGTCCGAACTGTGCGCATCGAGGCCGCAGAATAGGGCAGGGGGCGGGTGGGCTTGCTCAACGAGGGTGGGCAGACTATCTAGCGACGATGGTTTAAGGGCGGTACGATCCATTCCGCCTCGCCGTTGATCACTGTGGAAGCTGACATTGCTAAAGATCAAATCGAAATTCGCAGCACTCTCCGAAGATTCAATCCTGTGGCGGTTGCTGGCTGAGAACATCCGGGCCCAGATGGTGCCTTATATCATTGCTACCATTGCAATGGTCTTTGTTGCGCTCACCACTGCAGCGGTGGCATTCATCATGCGCGATGTGGTGGATTCGCTGTTTGACAGTGAAAATTCCAGCAAGATTCTGGGTGTTTCGATCGCGGTCTTCATGATCTTCCTTATCAAGGGTATCGCGACGTACGTGCAGGTGGTGGCGCTGACACGAGCGGGAAACAGAATAATCGCTCAACAACAGATCAGGCTCTATGACAAGCTTTTGCGGCAAGGGGTTTCTTTTTTTAACCTTACCGAAAGCTCGGACCTCTTGATGAGGGTGACTCAATCAGCGCAGGCTGCACGGATGGTGATCGAGGTCATGGTGACCACCGCTGTTCGTGATGCGCTGACATTGCTTGGTTTGCTGTTCGTTATGTTCTATCAGCAGCCGGTTCTGTCATTGTTCACTCTGATCATTGGTCCCCTGGCGATTTGGGGTGTTCGATCCCTACTGCGCAAGGTGCGCGCGATTGCGGATATGGAATTGCAGTCGATGGCGGCGATCATGAAAGTGATTCAGGAGACTTCGGCGGGCATTCGAGTGGTCAAAGCCTTCGGGCTCGAAGAGCGGATGGCCGGACAGATGTACACGGCCGTGAAAAGCGTAGAAAAGCGCAGTAACAAACTCGCGCGTTTGCAAGCAGCAACCAGCCCGTTGATGGATATTCTGGCGGGTTTTGCCATCGCTTCGGTGATCGGCCTAAGTGCCGCCAAGCTTTTCGGTTCAGCTGGCTCCACCCCGGGTGAGTTGATGTCATTTGTGACGGCACTGATGATGGCCTATGAGCCTGCCAAACGTCTGTCAAAAGTGCGGGTCAAGATGGAGGTTGGCCTACGGCGGGTGAAGATGCTGTTCAACCTGCTGGATCAGCCCGAAACCCTTCCTGAAGAAGCAGACCCCAAGGCGCTGCCGGATGGTCCGCGTCAACTCGTGTTCGATAACGTTTCATTTGGGTATCGCAAGCGCGACCTGATCCTAAAAGACCTGTCGCTGACCTTTGAAGCGGGTCAAACGACGGCGCTTGTTGGCCTGTCGGGTGGCGGTAAATCGACCATTCTGAACCTCGCGCTGCGGCTCTATGATCCGATTAGCGGATCGGTGTCGATTGACGGGTTGGACATCAAATACGCGTCCTTTGAAACGCTGCGCAAGAACATGTCTTTCGTGGGTCAGGAGACGTTTCTGTTCTCGGCTTCAATAGCCGACAACATCCGGTTTGGTCGCGAAGGGGCGTCACAGCAAGACGTAATTGATGCCGCGAAGGCTGCAAACGCTTACGATTTCATCATGGCGCTTGAAGATGGGTTTGACACCATGGTCGGCGAAAACGGCGCCTTCCTGTCAGGGGGGCAGAAACAGCGTCTTGCGATTGCGCGCGCGTTGTTGCGTGACAGCCCGATCTTGCTGCTAGACGAACCGACCAGTGCGCTGGATTCACGGTCCGAACATCAGGTGCAGGAAGCATTGCATCGTTTGACCAAAGGGCGGACGACGATCATCGTTGCACATCGCCTGTCCACTATCATGCATGCGGACAAGATCGTGGTCATTGAAGCCGGAGAAGTTCTGGAACAAGGCAGCGCGGCGCAGCTGCTGGAACATGATGGGCCGTTCAAAACTCTGTACGACCATCAGTATTCCAGCTCGGTCAAAGCAGAATGAGCTTAGGGTCTAAAAAAACGCCTCTGGACGCTTCGGTTATCATCCCGACCTATCAGAGTTGGGATCAGCTGCAGCTTTGTTTGGATGGTCTTGCGGCGCAGACCATTGCGGCTGATCGGTTTGAAATACTTGCAGTAAACAACGATCCCACTGATCCGGTGCCTGACGGTTTTCGGTTACCTTCAAACGCGCGCATTCTGAGTGAGGCAAAGCCCGGGTCATATGCTGCGCGAAACCGTGGTATCGAAGATGCGGCGGCTGAGTTGCTGTTTTTCACCGATTCCGATTGCCAGCCTGATCCCCAATATCTAGCTGCAGGGCTGAAGATCGCCTCAGACCATCCTGAGGTCGGGCGGTTTGGCGGCAATGTCGTGCTGATCCCGAACGGTCGGGATTGGACAACAACAGAACTTTACGATGTGCATCTTGGGCTTGAGCAGCAGAAATGGGTCGAACGGGGCAGGGCGGTGACCGCCAACCTGATCGTACGTCGCTCTGTCATGGATCGGGTCGGTCGTTTCAACGACACAGTGCTGTCGGGCGGGGACATGGAGTGGAATGATCGGGCCAAATCTGCAGGTGAGCCCATCCTGTTTGCTGCAAATGCCATTGTCCGCCATCCCGCGCGCGGCAGCCTGCGAGAGCACATTACAAAAGCCCGCCGCATCGAGGGCGCGCGTTTGCGCCGCAATGCTAAGCGTGGCTTCGTAAATTACATCCCACCTATTCACAAATTGATCCCGTCCTTCAAGACACTGAGAAATCTGCTTAGGACTCCGGAGCTGTCAACTGGGCAAGCCTTTGGGGTTTGGGGCGTTCATTATGCACTGCGGGTCGCGAAGATCACTGAAACTGTTCGGTTATTGTGGTTCCGGCAGCCTGACCAGCGGAAATGAGGGCGTTTCCGCTGGCTCTGTGGTGCTGCGCATTTCAGTTAAATTATGATCATAGTGAGTGCTGCAGTGTGGATCTGTAATAAAGTTATGAACGCCATGCGTCGTTTTAGTGATAGTATTGGGTGGTTTGTCACAAAATTTTGCCCTCTCTGTTTGAGATGAGGCGATCGCGGAAAAGGCTTTACGGAATTATGCAGGACTCTGTTTCAAAGTTCTGAACGCACCAAGTTGTCTTGGCGATCTCACTGAAGCTAGGCTGCTGAAGCCGCAAATTGTTTGAAGGGACAGTTTCGGGGAGTGGGCTGCTCCTTGCGGATCATATTTGCGACCGCGATGCCTGCTAGCGTTGCTGCGGCTGAAGCGAATACCCTGAGCTCCAGCATTGGCCGAGCGCGCCTCATGGTGAGGAGTACTGTTCCCCGATGTTGTTCAGATGCTTCCGCCACACTATCTCTATTGATATCCGGCCGCCGAAACTCTGTGCCCGTGTTTGGCCAGCCCGATGACTTTTCCGAACTCTAGGCCGCTGCCTGCATCGGTGACAACGACGCGTTGCGAGATGTCTGTTTGCGGTTTGTGCGTTGGCTGATCTTCGCCGGTCGTCGTGGTTTCCTGCGCATTTGCGACACAACTGGCTGTGGTCCCATGGGTAAATGTGCAGCGACGTGGAAATTCACGGAAAGGTGAGGAAATCAACAATTGGAAAAAAAATATTACCAATTTAAAAAACTCAGACTATCTTGCGCCTGCATCGGCATGGCCTCGCACGGGCATGACGATGATCAAAGGGAGGAACACATGACCAAGAAGCTCATTACACGCCGCAGCGCATTCAAGACGATTGCTGGTGCAGGCGCGGCGTCTCTGGCGGCCCCTCACATTGCGACGGCTGCAGGAGAAGGAACCACTTGGAAGATCCAGACATCTTGGCCCGGGGGGATCGGGCTACAGACCTTCAAAGACTGGTGCGCCACAATCGAAGAAAAAACCGGCGGGGAACTTGCTTTTCAAGCCTTTGGTGCCAATGACGTTGTGGGTGATTTCCAGCTGGCCGATGCGGTGAAAAATGGCGTTTTGGACGCCATCAATCCGTTCACCATCTATTATCAAGGCATCATCCCCGCGGCAGTGTTCCTCAGCTCTTACCCGCTGGGGCTGCGTCAGCCGCATGAGTATGACACATTCTACTATGGCCTCGGTGGCATCGACATTGCTCGCGAATTGCTGGGCGCACAGGGGCTGCATTTTGTCGGTCCGGTGCATCATGGACCGAACATCATCCACTCGAAAGTTCCGATCCGTTCGATCGATGATTTCGAAGGCCGCAAGATGCGACTGCCCGGCGGCATGGTTGCCGAAGTATTCTCGGAACTTGGTGCTGAAACCACGGTTCTACCGGGGTCGGAGATTTTCCCGGCACTGGAAAAGGGCACCATCGACGTGGCCGACTTTGTTGGTCCTGCAGTGAACCATGCATTGGGTTTCAGCCAAGTGACCGATTACATCGTAATGGGACCGCCGGGCTTTATGTCGGTGTACCAGCCGGTCGACCTCATGGATATCACCGTCGGCAAGGCCGCATGGGACAAGCTAAGCCCGCAGATGCAGGAATTTGTCGAGATGGAAACCCATGTCTATTCCGATCTGCACCACGCCGCGATTCAGGCCGCCGATCAGGAAGCCTGGAAAAAATTCGAGGCCGAAGGCACCGAGATCACCCGCCTGTCGCAGGACGATGTCGAGCTAATGACCGAGATCGCCGTGCCGATCTGGTTCAAATACGCCAACCGCGACAAAGACGCGGCGCGGGTGTTCAAGATCCAGCTCGATTACATGATGTCCGGTTCGCTGGGCTATGTGACGCCGGAGATGATCGAAGGTCAGACTCTGGACCTGTAATTCTCGGGCCACGTACCTTTCGGTCCGCGCAGGTTCTGCGCGGACCTAACTTTCCTTTGGACTTCGGAACGTAACATGCCAAGCGTCGATTTTACGCTGCCGCACTGGCTGTATTGGGTGGGTTTGGTCGCCTTTCCCGCTTTGGCCATGGTGCTGGCGCGCCGCACGCAACCTCAGACCCGCACCTATGGGCTGCCACTAGGGTATTTGATCCTGGTGACTGGTGGGATGCTGGGTCTGCATCGCTTTTATTTGCGCAATCTGCTGGGGCTCTTCTATCTGCCGGTCTTCCTCATGATCCTCTACGCCAACGGACAGGAGCGTGAGGCGCGGAACGAATTCTCCAATGCAATAAACGTGGTGCGCCAGGCCGAACGTGTGATCGAACGTGAAGCTGGCCGGGTTGAGACTGCCGAGGCTGAGCTGGATGAGCTAAGGGCTGCCGCTGAAGCCGCGCAAGACGGCACCGCTTTGCAGAAACGACGTGCCGAGCGGGCGCTGGACCGGGCGGAAAAAGCTATCAGTACCGGCCGCGAGCGTTTGGACGAAGCAAACGCCGATTTGCAAGAGGCGCAACCGCTTGCCGAAACCGCCGGCGCGACCCGCGCGATGTGGAGTTCGGTTGCGCGCTACGCCTTTTACACAATTCTGGCTTTCCTCGTTGTGGACGCCCTGTTGCTTCCCCGGCTTGTCAATCGCGCGCGGAAGAAAGCTGCAGTGGACCCCGACGAACCAGAGATGGAGATCGACGAGGAAACCGCCGCCCGGGCAGCCGAGATGGACCCCGGTGCGCGGAAGGCCGATCATGAATATGCCGAAAACTGGATTGATCGACTGTCCTTATATGCAGGTGAATTTGTCAGCTATTGGGCGGTGATTGCGGTCTTTGTCTACTACTACGAAGTGATCGTCCGCTATGTGTTCAATGCACCGACCAACTGGGCGCATGAATCCATGTATCTGATGTTCGGCATGCAGTACCTGATCGCGGGCTCATATGCGATGCTGACCGAAAGCCACGTGCGGGTCGACATCTTCTATGCGCCGCTGTCCAAACCCAGAAAAGCCTGGGCCGACCTGTTCACATCGATCTTCTTCTTCATCTTTGCCGGCACGTTGCTGGTGACCTCGTACATCTTTGCGATGGACGCGATCGCAGTGCCTACCGGCAATTCAGTTGTCTCGGAATGGGCGCGCGGCAATCTCGGCTTCTTCGAGATGTTCGGGGCGCTGACTTTTGGCGACTGGACGGATCCGAACGTCCGCTGGGGTGAGATCAGCTTCAACGAATGGGAAATCCCTCTCTGGCCGATGAAGTGGATGATGGTTGTGGGCGCGATCCTGTTGATTTTGCAAGGGGTGTCGAAACTGTCCAAAGACATCCGAACTATTGCACGGGGGTACTGACCGATGGGTCTGGAAATGTCCATCGAGCTGCTGACGCTCGTAATGTTCGGGTCGTTGCTGGCCCTGCTGATGGCCGGTTTGCCACTGGCCTTTGTGACCGGGGGGCTGGCTTGCGTCTTCTTGTTCCTTTTGGGAGACGCGCGAGCCCTGAATATCGTGCCCAGCCGGATTTTCCCGCTGATGACGAATTATCAGCTGTCAGCGATCCCGCTATTCATCTTCATGGCCGCGATGCTGGAAAGGGCAGGGATCATCAACGACATGTTCGATGTGATCTACAAGGTTCTCGGCGGGCTCAAGGGCGGACTGGCGGCGGCGACCATTCTGGCCTCGACCGTGCTGGCGGCGATGGTCGGCGTGATCGGTGCGGCGGTTGTAACGATGGGAATCATCGCGCTGCCAGCAATGTTGAAGCGCAACTATGACCCAAAGATCGCTATGGGTTCGATCATGGCTGGGGGCACTCTGGGCATTTTGATCCCGCCATCGATCCTTGCCATCATCTATGCAGTTGTTGCTGAGCAATCTGTAGGCGAGCTGTTCATCGGCGCAGTGGTGCCCGGGCTGATGCTCTCGGGGATGTATATCCTTTATGTTGTGGTCCGGTCCTATATCAATCCGGTGCTGGGACCGCCGATCCCCGAAGATGAGCGGATATCAAATCGCGAGAAGTTACGTCTGCTGAGCAAGATGTCAGCTCCAATCGCATTGATCGTCATAGTGTTGGGGGTGATTTTCTCGGGCGTTGCCACGCCGGTTGAGGCCGCGGGCATCGGCACATTCGGTGCTTTTATCGTAGCTGCGATCCACAACAAACTGGACTGGCCCACGGTGCGTGAGGCCTGTCTGACCACGCTCAAAGCTTCGGCCATGGTGATCTGGATCATGTTTGGCGCGACCATCTTTGTGGGGCTTTACGTGCTGGAAGGTGGTCAGCAATTTGTGCAGGAGACGATGCAGAACGCTGGTCTGGGTCCGTGGGGCATTCTGATCGTCATGCAGATATTGCTGGTCGTGCTGGGCATGTTCTTGGATTGGGTTGGTATTCTGCTGCTATGCGTGCCGATCTTCGTGCCGATCATCAAGGCGCTGGGGGCCGCAGCCTTTGGTTTTGATGACCCGAATGATCTGGTTTTGTGGTTCGGGGTTCTCTACCTCGTGAACATGCAGATGAGCTTTCTGTCTCCGCCCTTCGGTTATGCACTGTTCTACCTGCGTGGAGTTGCGCCGCCATCGATTCCGATGACGGATATCTTCAAAGCTGCGCTGCCCTTCCTGTTCTTGCAGATCGTCGGTCTGGTGATCTGCATGCTATTCCCATGGGTGGTGACCTGGTTGCCAAATCTGGTTTACGGTTAGGGCCTTGTCAGATCGTTTGTCGATCATCTTGCATAGCTGTTAACAGAAGTTTCGATGGCAACTCCTGCGCCGGATATCGAAAGGTTCGGCGCAGGTGTTGCGGCAGGAACGGATGACATTGCCAACTTGTTGCAATTACAAAGAGTTCACGTTGCCACAAGGTTCTGTTGCAAACTTTGACCATTGACGCTCAAGAACGCAGAGAGTGAATAGCTGCCGGTGTAATTCAGCCGAAAGTCAGTTCATGATTT
>NZ_JBQFRZ010000012.1:0-77116 GCF_056537765.1 Ruegeria sp. C2 | reverse complement strand
GCTGGTAGGCGTCGAGCGCACCGGGGAGATCGCTCTGAGCGCGCCGCACATCGCCGATCTTGTTCAGACTGACGGAGAGATCGCGGGCCCGTTCTGCGTTGGACGGGTCTGCCTGAGCCAGCCGAGCGGCGACTTCGAGCGAGGCTTCAAATGCCACAGCCGCGCCAGCAGTGTCCCCCGCCACACTCAGAAGATCGCCCTGGTAACTGAATGCGATCATCGCGTTGCGGGTATTCTGCCGCCATAGTCCAGCAGCTTCACCGTAGTGGGCGGCGGCACTGCGTCGGTCCAGGCGAGCAGCTGATGCAGTTGCAAGAGTTTCTGCGATTTGCGCACGCCGCTGATCTTCCAGCACACGTTGTTTGTCTTCTTGTTGGCGTCGTGCATCTTCTAGTGTTCGACGGTTTTCAATGCTTGCATCGTAGAGCCTTTTGACCTCTTTGAGCGCTGTTTCGGCAGTGTCCAACTCGACCATGTCGTCACGGTCAAGCGCCGCTTGCGCGGCTTCCAGATAGGGTCGTATCTCCGGCGCTTCGTTGGTAAGGCCCTTTAGCGCTTCTATTTCAGTCCGCATCGAAAAGTAGTTTTTTGTAATCTCGGAAAGCGCTGCTTTTAGCTGATCTTCGGGTACGGCGCGTTCCAACACTGTACGAGCGAAACCGAGGTACTCCGCGTGCGTCAGATCGGGTTCACCGAGCCGGCGTTCCATTCGCTCAAGAATTTCGGCCATTCGCTCTTGCCGAGCATCCGCGACCTTATCGCGCTCGGAAGACCGCTCAGCATGAACCACGAGTTTGCCAACCGCCTGACCCAGTTCGCCAATAATGTGAGGTTCCAGTGCCTCATAATACTGACGGTTTTCGAAGGCGGCGTGCAGGCTAATTTCCACGACGCTCCGTGCGTAGCGATACGATACAGAAAAGCGTGCTTCATGCCCGAACAACTTCGGCTCGTGTTCAGCCAACTCTGCCATCACCATATCAGCGGCTTCACCCGGAAAACCCTTTGGAGACACAATCGACTGTGCCAGAGCGTTGCGATCTATGACACATGATTCCAAGTGTCGTTCCAAGGCTTCGTCAGCGTTTGCCAGATCGTTGTGGGCGGACCAACGATCCCCCTCAATTTTGAGCATTTCTTCAAACCCGGCACGAATACCCTCTCTGGTTTTCTTCCGAATCCGTGCACACTCGGGACCGAACTTCCGTTGCCTGCCCGCAAGATACCCCGTTACTCCAGCCAGTCCGACGGATGCCTCCAGCGCGCCCGGAGGTGGCGCTCCAAACGCAACGGCTCCGAGGCCAACGCATGCGACTACCGCCTTGTCCAGACCGCTTGCAAGAAAGCTCATACTTTTCCAATACCTATCGAAACCATCAAGTAATCAAATAATAGTCGCGGAGTGCTACGTTAGACGCAACTATCAAATGGGTCACGCTCAAAAATCAGGTATCGCGCACCTCAACAATTCCGGATCGCGCCAACTCGGTTGTAGGTATGTTGCTTAGATGCACTACCGAAAGCCATCCGGCATTTCGTTCTGGTTGCTTCCGTACTGCTTCCGGAAACCTGTCGCTCAGAGAATGTGAAATTCTCACCAACCTCAAATATTTGATTTCATTGAAAAAAGTGGTGAGCCGTGCAGGATTCGAACCTGCGACCCACTGATTAAAAGTCAGTTGCTCTACCAACTGAGCTAACGGCCCACTCTTTTGTTCGGATCTTAATGATCCGTGGCGCTCTGTAAGGCATTTTCCCAACCGGGTTCAAGACCTTATTTGCACCGCGTTCCACCGGTTTCCTAGACAGGATCGGCATCCCGATAGGCGGCCTAATTAGGCAGGTGGCGCAGGGGGGTCAACCCCTTTTTTCAGGAATCTGCGCGATAGGGTGGATTCATCTTCTGACCGGGGTTATATGCCCGCCATGCAACGTATTAACGACACCGGTTTGCCCTTCATGAAGATGCACGGGCTGGGCAATGACTTTGTCATTGTGGATGCGCGCGCGCAGGCGGTTTCGATCACTCCTGCACAGGTTGAGGGAATCGGGCATCGTCAATTCGGTGTCGGCTTTGATCAGCTGGCCGTGATTGAAAACGGCCAGGCCGATGCGCATCTGGTGTTCTACAATTCCGATGGCTCGACCTCGGCCGCCTGCGGAAACGCGACCCGGTGCATTGCACGGTTCCTGATGGATGAGACAGGCAAATCCGAGTTGACCCTGACGACCGAGCGTGGAACGCTCTATGCGCGGGATGCAGGCGACGGCCTGACCTCGGTCAATATGGGACATCCGCAAACGGACTGGCAGGACATTCCCTTGGCCGAGGATGTGGATACGCTGGAATTGCCCATCGAAGGCGGCCCGACCGCCACAGGTATGGGTAACCCGCATTGTACCTTCTTCGTTGAAAATGCCGAAGCGATCCCGCTGGCCGAATTTGGCGCGCGGTATGAATATCATCCGCTTTATCCCGAGCGGACCAATGTGCAGGTCGCGCAGGTAATCGGCCCGGACCATATCCGCATGCGTGTCTGGGAACGCGGCGTTGGAATTACGCTCGCCTCCGGCTCGTCCTCTTGTGCCACTGCGGTGGCGGCTGCACGGCGGGGTCTAACCGGGCGGAAGGTGCAGATCGATCTGGATGGCGGCACCATCTGGATTGACTGGCGCGAGGATGGTGTTTGGATGACCGGACCAACGGCTCATGTCTTCTCGGGCACGCTGACGCCGGAGTTTCTGGGGTCGCTGGGATGAACCCGCCAAAGTTTGCCACTCTGGGCTGCCGCCTGAACGCCTACGAGACCGAGGCGATGAAAGAGCTGTCGCAGCAAGCCGGCTTGACGGATGCAGTTGTCGTCAACACCTGTGCCGTGACCGCCGAGGCGGTCCGCAAGGCCCGTCAGGAGATCCGCAAGCTGAGGCGCGAGAATCCCAATGCACGACTGATCGTCACGGGGTGCGCCGCACAGACCGAACCTCAGACCTTTGCCGAAATGGATGAGGTTGACGCAGTTATTGGCAACACCGAAAAGATGCAGCCTGAGACCTGGAAGGGCATGGCCGCGGACTTCATCGGCGAGACCGAGACGGTACAGGTCGACGACATCATGTCCGTCACGGAAACGGCGGGCCACCTGATCGATGGCTTTGGCACACGCTCCCGCGCTTATGTACAGGTCCAGAACGGATGTGACCACCGCTGCACGTTCTGCATCATTCCATATGGCCGAGGAAACTCGCGCAGCGTCCCTGCGGGCGTCGTGGTGGATCAGATCAAACGGCTGGTGGACAAGGGTTACAACGAAGTGGTCCTGACCGGCGTGGACCTGACCTCCTGGGGTGCCGATCTGCCCGCGCAACCCAGACTGGGCGATCTGGTGATGCGGATCCTTAAGCTGGTGCCCGACCTGCCGCGCCTGCGTATCAGCTCGATCGACTCGATCGAAGTGGATGAGAACCTGATGCAGGCCATCGCGACCGAGTCCCGACTGATGCCCCATCTGCACTTGTCCCTGCAACATGGCGATGATTTGATCCTGAAACGGATGAAACGCCGCCATCTGCGCGACGATGCGATCCACTTTGCCGAAGAGGTCCGCAAGCTGCGCCCCGATATGACCTTCGGTGCCGATATCATTGCAGGCTTCCCCACTGAAACGGACGCACATTTTGAGAACTCGCTGAAACTCGTCAAAGAGTGCGACCTGACCTGGTTGCATGTCTTCCCGTATTCGAAACGCGAAGGCACCCCAGCGGCCCGCATACCGCAGCAGGTCAACGGAAACATCATCAAAGAGCGCGCCGCGCGCCTGCGCGCCGCCGGAGAATCTCAGGTTACCAAGCATCTGTCCGCCCAGATCGGCAAAACCCACAACATCCTGATGGAGAACCCGATGATGGGCCGCACTGAACAATTCACCGAAGTGACCTTCGACACGGCCCAACCCGAAGGCCAGATCATAACCGCCACGATCCAGGGGCACACGACCACGCAATTACGAGCCTGATCCGCCCTTCATTTGGCTAAAAATATCTCGGGGTTGAATTGGCCGCAGGCCAAGAAGGGGCTGGCCCCTTCAGCATCGCCGCAACAAAAAAACCCCCGCCACCCAAAGGGCGCGGGGGTAATCAGCTTAAATTTCCTGAACTCAGTCCAGACGCTTACCCTTTACAGGTGCCCACAGACGCTTGTTCACAAGGTACAGCAGCACCGACAGAACGGTCAGGAACAGAACACCTACGAAACCGGCATTCTTACGCTCCATCATCTTCGGTTCGGCAGTCCACATCAGGAAGGCCGCGATGTCCTCGGACATGGCTTCAACCGTGGCCGGGTGACCATCGGCGAACTCAACCTGATCCTCAGACAGCGGCGGAGCCATCGAAATCCAGCCTCCCGGGAAGGCCGTGTTTTCGTACAGGATGGTACCTGCTTCTTCCTTTTCCTTACCGGTATAGCCATCCATCAACGAGGCGATGTATTCCGCCCCGCCCATGCCTTTGACCAACTGGTTGATGCCCAGACCATAGGGACCGTGGAAGCCCGCACGAGCCTTGGCCATCAGGCTCAGGTCCGGTGCGCCAACACCGTCATTGGCCGGGAAGTGGTCAGTTGGAATCGCCGGGCGGAAATCGTCCTGCTCGGAGTCGAACACTTCGAAGTTGCCGGCCGCATAAGCGATCACTTCTTCTTCCGAATACCCCAGCGCTTCCAGATCGCGCAGCGGCACATATTTCAAGCCGTGGCAAGCTGCACAGACTTCGGTGTAAACCTGAAGGCCGCGCTGAAGCTGGTTCTGATCCCAGGTGCCAAAAGGCCCTTCGAACGAAAACTGAAAGTCTTCGATGTGCTGCTCATATGCGCCTGCCGCCTGTGATGCGACAGGAGCGATAGCCAAAGCAAGGGCGGCACCGATTGCAAGTTTCTTGAACATGTTTCCGGTCCCTCTTCTTACTCGGCCGGCGTGGCGTCGGCGTCAGCCTTGCCATAATGCGCGTTGAAGTCTTCTTCGATGGTTTCCGGCTGCGCCTCGGGTTTTTCTATGACACCCAGGATCGGCAGGATCACGAAGAAATAGGCGAACCAGTAGGCGGACGCGATCAGCGAGAAAGTCGCATAAGGCTCTTCCGCGGGCATCGCACCCAGCCACATCAAGGCAAAGAAGTCGATGATCAGCAGGTAGAACCACCACTTGAACATCGGACGGTATTTGCCCGAGCGCACGCTCGAGGTGTCCAGCCAGGGCGCCAGAGCCATGGCCAGGATCGCACCGAACATCGCAATCACACCAAAGAACTTGGCGTCGACGATGCCGCCGGTGATGAAGCTGGCAAACTGCACGACCCAGACCTCACCGGTGAAGGCGCGCAGGATCGCGTAGAACGGCAGGAAGTACCATTCGGGCACGATATGTGCGGGCGTAACCAGCGGATTGGCTTCAATATAGTTGTCCGGGTGGCCCAGATAGTTCGGCATGAAGCCGACAACCGCCCAGAACACCACCAGGATAACGGCCAGTGCGAACAGGTCCTTGATCACGAAGTAGGGCCAGAAGGGCAGCGTGTCTTTCTCGGCCTCGGCTTTCGAACCACGGCGCACTTCAACACCTGTCGGGTTGTTGTTGCCTGTGGTGTGGAAGGCCCAGATGTGCACGATCACCAACGCCGCAATCACAAACGGCAGCAGATAGTGCAGCGAGAAGAAGCGGTTCAGCGTCGCGTTGTCCACTGCAGGTCCGCCCAGCAGCCAGGTCTGGATCGCCTCACCCACAAACGGGATCGCGCCAAACAGACCGGTGATCACGGTCGCACCCCAGAAGGACATCTGACCCCAGGGCAGAACGTAGCCCATGAAGGCGGTGCCCATCATCATCAGGTAAATCAGCATCCCGATGATCCACGTGATCTCACGCGGGGCTTTGTACGAGCCGTAGAACAGGCCACGGAAGATGTGGATGTATACCGCAACAAAGAACAGCGATGCGCCATTCATGTGTAGGTAGCGCAGCATATAGCCGCCATTCACGTTGCGCATGATGTGTTCGATGCTGGCGAAAGCCAGATCAACATGCGGGGTATAGTGCATCACCAGAACAATACCGGTGACGATTTGCAGCGCCAGGCAGAACGCCAGGACGATGCCCCAGATCCACCACCAGTTCAGGTTCTTGGGGGTGGGGATCATGATGGTGTCGTAAATCAGGCCGACGATGGGCAGACGGCTGTTCAGCCACTTCTCGCCGTTTGTCTTCGGCTCGTAATGATCGTGGGGAATTCCGGACATACGTGGGGTCTCCCTTAGCCGAGTTTAATGGTTGTTGCGTCGACCCATTCGGCGGGCGGAACAGGCAGGTTTTCAGGCGCGGGTCCTTTGCGGATCCGACCAGCCAGATCGTAGTGCGACCCGTGGCAAGGGCAGAACCAGCCACCAAAGTCGCCAGCATCGCCCAGCGGCACGCAGCCGAGGTGTGTACAAACGCCCATCTGAACGATCCATGCACCCGCCGCTTCGCCTTCGGGTGAAGGCATCACGCGGTTTGCATCCGTTGCCGGCGCGTCTGCGTTGATGTTGAAGTTGCGAGCGAGCGGGTCAGGCAGGTTGCCCACCGCTTCTTCGTCCTGCTGCTGCGCTTCGGCAATCTCGGCGCCGGTGCGGTGACGGATAAAGACCGGTTTACCCAGCCACTTAACGGTCAGCTGCGTTCCTGGCTCTACCCCGCTCACGTCGGTGCGGATCGAGGACAGCGCCTGAACGTCTGCCGACGGGTTCATCTGGTTGATCAGGGGCCATACGGCTGCACCGGTCGCAACAACACCTGCGCCGCCAGCGACGTAATACAGGAAATCTCTGCGGGTGCCTTCGTGGTCTTCTGCGTGGGACACGAGGTTTTCTCCGATTGTCTGGCGCCCGCGGACGGGCAAATAGCTCGCGCACCGCACGAATGCGGTGTCTTAACCGCGCTGTCTATCGGGGAGATTAGTGTTCGTCTAGCGGTCATAAACGCGCAATACGCCGCATCTGGGTTTTTTATCACAGCGCACCTGACATTTTTGATGTTTCAGCGCCGCATCTTTTCCCACGCCTTCGAATCGAAAGGTTTGATTCGGGCGTCGGCATAGTGCCCAAGCAGAATCAGGGCTGAGGGCCTTCAGATGGCATCCATTGCACTTGATTGACGCGGAACCGTGCAAAATCCCCGACACAGAATCGACTTTGTTCACCCGTAAATAACAGGTCTGAAATAGATCATTATTTCCGGAAGGTATTAAGTCATTTCCTGTTGCACTTTTTACGCGAATGCCGGAAATCGCGGCGCGCGCGAACGTTGAACAGGAGATCCCGATGTCAAAGACCCCCTTGGCCGCCGTTCTGTTAACAATTGCACTGTCCACGCAGGTCGCTGCCGCCGGTGACCCTGCCAAAGGCAAACAGCTTTATAACCGCTGCTCATCTTGCCACGCGATCATCAAAGATGGCGAGGTTCTGATAAAAGGCGGCATCACCGGGCCGAATCTCTATGGCGTGGTCGGTCGCATTGCCGGAACCGAGTACGACTACCTGAACGGCAGTGAACGCCTGCCTATCGGGATGTTCACGGATGACATGATCCGCGCCGGGCAAGAAGGACTTGTCTGGACCGAAGAAAATGTCGCCAGCTATTCCGAAGATCCTGTCGGGTTCATTCAGGATTATCTGGGCGATGAAACTGCGCGCCCGAACATGAGCGTCAAACTGAAAAAAGGGGCTGCGGATATTGCGGCCTACCTGGCCACTTTCAGCACGCCATAAGCACCACGCAGGCTCAGCCTGGTGGCCGCGTCGCCATCATGCTGGGCCGTTCGCTGAAGGCGGCATACCAAGTCGCCAGCGCATCATTGCCTCTGCGCCACCCTCGCGCGTCGTGGCGCAAGTCGAGATAGCCCAGCGCACACCCAACCGCGATCTGACCCATATCCAACGGGCCTGAAAGATGCGCCATCCAGCGCTGGTTCAGCGTAGCGCAGGCGCGTTCGATCTTACTCCACTGCGCGTCAACCCATTCATCCCACCGCTTGTCCTCGGGCCGCAAACGGTTTTCATAAGTCATCAGCAGCGCCGCATCCAGAATCCCATCCGCCAGCGCCTCAAGCGTCAGCACATCCCAATGCCGCGATCCCTCGGGATAGAGCCCCGCTTGCGCCCGCGCATCCAGAAATGCGCAGATCACCCGGCTGTCGAACAGCGTTGGCCCATCGGGACGCTCGAGCGCGGGGACCTTGGTCAACGGGGCTTTTCCGATCAGCGGCTCAGCCGGAGAGACAGGCGTGCTCGCAACAGTTTCCAACACGACATCTTCAAGCTGGCCAGTCTCATGCAACAGCACCGTGACTTTGCGCACGTAAGGTGAGGTCGGGCTGTGGTAAAGCTTCATGTCCTGTCTCCTTGTTTGCGGTGCAGACTACAGAAGCCAGATCAAAACAAAACCCGTCAGAATTCGGCTGCGCCCTTCATCAAATCCCTCAGCGCATGCAGTTCAGCCCCAAGCCCATCCTCGGCAATCCGGTCTGCTGCGCTCAGGCGGGCCGCATTGGGCTTGTTCTGGTTCAGCTTCCACGTCCCGTCGATCTCGCTGATCCGCAACCGACAAGGCACGATCATCCTCAGGAACCGCTCCATCACATCGTCGGACAGTTTCGAGACTAACCAAGGTGATTTCGGCAGCAACCGGTTCTCAAAGAACGCGCTCTGTCGATCCAATAGATCCCGCAACTCCTCCTGCGGACGCAGCTCAAGCTCGCCCGTCAAATGAACCGCCACATAATTCCATGTCGGTACCTGATCTTCGATCCCGTACCAGTCAGGCGAGACATACCCATCCGGCCCGGAAACCGCGATCCGCGCCGCTTGCGGCTGTTTCAGCGCCCGCACGATTGGGTTCGAACGGACCAGATGCAGCTCAACCCAGGACGCATCCTCGTTCAGCAGAAACGGCACATGGCTCATGAGCGGGGCGGAATCGGTCGACACTGCCAGCACTCCGAAGGCACGGTCGCGGGCAAAGGCAATGTGACGCTTAGCGGCTTCGGCCCGAAAGGCGAGATTGGGGTGCATGGTGATCCTCCTGCCAATTTCTCTTGCAGAAGCGACGCGCCCTTGGCAAGGTCCGCGTTGTTCTCAGGGCGGGGCGAAATTCCCCACCGGCGGTATGCGGGCCACGGCCCGTAAGCCCGCGAGCGGCTCGGCCGTGTCCACGATCCTAAGAGCGGGAAGCGGTTTTCGGACAAATTGTGGAACCACGCACGAGTGACAGCAGATCTGGTGAGAGGCCAGAGCCGACGGTTACAGTCCGGATGGAAGAGAACGTGCAGCGTGCCGCAAGCCGGTGCGCCTGCTCGTGATCGCCTTGGGTGACGTGTCATGCCGGGCTGGCAGCGAAAAGTGGGAACCGGTTTTCGCAATTGCCAGCAGGCCACCAAACTGAAAGGAGATCATGATGACACACACCCGCTATGCTTTTATCAAAGCCAACTGGCATTCCGATATCGTTGATCGCGCGCTGGACGGGTTTCTGGAGCTTATCCCCGCCGAGCAGGTTGATGTGTTCGACGTGCCCGGTGCATTTGAGATGCCCCTGCTGGCGCGCGACCTGGCCCAGACCGGACGCTATGCCGCCGTGGCCTGCGCTGCCTTCGTTGTGGATGGGGGCATCTATCGACATGATTTCGTGGCCCAAGCCGTGGTCGATGGCCTGATGCGCGCCAGTCTCGATACTGGCGTTCCGGTCCTGTCAGTCTCACTAACGCCGCATCAGTACCAGGAGACCGAACATCACAACGCGATCTACCGCACCCATTTCGTGGAAAAGGGGCGCGAGGCTGCACGCGCCGCGCTGAAAATCATCGAAACCCGCACGAGATTGCGCCGTGCAGCGTAAGCACAACAGGTTGGGGCACCGCTGCCCCAACCGCAAATCCGCTTGAGACTGCGGCCCTTGCCCGCTAATCACATCGCGCAAAGGAGCACGCCCCATGTCGATGAACAGCTTTGGACACCTCTTCCGCGTCACCACCTGGGGCGAAAGCCACGGGCCTGCATTGGGTGCCACCGTCGACGGCTGCCCTCCGGGCGTGACGATTGACGAGGGTATGATCCAGCACTGGCTGGACAAGCGCAAACCGGGGCAGAACAAGTTCACGACCCAGCGGCGCGAACCCGATCAGGTGAAAATCCTTTCGGGCGTGTTCGAGGGCCAGACCACCGGCACCCCCGTGCAACTGATGATCGAGAACACCGATCAACGCTCGAAAGACTACGGCGATATCATGGACAAGTTCCGTCCGGGTCATGCTGATATCACCTATTGGCAGAAATACGGCATCCGTGATTATCGCGGCGGCGGGCGCAGCTCGGCCCGGGAAACCGCATCGCGTGTCGCGGCAGGCGGGCTGGCGCGCGAGGCCATCAAACAGATCGCACCGAATGTGCAGATCACCGGCTATATGACCCAGATCGGTCCGCACAAAATCGACCGCGATAATTTCGATTGGTCGCAGATCGAACAGAACCCGTTCTGGACTCCGGATGCACAAGCTGCCGAGGGCTGGGCCACTTACCTGGATGACCTGCGCAAGTCCGGGAACTCGGTCGGCGCCGTGGTTGAGGTTGTCGCACGCGGCGTTCCTGCAGGGCTTGGTGCTCCTGTATATGCCAAGTTAGACACTGATCTGGCTGCCGCAATGATGTCGATTAACGCTGTCAAAGGCGTTGAGATCGGCGAAGGGATGGCCGCCGCTGAACTGACCGGCGAAGCCAACGCGGACGAGATCTTCATGGGGCAGGACGGCCCCCAATACAGCTCCAACCACGCGGGCGGCATTCTGGGCGGCATTTCGACCGGGCAAGACGTCGTGGTTCGGTTTGCGGTCAAGCCAACCTCGTCGATCCTGACGACGCGCAAAACCATCACCAAATCCGGTGAAGAGACCGAGATCATCACCAAGGGCCGTCACGACCCCTGCGTTGGTATCCGTGCCGTCCCGGTGGGTGAGGCAATGATGGCCTGCGTGATCCTCGATCACCTACTGCTGCACCGTGGTCAGATTGGCGAGAACCGTGGACATATCGGCTGATCTGCGGACGCGGCTGCGCAGCATAGTCGCACAGCATATGCAGACCGATCCAGCGCATGATCTGGCCCATCTGGATCGCGTCTGGGTGAACGCGCAAGCCATGGCGGACCAACAGACCGACAGATCGGTGCTGCTGGCCGCCTGCTATCTGCACGATCTGGTCAACCTGCCCAAGGATTCGCCTGATCGGCATCTGGCGTCGCGCCAATCCGCTGCTGAATCAGAGTCTATTCTTCAGGATTTGGGCTTCAACCCGACCAAGATCAGTGCCACACAACACGCCATCGCAGCGCATAGCTATTCGGCCAACATCCTGCCCGAAACGTCCGAGGCACGGATACTGCGCGATGCCGATCGGCTGGATGCGCTTGGTGCGATCGGCATCGCACGCACATTCTCGGTGTCGGGCGCATTGGGCCGGGTTCTTTACGATCCGGCCGATCCCTTCGCGGATGCGCGGCCCCTGGACGATCTGCGGTTCTCGCTGGACCACTGGAAGGTTAAGCTGCTGAACCTGCCAGATGAGATGCTGACCGAAACGGGCCGCCAGATCGCCAGACAACGCGCTGACCGCATGATCCGGTTTCTGGAAGAGTTTGGCGACGAGATTGGTCACGAGCTGCCCGACCACTGGAAATCGACCTGATTGGTACAATCCTGTCGTTGATCTTTTGCCGCCAAAGGCGCAGGGTCGCGGCCAATGGCAAAATCGTTAACATCGCATCGACCCGTACTGGCCGTGGGTCTGAAACTCAGCGCGCTGATGTTGTTCACATCAATGTCCGCGCTGGTCAAAGCGTTGTCTGCCGATTTTCCTCCGGGCGAGCTGGTGTTTTTCCGGTCGCTCTTCGCCATTCCGGTGATCATCGCGTGGCTCGTCTGGCGTGGTGAACTGGCACAAGGCTTTGTGGTCAAGAAACCGATGGGTCATTTTTGGCGGGGCGTATTGGGCACCAGCGCCATGGGGCTGACCTTTACAGGCCTCAGCCTGCTCCCACTGCCTGAGGTTACTGCCATTGGCTATGCCACGCCGATCTTCACCCTGATCCTGGCCGCGGTGATCTTGGGCGAACGCATTCGCATGATCCGAATCGGAGCGGTGGCGCTGGGATTGCTTGGGGTGCTGATCATGATCTGGCCACGACTCGGCAGCACGCAGATGGAAGTGGCGGCGACCATGGGTGCATTGTGCGTGCTGGCTGCGACCTTCGCCCGTGCCTTTGTTCAGATCCATATCCGGCAATTGGTCAAGGTCGACCACCCCGCCGCAATCGTTTTCTATTTCTCTATGACTGCCACCCTGCTTTCAAGCCTGACGGCATTCTGGGGGTGGACAATACCCACGATGAATCAGGCTCTAATACTGGTCACTATGGGGTTGATTGGTGGAATCGCGCAGATACTGGTCACCTCGTCCTATCGCTTCGGGCAGGCCTCGATGTTGGCGCCTTATGACTATTCGACCATGCTGTTTGCGATTGTCATTGGCTATGTCTGGTTCGACGAACTGCCAACGGTGGCGATCCTGATCGGTGCGGTGCTGGTGATTGCGGGCAATGTTGTCGTGATCTGGCGCGAGCATCAGTTGGGGCTGGAACGCGGCAAGGCGCGCGCCGTCACCGATCCCAAAGCCTGACCTTTACCTTTCGCAAACTTCGCCTAGGTTGGGCCGGGCAATGAAAGAGGTTTCCGGATGAGCGACGCGCAGGATCACAAGGAAAAGATGCAGAAGGTGCAGGCCCAGCACCGCAAGAAAGTGTCCGAGGCCGTTGACCCGGGTCGCGGTCTGGTGCTGATCAACACCGGCAAGGGCAAGGGCAAATCATCTGCCGCCTTTGGTGTGGTGATCCGCGCATTGGGTTGGGGTCAGAAGGTTGCTGTGGTCCAGTTCATCAAGGGCAAGTGGAAAACCGGCGAGCGGCGTTTCTTTGAAGAGCGGGATCTGGTCACCTGGCACACGATGGGTGAGGGCTTCACCTGGGACACCCAAGACCGCGAGCGCGACATTGCAGCGGCCACCTCGGCCTTTGGCAAGGCCTGTGATCTGATGGCTAGTGGTGAGTATGATCTGGTCGTTCTCGACGAAATCAATATCGCCCTGCGTTATGAATATCTTTCTGTAGAGACTGTTATTGAAGGTCTGAAGGCCCGATCGGACAAGACCAGCGTATTCTTGACGGGCCGCGATGCGCCGCAAGCGCTGCGCGATTATGCCGATCTGGTAACGGAAATGACCGAAGAAAAACACCCGTTCCAGGCTGGGATCAAGGCCCAGCGCGGCGTGGATTTCTAACGCTGAAAACTGTTTTCATTCAGGCTGCGTGTCGATACGCGGCCTGCCAGTGCCGCCGGGGCTTGCAAGTCGAGCCTCCGGCACCTCTCCGCATCACAGGTTTTGCGATCAAGATAGACCTCAACCTCCGAGCTCAGCGCGTCGCAATCACAAGAAGCGCAGCAAGGATCTGACATCAGCTCTTCGAATCGAGTGCGCATGGGACCTCCGCTGATCGTTTCCGGGACGGTGGCGGGTCTTCACTGTGTTGCTTGCTGAGCCACAGATCACCCCGGAACCTAGTGTCTAATATTATCATCCGGCGTTACTATTATCTGAGTTTTTTCATTGGTCTTTTCAAGCCTGAAAACAATCACCACATCTAGCTCGAACTGCTGACACATAAAACAGTACCTAACAAAGGGAAAACCGCGCGAAATCGCGCGGTTTGGTTCTTTCAGGCGACAGAAATAATCAGACGGTCGCGGTCTGCTCGGGTGCGCTGAGTGAGATCACAGCTACCACCGCAGCACCATTCAGCCAGTAGAACCACGCATCAATCCCCGAGAATCCAAGCAGGCTGGGGGCCAGCAGGAAGGTGAGGCCGACGATCAGGTCCACGGCCAGATGAAACTTGTAAGGCAGAACCCGCCAAATGCCCAAGTGATGGTCGGTCAGAACCGTCAGAACAAAAGCTGCGACGCCGGTGACAACCGACAACCAGAGCGCCAGCGGATTGGATTGACCCAACCCCAGAACAAAGGGCAGCACCATCAACGCAATGGCGACCGGATAGTCGAGATACGCATGAACAGTGCGGGTGACGAAACGCAGGGACATCTGAACTTCCTTTCCTCAATCAGTGATGGACTAAGGATAGGTGTCCGACTGCGAACGTAGCAGCCCAGATCGTTTACGAGATATTGCAGATCGTTCAGAAGTAAGGGTGGATCAGTGCATGGCCCTGTAAGCAGCGGGCGACACGCCAACCTGCTTCTTGAATACACGCGAGAACGCGGCTTCTGAGGCGTATCCAACCTCAGCCGCGGCATCGGCCACATTCCAACGGCTTTCAGTTAGACCGTGGCAGGCAATCTGCATGCGCCAATCTGTCAGGTATTGCATCGGAGTGGTGCCCATCTTCTCGGCAAAGAGCTGGGCAAAGGCTGTGCGCGACATGGCAGCCTCGCGCGCAAGGGTCGCGACGCTCCATTCTTGTGCCGGAGATTGATGGAACGCTGTCAGCGCGCGTGAAATGCGTGAGTCTGCAAACCCGGCAAGGGCGGCTTCATCAGGGCTTTGGTGTTCCAGATAGGCACGGATCGCCTGCGCAAACAGAACTTCGGACAATTTCAGGGCAATCAGATCACCGCCGATCCGAGCACCCGACACTTCCGAGCCAATCATGCGCAACGTGGCCTCGATCCACGATCCCGCCTCTTCCCCATAGTTCTGAATCAGGATGTATGGCGGCAGCCGATCGATCAGCATATGCCCCGTGCCACCCCGGCCGGCGGGGCCGGTGAATGAGAAATGACCGCAGATCAGTTGCGTATCCCGCTCCTCATCCGCACCGCCATAGACCAATACGCCATCGCCCCGATATCCCGCGATCTCAAGCACCTGTTCCAGTGGCAGCGCATCAAGCGGCTGAACTTCAGCGCACAGCAACGCATGCGGCGCGCCATGTGGGATCAGAATCAGATCGCCTTGTTTCAGGCGCAGAGTGTCACCCGTCGTCGGAATATGCACCTTCAACTCGCCGCGCTGGACGAAGTGAAACCGGGCGACGTTTTCGAATCCGGGCACCTGAACGCCAAAGGGCGGGGTAAAGGACGTGCGGAAATAGAAAGTACCGCGCAAAGACAGGCGGGTGAGGATATCGCTGAGAAGGTCCAACATCGTGCAAAGATATCGAGCGGTTCAGACAAGTCCACAGGCTGGAACGTTCTGCACAAAGAATTGCACGTTCTGCAACAAAAACCCCCGCCGAAGCGAGGGTTTCAGAAGCTTCTGATTACGAGCGGACCAGTTTCTCATAACCCTCGGCGATCTCGCGGGTCAGGTCGCCAACTTCGAACGTGTATTCGCCGATCTGCCCAACGGGCGTCACTTCGGCGGCGGTGCCGGTCAGCCAGCATTGTTCGAAATCGGCCATTTCTTCGGGCTTGATGCGGCGCTCATGGACGGTGATGCCCTTGTCTTTCAACATCTGGATCACAGTCTGGCGGGTGATGCCGTTCAGGAAACAATCGGCCAGCGGAGTATGCACCTCGCCGTCCTTGACAAAGAACACGTTTGCACCGGTCGCTTCGGCCACATAACCGCGCCAGTCCATGAACAGGGCATCCGAACACCCCTTGGCCTCGGCCTTGTGCTTCGAGATAGTGCAGATCATGTATAGACCTGCCGCCTTGGCGTGAACCGGGATGGTTTCGGGGCTGGGGCGTTTCCATTCCGCGATGTCCAGCTTGGCCCCCTGCATCTTTGCATCGCCATAATAGGCACCCCAGGGCCAAACCGCGACGGCCATACGAACCGGGTTCTTGGCCGAGGCAACACCCATGTCCTCGCCCGAACCACGCCAGACGAGCACGCGTACATAGGCATCTTTCAAGCCGCTGGCTTTCAGCGTCTCTTCCTTGGCCGCTTCGATGTCATCCACCGAGTAGGGCATCGGCATGTCCAAAGCCTCGGCCGACGCTATCAAACGCTTGGAATGTTCGCGGCTTTTGAAGATCTTGCCGTTATAGGCGCGCTCACCCTCAAACACAGACGAGGCATAGTGCATCGCGTGGGTCAGGATGTGCACATTCGCTTCACGCCAGGGCACCAGTTTACCGTCTAGCCAGATGGTACCATCACGATCATCATACCCCGCCATGCGAAACCTCCTGAACCGGGTCAATTTTCCGAATATTGCGCCAGATAGGTCCGCATCGGACACATTGTTGCGCAAAAACTGCGATTCGATACCTGTGCGCTCTTGGAATGTCAATAAGGCTGACATAAACTCGAACCGTATTGCGAATGAGGCCCGTTATGTCCGAAATCCGTCCTGCCCCGGTCTTTGGCGGAGAAAGCCTGTTATTTCTGACGGATGAGCAGTTGCGGCAAGGTATCGAAGCGATGTTCTTTGCCTATCGCGGCTTCACCGCCGATCCCGACCGCATCCTGTCCGAAATGGCCTATGGCCGCGCCCATCACCGGGCGGTTCACTTCATCAATCGCGCGCCCGGCACGACGGTAAACAACCTTCTGGGCATCCTGGGGGTAACAAAGCAGTCTCTAAATAGGGTTCTGCGCACCCTGATCGAGGACGGTTTGGTGGAAAGCCGTGTGGGAAAGGTGGACAAACGCGAACGCCACCTATTTCTAACAGACAAGGGCAAGGCGTTGGAGGCTACGCTGTCCGATGCGCAGCGAGCCCGGATGCGCGCGGCGTTCAAGGATGCAGGCCCCGAAGCGGTGGCCGGTTTTCGCAAAGTGCTTGAAGCGATGATGGATGCTGATATGCGTCGTGCATATACGAAACTGCGGGATACAACTTCATGAGCGATATGGACGCCCATCTTCTGATCGTCGACGACGACGAACGCATTCGCGATCTGCTCAAGAAATTCCTGATGCGAAACGGGTTTCTGGTAACCGCAGCGCGGGACGCGGCGCATGCGAGGCGGGTGCTGTCGGGGCTGGATTTCGATCTGATCGTGCTGGATGTCATGATGCCGGGCGAGGATGGGGTTAGCCTGACCAAGGCGCTGCGCGAGACCCATGCGACACCGATCCTGCTACTGACCGCAAAAGGCGAAACCGAGCATCGCATCGCGGGGCTCGAAGCCGGTGCCGATGATTACCTCGCCAAGCCTTTTGAGCCGAAAGAACTGCTGTTGCGGATCAACGCCATCTTGCGCCGCATGCCCGAAGCCCCCGCGCAGGAGACAGCCGCGAAATTCCTGACACTCGGCCCGATCCGCTATGACATCGAGCGTGGCGAGATGTGGCAGGGAGAAGATCCCGTGCGTCTGACCGCGACCGAAAGCCAGTTGATGAAGATCTTCTCGGCCCAGCCGGGAGAGCCGATCAGCCGTGCCAAGCTGGTTGAAGATCTGGGGCGCGACAAGGGGCAAGCGCAGGAACGTGCGGTTGACGTGCAGATCACGCGCTTGCGGCGCAAGATTGAGCAGGATCCAAAGCAGCCCCGGTATCTGCAGACTGTGCGGGGTGCGGGGTATATGTTGGCCCCCGACTGATTTGCCGTTGTGCGGCGACTTTGCCTTCGGCGAAGGTATCTATAGCCAGATGAAGATAGGACCCCGATGACGACTGCCCTTTTGACCCATGCCGATTGTTTAGGCCATGTGACACCTGACGGGCATCCGGAGCGGGTGGCGCGATTGGAGCATGTTTTACATGCGCTGGAAGGCCTGGATCTGAAACGGGTCACTGCTCCGATGGCCGCAGATGACGATCTGTTGCGAGTTCATCCAGCCAGCCACATCGATGATATCCGAAGCAGCAGGCCCTCTGAAGGGTTTCGACAAATCGATGGGGACACGTTCATGTCTCCGGGGTCGGTCGATGCTGCTTATCGCGCAGCGGGGGCGGCGGTACGGGCGGTTGATCTGGTTCTGAGCGGTGAGGCCTCGAACGCGTTCTGCGCCATCCGCCCGCCAGGGCATCATGCGGAATCCGAGACAGCGATGGGGTTTTGTCTGTTCGGCAACGCAGCGCTGGCGGCGAAACATGCGCTGGATCATCACGGGTTGAACCGCGTGGCGGTGGTGGATTTCGATGTACATCATGGCAATGGCACGCAGGATCTGCTGTGGGATGAGCCACGCGCGCTGGTGATCACAAGCCAGCAGATGCCGTTATGGCCCGGAACAGGGCGCGCGGATGAAACCGGCGCCTATGAGACGGTGCTGAATATTCCATTAGCCCCCGGCACGGGCGGGGCCGAGATGCGCGCTGCCTACGAGGCGCAGGCCTTTCCGCGGCTGCGCGCGTTCAAGCCGGAACTGATCATCATTTCGGCGGGATTCGATGCGCATCAGGATGATCCACTGGCCAACCTCAACTGGTCCACGGGCGATTTCGCCTGGATCACAGCCGAGCTGTGCAAGATTGCCAATGAGGTCTGTGCGGGCCGTATCGTCTCGACTCTGGAAGGCGGGTATGATCTGAACGCACTGGCCGAGGCGACACGCGCCCATGTGGAAGAACTGATAAAGGCAGCACGATGACCGATACTCCAGTCGAACAGATGACGTTTGAACAGGCGATGAAAGAGCTTGAGGCGGTAGTGGGCCAGCTGGAACGCGGGGATGTGGCCTTGGATCAGTCGATTGCTCTCTATGAACGCGGCGCGGCTTTGAAGAAGCGTTGCGAAGATGAGTTGAAGCGGGCCGAAGAAAAAGTCGCAGCGATCACTCTGGATGCGAGTGGACAACCGACCGGGACAACGCCTGTCGAAGGTCAGTAAATGTTTCGTGAAAAGCTGGCGCAGGATGCGGCGCTGATTCAGAGCCATTTCGATCTGGTTCTGGGGGCGTTGGACGATCTGGATGTGACACGGGCGATGGCCTATGCCACCGAAGGCGGCAAGCGGCTGCGTGGGTTTCTGGTTTTGGAAAGCGCGCGGTTGCATGGCGTTGACGCGACGCAAGCGATCTGGCCAGCGACCGCGATTGAGGCGCTGCATGCATACTCGCTTGTTCATGATGACCTGCCCTGCATGGATGACGATGATTTGCGGCGCGGGCGCCCGACTGTGCATGTGAAATGGGATGAGGGTACCGCTGTCCTCGCGGGCGATGCGTTGCAGACGCTGGCATTTGAACTTTGCACGCGACCCGAGACCGGGAGCGCAGAAATTCGCGCAGATTTGGCTCTAACACTGGCAAAAGCGAGCGGCGCACAAGGTATGGTTTTGGGTCAGGCGCTGGATATCGCAGCGGAGACGGCAGCAGAGCCGCTGACACTGGATGAGATTACGCAACTTCAAGCGGGTAAAACCGGCGCGTTGATCGAATGGTCTGCCTGCGCAGGTGCGCGGTTGGCGCAGGCCGATCCCGAGCCCTTGCGCCAATATGCCCAAGCCCTTGGCCTTGCTTTTCAAATCGCCGATGACATCTTGGATGTCGAAGGAGATGCCGAAAAGGCCGGAAAGCGGCTGCAGAAGGATGCTGAGGCGGGCAAGGCGACCTTTGTCTCGCTGCTGGGTCTGGAGGCCGCGAAATCCCGTGCTGCCGCGTTGGCGGATCAGGCCTGCGCAGCACTGGACGGGTATGGCACTAAAGCTGAAACCTTGAAGCAAGCTGCCCGCTTCGTTATTGCCCGGGACAGCTAAGCCAGGAACGCCATATGTCTGACCGCCCGAATACGCCTCTGTTGGACCTTGTGAACCGCCCTGCGGATCTCAAGCAATTCTCGGATGCGCAACTACATCAGGTCGCACATGAGTTGCGGTCCGAGACGATCTCGGCCGTTTCTGTGACTGGGGGACATCTGGGCGCAGGTCTTGGCGTAGTCGAACTGACCACAGCCCTTCATGCAGTATTTGATACTCCGCGCGACAAGATCATCTGGGACGTGGGGCACCAGTGCTACCCGCACAAGATCCTGACCGAGCGCCGCGACCGTATCCGCACCTTGCGCATGAAGGATGGCCTGAGCGGCTTCACCAAGCGCAGCGAAAGCCCCTATGACCCGTTTGGCGCGGCGCATTCGAGCACCTCGATCAGCGCCGCACTTGGGTTTGCCGTGGCGCGTGATCTGGGTGGTGTGACACCCGAGGGGCTGGGCGATGCGATTGCGGTGATCGGCGATGGCTCGATGTCTGCGGGCATGGCCTTTGAGGCGATGAACAACGCGGGCCATCTGAAAAAGCGCCTGATCGTCATCTTGAACGATAATGAGATGAGCATCGCGCCTCCCGTGGGTGCTCTATCCAACTACCTGTCGCGCATCTATGCCGAAGAACCGTTTCACGATCTGAAAGCTGCGGCCAAAGGAGCTGTGTCGTTGCTGCCTGAACCTTTCCGCGAGGGGGCAAAGCGCGCCAAGGACATGCTGAAAGGCATGGCCATGGGCGGGACGTTGTTTGAAGAACTGGGCTTTTCCTATCTCGGCCCCATCGACGGGCATGATCTGGACCAATTGCTGCCGGTTCTGCGTGCGGTCAAGGCGAAGGCAAGCGGGCCAATTCTGATCCACGTGCTGACCAAGAAGGGCAAGGGCTATGCCCCTGCCGAACAGGCACGCGACAAGGGTCACGCAACCGCCAAATTCGATGTGGTGACGGGCGAGCAGAAGAAGGCCCCATCCAACGCGCCGTCCTATACCTCGGTCTTTGGCAAGACTCTGGTCGAGGAAGCGGCGCGGGATGACAAGATCGTCGCGGTCACCGCCGCAATGCCCGACGGGACCGGGCTGAACCTGTTTGCTGAGCGCTACCCTTCGCGATGTTTCGACGTGGCAATTGCCGAACAGCATGGCGTGACCTTCTCGGCTGCGTTGGCCGCCGGGGGGATGAAGCCGTTCTGTGCGATGTATTCAACCTTCCTGCAGCGTGGCTACGATCAGGTTGTGCATGATGTGGCGATCCAACGCTTGCCGGTGCGATTTGCCATCGACCGTGCGGGGCTGGTGGGGGCAGACGGTGCGACCCATGCGGGGTCGTTTGATGTTGCTTACATGGCCAACCTTCCGGGCATGGTTGTCATGGCAGCTGCAGATGAAGCCGAACTGATGCACATGGTCGCCACCGCCGTGGCCCATGACGATGGCCCGATCGCTTTCCGGTATCCGCGCGGCGAAGGGGTGGGCGTTGACCTGCCTGAACGTGGCGAGGTGTTGGAGATCGGTAAAGGCCGCATGATCCAGAAAGGTGCCCGTGTGGCGCTGTTGTCCTTCGGCACGCGTCTGGCCGAAGTGCAAAAAGCAGCCGAGGCTCTATCGGCGCGGGGCATCACGCCCTCCATCGCGGATGCGCGATTTGCCAAACCGTTGGACCGGGACCTGATCCTTGATCTGGCTGCCAACCACGAGGCGCTGATCACCATTGAAGAAGGTGCCGTCGGAGGTTTTGGCAGTCACGTGGCGCAATTGCTGGCGGATGAGGGCGTGTTCGACGACGGGTTGAAGTATCGTTCGATGGTATTGCCGGATATCTTCATCGACCAAGCCAGCCCGGCGGACATGTATGCCGTCGCGGGCATGAGTGCGGCGCAGATCGAAGCCAAGGTGCTGTCTGTGCTTGGTATCACCTCAATCCGGGAAAAGCGCGCCTGAATGCCGGGCGCGTAGGCCAGCTCCCAATTCGAAGTGGATCATCGAGCAAAATGGAATTATGCATAATCCACTCAAGATTTTCTAAATCCGGCTAAAGAATAAACATTTCGGAAATGATCTAGGTCAATTTCCTGCGCTCTGTGCTACGCTAACACCCGAGTCAGGCAGGCCAACCCCTGCCGATCACTCAAAGGTCGGGAGCGAATGAACAAGCTAGCCAGCCGACGCGCATTCCTGAAAGGGAAGGTGCTGCGCGAGGATACATCAGCCATCCACCCACCGGGTGCGGTGGCAGAGTTTCTTGATCTGTGCACACAGTGCGACGAATGCCGCGAGACCTGCCCTGAAGATATCATCAAGTTCGACGCACAAGGCTGGCCCGTTGTGCAATTGGATGCAGGCCCCTGCACCTTCTGCGGTGAGTGTGCCAATGCCTGCCCGACCGGGGCACTGAATCCTGAACACGTGGCTGATTGGCCCTGGCGCGCTGCGGTGTCTGCATCGTGCTTGTCGATGAACGGTGTCAGCTGTCGGGTCTGTCAGGATGTCTGCGACCACAACGCGATTCGTTTCAAACTGCAGCTTTGCGGTCGCGCTGAACCCCAACTCGACACTGATATTTGCACCGGCTGCGGCGCCTGCGCCAGCGCTTGTCCCGCCGGTTCCGTCAGCTTTGAACGCCACACCCCGCCCACTCAGGAGGTTGCCTTATGAACATCTGTGGTTGCCTCGTCCATGTAACCCCGGAAACCACCCAAAGCGCGCAGGCCACGATTGCGGGTACAAACGGGGCAGAGGTTCACGCGGCATCCGAGGATGGCCGCATTGTTGTTGTGGTCGAGGATACGTCGGAAAAACTGGCGTCCGAGACGATCATGGATCTGCATCAGATCCCGGGTGTGATCTCTCTGACCCTGACTTATCACCATTTCGAAGACCTCGCGGAGACCCGTCCGCACCTTAACGCTTCTCGCCAGATCTAAAGCCGGAGACCCATGTCATGACCATCTCTGAATCCCGCCGGACCTTTCTGAAATCAACCGCCGCCGCTGCGACTGCATCAGCCGCAGGTCTGCCATTGGCGACCGGACAAGCCAACGCTCAGGCCGCCACCCCGGACATCCGCTGGGACAAAGCCGCCTGCCGGTTCTGTGGCACTGGCTGCTCGGTCCTGGTTGGCACCAAAGACGGGCGCGTAGTTGCCACGCAGGGCGACCCGGACGCGCCGGTGAACCGCGGCCTGAACTGCATCAAAGGCTATTTCCTGTCCAAGATCATGTACGGCAAAGACCGTCTGACCACGCCGATGCTGCGCAAAACCAACGGCGAATACGACAAGAACGGTGAATTCGAGCCCGTCAGCTGGGACGAAGCCTTCGACGTCATGGCTGCCAAGTGGAAAGAGGCCCTAGCCAAGAAAGGGCCAACCAGCGTCGGTATGTTCGGCTCGGGTCAGTGGACCGTTTGGGAGGGCTACGCCGCCGCCAAAATGATGAAAGCCGGTTTTCGGTCCAACAACATCGACCCCAACGCGCGCCACTGCATGGCCTCGGCGGTTGTCGGCTTCATGCGCACATTTGGCATTGATGAGCCGATGGGCTGCTATGACGATTTCGAGCACGCAGACACTTTCGTGCTCTGGGGCTCGAACATGGCCGAGATGCACCCGATCCTGTGGTCACGCCTGACCGATACGCGCCTGACCAAGCCGGGATCTGAAGTGCATGTGCTGTCGACTTATGAACACCGCTCGTTCGAGCTGGCCGATAACGGCATGGTCTTCGCGCCACAAACCGATCTGGCGATCCTGAACTACATCGCCAATTACATCATCCAGAACGGCGCTGTGAACGAAGACTTCGTCCGGAACCATGTGAACATCACCAAGACCGCCACCGATATCGGCTATGGCCTGCGTGACAACAACCCGTTGCAGCAAGAGGCTGAAAACCCGAACTCGGGAAAATTGGAACCGATCAGTTTCGAGGAATATGCCGAAGCCGTTTCGGAATACACGCTGGAATATACCTCTGAACTGTCCGGCGTTCCTGCCTCTCAGCTCGAACGTCTGGCGCAGCAATATGCAGACCCCAATCGCAAAGTGATGAGCCTGTGGACCATGGGCTTCAACCAGCACACACGCGGATCGTGGGTGAACTCGCTGATGTACAATGTGCACCTGCTGGTGGGTAAGATTTCCGAGCCCGGCAACTCGCCCTTCTCGCTTACCGGTCAGCCCTCGGCCTGTGGCACAGCGCGTGAGGTCGGTACCTTCGCTCACCGTCTGCCCGCCGATATGGTCGTGGCAAACGACAAGCACCGCGAGATTTGTGAGACTGCATGGAAAATTCCTGCGGGCACCATCCCGCCCAAACCCGGCTTCCACGCCGTATTGCAGCACCGCAAGCTGAAGGACGGTGATCTGAACGCCTATTGGGTGCAATGCACCAACAACATGCAGGCCGCGCCCAATATCAACGAAGAAGGCTATCCCGGCTATCGCAACCCGGAGAACTTCATTGCCGTATCCGATCCCTACCCGACCGTAACGGCTCTGTCCGCTGACCTGATCCTGCCCACCGCCATGTGGGTCGAGAAGGAAGGCGCCTATGGCAACGCCGAGCGTCGCACGCAATTCTGGCGGCAACAGGTTAAGGCTCCGGGAGAGGCGAAATCGGACCTCTGGCAGCTGATGGAGTTCTCCAAGCGCTTCACCGTCGAAGAGGTTTGGGGCGAGGAACTGCTGGCCACCATGCCCGAACATCGCGGCAAGACCATGTATGAGGTGCTGTTCGCAAATGGCACGATCGACCAGTTCCCGCTGTCTGAAACCGCCGAAGGGTTCGACAACGACGAATCCGAGCACTTTGGTTACTACGTCCAGAAGGGCCTGTTCGAAGAATATGCCAATTTCGGTCGCGGACATGCGCACGATCTGGCGCCGTTCGAAACATACCACCAAGCCCGCGGCTTACGCTGGCCAGTCGTGGACGGCAAAGAGACGCTTTATCGCTTCCGTGAGGGTTATGATCCTTACGTGCCCGAAGGTGCGGATGTGAAGTTCTATGGCCACAAGGATGGCAAGGCCAAGATCATCTTTGCACCATACGAGCCCGCCCCCGAGGTACCGGATGAAGAGTTCAACCTGTGGCTCTGCACGGGCCGTGTGCTGGAGCACTGGCATTCAGGTTCGATGACTCGCCGTGTGCCCGAACTGCACCGCGCCTATCCCGCCGCCGTTGTCTACATGCACCCCGACGACGCGCGCGAGCGTGGTCTGCGGCGCGGGCAGGAGATCGTTCTTTCTACCCGCCGCGGCGAGGTCAACAGTCGGGTCGAAACCCGCGGCCGGAATAAAGTGCCGCGTGGTCTGGTGTTCATGCCGTGGTTCGACGAAGGCCAGCTAACCAACAAGCTGACCTTGGACGCGACCTGCCCGCTGTCGAAAGAGACCGACTTCAAGAAATGCGCCTGTAAGGTCGAGCGCGCATAACGGGCTGGCAAGGCAAAGGTAAGACCCATGTCTCGTGTTGGCTCCCCCTTATCGCCGCAGCGGCGCCGGTTCCTGCAGGACTCGGCGCGCGCGGCGGGCGGCTGCGTCGCCGCCGGGTCCTTGCTGGCCTGGCTGGCGCGGGACGCACGGGCGTTGCCGGCCGAAGCATTACGACCCCCCGGAGCCTTGCCGGAAAAAGACTTCTTGTCGGCCTGTATCCGCTGTGGATTGTGCGTGCGGGACTGTCCCTATGACACGCTGAAACTGGCCGAGCTGGGTGTCGATGCCGTGGCCACCGGCACGCCCTATTTCACCGCCCGCGATGTGCCTTGCGAGATGTGTGACGACATCCCCTGCGTCGCAGCCTGCCCGACCGGGGCGTTAGATCCTGCGCTGGAAAATATCGACGACGCCGAAATGGGCGTGGCCGTTCTGGTCGATCAGGAGAATTGCCTGAATTTCCTCGGCCTGCGCTGCGATGTTTGCTATCGCGTCTGCCCCGTCATCGACGAAGCCATCACGCTGGAAACTGAACACAATGCCCGCTCAGGCAGTCATGCAATCTTCATTCCAACCGTTCATGCCGATCACTGCACCGGCTGTGGCATGTGCGAGAAGAGCTGCGTTCTGCCCGAAGCCGCGATCAAGGTTCTTCCCGCCCGGCTAGCCCGTGGCAGCAGCGCCGATCACTACCGCAAGGGCTGGGAAGAGAAAGAGGCAAAGGGCGCGCCGGTCGTAGAAGGCATCATCGACTTGCCCGACCGTCTGCCGGGACCGGGCACAGATAACCTCGCCGCGCCGGGCGGGTTTGAGCCTAGCTTCAAATTGCCGGAGGTCACCCCATGACCGCCCGCACACATATGCCACTGGGGCAAGAGGCCATCGCCACCAAAGGCTGGCTGGGTGCCCATAAATACCTGCTGCTGCGTCGCGTCAGCCAGCTGTTTTTTCTGGTCCTGTTCCTGCTGGGCCCTTGGTTCGGGATCTGGATCGTGCAGGGCACACTGGCCGGGTCGCTGACGTTGGGCGTGCTGCCCCTGACCGACCCGTTTGTCTTTCTGCAAAGCCTGATCGCCGGGCACTGGCCCGAGCTGACCGCCGCCATCGGTGCCGCCATCGTTCTAGTTGCTTACGCCCTGATCGGAGGTCGCGTCTATTGTTCCTGGGTTTGCCCGATCAATCCGGTCACCGACGGCGCGCATTGGTTGCACCGCAAGCTGGGCCTGCAAAAGGGCTGGCAGCCCAAGCGCCGCACACGGTTGTGGATCATGGCAACCGTTCTGATCGTGACCGGCCTGACCGGCACAATCGCGTGGGAGCTGGTTAACCCGATCACCATGCTGCATCGCGGGCTGATCTTTGGCATGGGCTTCGTCTGGGCGATGATCGCCGCGATCTTCCTGTTCGATCTGTTTGTCTCACGCCATGGATGGTGCGGCCATGTTTGTCCCGTTGGCGCGTTCTACGGACTGGTGGGCAATAAAGCGATGCTGCGGGTCAGCGCCACCAATCGCGCCGCCTGTGACGACTGTATGGATTGCTACGCGGTCTGCCCGGAAAACCAAGTCATCTCTCCGGCGCTGAAAGGCAAAGACACCCCGCTGATCCTGTCGCCCGACTGCACCAATTGCGGTCGCTGCATCGATATCTGCGCCGAAGACGTATTCAAATTCACCCATCGGTTCGACGACCTGACCGTCGCGCCACCGGAACCAACCGCCGCGCCGCAGCCGCGCGCCTCAAGACCTTTTTGAAGGAGTGAGAAGATGAAAAAGCCGATCCTAGTGGGCCTTGCCCTGATCCCGCCGCTACTCCTCGGTGGCCTGGCCCTTGCGCAATCTGCCGGGGTCAACAGCCTGCGCGGTGCCGAGGTTGATGAACCTGCTGTTCTGGATCAGGTGCATCGGACAGTCGAAGGCCGTATGCAGCGCAATTACCGCCAGCAGCCACCGCTGATCCCGCATTCGATCGAGCAATATCAGATCGATCTGCGCACCAACCAGTGCCTGTCCTGCCATGACTGGACCAAAGCGGGTGAGCGCAACGCACCAACATTGTCGATGACCCACTATCTGGACCGCGAAGGCCGCGAGTTGGATCAGATCGCAGGTACCCGGTATTTCTGCAACCAGTGTCATGTGCCGCAAGCGGATGCGTTGCCGCTGGTTGACAACACTTTTGAACCTTCCTCCGGCAACTGAACTCAGGTCAAAAAGGAGAGCGCGATATGTCCGACTCCCAAGAAAAACAAGGGCTCATCCGACGCCTCTGGACCTGGTTCTGGAGCCCGATCGCCGTCCTCAGCGTTGGTTTCACTTTGCTGGCCGGGTTTCTGGCGGGCATCCTGTTCTGGGGTGGTTTCCACTGGGCACTGGAGCTGACGAATACTGAAGAATTCTGCACCTCGTGCCACACGATGGAGGTTAATCTCGGCGAATACCGTGAAACGATCCACTACAACAACCACTCGGGCGTCCGTGCGATCTGTTCGGACTGTCACGTCCCGGATGAGTGGAACCACAAGATCAAAGCCAAGATCATGGCGGTGAAGGATGTCTATCACGAGCTGGCAGGCACGATCAGCACACCTGAGAAATACGAGGACCATCGTCTCGCCATGGCGACAGCCGTTTGGAAGAAGATGAAAGCGTCCGACAGCCGCGAATGCCGCAACTGTCACAACTTCGACTATATGGACTTCACGATTCAGGAAACCCGTGCTGCTAGCGAACACCAGCGCGCGATTGATACCGGTATGACTTGCATTGATTGCCACCAGGGTATCGCGCATAGCCTGCCTCCCAACTATCTGGAAGCATATCAGGAGATCGCGGACGCGGTGGATGGCGAAGTTCTGCAGAAACACGCAGCGGCATCAGGGGACGATATCCGCTCGTTCCTGAACAAAAGCTCGGATTAAGGCGGGGACAGAGATGTTAGAGATACTTGGAACCATCGGCGGCAACGTATTGGGCCTGCCCGGCATTCTGGGCCTGGCACTGGGCATGATGACCCGCCAGTTGTGGCTTGGCGCCCTGCTGGGTGGCGTAGTTGGCCTGATCGCGCCCCTGCTTTTTGCCGGGTGGCAGTTTTCCCATGTCGGGACGATGGCGCTCGTGATTGCGATTATTGTCGGGGTCTGCGCCGGCAGCCTCGGCACCGCCATTCGCCGCAAAGGCGCAACAGTCTGAGCGACCTGACCCGGCAGCAATGCCGGGTTACCGCCCCCAGTTCTCCGCCGGATCGCTCTCGGCGTAATCCCGCAGCAGTGCGATATCTGAAATCTCGGCATGGTTGCGGTTGATCTTTACACCCACTGCTTTGAGCCGTGAGAATGCCCGACTCAGGCTTTCGGGCTTCATCCCCAGACGACCCGCGATCAGCATCTTGTCGTAAGGCAGGGACACTTCGCACTCGCCTGCATCGCTGTCACAGAGGTTCAGCAGAAACTCGGCCACGCGCTGCGCGCCGGTTTGCGCCTTGAGTTGCTCAAGCTGAGCGACCAGAGAATGCAGATGGGTAAAGGTCGCGGCCAGAATCGAGATCCCGATTTCCGGGTCTTCCTTCATCAAAGAGATCAGGATCGGGCTGGGGATATGCATCACTTCGCAGGCCGATACAGCCTCGGCTGAGACGGGATAGGGCACGTTGCGCAGTGCCACCGCCTCGCCAAAGCTATCGCCGCGCTTAAAGACGCTTACCACGGCCTCGGCCCCAGTGGGCGTCATGCGGAAGAGTTTAACCCAGCCTTCCAGAACCACGTGAACCGCCTGAGCCTCTTCTTCCTGCAGGAAGATCGTCTCGCCCCGGTCGTACCGACGCCAGATCGCGTGGCTCAGCAATGTCTCGACATGCTGATCCGGCAGACTGCGCAGCAACAGCGACTGACGTGCGATTGCCTTTTGTGTTTCATGAGACATGAAAACACCCCCGTTTATTCCTGCCGACACGTTGGTTCGGTCGGTCCATCCCAACCCCACGCTATGCCAAAGCCCGCCAGCTTGCACCATCCTTTTTTACCGGTACGAACTTGACAATAGTCATGTCTGAGGCACCGAGGCTGCCATAAACTCAGCCCATAGCCAGTATGCCGGGGAGCAAGCAAGATGAATTACGAGCGTTTCTTCAGCCAAAGTCTTGAGGACCTTCAGAACGAAGGGAACTATCGTGTTTTCATCGACTTGCAACGTCGCTGCGGGTCTTTCCCCAACGCGCGTCAAACAGACGGTCCTGTGCAGCGGGACGTGCGGATCTGGTGTTCAAACGACTATCTCGGCATGGGTCAACACCCATCAGTTATCGGTGCGATGCACGACGCATTGGACCGCTGCGGTGCGGGGGCCGGGGGTACGCGGAACATATCGGGCACCACTCACGACCACGTGCTGCTTGAGGCCGAACTGGCCGATCTGCACGGTAAAGAAGCCGCGCTTCTCTTTACTTCCGGATATGTTTCGAATTGGGCGGCCCTTGGCACCCTCGCCGCAAAAATCCCAGGCCTGATCGTATTTTCTGATGCCCTGAACCACGCGTCGATGATCGAAGGCATCCGCCATTCGCGGGCGCAGAAGATGATCTGGAAGCACAATGACCTGGAAGATCTTGAGGCGAAACTGGCCGCGGCCGATCCCGATGCGCCCAAGATGATAGCATTCGAGTCGGTCTATTCGATGGACGGTGACATCGCCCCCATCAAAGAGATCTGCAATCTGGCCGACAAATACGGTGCGATGACCTATCTGGATGAGGTCCACGCCGTTGGTCTTTATGGCCCGCGCGGCGGCGGCATCGCCGAGCGTGAAGGCCTGATGGATCGCCTGACGGTGATCGAAGGGACGCTTGGCAAAGCCTTTGGTGTGGTTGGGGGCTATATCGCTGCCTCGGCTGCGCTGTGCGACTTCGTGCGCAGCTTTGCCAGTGGCTTCATATTTACCACCGCCCTGCCGCCTTCGATTGCCGCCGGTGCTGCAGCTTCGATCCGGCATCTGAAACAGTCCAATGCCGAGCGCGACCTGCAAAAGGCCCGCGTGGCGCAGGTGCGCGCGCGCTTGGATGCGGAAGGTATTCCCCATATCCCCAACCCCAGCCACATCATCCCGGTGATGGTCGGCGATCCGGTGAAATGCAAGTTCATCTCGGACACGCTGCTGGAGGAGTTCGGCATCTACATCCAGCCGATCAACTACCCCACTGTTCCGAAAGGGACCGAGCGCCTGCGGATCACGCCGTCTCCGGTTCATACCGATGAGGATATCGACCATCTGGTCAGCGCGCTGTCGGCCCTGTGGCAACGCTGCCAGATCGCGCGGATGCCGATGGCGGCCCAGTAATCAAAAAGCGCCCCCTTGCGTGATACCTCGCCGTCTCTCCGGAGGCGGCGTTTTTTCAGATCAAGTAGAGGGCAAAGATGACGACCGCAAAGCCGGTCAGCACCATCGTGAAGCCGCGCAGCCATGTCGGGCTGGTTGCAAGGTCCAGATAACGGGCAAGGATGACCCGGGATTTTGCAAGCGCAAAAACAAGGATGCCGCCGCCCAACAGCGCGGGTGGGATGGGCAGCACCGTCAGTATCGCGGATGTGACGCTGAGCGCCAAAAGAGCGAGCCAGGCACGTGTGAGCGCGTTCAAGCGCGCCCGGCGGGAGATTCTGGGAGAAGATGAAGGTGCAGGCATCGTCGTCACCCCAGCAGGTAGATCACAGGGAAGAGCATGATCCAGACCAGATCGACCATGTGCCAGAACTGTGCGCCTGCCTCGATATTGCGTGGGTCATCGCGCCAGGCGACCAGCAACAGGACGCCGACGCCTGCAAGAACATGCGCGGCATGAAATCCGGTCAACAGGTAGTAGAACAGGAAGAACGGGTGGGTCTCGTAGGTGATCCCCTGCGCGGCTTTACCTGCATATTCCACACCTTTGATGATCAGAAACACGACGCCCAGCGCGGCGGCGGCGATCAGCGCTATTCGAGCCGCACTGCGACGCGCGACCTTCCGCCAATGCAGCGCCTGCGCGGCCAGATAACCTGAGGTGACCAGCACCGCCGTATTAAGCGCCGCTCCGGTGCGGTAGAGATGCGATTGCGCTTCGGCAAATCCGGCGGGATCGGTCAGGCGCACACCCATGAAGGCAATCAAGCCTGCGCCGAACACCAGCAGTTCCGAGATGATCAGCACCCACATCAGCAACTCGCCCGGAAGCTCGTCGATCAGAGAGGTGTCGGTCATGCGCCGACCAGCTGGCGGTAGATCTGCGGCAGGGCCATGGTTAAACGGTGCGGGTCGGGGATGACAGCGAAGCCACCTTGGCCGAACATGCGCGGGAACCAGCTTTTGCCGGTTTTGTCGATGGTGACGCCGAATACCGATTGCCCTGCGCGGCGCGCCTCGCGGATGGCTTGCCGTGTGTCTTCGATGCCGTGGCGACCCTCATAGTGGTCCAGATCGTTGGGCTTGCCATCGGTGATGACCAGCAACAACCGGCGTTTGCGCGATTGACCGGCCAGATCGGCCGAGCAATGCCGGATCGCAGCGCCGAGTCTGGTATAGTGACCGGGGCGCAGGGAAGCGATGCGTTGTTCGACCAATCCCCCCATCGGCTCATCGAACCGTTTGCACCGCTGCACATAAACACGGTGGCGTTTCAGCGAGCTGAAGGCGTGAATGGCGAAATCGTCGCCGCAGGCATTCAGACCCCAGGCGAGCGCGGCCAGCGCCTCGCGTTCGATGTCGATCACGGCGCGGCCTGTGACTGCGCTTTCGGTCGAGCGACTGACATCCAGCAGGATCGATACCGCCAGATCGCGCGCCTCGGGGCGGGATTGCATCCAGATGCGTTCGGTGCCTTCGCCATTGGCGCAGCGATCCACCTGCGCCCGGACGGCGGCCTCGATGTCCAGCTGATCGCCATCCAGATGGCCGCGCGTCATCACACGGCCCGGACGCAACGCCTCGAACTGGCGTTTCACGGCGCGGATGCGGCGGGCAGTGGCGGGGTCCTTGCCAAACTCGGCAGAATCTTCGCGGATGTCGGCATCCGAAGTCAGAACGTTGACATGATCGGGAAGGTATTGCCCTGTGCGCACATCCCATTCGGGATAGAGAACCCGACCGGACAGACGCTCGCGGTTCACATCCTCCGGAGCCAGATCCAGATGCAGTTTCAGCTTGGTCGGCGGCGCCTTCGAGATCTGCCCAAGGCCAATCTCTTCCTGATCGTCGGCCGCTTTCTTGGCGTTGTCGGGATCGTCGTCGTCGATGCGGCGGTTGATATTCAGAAACTCGGCCCAGCTGAGGATCGCTTCGAACTTGTGCAGAATGAAACTGTCGCTGCGGGATGCCTGATCCGATTTGCGGCGGCGGGCACGATGGGTTTTCTCTCCGGTTTCCTCGGGCGGGCCTTCTGTGTCGGGGTTTTCGACCTCGTTATGTTCGGAAAGTCCGACGGGACGCAGCGCGGGCCACAACGGGATAGGGCGGAAATGCTGATATCCGCGCGGGGCAGAAAGGTCGTCATCCAGTGTCAGAAGCTGCGCGGCCTGCGGTGACAGGGGCGCTGGGTCGCCCAGCAAGTGGCGGATGATCTCTTCAACTGCCGCCTCCACGGGTGGCAAACCGGGGATGTCGCGGTAATGCAGAACGCCTTTGCAGAGTTCGGTGTAAAGTGCGCGCAAACCGGGGGCATTGTCCAATGTCGCTTCGACCATGTGTCGGGCGGCGATTAGCGCGTGCAAATCGGCGCGCAGCGGGTCGTCTTCGTCGATGCGGGTGCTGGCATGGGCCGCGGCGGCGGCCAGCCAGACGTAAAGCGCACCATTTGCTTCACGTGCAGGAAAAACGGCCAGCCGGTCCGGCAGGCGCAGAACTTCACCGTCAAAGGACGCGCGCGGTATCAGCTCGGCCTCGGTCGCCAGACGGCGGCGCCACCCCAGACGGTGGCGTGAAACCTCGGGTGAGACCGGGCGCAATTCTACGCCCGGACTACCCCCAAGTCCTCGGAAGAGGACAGCCAGCCGCCCCGCGACCTCTGAGAGGTCGACCGCGGCTCCATCATGCACCTCAGGTGCATCGAGGCGGCTGGCAAGGGTGTGCCACAGTTTCCCGATCGTTTCTTCGGGTTCCCATGGCTCAAAATCGATCCTGACCATCGGCCGGCCTCACCCAAAGACAGCCGTGACAAGATCGAGGAGCCCGCGTTTGATATCCTCGTCATCAGTCAGAGGTTCAATCATAGCGGCAAGGATGGCGCGGTCGGTGGACATGCCTTGTGCGATCAATGTCGCGGCATAGACGACCAGACGGGTGGAAACGCCTTCCTCAAGGTCCTGACCCTTGAGCCCTCGCAGTTTGTTCGCCAGACGGATCAGCGGCTTGCAGCGCTCCAGCGGCAGTCCGCTTTCCTGGGAGACAACTTCGGCCTCCATTTCAGGTGACGGGAAGTCGAACTCCAGCGAGATGAACCGCTGCCGGGTCGAGGGTTTCAGGGTTTTCAGGATATTCTGATATCCGGGGTTATAGGATGCGACCAGCATGAAGCCGGGCGCGGCCTCAAGTTCTTCACCCGTGCGGTCGATCGGCAAAATGCGCCGGTCGTCTGTCAGCGGGTGCAGCACGACGGTGACGTCCTTGCGGGCCTCGACCACCTCGTCGAGATAGCAAATCGCACCTTCGCGTACCGCCCGGGTCAGGGGGCCATCGACCCAGACGGTTTCACCACCTTTCAACAGGTAACGCCCGATCAGATCAGCGGCGGCCAGGTCATCGTGGCAGGCCACGGTATAAAGCGGGCGGCCAAGACGCGCAGCCATATGGGCCACAAATCGGGTCTTGCCGCAGCCTGTCGGGCCTTTCAGCAGAACCGGCAGATCATTGTTGTAAGCGGCGCAGAACACATCACATTCATCGCCTTGGGCGAGGTAGAAGGGGGCGTTTGCCGCCCCCTCATTCAGTTTCATGGAGCCGTCCATATTCATCACTCCGCAGGGGTTTCGATCTTGCCGGGTTCAATCACCTCTTTCCGGGGCACCCAGATCGAGTAGATGAACAACAGCGCACCAAGCACCACGACGACACCCGAACCGAAGCGCATCCAGTAGAAGATGGCGATCTGGTCCTGCACGTCCATGTAGTAGTCGCCCACCACACGCTGCATATGCGTCTGCACGGTTCCGGCAAAGGTCAGAACGAAGGTCATGAACACCATGCCGCCGGTCATCAGCCAGAACGAAGCCATGTTCAGCACCTGATTATACGGATCACGGTTTTTCAGGATCGGCATGGCATAGCTGAAGATGGCGCAGTTCAGGGCGACATAAGCACCGTAGAAGGCCAGGTGACCGTGGGCCGCTGTGATCTGCGTACCGTGGGTATAGTAGTTCACCCCGTGCAGCGTGTGCAGGAAGCCCCAGACACCGGCACCGAAGAAGGCAAGCGTGGCACAGCCCAGCGACCACAGCAGCGCGGCCTTGTTGGGATGGTCACGACGGCCTTTCCAGACCATGACGAAGGCAAAGGCCATCATTGCGAAGAACGGGATCACCTCGAGGCTTGAGAAGATCGAGCCGATCCACTGCCAATACGCGGGCGTACCGATCCAGTAGTAGTGGTGCCCTGTGCCAAGGATGCCCGAGAACAGAGCGGCGGCGACGATGACATAAAGCCATTTCTCGACGATCTCACGGTCCACACCCGTCAGCTTCAGCATCAGGTAGGCCAGGATCGAGGCCATGATCAGCTCCCACACACCTTCGACCCACAGGTGGACGACATACCACCAGTATTGCTTGTCCAGAGACAGGTTGCCCGGATTGTAGAAGGCGAACAGGAACAGCAGCGCCAGACCCCAAAGGCCCAGAACAAGGATGTTCGAAATCGCGGTTTTCTTACCCTTCAGCACCGTCATCGAGATGTTGTAAAGGAAGATCAGCGCCGCCACGACGATGCCCGCCTTGACCCATTTGGGCTGTTCAAGGAACTCGCGCCCCTCTTTGCCCAGCAGCCAGTTACCTTCGAACAGGTTGAAGGTATAGGTCAGCACCGCACCCAGCGTACCGACCACAAGGATCAGCAGCTGCAGATAAGCCAGCTTGGTCGAGTGGATCTCGCGTTCGGTTTCTTCCGGAACCAGAAAATAGGCCGCTCCAAAGAAGCCTGTGATCAGCCAGACGATCAGCGCGTTGGTGTGCAACATGCGGATGATGTTGAACGGCAACAACTCGCTGAGCGTGTTGGGCATGACATAGACCCAGCCCGCCAGCAGTCCGCCCAGCACCTGGATCGCAAACAGCGCCATGGCCACGGCAAAGTAGGCCAGCGCAATTTTTTGGGATTCGTATTTCATTGCTCTGTTCCTTCCTTAACCGGCTTCGTTCGGTGGCCAGTCCTGAGCATCGATATTGTCGGTCCAGATCAGGAAGTTGGTCAGGTCGCGAAGCTCTTCGTCGCTGAGGTTGAAATTGGGCATCTGCCGACGGCCGGGAATGCCGGTGGGTTGCGCCTCCATCCAGCCCTTGAGCGATTCAAAGGCTGATTCCGGGTCGTCGAGGACGCCCCAGCGGGTCATTACATTGCCGACTTCGGGGGCGAAATAGGCACCTTCACCCAGGATCGAGTGACAGTTGATACAGGCGTGTTTTTCCCAGATGTGCTTACCGCGGACCACACTCTCATCCAGTTTCGCCGAATTCTCGGAATTGACGATGTACCAGTGCGAATGGGCCGACAGGGCCAGGAAAATGAGGATGAAGAACAGTGACCCGCCATAGAATATGTTGCGAGCCATGCTCTTTGTCATGACTTCTCGCATTGCGCTCTCCTTTGCGCAGATTAGCTAGTGTGACGACAATGGCGGCTGGGTGGCGGGGCTGCCTTAACGAAAGTCAAGACAGTTCGCAGGAAAGAGTAAGCTATTTGAATAACTTTATTTTTCAGGCCGCGCGCGGACCGGTCAGTGCCGACCACATGGCGATCAGATAGAGCGCAAACGCTCCGATCCATAGCCCATCGACAACCAGCATCGCCGTCAGGTAGCCGGTGCTCAGATCCGATCCAACCCATCTGAGAATCGCGGCCAGTGCCATCAACCCGTAGGCCACCGCCATCGGCGTTGGCGCAACCAACGCCCGCCCGCTATGACCGAGCGCGGCGCGGCTCATGACCGCCAGGGTCATGCCGCCGACACAACCGATGCCCAGCACATGCAGCGCCGCAATCTCATTGCCGATGCCCAACAGGGACAGGCCCCACAAGATCAGGCCAAGCGCAAGCATTCCAAGCCCAACATGCAAGGCTATGAGAATCGGCTGCCGCATGGCCCAGAGCGACCGCCAGCGCGCCATGCGAAGGATCTGCACAACGCCAAGGATCAGCGCCACCAACCCGGTCACCATGCTGATCCCAAGGATCAGAGCACTGATTGGCAGGAGCAAAGCGACGATCATGCCTGTCTTATCGAGCGCGGCAACAGAAACCGGCCACGCCTCTTCCGGCGCACCCTCGCGCTTCATCGCGTTACGGGTGAAAGCCGGCGTGATCCGCCCCCCCAGAATCGCGATCATGGAACATAAGGTCAGCAGTCCAACACGCAGGCCGGTATCGAGCGTGTCATTGGTGATCCCGATCCATTGCAGGTGAGTCAGCAGGTTGGCGATCCAGATCAGGCTGAGCAGCAGCAGAAACACCATGTTCTGTGGTTTAGGGCGTCGGATCAGCTGAGTCGCGATCTTCGCGGCCAGGATCGGCACAAAGGCGAGATCAAGCACGGCAACCAGAACAGGCGACAGCGCAGCCGAATACCACATGGCCAGACGCCCCAGAAGCCAAAGACCCGCCGCCAGCATTATGAACCGCGCCCGCGCGTCGGGTGCGCCAGTCCAGTTCGGCACCGCGGTCAGAAAGAAGCCGCCCAGCGCGGCGGTGGCATAGCCGAAAATCATCTCATGCGCGTGCCACATCGGTGGGGTCATCGCATAGCTCGTGCCCGAATAAGAAACCGCGCCGGTCTGGACCATCAACCAGACACCCCAAACACCGCCAACGAACAGACCGTATAAACCGGCTGACAGGAAAAAGACCCGAAATCCTTCGCCAAAAACCCGCGCGATGACTGCCGACATGTCTGCTCTCCTCGGCTCTGATGCCCTCTGGGTGAGAGCCTAGCGAGCTTCAGTTCCAGCTCACTTAACAGAAATCAAGCAGGCGAAAAGATGCCTCCGAAACCCTTATTTTATTGGCGGAAATATTGCCTTTGAACGCAGTTTGCAGGCCTTCCGTTGACTTTCGTCAAGGATGACAAACGCGTGATGTCTCACCCTTGGACCTGCCTCACCAGCAAATGGAGAGTGATCATGTCACTTGGAATCAGCTACAACAGAACTGGCCGCGCCTTCGGGGTCGGTTTGGCGATGCTGCTGGGCAGCGTCGCTGCGCCAGCCTTTGCAGAAGAGCCAACCCTGAGCAAGGAAGCCTTTGAATCATCAAAACAACTTTACTTTGAACGCTGCGCCGGTTGCCACGGCGTGCTGCGCAAAGGGGCGACAGGTAAAAGCCTTGAGCCTTTGGTTGAAACAAAGAACGACGATGGCACCGTGACCGAGTCGGGCACCCTGAAACTGGGACAGGACCGGCTTGAGAAGATCATCGCATGGGGCACCGAGGGCGGTATGAACAACTTCTCGGATGTGATGTCCGAAGAAGAAATCCGCGATATGGCGACCTACATCCAGATGGAACCGCCCAAACCGCCGGAGATGTCGCTTGAGCAGATGATGGCGACCCGCAAAGTGTACGTCGAACCGCAGGATTACCCGACCGAGCCTCTGCATGGCCGCAACTGGGAAAACTTCTTCGTGGTCATCGAACGTGACGTGGGCAAGGTGGCCGTGATCGACGGCGACACCAAGGAAGTGCTGGCGCATATCCCGACCGGTTATGCCGTGCACGTCCTGAAAGCGTCCGAGCACCACAAACTGGAAGAGCCGGAAAACCCGGGTCGCTTCTGGTACACCATGGGCCGCGACGGCAAGATGACCAAGATCGACCTGTGGCAGAACCCCGAGAACATGCTTGTGGCCGAGGTCACCATTGGTTATGACGCCCGCGACGTGGCCGTTTCGGGTGACGGTAAATACGTGATCGGTGGGGCTTATTGGCCGCCGCACTTCGCCATCGTCGACGCCGAAACCATGGAGCCGAAAAAGGTCGTCTCGACCCGCGGCTACAACGTGGACGGGGATTATGTGGAAGAGGCCCGCGTGGCCGCTATCTACACCACCCCGAACGAGCCCACATGGATCGTGGCCGTCAAGGAACTCGGTCAGCTCTGGCAGGTCGATTACTCCGACCTGGACAACCTGCGGATCGACAAGATCGACAGTGCCAAGTTCCTACATGACGGGTTCTTTGATCCGACCGGCCGTTACTTCCAGATCGCCGCGAACGCGTCGAACAAAATGGTCGTGGTCGATACCGAGACCCACAAGCTGGAAGCTCTGATCGACACCGCGCCGCTGCCGCACCCCGGCCCGGGCGCCAACTGGGATGACCCGAATTGCGGTCCTGTTGCCGGTACGACCCACCTGGGTGAAGGCACGGTCACCGTTTGGGGCAACGACCCCGAAGGTCGCCCGGACGACGCCTGGAAGGTCTGCTATGAGGTGGAAACCGACGGACCCGGTCTGTTCATCCGGACGCACCCGGAATCGGATTACATCTGGGCCGACCAGACCAAGCATCCCGAGCCTGAGATTCAGCAATCGGTGCAGGTCATCGACAAGGCAACCGGTGAGATCGTGAAAACGATCCAGATCACCGAAGAGGAAGGCAACGTCGCCGTCCACTTCGAGTTCAACCAGGACGGTTCTGAGGTTTGGGTTTCCAAATGGAACCGCTCGACCTCGAAAGAGGCCAATGGTGAGATCGTGATCTTCGACGCCAAGACGCTGGAAGAGATCGGCCGTGTGAAGGGTCTGTTTGCCCCGACCGGTAAGTTCAACGTCTACAACCGGTCGAACCACGTCACCTGACGGGTTTGTACTCAGCACCGGAAAGGGCGGGCCCCTCGCCCGCCCTTTCCTCGTTTGACTCATCAGCCAAATCCACAGGCCTGACATCCAGGGCCAGAGAAAGAAGCCAAAACGGAGACCGGATATGACCTCCGAACCGGAAAAGAAAAAACCAATCTGGCGCCGGTATTTCCTGTGGGGAATGCCCGTGGCCGGGATCGCTGCGGCCTTTGCCGCAGGCATCATCTTCTGGGGCGGGTTCAACACCGCCATGGAAGCCACCAACACCAAGGAATTCTGCGTCTCGTGCCACGAGATGCGTGATTTCGTCTATGAAGAATACACCGGCACGATCCACGACGTGAACCGTTCAGGTGTGGGCGCGGTCTGTTCGGACTGCCACGTGCCCAAGGATTGGACCCACAAGATCATTCGCAAGATCAAGGCGTCCAAAGAGCTGTATGGCAAGATGGTCGGCACCATCAACACCCGCGAAAAGTTTGAAGCCAAGCGTGTGCATCTGGCTATGAATGAATGGGAACGGATGAAGGCCACCGACTCCCGCGAGTGCCGCAACTGCCATGACTTCGAGTCGATGATGCCCGAGTTCCAGAAACCCCGCGCCCGTCAGCAGCACCTGAACGCGATGACCGTTGGTCAGACCTGTATTGACTGCCACAAGGGGATCGCACACTCGGATGCCCGCGACCGGGCCGATGAAGAATATCTGGAAAAACTTGAAGCGCCGAATCCCGATTTCATTCGCGAAATCCCTACCGAATATCTGGCCAGTCTGGAGCGGATCGAAGCTAAGGAAGCCGCCGATGCTGAGGCTGAGAAAGCCGCGCGTGTTGCCCAGCAAGAGGCCGTACAGGCCCAGATCGCAGCGGCAGTTGACGCAGCTGTCGCGGAAGAGCGTGCCAAAGCCTCTGGCGAAGAAGCTGCAGCCGCTGCAGGTGGCGGAAGCGATGTTGGCACAAATATCGATTGGGCCGCTGTCCCAGGTGCAGATATGAAACTGTTCTACCCCGGTCAGGCCTCGTTCGAGTGGGTTCAGAACGGCAGATCCCACGGTGGTGCGCGTCCGTTGACCAAGGGCGGAGACCAATGCACGACCTGTCACGCTGCCGAACTGGATGCGATCGGCAACAAAATCGTGGCTGGCGGTGATCTGGAACCCACCCCAATCCCGGGCAAACGCGGTGTGATCGATGCATCCGTGCAGGCCGCTCATGATGATGAGAACCTGTACATCCGCCTGCAATGGCCGGATGCGGGCCACAACCCCGCCCCCTTCGTCGATGGCGGCAAGATGGACCCCGACAACCAGATCAAGGTGGCCATGATGATCACTGGCACAGGGATCGAATTGGGTGATCAAGTGGGTTGCTGGGCCTCGTGCCACGCGGACAACTCCTATATGCCCTTTGATCCGGGTGCCGATGCGATTGCCGCGAATGGCGATGTCTCTGGCCGTCTGAGCACGCAAGATACGGTGACCAAATACATCAGCGAAAGCCGGACCGAAGTCGAAATCAAAGGCCGTCGCAGCAAGGCGCTGGGTGGCTGGGACAAGCTGCACGCCGCCGATCAGATCGAGCAGTATCTGGCTGACGGCACCTATCTGGACCTGATGCGTGTCTATGCGGACGGCAGCGCCACCAACGGCTATCTGCTGGAACAGCGCGTGGTCAATGACGGTGAAATCGCTGCCTCGGCCAGCCTGGATGCGGGCATGTGGACCGTGGTCTTCACCCGCCCGCTGAACTCGGGCGCAGCCGGCGATGTGCCGCTTGAGGTAGGTCAGACCTATACCGTCGGCTTTGCCATCCACGATGACTTTGCCGCCGCACGGTTCCACCATGTGACGCTGGATACCAGCCTGGCGCTGGACGACGACAGTGCCTTCATCAACGTGGTCAAACAATAAGGGACAGGGGCCGGGCGATCCGGCCCCTTCCGCTTAGAAGAGGAGACTTGGACGATGAAATCCCAACACCTTCTTCCCGCGCTGCTGCTTCTGGCCACACCCGCCTGGGCGGACGAAACCGCCGAGCTGTGTGCGGAAGCAGAAGAGCGCTATGTCGAGCTGTTTGGTGAGCCCTCATCCGCCGTTGAGGATGCCGAGGTTGTTCTGATGTACAAATACACGTTCTGCCCGGTCGAATTGACCGTGAAACCGGGCACAACAGTGCGCTGGGTGAACGTGGACAAACGCACCAGTCACTCGGTCCTGCTGAAAGACGGCAGCGAACCCGAAAGCGACCGGCTGTTTCCTGAGGAGTCGGTTGACCTGACCTTCCTCACCCCCGGCCCGCAGGAATACCTGTGCGGGCCACATTGGGAGACACAGAACATGATCGGCATGATCACTGTCGAACCCTGAGCCGAGGCAATCATACAGGCAAGCAAAAAGGAGCGCGGGGCAATTCCCGCGCTCCTTAACTTTAGTCAAGGAGGTTCCTTTTCGATTGCGGCAGTCTGGCCCCATGACACGCCCGGCTCACCCAGCAACGTCACCTGATCGCGCAGGAACTCCGGGTTCCGAAGACATTCAGACCAAGCGAGTTTGCACATGAGCGGTAAGGTTTTTCTGATTGGCGCAGGCCCCGGCGACCCCGAACTGATGACCCTGCGCGCGCTGCGGATGCTGCAAGAAGCGGATGTGGTGGTTTATGACCGTCTGGTCTCGGCCGATATTCTCAATCTGCACGCTGATGGCGCACGGCTGATCCCGGTTGGGAAGGCGCCCAAATGTCATACGGTGCCGCAGGATCGCATCAACGAAATCCTCGTCGAAGAAGCCAGCGCCGGTCACACCGTTGCCCGCCTCAAGGGGGGTGATCCGATGATCTTCGGGCGCGGCTCGGAAGAGGCTGCGCATCTGATGGCAAACGGCATCCCGGTCGAATACGCGCCCGGCATCACCGCTGCACAGGGCGCATCCTGTTCCACCGGCGTGCCACTGACCCATCGTGGGCTGGCGACCTCGGTGCAATATGTCACCGGACACCGGCAGGCCGACAAGGTGCTGGACCTGGATTGGAAACGTCTGGCCGATCCAGACTCGACGCTGGTCGTCTATATGGGCGTCGCCAATATCGGCCAGATTGCCATGGGGCTGATGACCGAAAACCTGCCCGGCTCGACCCCCGTTCTGGCGGTTGGCAAAGCGACCACGTCGGACGAGCGCCGCATGGTATCCCGACTGGATCGGCTGGCGGCGGACGTCCGCGAGGCAGAGTTGAGCGCGCCCACGCTGTTTATCATCGGCAAGGTTGTATCGCTTTACGCTGAACGGCCCCTGGCTGAATTGCTGGAGCAGGCGCATGGCTAAGCTGGGTTCCAGAAGGCCTACGCGGCGACCGTCTGCGGGAGGGCGCAAGGGTTGGACCGCGCGCGCTGTCCTTTCTACAGCCGTCCTTGTGGCCACCACGGCTTTCGCCGCAGACACGCTCGATCCGAACGCGCTGAAGCGTCTTGTCCATCAAGACTGCGGCTCATGCCATGGCCTGTCATTGAAAGGCGGCCTTGGCCCCGATCTGCGGTCCGAAACGCTGGACCACTACGACGCAGAGGTTCTGACCGGCGTGATCCTCGACGGCATCCCCGACACCGCGATGCCCCCCTGGCGGCCTCTGATCAGTGAAGAAGAGGCCGAATGGATCGCACGTTACCTGCTGGCACAGGAGACACAATGAAACAGCTCGTCCTTACCCTTGCCGCCACCCTGCTGATGACCACCGCGCAGGCTGAGCCCACCGCGACCGGGGACCTCGGCCTTGTGATCGAACGGGCCAAAGGCTCGGTCTTGCTGGTGGATCAATCCGACCGTGCTGCACTGGCCCGGATCGAAGGGCTGGGCGACCTGTCCCATGCCTCGCTGGTCTACTCACCCGATGAACGCTTTGCCTATGTTTTCGGGCGTGACGGTGGGCTGACCAAAGTAGACATCGTCACCCGTCAGATCGTGAATCGCGTCGTACAGGCGGGCAATGCCATTGGCGGCGCGATTTCGGACGATGGCAAGCTGGTCGCGGTGTCAAACTATGAACCCGGCGGCGTGCGCGTGTTCGATGCGGACACGTTAGAGATGGTCGCCGACATCCCAACTGACAGCAAAACCATCGGTCTGGTCGACGCACCGGGCCGTCGGTTTGTCTTTACCATGTGGGACATGGGCGAGACCTGGATTGCCGATTTCACCAAAGGCGATCCAGCGATCACCAAGATCCCCGATATGGGCAAAAACCCTTATGATGCGCTGATCACCGCAAATGGCCGCACCTATATCACCGGTCTGTTTGGTGAAGACGGCCTGACCGCGCTGGACCTGTGGGCTGAGACGCCCGAACCCATCCGCGTGCTGCCTGATTACGGGCGCGGGCAAGAGGAAATGCCGGTCTACAAAATGCCTCACCTCGAAGGCTGGGCGTTGACGGGTCGTGAGTTCGTTCTGCCCGCCGTCGGCCATCACGAGGTTCTGTGGATCGACGCCGACACCCTGACCGAGACCGGGCGCACCAAAACCCATGGCCAGCCGGTCTTTGCCATGGCCCGGCCCGATGGGCGGCAGGTCTGGGTGAATTTTGCCCACCCGCTGAACGATACGATTCAGGTCATCGACAGCGTCAGTAAGGAAATCATCCACGAATTCAAACCGGGCCCCGCCGTACTGCACATGGAATTCACCCCGCGCGGGCATGAGGTCTGGATCAGCGTGCGCGACGCGAACAAGGTCATGGTCTACGACACGCAAACGTTTGAAAAGCTGCGTGAGATTGAGGCCGACAGCCCATCCGGCATCTTCTTCACCGCCCGTGCGCACAGAACGGGGCTTTGACATGCAGCACATCACCGATCCCATCGACCGCCGTCTGCTGGACGAGTTTCAGCGCGATTTCCCCATAACCGAGCGCCCGTTTCAGGTTCTGGCGGACGCGCTGGGTCTGGACGAGGCCGAAGTGCTCGACCGTCTGGCCCGGATGCGCAAGACCGGGCGTATCACGCGGGTTGGCGCAACGATTGCACCCGGCGCGGTTTCGGCCAGCACTCTGGCCGCCGTCGCCGCCCCCGAGGCGCGATTGGAAGAGGTTGCGGCCCTGATCGATTCAGAGCCCGGCGTGAACCACAATTACCAGCGCGAGGATGACTGGAACCTTTGGTTTGTGGCCACCGGTCCAGACCGGGCGCATGTGAACGACACCCTCGCAAGGATCTCGCAGCGCTCGGGACTGCGAGTTCTGGATTTGCGGCTGGTTCGGCCGTTCAACATTGATCTGGGCTTTCGTATGTCAGGCGAGACCCGCAATACTCTTGGCCCTCGGAAAGTTGATCGTTCGGCCATGCGGGAAGGCGACCGGCCGCTGTTACAAGCCTTAAGTTCCGGGCTGTCGCTGGTTGCTGAGCCTTATGCTGCTCTGGCCCGGACCCTGAACCGCAGCCCAGATGACGTAATGGAACGCATCGCTGCTTTGCACCAAGCCGGGATCATCTCACGCCTCGGCGTCATTGTGCGCCACCGCGCCCTCGGCTGGTCCGCCAATGCGATGGTGGTCTGGGACATGCCGCCAGAGCAGGTCGACACTGCCGGGCCAGCGCTGGCGGCCCATCCAGGCGTGACGCTGTGCTATGAGCGCAATCCGGTCGAGGATGTCTGGCCCTATCGCCTCTATTCGATGATCCACGCACGCTCGCGCCCCGAGGCGATGGAAGTCCTGGCCGGGGCCGCCGCCCTGCCTGAACTTTTTGGTGCGCAGCGCAAAGTATTGTTCTCGACCCGCTGCTTCAAACAGACCGGTGCATTGATCCAACCGAAGGAGGCCGCCGCATGACGCTGGACGACACCGACCGCGCGATCCTGAACCGGATGCAGGATGATCTGCCTTTGAACTCGCACCCCTACGCGGCGATTGCCGAGGACTTGGGGATCACGGAATCCGACCTGTTGAGCCGTCTGGCACGGATGAAGGACGCACGCGTCATCACCCGCTTTGGCCCCTTCTTCGACGCAGCTGCAATGGGGGGTGCCTTCTGCCTGTGTGCCATGGCCGTGCCGCCCGAGGATTTTGAAACCGTCCTGACCAAAGTCAATGCGCATCCAGAGGTCGCGCATAATTATGAACGCACGCATCGACTGAACATGTGGTTCGTTCTGGCAACCGAAACGCCCGAGGGCATCGCAACCACAGCCGAGGCGATCGAACGGGAAACCGGGATCGCGGTCCTGCAGTTTCCCAAACTTCAGGAATTCTTCATCGGCTTCCGGGTAGCGGCATGATCGACGCAAAGGACAGAGAGATTATCGAGGCGTTGCAAGGCGGCCTGCCGCTAGTGCCCGCCCCTTATGCGCAGGTTGCTAACGAACTGGGCCTGGATGAAGAGACCCTGCTGTTCCGTCTGGCCGACATGAAATCGCGTGGTGTCATCCGGCGCATTGCTGCGGCCCCCAACCACTACAAACTGGGGATGACCTCGAACGGCATGACCGTCTGGGATGTCGCCGACAACCGCGTGGCCGAGCTGGGGGCTCGGATAGGTGCTCTGCCCTTCGTCACCCACTGCTACGAGCGTCCGCGCGCCCTGCCCGACTGGCCTTACAACCTGTTCGCCATGGTTCATGGTGCAGATCGCGAGGAGGTCGAGGAGAAACGCGCCGAGATCACGGCCATTCTGGGTGAGGCCTGCGGGGCCAAAGACATCCTCTATTCAACACGCATCCTGAAAAAGACCGGGCTGCGCCTGAAAAAGAAAGGCTGAGAAATGTTCCGCCTGACCGAATACATGCACCAACTGGTCAAACCGACCCCGGTGCGCAAACGCCGCCCCGGACCGGTGAAACCAGTGGTGATCTGGAACCTGACACGGCGTTGCAATCTGAAATGCCGCCATTGCTATACCGTTTCAGCGGATGTCGCGTTCCCCGGTGAGCTCAGCCACGAGCAAGCCATGGTAACCCTTGAGGATCTGGGCCAATTTCGCGTCCCGGCCCTGATCCTCTCGGGTGGGGAACCGCTGGATCGCTTCGATTTCTTCGACATCGCCAAACGCGCCCGAGAACTGGTGCCCATGCTGGCGCTGTCGACCAACGGCACGCGGATTTACGACGAAACCGCCGACATGATTGCCGACGTGGGCTTCAACTATGTCGGCATCTCGCTAGACGGGATCGGGGCCACAAATGACTGGTTCCGTGGGGTCGAAGGCGCCTTTGCCGACGCCCTGCGCGGCGTTCGCGAATGCAAGAAACGCGGCATCAAGGTAGGTCTGCGGTTTTGCCTGACAGAGGGCACGCAGCATCACCTGCCTGACCTGCTGCAGTTGTGCGATGATGAGGGGGTCGACAAGTTCTACCTGTCTCACCTCGTCTATGCCGGGCGCGGCGATAAAAACCGGGGCGAGGATGCCGAGCATCTGCGCACCCGTAAGGGTCTGGATTTGTTGCTGGAACGCGCGTGGGAGGCTGCGTCTGGCGGTCGTCCGCTGGATATCGTAACCGGCAATAACGACGCCGATGCGGGGTACTTCCTGAACTGGGTTCGGGCACATTTCGACGATGCCAAAGCCGCGCATGTGCGGGAGCATCTGGCTGCCTGGGGAGGGAACTCCAGCGGGTTGGGTGTGGCCAATATCGACAATCTGGGTCGGGTGCATCCCGACACCTATTGGTCCGATTACACGGTCGGCAACGTGAAGACCAAATCGTTCTCGGACCTTTGGACCAGCGACGACCCAATGCTCGCCATGCTGCGCACTCGTCCACGCCCGTTGAAAGGGCGTTGCGGGGCGTGCCAGTTGAAGGATGTGTGCGGTGGTAACACCCGCATTCGTGCTCTGCAGCTTACCGGAGATCCGTGGGCCGAAGACCCGGCCTGCTACCTGTCAAACCAAGAAATCGGTGTGCAGGACGCGGGTGAGCGCCTGCAGGTCACACCGTTCCGGGGGAAAAGCCATGATCCGGCGCATCAGTTCTTTTGACACCCTGAAAATCGGAACCCTCTGTTCGCTGCTGTTGGCCAGCACCGCTTGGGCGGAAGCCTCTTCGGATTATGCCGAGCACTGCGCCTCATGCCATGGTGAGAACCGCCTGGGCGGGGTTGGTCCGGCCCTGATCCCCGAGACTTTGAAACGGATGCGCGGTCCCCGTGTAGCTGCCGTGATTGCCGAGGGGCGCACGGCCACGCAGATGCCTGCGTTTTCGCATGAGCTCGATGCGTTGCAGATCGAGGAACTGGCAGGTTGGCTGAAATCTCCGCTGGAGACCAACCCCGAATGGGGTGAGGCCGATATCATGGCCAGCCGGACTCTGGATGATGAGTACGTATCGGTTGACGCGCCTGTCTGGGACAGCGACCCGATGAACATCACGCTGGCCGTTGAGACCGGCGATCATCATGTGAGCGTTCTGGATGGGGACACATTCGAAGTTCTGGATCGGTTCGAGACGCCTTTTGCCGTGCATGGCGGGCCGAAGTTCAGCCCCGACGGGCGCTATGTCTTCATCATGTCACGCGATGGCTGGGTTCAGAAATACGATATCTGGGCGCTGAAGCAGGTAGGCCGCGTGCGCGCAGGCCTGAACAGCCGCAACATCGCCATGTCAGGGGATGGCAAATGGGTGGCCGTGGCGAACTATCTGCCGAACTCTCTGACACTGCTGTCCACCGAAGACCTGTCGGTGGCGAAAGTCATTGATGTAAAAAGCAAAAAAGGAAAACCAAGCCGCGTCTCGGCCGTCTATCAGGCACCACCGCGCGAGAGCTTTGTGTTGGCGCTGAAAGACGTGCCCGAGATTTGGGAGGTCTTCTACGGGGCCAACCCGCCGCAATTCGGGCTGGGGCATGATTTCCGCATTGAGGGCCAGTTCAAGAACCCCGATCCCTTCCCGGTGCGCAAGATCACAACACCCGACTATCTGGACGATTTCTTTTTCGACCAGAGCTATGAATACGTCATGGGAGCCTCGCGCGATGGCAAGGGCGGGCAGGTGATCGATCTGGTGATCGGGCATAAAGTGGCTGATCTAGACCTGCCGGGGATGCCTCACTTAGGTTCGGGTATCACGTGGAAACGCGGCGATACAACCGTGATGGCGACGCCGCATCTGACCGATGGCACCGTGTCGGTGATCGACATGGGAAGCTGGGAAACCGTCAAGCGGATCAAGACCGAGGGACCCGGGTTCTTCATGCGCAGCCATGAGAATTCGCCTTACGTCTGGGCCGATGTGTTCTTTGGCCCGAACAAGGATGCGATGCATGTGATTGACAAGCAAAGCCTTGAAATCGTAAGGACTTTGCGCCCTGCGCCGGGCAAGACCGTGGCCCATGTCGAGTTCACCAAGGATGGCAGTCACGCGCTGGTTTCGATCTGGGAAGATGATGGCGCGGTGATTGTTTATGACGCGCAGACGCTGGAAGAGGTTCGCCGCCTGCCGATGCGCAAACCGTCTGGAAAGTACAATGTCTGGAACAAAATCACCTTCTCGGAAGGCACCAGCCACTGACGGCAAATGGCCGGTCTGGAAACTGGCCATCCTGCTCTATCCGGCCACGGCTTTGACCGTGGCCATCAACCTGTTTCTGGCCGGTTTGATCCTGCACAGCGCAGGATTCAGCGCCATTGCACCCGTGCCTGCGATCCTGTGGTCGATCCCTCTGGGCATACCGGCGACGTGGCTGGCCGGGCGCTGGGTGCGCGGCCTGATGGATGAGGCAGGCGGTTGATTTTTATAGTGAAATTCAGAAATTCACTACACCTAACCTAAGTCAAGTATCGCCCAAACCGAATCCCCTAGAAATCAGGCTCAGCTTCCCGAGTCGGAGTCTCCATGCCTGCCCTGACCCCATTGCACAATCTCCCTGCCCGCGCGGTTCGCGCGGCGGTTGGGTTGGCGGGCATATTCCTTCTGTTGTTGCAGACCTTTGCGCCGGCGCTGGCGAGTCCCGGTGAAAGTGTCTGGGTGGAGATCTGCTCGGAAGGCGGCGCGGTCTGGGTCGAGGTTGATCTTGAGGAGGACACCGAAGACCCGACCGCGTACTGCCCGAAATGCGCCGATTGCGCGCTGTGCGCCGTCACCGGCGCTGCACCTGTGCCTGAGCTGCCGGAGCTGCGGCAAACCGGTTTTGTTCGTGTTGTACGTTGCGAACAGGGCCCATCTTTCGAGTTGTACAACTCGAATTGGCTCTGGCCCGAAACCCGCGGACCCCCGCGCCCGGCCCAAGAAATAACTGAACGCGCCCCGCGCGCGTCCATGGCGTTTACCCTAAGTATCGGAGGTGCGCCGTGGTCGTAAGTCGCGCATTCCACTTTATGCTGGCCCTTGCCCTGTCCTGCCTGATGGCGATCAGTGCCCATGCCGACAGCCTTGCCAGCTTCCTGCCTGAAATTGAGCCCGCCGATCTGGCCCCCGGTGCCGATGCCTTTGGCCCGGTGCGCGAGGATGTGCCCGTTGCGCCCGTCCTGAAGGGGGGCGAAACCGTCGCCTGGGCATTCCTGACCTCCGACTTTGTCGGCACGACCGGTTATTCCGGCAAGCCGATCCATGTGGTCGCCGCGATTGATGGTGATGCGGTGCTGACCGGTGTGCAGCTGGTCAAACACTCGGAACCCATCGTGCTGATCGGCATCCCCAATTCGCGCATGGTCGAGTTGACCGAAGGCTACACAGGTCTGGACCTGAAAGTTGAGGCCGAGACCGGGGGTGAGGGGCATGACCTCGACATCATCTCAGGGGCCACTGTCACGATCATGGTGATTGACGACAGCCTTGTGCGCGGCGGCATCAAAGTGGCGCGGGCATTGGGGCTGGGGGGGTTGTCTCCGCTGCAGGCCGATGGACCAAAGCGCGAAGTCGATATGGCGCAGGATGCGGTCTATGACTGGACCACCTTGTCGGGCGACGGATCAATTCGGCGGCTGACGCTGGACGTCGGACAGGTCAACGCCGCGTTTGAGGCCACCGGCGATCAGCGCGCGATCAAGCGGCCAGAGCCGGGTGAGCCCGATGACACCTTCATTGACATGCACATGGCGCTGGTATCGGTGCCGTCCATCGGCAAGTCGCTGCTGGGTGAGGCCGAATACCAGAACCTGGTCAACTGGCTGGACGAAGGCGAACAGGCCATTCTGGTGCTGGGTCGTGGCGCTTACAGCTTCAAGGGCTCGGGCTATGTTCGCGGTGGCATCTTTGACCGGATACAGCTGATCCAGGGCGACAGTTCGGTGCGGTTCTTCGACAAACAACAGCGCCGTCTGGGCACGGTTGCCGCATCGGATGCGCCAAGCTTCACCGAGCTGGATATCTTCAAAATCCCCGCTGATGCCGAGTTCGACCCGGCCGAACCCTTCCGCCTGCAGCTGCTGGTGCAGCGTGCAGTGGGCGCGGTTGAGAAGACCTTCCTGACCTTCGATCTGGGCTACAAACTGCCCGAGCGTTATCTGCTGCCGATTGCCGCCCCTGTGGTGGTCGATGACGCAACTGGCGAGGCCGCTGCAAAGGCCGCCCTGTGGCAGCGCATCTGGAAAGACCGCGTGGTCGAGATCGCGGTTCTGGGTGCCATGCTGCTGGTGCTGACGGCCACCTTCTTCTTCCAGTTCCACGCCACGATGAACGCGCGCGTCTTCTACTGGTTCCGCATCGGGTTCCTGACCATGACGCTGTTCTTCATCGGCTGGTACGCCAATGCACAGCTGAGCGTGGTGAACCTGATGGCGCTGGCGGGCAGCCTGCGCACCGGCTTCTCATGGGATGCGTTCCTGCTGGATCCGCTGGTCTTTATCCAATGGTTCGCCGTCGCCGCCGCGCTGCTGTTCTGGGGCCGGGGTGCCTATTGCGGCTGGCTGTGTCCGTTTGGCGCGCTGCAGGAGCTGACAAACAAGATCGCGCGGGCGTTCAAGGTGCCGCAATGGACCCTGCCCTGGGGTCTGAACGAGCGCCTGTGGCCTGCGAAATACATGATCTTCCTTGGTCTCTTCGGGCTCAGCTTTGTCTCGATCCCGCTGGCTGAGACCTACGCCGAGATCGAACCGTTCAAGACCGCGATCATTCTGAAGTTCATGCGCGACTGGCCATTCGTGGTCTTTGCGCTGACCCTGCTGGGGATCGGGCTGTTCATCGAACGGTTCTATTGCCGCTACCTCTGCCCGCTGGGCGGTGCGTTGGCGATCCCCGCCCGAATTCGCATGTTCGACTGGCTGCGCCGCTACAAGGAATGCGGCAGCCCATGTCAGACCTGCGCCAACGAATGCCCCGTTCAGGCAATCCACCCAACTGGTGAGATCAACCCGAACGAGTGCGTCACCTGCCTGCATTGTCAGGTGCTCTACCAGTCCGAGGACAAATGTCCCGTCGTTATCCGCCAGCTTAAACGGCGGGCCAAGACAGGGTCGGTCAACCTCAAGACCCCCCTCGGGCAACCACCGGCGAACCATCCGAACGCCAAACCGCAATCCGTTTCCTAAAAAGGAGGAACGATCATGTCGGAACAAGACAACAAACTGAACATCACCCGCCGCGGGATGCTGGGGGCAACCGCCACCGGTGCCGTGCTGGCCGGGACCGGTCTGGGTTCGACCCTGATGACCGCAAAACAGGCCAGCGCTGCGGCCAATGCCAACCTGGAGCCCGGTGAGCTGGACGAGTATTACGGCTTCTGGTCCTCGGGACAGACCGGCGAATTGCGCATCCTGGGCTTCCCGTCCATGCGCGAGCTGATGCGGGTGCCGGTGTTTAACCGTTGCTCTGCAACCGGCTGGGGCCAGACCAACGAGTCGCTGAAGATCATGACCGACGGTCTGCTGCCGGAAACCAAGGAATTCCTCGCCAAGCGCGGCATGAAAACCTATGACAACGGCGACCTGCACCACCCGCACATGTCGTTCACCGACGGCACCTATGACGGCCGTTACCTGTTCATGAACGACAAGGCCAACACCCGCGTTGCCCGTGTGCGTTGCGATGTGATGAAATGCGACAAGATCACCGAGATCCCGAATGCCAAGGCGATCCACGGTCTGCGTCCGCAGAAATTCCCGCGCACCGGTTATGTCTTTGCCAATGGCGAAGATGAAACTCCGCTGGTCAATGATGGCACCGTGCTGGACGATCCGTCGCAATACGTGAACATCTTCACCGCGCTGGACGGTGACACCATGGAAGTGGCATGGCAGGTGATCGTGTCGGGTAACCTCGACAACACCGACTGCGATTATCAGGGTAAATACGCGTATTCGACATCGTACAACTCGGAAATGGGTATGAACCTGGCCGAGATGACCGAGAACGAGCTGGACCACGTTGTTGTTTTCAACCTCGCGGAAATCGAAAAAGGCATCGAAGCTGGCGATTATCAGGAGCTGAAAGGCGTCAAGGTTCTGGACGGACGTAAGGGTCAAAACAAGAAATACACCCGCTACATTCCGATCCCGAACTCGCCGCACGGCATCAACACCGCGCCTGATGGCAAGCACGTCTGCATAAACGGTAAGCTGTCTCCGACAGTGTCGATCATGGATGTGACCAAGCTGGACGCCCTGTTCGAAAGCGATGCCGATCCGCGATCCTGCATCGTGGGTGAGCCGCAGCTGGGTCTTGGCCCGCTTCACACCGCGTATGACGGTCAGGGCAATGCGTTCACCACGCTGTTCCTCGACAGCCAGATCGTGAAGTGGAACATGGACAAGGCGATCCGCGCCTATGCGGGTGAGGATGTCGATCCGATCATCTCGAAGGTCGATGTTCACTATCAGCCGGGTCACAACTCGACTTCCATGGGTGAGACCAAGGATGCAGATGGCAAGTGGCTGATTTCGATGAACAAGTTCTCAAAGGACCGCTTCCTGAACGTAGGTCCGCTGAAGCCGGAGAACGAACAGCTGATCGACATCTCATCGGATGAGATGAAGGTGGTTCACGACGGGCCGACCTTTGCCGAACCGCATGACTCGATCATCGTTCGCAGCGACATCGTCAACCCGGTCAACGTATGGGAGCGCAACGACGTCACATGGGAAGACGCCCGCAAACAGGCCGAAGCCGATGGCATCGATCTGGAAGAAGGTGCCGAGGAACCGATCCGGGATGGCAACAAGGTGCGGGTCTACATGACCTCGCAGGCGCCGACATTCAGCCTTGAGAAGTTCACTGTCAAACAGGGCGACGAGGTGACAATCTTCGTCACCAACCTGGATGACGTGGATGACGTGACCCACGGCTTCTGCCTGGGCAACTACGGCATCGCCTTCGAGATCGGACCGATGGCAACCGCGTCGATCACCTTCACTGCCGACCGTCCGGGCGTCCATTGGTTCTATTGCCAGTGGTTCTGCCACGCGCTGCACATGGAAATGCGCGGCCGGATGCTGGTCGAGCCGCAGGGAGCATAACCCATGCGTTGGTCCCTGCTCATACCGCTCCTGCTCGGCTCGCCCCTTTGGGCGGCGGACTGGGATGTGCCCAACCGGGCGGGGGCCATCAATGAAACATTGGCGCAGGCGGCGGATGGGGACACCCTCCGCCTGAGCCCCGGTGTTTATACCGAAACACTGGTGCTGGACCGGCCCGTCACTATCGACGGGCTGGGACAGGCCACGATTGACGGACAAGGGGCGGGCAGTGTCATCACCGTAACTGGGCCCGGCGTGACCGTGCGCGGTCTGACGGTGATCGGCTCGGGCTCAAGCCATGAGGGGATCGATAGTGGCATCCAACTGACCAAAACAGCCAAAGCGCCGGTGGTCGAGGATAACGTGCTGCTGGGCAACCTCTATGGCGTCGACATTCACGGGTCCAAGGACAGCATCGTGCGTGGCAACCGGATCGAAGGCCGTTTGGACCAGCGGATGAATGACCGTGGCAATGGTGTCTATGTCTGGAACGCGCCGGGTGCGCGGGTTGAAGACAACGATATCCGCTATGGCCGCGACGGGATCTTTGTGAACTCGTCGAAAAAGAACACCTTCACCGGCAACCTGTTCCGCGATTTGCGCTTTGCGGTGCATTATATGTACGCCGATGACTCGGTCGTCAGCGACAACGTCTCAATCGGCAACGATCTGGGTTATGCGGTGATGTTCACGACCAATGTGACCGTGGCCAACAATGTCTCGATTGGTGACCGCGAACATGGCGTAATGCTAAACTACGCCAACAAAAGCACTATCACCGGAAACGTGGTGAAAGGTGCCAAGGAAAAATGCACTTTCCTCTATAATTCGAATAAGAACGAATTCACCGACAACTGGTTCCAGGGATGCGGCATCGGCATCCACTTTACCGCCGGGTCCGAGCGCAACCGGATCGTCGGAAACGCCTTTGTCGGTAACCGGACCCAGGTGAAATACGTCTCGACCAAATGGGTCGAGTGGTCCGAAGACGGGCGCGGCAACTATTGGTCCGATTTTGCCGCCTATGATGTGGATGGCAACGGCGTGGCCGATGCCCCCTATCGCCCCAACGATTCAATGGACCATGTGCTGTGGACCCAACCCGCAGCCAAGTTACTGCTCGGCTCCCCTGCCGTGCAGCTGGTGCGCTGGTCGCAATCGGCCTTCCCGGCGCTGTTGCCGGGCGGCGTGATGGACAGCAACCCACTGATGCAAGCCCCTGAACCTCCAGCAATGAAAAAGGTGCCTCATGACGGATAAGGCCCTGTCAATCGCCCATGTTCTCAAGGACCGTGGAAAAACCCGCGTTCTTGACGATATCACCCTGTCTCTTGCCCCCGGCCAGCGCGTCGCGCTGCTGGGCCATAACGGCGCGGGCAAGTCGACCCTGATCAAATCCATCCTCGGTCTGACGCCGATCCATGGCGGAGCCATTCGGATCGGAGACGCCACCCCCGGTAGTGCTCAGGCGCGGCGCGAGACGGCGTATCTGCCTGAGGCGGTGTCGTTTCATCCCGCTTTGACGGGCCGCGAGCAATTGACCCTGTTTGCGCAGCTTTCGGGCGCAAAAGCCGATGTGTCCGGTTTGCTGGATCGTGTCGGCCTGAGCGACGCTCTGGACCGTCGGATCGGCACCTATTCCAAAGGGATGCGGCAACGTCTGGGTCTGGCGCAGGTGCTGTTGGGCCAACCGAAAGTAGCCTTGCTGGATGAGCCAACAAGCGGGCTGGACCCGATCTCGCGGCAAGATCTTTATGCCATTATCGACGAGCTGGCTGCCCAAGGCACAGCCGTTCTGATCGCATCCCACGCGCTGACCGAGGTCGAGGCGCGCACCGACCGGATCGCCATCATGCGCAAGGGTCGGATGGTGGCAGATGACACGTTGAACAACCTGTCGGCTCTGGCTGGTCTGCCGATCCGCCTGAAGGTGCGCGCCAGTGCCAATGCCGATGCGCTGGCCGCTGAACTGGGCGGCAACCGGATCAACGGCGCATCCGTTGAATTGCTCTGCACACCCGAAGACAAGATGGAGGCGCTGCGCCGGATCGCCGGGCTGGGCGACGCGGTAGCGGATGTGGAAATGACCCCGCCCAAGCTGGAAGACCTTTATCGCCATTACGCACAGGAGGATTTGCAATGACCCGCTTCCTCGCCATCACCCGCACTGAAATGTTGATCCTGCGCCGGAACCGCTGGCTGCTGGTCGCAACGCTGATCATGGTGCTGTTTGCACTGGCGCTGACCTTTGCAGGCAGCGCGCCCACCGGCACTTTGGGCGTCGACATGCTGACCGTTTCGGTCGCGTCGATGACCACGCTGTCGGTTTATCTTGCGCCGCTGCTGGCGCTGATGATCGCCTTTGATGCCATCGCGGGCGACGTGGATCGCGGTAGCCTGTCGCTGCTGCTGTCTTATCCGGCGGGGCGCGGAGAAATCCTGTTGGGCAAGTTCACCGCCCATCTCGCCGCGCTGGGTTTTGCCATGACCATCGGTTTCGGCACCGCAGGCGCGGTGGCCGCCTTCTTTGGCGGCGCGGGGGCAGAGAGCCTGATGGCGCTGGTCCGCCTCATCCTCACATCCATCCTGCTGGGCGCTGTTTTTCTGGCGCTTGGATACCTGCTGTCCGCTTTGGCAAAGGGGGCCACGGCGGCAGCAGGCTTGTCGGCCGGGCTCTGGCTGGTTTTTGTCGTCCTCTATGATCTGGGCCTGTTGGGGGCCGTCGTCATGGATAAGGGCGGCAATTTCACCCAATCCGTCTTTCCTTGGGTGATGGTGGCCAACCCGGCCGACGCTTTCCGACTATGGAACATCGCCGCGACCGAGGGCGTTGCGATGGCATCCGGTATGACCGGGGCGGCGCAGGCTCTGCCGGTTTGGGCCGCGCCTGCCTCACTGCTGCTCTGGCCGGTGCTGGGCTTTGCCCTTGCGCGGCTGGCCTTTCGGAGGGTTGAGCCATGAAGCACCTCGCCCTGATCGCACTGGTCGCGTTGGCGGCCTGCAAGGAGGAGGTGGCCGAAGCCCCCGACCCGGTGGACCTGACCCCGGATGCGCTGAGCTTTTTCTGCCAGATGAACATCGCCGAACATGGCGGGCCCAAGGGGCAGATCCATCTGGAAGGCTACCCTGCGCCGCTGTTCTTTGCACAGGTGCGCGACATGGTGGCCTATCTGAAAAGCCCTGAGCGCGATGCCAAGATTACGGCCGTTTATGTCAGCGACATGAGCGTCGCGCCCAGCTGGCAGCAACCGGGGGTTTCCAACTGGATCGACGCAGATGGCGCCAGCTTTGTCGTCGGGGCCAATGTCGCTGGCGGCATGGGCGCGCGCGAAGTCGTGCCCTTTGGCGACCCCACCGCGGCAGAGGCGTTCATCGCCGAATATGGCGGCGCGGCTCTGCCTCTGTCCGACATACCCGATACCGAGGTTCTGGGCCCTGTCGATCTGGACCTCGTGCTGGAGACACCCGCATGACCATTCTAACCCGCCGCCGTTTCCTGACCATCTCGGCCGCCTGCGCCGCCCTGCCCGCAACCGCCGGGAGTTTTGCCCAATGGCGCGGCATCGCGCTGGGTGCGCCGGCCAGCCTGCGGCTTGATGGCCTGACGGATACGCAAGCCGCCCCGATCTTTACCGCGGTTGAGGCTGAACTGAATCGGCTTGAGGATATCTTCAGCCTCTATCGAACCCACTCGCAGATCAGCCAGTTGAACCGCACGGGTCATCTGAACGCCCCCGCGCCCGAGCTGCTGGAGGTGCTGAGTCTGTGTTCGACACTTCACGACGCCTCGGGCGGTGCGTTTGATCCGACGATTCAGCCTTTGTGGCTGGCGCTTGCCAGCGGTGCGGCACAGCCGAAGCTGGAGCGCGCGCGGCAGGTGATTGGCTGGGACAAGGTTCATGTCGGCGCGGATGAGATCCGGCTACCACATCCCGGACGCTCGGCGATCACCTTGAACGGAATTGCGCAAGGGGCGATTACGGACCGGATTGCAGTGTTGTTGCGGTCATTCGACCTGCGCGATGTGCTGGTGGATATGGGCGAGGTTGCTGCCTTGGGTCGGCACAGGACAGGCGAGCCTTGGCGCGTCGGGCTGGCCGGGCCGAATGGAACGGTCGCCAAACGGATCACCCTGCAAGACCGAGCCGTTGCCACCTCGGCCCCGGACGGCACGCGGCTGAACGCTGAATTGGGCCATATCCTGAACCCATTGGGCGCGGGACCGACGCATCAGGCGGTATCCGTCTCGGCCCCGAAGGCGGTCCTTGCGGACGGGCTGTCGACGGCGCTGTGCGTGATGCCTTCAAGTGACATCCCGCAAGCTCTGACCCGTTTCCCGGACGCGCGGGTTGAGATGGTGATCTGAGCCGGGTCTTTGGGATGAGCCCACGGCGGTAGAAGGTGGGGCCATCAGCCCCACCCGTTTTCTTACGCCCCGATGATGTTGTGGCCGGGACCATAGGGGAAGCCGGTGATGTTCTCGGCCCCGTCTTCGCCCACCACGAGGATATCGTGCTCACGATAGCCGCCCGCGCCGGGCTGGCCTTCGGGGATCCACAGCATCGGCTCGATCGAGACGACCATGCCGGGTTCCAGTACCGTATCGATATCTTCGCGCAGTTCCAGACCGGCCTCGCGCCCGTAGTAGTGGCTGAGGATGCCGAAGGAATGGCCGTATCCGAACGAACGGTATTGAAGCAGGCCCTCATCCGCGAAGAAGCGGTTGATCTCAGCCGTGATGCCGGAACAGGTCGCGCCGGGTTTGATCAGGCTCAGGCCCAGTTCGTGTGCGGCCACGTTGGCCTTCCAGAGGCGCAGGCTGTCTGCGTCGGGCTCTCCCAGGAACAGGGTGCGTTCCAGCGCGGTGTAATAGCCCGAGATCATCGGGAAGGTGTTCAGCGACAGGATATCGCCCTTTTGCAGCGCGCGTTTGGTGACCGGGTTATGGGCGCCGTCGGTGTTGAGCGCCGACTGGAACCAGACCCATGTGTCGCGGTATTCGGCATCCGGATATGCGCGGGCGATTTCCTCTTCCATCGCGTCGCGACCGGCCATGGCGATCTCGATCTCGGTTGCACCTTCGCGGATGGCGGCGTGGATGGCGGCCCCACCCACGTCAGCGGTGTGCGCGCCGCCTTTGATCAGTTCGATCTCTTCCGCGGATTTCACCATGCGAGCGAACATCGTGTCTGGTGCGATATCGATCAGTTCCGGTCCGCCCAGCATGTCCAGCGCCGTGTTGCGCGCCGCCAGTGTCATGTGGTCGCCTTCGATCCCGATCCGCTTGGCCCCGCCGATCAGGCTGGCCACGGCGCGCCAGTAATTGTCGCGCTTCCAGTCGGTGTAGATGACGTTATCCTCGACCGAGCGGCGCCAGGGCTGGCCCGCGTCGATATTGGCCGAGACGGTGGTGCAGGCATCCTGCGTGACGACGCAGCCATAGGGCCGACCGAAGGAGCAATACAGAAAGCCGGAATAATAGGCGATGTTCTGCATCGAGGTCAGCAGGACGGCGGGGATGTCATGCTTGGCCATGATAGCGCGCAGGGCGCCAAGGCGGCGGTCGTATTCACCCTTGCTGAACGGCAGGGGCGCTTTGTCGCCATTGTGGCAGGTGAAGAATTCTGGGCGTTTTGTTGTGTCTGTCATGACTAGGTCTCTCATCTTTGCCGGGCGGCAAACCCGGCCACTTGTCCCGGCGTTCAGGACAGGCGGTCTCGGGGTCCGAGAGCCGATCATCCCAGTGCGTCCGCGACGCCATCGCGGCTGGGATGAACGGATAGATCGTTAGATCAGACCTGCGCTTGCGTCAAGCGGGGGAGAGACCCCGCAGACGCTCGGACCGGCGGCGCAGCAGCTCAACCGTGGTCAGCAGCGCGATGGAGATCACCACGAGGATCGTGGCCACCGCCAGAATGGTCGGGCTGATCTGTTCGCGCAGGCCGGTGAACATCTGCCATGGCAGAGTCTTCTGGCTGGCCGAGCCGACGAACAGCACAACGACCACCTCGTCAAACGAGGTGATGAAGGCAAACAGGCCACCCGAGATCACGCCCGGCAGGATCAGAGGCATCTGGATCTTGAAGAACGTCCGCACCGGACCCGCGCCCATATTCGCCGCCGCCCGCGTCAGCGAGCGGTCAAAGCCCACCAGCGTTGCGGTCACGGTGATGATGACGAAGGGGATGCCCAGAACAGCGTGCGCTAGGATGACTTTCACATAGCCCACGAAATTCTTGTTCATGCCCAGCGTGCCTTCCATGAAGCGACCGATATCGCTGTAGAAGAAGAACATGCCGGTGGCCGAGATGATCAGCGGCACGATCATGGGCGAGATCAGGATGCCCATGATGGCGCGGCGGCCGGGAACGTGGCTCTGGCTGAGGCCGATGGCCGCCAACGTGCCCAGCGAGACCGAGATGATCGTCGCAATCGGTGCGATGATCAGCGAGTTCTTGAAGCTGCGCTGCCATTCATTGTTGGTGAAGAAGTCGCGGTAATGCTTCAGCGAGTACCCCTCCGGGTCGAGCCGCAGCATTTCCGGCGTGAAGGTAAAGAAGTCCTGCGCGTTGAACGAGAGCGGCAGAACCACGAGGATTGGCGTGATCAGGAACACGAAGATCGCACCGCAGATCACCCGGAACAAGTAGTGATAAAACACCTGCTTTGCGGTCAGATAGGGCAGCAGCTTCCGGCGATAGCGGCCCTCATAAAGCCAGTAGATGAACCAGACGAAGAACCATCCGCCCAGCAGGCCCAGCACGCCGCCCATCGGGCCGGCGACCAGAAAGCCCACGACGCCGAAGCCTGCGATGTTGATCCAGCGGGCCAGTTTCTCGTTCTTGACGACCGTGATGTAGACCCAGGCCAGAGCGGCGATCAGGGCAGCCCCGGCAATGATGCCAAGAAAGACCGAGCCGTTGCCCGCGCCGACAAAGATACCGGCGAAGGCACCTGCCAGCGCGACGCTGGGCAGGACCATGGACAGGGGTTTGCGGGATATCGGAGTAAGTGCGGCCATTTCGATTATCCCAGCTTCACGTTATCAATGCCCACGATCTTGTCGTAGACCCAGTAGAGCAACAGAACGACGCCCAGCAGGATCGTCCCCAGTGCCGCGGCCAGTCCCCAGTTCAGCGAGGACGAGATGTGATAGGCGATCCGGTTCGAGATGAAGACACCTTTGGTGCCGCCGACGATCTCGGGCGTGATGTAGTAGCCGATCGCCAGAATGAACACGAGGATCGAGCCCGCGCCGATGCCCGGAATGGATTGCGGGAAATAGATGCGCCAGAAGGTCGTCCAGTTGGTCGCACCCATGGATTTCGCGGCGCGGGTGTAGGACGGCGGGATCGTCTGCATCACCGAATACATCGGCAGGATCATGAACGGCAGCAGGATATGCGTCATCGCAACGATGGTACCGATCTGGTTGTTGATGATCACCAGCCTTGCGTCATCGGCCACCAGCCCCAGCCAGACCAGCGTTTCGTTGATCACCCCTTGCTGCTGCAGCATCACCTTCCATGCCGAGGTGCGCACCAGAAGCGAGGTCCAGAAGGGTAACAAAACAAGGATCATCAGCAGGTTTGAAACCCGCATCGGCAAGGTCGCCAGCAGATAGCTGACCGGATAAGCCAGCAGAATACAGGCCCCGGTGATGACCAGCGACATGAACAGGGTGCGCCCGAACAGCTTGATCAGGATTTGCTTGTCTTCGGGTTGAGACTGCGCCCCTTCGGGCGTGCGGCGCATGTCGATCGCGTTCAGGAAGTAACCGTTGGTGACGGCGGGCGCGTGGGTTTTGATGACCGCCCATGTCTTGGGGTCGCCCCAGCCATCGTGAATCTCGATGACCTGGTCCTTGAACGGACCGTCTGTTTCGGGATCCAGCTTTTTGATCTGACGGCCGGACCGGCGGAACATCGAAGACATACCGGTTTCTTCGTAGTTCAAACGCGAGCCCAGACGGGTATGGGTCTTGTTGTCGATGGCGACAATCATGTCGCGGACAAAGGCGTCATAGACGGCCTCATCCGGCAATTCACCGCTCGCCTCGTCCCAGCTTTGCAGGGCTTGCACCGTCTGAGGCAGCGTGTCTTGCACGATGCTATTTTCCACCGACCGGAATAGCATCGCGGCAATGGGCACGATGAAAGAGAACATCACGAACAGCAGCAACGGGGCCACCAGCATCAGCGCCCGCAGCTTTTGCCGTCGCAGTGACCGCGCCAGTGATTGCTTGAGCGGCGTTCCGTCAGCGGCCAGCATCGGGCCGGAATTTTGTTGGGTGGCGTCAGTCATCGGTGCCCCTTGGGTACTTTTGGGGCCGGGGGCGAGTGGCCGCCCCCGACGATCTCAGGAAATCAGACGCTTATTGCGCCAGCCACGCCTGGAATTTGGCGTCGATGTCGTCGCGGTAGTCCGCCCAGAACTCGTAGTTATACAGGAACGTGTTCTTGGCGTTTTCCGGATCGGTCGGCATGTGCGGTGCCATGTCGATGCCCAGATCGGCGTGCTGACCCACCAGCGGAGCCGACGAGGCACGGGCCGGACCGTAGGAGATGTACTTGGCCTGATCCGCCAGACGCTGCGTGTCGGTTGCGAACATGATGTAGTCCAGCGCGCGCTGCTTACGCTCTTCGCTCAGACCGGCGGGAATGATCCAACCGTCCAGGTCGAACACCTGCGCGTCCCACAGCATGCCAACGGGCTGGTTCTGCTCTTCGATCAGGCTGAACAGTCGACCGTTATAGGTCGAACCCATGACAACTTCGCCATCAGCCAGTAGCTGCGGCGTGTCGGCACCTGCGGACCACCAGACAACGCTGTCCTTGATGGTGCCCAGCTTGGCCAACGCCTGATCCTGACCTTCTGCGGTGGCCAGAACGTCATAGACGTCATCCTTGGCAACGCCGTCACAGATCAGCGCCCATTCCATGTTGTTGATCGGGCGTTTTTCCAGCGAACGCTTGCCAGGATAGGCTTCCAGATCGAACACGGCGCAGACATCGCTGGGCGGTGTGTCACCGACCAGATCAGTGCGATAGCCAAAGGTGGTCGAATACACGATCTGCGGGATGAAGCAATCGCTGACCAGCAGATCGCCGAAGTCATCCGCTGCCGATGTGCCATCCGGCGCCGGAGCCAGCATGGTGTCAGGGTCGATTTCCATCGCCAGACCTTCGTCGCACAGACGAATCGCGTCCGAGGCAACAACGTCGACCACATCCCATGTGATGTTGCCCGCTTCGTTCATCGCGCGCAGCTTTGCAACCGCTTCGGCCGAGCTGTCGTCGTTCAGGATGGTGATGCCGGTCTTCTCCGAATAGGGCTCGTGATACGCTTTCAATTGCGATTTGGAATAGGCGCCGCCCCACGAGACGATGGTCATCTCTTGCGCGGACACGCCACCAGCCGCGGTCGCCAGAGCAGCAGCGGTCAGTAGTGTTTTGGTTGGTTTCATGTGTTACTCCCAGTACTTCCCGTTTGTTGTATGGTCAGCTGGCGCACGGGTTTTCACCAGCCGGTCCCTCAATAAAGCCGCACTTGTACCGCGCAGCTTGGTCTATGCGTCGAGCGCACGACAATCTTTTGCCAGCCAGCCAATATCGATCTCTTGGCCGGGTTGCAGACGGATGGCATCGGGGGCGTTACGTGTCTTGACGATGAATTCGTCATTGCCCGCGACCGACATGCGGAAGCGGAACACATCGCCCATATAGATGAACTCCTTGACCGTGGCCTTCAGCGTATGCGCATCGGCATGCAGGCGGTCCTTGTTGAACTCGACCCTCTCGGGCCGGATCGAAACCTTGGTGCGTTCGCCCGGATTGTGCACGTTGATCGGCACCGCGTCGATTTCCGAACCGTCATCCAGCTGCACCACACAACTGTCGCCGTCGATGGATTTGACCACACCTTCCAGCGTGTTGTTCTCGCCGATGAATTGCGCGACGAAGCTGTTGTCGGGCTCTTCATAAAGTTGATCCGGCGGCGCAAGCTGCTGGATGCGGCCATCGTCGAACACCGCAACACGGTCGGACATGGTCAATGCCTCGGTCTGATCGTGGGTCACGTAGACGGTGGTGATGCCCAGTTCATGCGCCAGTCGGGTGATTTCGAACTGCATGTGTTCGCGCAGCTGCTTGTCGAGCGCGCCCAGCGGTTCGTCCATCAGCACCAGCTCGGGCTCGAACACCAGCGCGCGGGCCAGCGCGATTCGCTGCTGCTGACCACCCGAAAGCTGCGCCGGGCGGCGATTACCGAAGGCGCCCATCTGAACCATGTCCAGCGCGCGTTTGACTTTCTCCTCGCGCTCTGACTTGCCCAGCTTGCGGACTTCCAGCGGGAACGACAGGTTCTCGGCCACGGTCATATGCGGGAACAGGGCGTAGTTCTGGAACACCATCCCGATGCCACGTTTATGCGGAGGGATGTTGTTGATGGGTTTCCCATCCAACAAAATTTCACCGTGGGTGGCTGTTTCGAATCCGGCGAGCATCATCAGACAGGTTGTCTTGCCTGATCCGGACGGTCCGAGCATGGTCAGGAATTCGCCCTTTGGCATCGCCAAGTTGAGATCTTTGACAACGAGATTCTCGCCATCATAAGATTTTTGAACGCGTTCAAATTCGACAAACGCGGCGTCAGTATTTGTGTCGGTCACAAGACCCCCTGTTGCGTCAAATGATTACCCGGTTGGTCCGGATTTCATTGATCTTCTCGTGCAATGAAGCCGAGGCTAACAAATGGTCGCAAGCCCGTAAAGCAAATGAACCCGCTATTACGTCACTTTTGCCTAAATTTGCGACACATTCAGGTGATTCATGTGCCAAGCCAGGCTTTGATTGCTTGACAGAACCGGCTTTCCGATCTGCGCCTCGATCCGGGGGATGGCGGCCAGTGTGCGCAGGTTCGTACAGCTGAGAAACACCGCTTCAACAGCCCTGTCAGCGCCCAGACGTATGGCCGCATTAACCACGGAATCGGCCGAAATACGTACAACCTTGGCCTCTTCCGCCTCGCCAAAGGTGCCGAACACATCCATCGAAATACCTTGTTCCGCAAAGGCCCTTCGCAGCGGTGTGTTCACCTCTTCGATATAGGGCGAAAGCAGCGCGAATTTCGACACGCCCTGATCTGCGGCGCAGGCTGCGGCGGCGCGCAACGGGTTGGTCACGGTCTGAACATCGCAGGTCCGTTTCACCATCTGTTCAACCCGATCCGAACCGATCACCGAGCTGGCCGAGGTGCAGCCATAGCCCACCACCTTATAGGGCCGCGCTTTGGGCAGCAGGTCGGCGGCGGCGGGCAGATCGGTTTCCATCTGCGCCAGCGTATCAGTGTTGACTTCGGCCCCGCTGGGGATGCGGCTGATATAGAGAGGGCTGGGATCATCGGCGAAAAGGCGACGGAACTCGGGCTCGATGGTCTCATCAGTTTGCAGAACTATCAGACCCATCGGCGCGGCGGCGGGATCGTCGGGGTCGAGCGAATAGGGCAGTGTCGTCATAGCGTCGGTATCTCCGGTCCGATACGCGGGCTCAGGAATTCGGGCGCGCCCTCGGTGATCAGGATGTTTTCCTCATGTACAAGGATCTTGCCATCGACGGCGATACCCGGTTCCAGCGTCAGCACCATGCCGGGCTGCAGCTCGGTGTGATCACCGGGGATGAGCGAGGGCCATTCGGTCAGCGACATCCCCAGCCCGTGGCCCAGCCGCCCGGCATCCGTGCCTTCGCCACCATCCGTCAGCACCGCGCTCATGGTGTGAAACAGCTGCGCTGCGGTGGTGCCGGGCCGGGCCTGCTCAAAGGCGGCATCCGAGGCCTCGATCAGCCGCGCATGGGCGGCGCGGACCGGGGTGCTGGCGGGCCCGACCGACCAGTTGCGGTCATAGTCGCAGAAATACCCGTCGCGAACGAGGCCGGTATCCAGCATCAGAACATCGCCCTGCGCAAGAGGGGTCTGCGTTGCCGGTGAGATCACATCCGTGTACCCGCCCTGCTCGGCCGCTCCGGCCAGATAGGGCACCCAATCGGCCCCTTCCTCAAGGCAGAGCATCTGGAACCGTCGGAAGACCTGATCGAGCGGCGTTCCGGCTGCGGCGATTTCCGGCACACGCGCAAAGGCGCGGGCACCGATCTGACAGGCGGTGCGAATCTTGGCGACCTCGGCCTCGGACTTCACCATGCGCAGGGCGCGCAGGATGCCGTGATCACCGGTCAGTCGACGAGCGCCGAGCCCGTCCTGAAGGCGTCTGAAATCGGCCAGAGGCATCCTGATATGTGTCTCATGCCCATCCGGACAACCGATCGCGGACCCGTCCGACGTCAGCTCGGTCAACGTATCGGCCAACAGCGAAACGCCGTCATCTTCCAGATCCGGCGCACTCCAAGTGCGAATGTCGTCGATCCATGTCTGCGCCATCAGGGCCGCCCCGATCGACGGGATCACGACCACCGGCTTGCCCGAGGCAGGCACGATCAGGAACCAGGGGCGCGTCGGGCTTTCCCAGAACCGGGTCAGATAGCCGGTGAAATAACGCAGCTCAGGTTCGGTGGTCAGCAGCAGGGCTGAAAGACCTGTTTCGGCCATTCGCGCTTGTGCGCGGGAAACCCGTGCCTCGAATTCCTGCGGCGCGAAGCCGGTCATGCGGGCTGCTCGCTCAACATGCAGAGGACACGGGATTGCGGCCCGATTCCCATGGCCTGACGTGCCGCCTCATTCATCACCGCCGCTATGCCTGCTCCGCCCGAAGCGCTGGTCTCTAACCCGGCTTCGGCCATCGCGGGCAATTGCGCGGCAACCTCGTCATCGCTGATCGTCAGAAACAGATCCGCATCCCGCGCCAATCCATTCAGGGCGATCAGTGAAGGCTCCTTACAATCGAGTCGTCCCATGATGCTGTCCGGGCCATCAGCGAAAACGCAGTGGCCAGCCTCGATGCTGGCTTGCAAGGCCGGGGCCGCGTCGGGCTCGACCACGACGATCTGCGGCGCGTCTTCCCAGACCTCGCGCGCATAGGCAGCCACCGCCCCCGCCATACCGCCAACGCCAGCCTGCAGCAGGATGTGTGTCGGCGTTTCGGGGCATTGCCCGGCCGCCTCCAACGCCATTTGCAGGTAGCCTTCCATCAGCAGATGAGGCAGGTCGGTATACCCCTCCCACGAGCTGTCAGACAGCAGGGTCCAGCCATTCTGCTGCGCCGCCTGCGCGGCGGCCTCCATGCTGGCAGCATAGTCGACCCCTTCCCGCACCACCTGCGCATCTTGCGCCCGCAGACGGTCGGCAAAGCTTTCAGGCACAGTCTCGGCGATGTAGACCACCGCATCGGCCCCGAAGACTCGCGCGCCTGCAGCCATGCTCATCCCGTGATTGCCCGCACTGGCGGTGACAAATGTACGTCCCTTGAGGTTCGCATCGGGCGCTTCATCCGCCTGACAGGCAATGACATAGGCCGCGCCCAGCGCCTTGAAGGACCCAAGCCCCATGCGGGGCCGTTCATCCTTGATCCAGAGCTTTGCAACCGGTGCCAGAGCCGTTGCATCCACCAGTGGAGTTTCCTCGAATTCAGGGCAAAACAGACGATGCCGCCCAAGGCCAGATATATCTACCGACGGATATGGCGCCTGATCCGCTAGCTTTGCCCCATTCCGATACGGGTTTCTGACCGTCTTCATCGCACGCTCCCTTTCTTGATGCGCCGACGTGACCGAAACCGGAAAGCACTGTCAAGCGTGTCCTGCTTTCCCTTTCGCTGCAGCTCATCCGAATGAGCGTCTTTTCAATCCAAATGGTTGGCTGTAAGTGTGTGGCGATCCTGTTGGTTTCGGCCTTACCTGCCGCGCAAACAGGTCTGCGGGCGTGATGGAATGGTAGACATATCGGACTTAAAATCCGAAGGCCTTAGTGCCGTGTGGGTTCGAGTCCCACCGCCCGTACCATTTCCTGACAGTTACAATAGAATACCGGGATCTGTACCCGACGAATCCGGCGATACTTGGTTGGATTGAGAAGAGTGGTGCCTCAAGAGGGCATCTAATACTTGTTTCAGGACGTTTCAACATGCCCCAGAAAACTACTGATTGATTGTTTTTCAGTAATTTAACTGTACCACCGTGTTCCACTATGCCCCACCGTATACTATATATAGAGGGTGGATAGAGAGGTGGACGAGTGTCACGCCCTTTGAACAAGCTCAGCGCTTCGACGCTAAAGGCTGCCCCGCCGGGGAAATACTCTGACGGTGGCGGGCTGTGGTTCCATCGCCGTGAGGATGGTGGGGCGCAATGGTTCCTGCGTGTCACTGTCCACGGTCGCAGGCGTGAAATGGGACTGGGCTCATTTCCTGAGGTGTCGCTCAAGGAAGTTCGTCAGGAGGCCGAGAACTGGCGCGCTGTTGCTCGGAAAGGTACTGATCCGATCAAGGAGCGGGAACGCCTCAAGCGAGAGGAAGCGAGCAAGTTGCATCTGTTGAAAGACGTAGCTCAAGACGCTTTTGAAAGCCGTAAGGCCGAGTTGAAGGGCGATGGCAAAGCAGGTCGCTGGTATTCGCCACTAGAACTGCATGTGTTGCCCAAGCTCGGCAAGGTGCCAGTTGTTGAGCTTGACCAAAAGGACATCCGGGACACCCTTGCTCCTATTTGGCACGATAAGGCCGACACCGCACGAAAGGCTATGAACCGACTGTCTATCGTAATGCGCCACGCTGCTGCCCTTGGGCTTGATGTGGATCTGCAGGCTACAGACAAAGCGAAAGCACTATTGGGTAAGCAGCGCCACAAAGCGAAGAATATCCCGGCAATGTCGTGGAAACACGTTCCGGCATTCTACGAAAGCCTAGACGGCGGGACGACAGCGGAGCTAGCGCTTCGCTTGCTCATACTCACTGCGGTTCGTTCTTATCCATTGCGCAATCTTCACTTGGATCAGATTGATGGGGACGTTTGGACTATACCCGCAGAGGCGATGAAAGGGCGCAGAGATGCGACAGAGGAATTTCGAGTGCCTCTATCAGCCGAAGCTCTCACCGTTATCGAGAAAGCCAAACCGATGGCGCGAGACGGAATGCTCTTCCCTGGCGTTCGGCGCGGAGTGATATCGGACATGACCATGGGGTCGTTTATGAAACGGCGCAAACTGGTCGAGCGTCCGCATGGGTTCAGGTCGTCGTTCTGGGATTGGGTGGCGGAGACGCAGAGTGTGCCATTTGAGGTTGCTGAGACATGCCTCGGACACATGGTCGGAGGTGCTGTAGTACGTTCATACAAGCGGACAGATTTCTTGGATCAGCGACGAGCATTGATGGAACGATGGGCGTTGCTTCTAGCGACTGAATCGACCCCGGTTGTGAGGTTGGTAAAATGAGCAATAAGAAAATCCGAAAGCTTGCGGAGCAGCTTTTAGAAATAAAAGACAATCAAACACGCTGGATGGTTCTTGGCTACCTGACTGAACAAGGCCTCCTTCGGCAGGCTGAAACAAAAAAGCCGAGAGGGCGGCCAAAAACTGGCGCGGACAAAGATGGATGGAGAGCCTATACACTCTGGGCAATTGCACAGAACTTTCCAACAGAAAAACGCGCCAAGTTTTCAAACCGAGAGTTGATTTCGATTGCGAGGCAACTTGAAGAGATCCAAGAACTGCCATTGCAAGAAAGGGCGTTTCCGCATTCAAACAACCTGGAGCAGTCCGTTTCACGAGGCAAAACAAAGCACGGAATAGACGAATTCTGGAACTCAGAAGTTTGTGAAAAAATAGGAGACATTTAATTGCAAACGACTTCTGACTAAAGACACATCAGTTTGTGTGCACCACGGCTCTCCGGTGCGCATAGTGGTGATTCACAAGGCCGCGCACCCCAATCCAAGGGGACGCAAATGAAGTATCTTTCGTTTCGCGAACTGCAGGACAAACTAGGCGGTCGAGGCCGTACCTCTATTTATCGTGACGTTGAGAATGGACGCCTTCCGAAGCCAGTAAAACTTGGTTCTCGTTTGTATTGGAACGAAGCTGATATTGATGCCGCATTAGAGCAGGCAATTGCTGCCTAAAAGAAACCCCCCACCCGAGGCACGGGCGGAGGCAAATTCTTTTAGGTGGTACTGAAAGTATAGCCGATGGCCCGATGCCTTTCAACAAAAGAAAGGTAATCCATGGACATTATCAGAGACAGCAAAACAATAAGTGTCGAACTCCCACCATCAAACGCACTGCGCGTATATCACTGGGCAGACCTTCCCAACCTAACAGCGCCTGCGCTTTATCGGGTCACTGATCCACGCCAAGAACCACGCGAAATCTATACATCTAAGCACAAGCGCCAAGTTCTTGAGGGCCTGATGCGGTCGCCACTCTATGCGGCCAGCTACTGCCGCCTGTCGGATCAGGTGCTGCCCCTACGCCGCGATGATGGCGTGAACATCGAGTGCAAGCTGTATCGCAATGATTCAGACACCGGACGCCAGAAGTTCGGCATCTACTTCCTCGTCAGCAAAGTTGAGCTGATCCAGGCGAACGAGGTGGCGGCATGAGGACCGTTGACCTGCAAGTATCCGCGCTTCGTCGCAAGCATGGCCTTACTGAGGCCGCTGCTCGCATTGTCGCAACGCTGTATTACGGGGAGGGCCGCTAATGGCCCTCATCACCCAGATCCCCAAAAACAGCCGCGAAGAGTTCCGCGTCAGCCGGGATGACTTTCAAGGGCATGACCTCATCAACATCCGTGTGTTCTTCATATCGAAAGACGGAGAAATGCTGCCGGGCAAGCAAGGCGTCGCCTTCAAGGCTGAGTTGCTGCCCGAGTTTATTGACGCGCTCAGCAAGGCGGAGGTTGCGTAGATGGGACGGGATCGGCGCAACGAAAGGCGCGGAGAGCATTTCACTAAGCTCGTGCGCAACATGATGGAGGAGCCCGCTTGGCGGGCTCTCTCACCCGTTGCTCAGGCGCTGTATCCTTGGCTTAAGCTGGAGTGGCGCGACCCACAGGCGAATAATAACGGCAAGATTCAGTTCAGCGTCAGGCAAGCCGCAGAGGCTTTGGGGGTGGCCTCGCTCAATACCGCAGCGCGCGGTTTCCACGACCTACAAGCCAAAGGTTTCCTCGTTGTTACAAAACCCGCTCAGCTCGGCTTGGGTGGTGAAGCACGCTCACCCCTCTACGAACTGACGGAAATCGAGTTACCCCATGCTGACCGCAGAGGCGGACGAATGCTCTATCGCAAGTGGGCGCTCGGTAATGATTTCCGCGTCCACAAAGCTGCCGCGCACAACCCCACTGGCAGAAGCTCAAAAACAAAACCCTGTCGCAATTTTGAAGACGTGACCGTCTTAAATTTTGAGACGTGTAAGGAAAGGACGTCGCAAAAATGAAGACCTGCCGTCGCAATTTTGAAGACGTAAACGGCCACTTTCAGCGCTCGCACGTCGCAATATTTGAGACATCCTTAATCTACCAGGGGGTCTGGGGGAAACGGACACCTTCTGCACCAACAATCAAACACAGTGAGGAACGAGCATGACGGATGAATCAGTAAAGAGATACCCATCGAAATCGAGTAGTGAAATGACAAGATCAGACAGCTCAAAAACATTGGTCACGGACATGCCGGATGTTGGTGTCAAATTCTCAGGGTCTAAAAAGGATGGACAGGTCATCTCTCATCTTGAAGACGCGCTATCTAAGGTTTTCGGTACAGAAGATAGCGAGTTAGCAGCGTCCCTTACCGGCCATTGCCTTAAGGTCTTGAGCGATGCTGAATCCGGTGACGGTCCCGAAGGAAACGACGAACGTGCCTTCATGATGTCAATTGTCGCCGACATTGCTCCGAAAGACGCAATCGAGCGAATGATGGCGGTACAGATGGCTGCTACGCACGTCGCTGCAATCCGGTTGGCGAGCTGGTTCGCGCAATCACAAAACCAGATGCAGTTCGACGGGCGCGGCAACAGCTTCAACAAGCTGGCACGCACATTTGCTGCCCAGGTTGAGACGCTGCGTAAGCACCGTAACGGTGGCAAACAGACGGTCACCGTTCAGCACGTGAACGTTGAAGACGGCGGTCAGGCTATTGTCGGCAACGTCGAGACGGGGGGAGGTAAAAAATGAAACATGCCTCCAACCCCATGCACAAGGCTCACGCAGCGCCTCGATGCACAGCGAAGTCCAAACGCACAGGCCTGCCTTGTAAGAACCCGGCGGTGAAAGGCTGGACAGTTTGCCGGATGCACGGCGCTCGTGGCGGTCATGGTCCTGGCAAGGCCAACCCGGCTTACAAGCACGGTATGCGCACCAGAGTGGCTCAGGAGATGAGGAAAGACATCATCGAACATGTGCGTCTGGCACGCGCTTTGGAGCGGCTCGTCGACGACGAGGTTTAGCAGAGAGCTTGTTGCTTACTTGGCTAGCTCGACTTTCGCAAAGGGTGCCGTCGATTGGAGTTTACCCAGACCAGATGCCGAACCTTTACGGTAGATCAGCAATGTGGGGCGTAGGTTACGCTTACGATTCAACACTCTGCGGTATGCATTCTCTTCTCAGTATAGCATAAACATGACCCCCACTCGACTACTGTCGAATGATTGTCCCGGTCCAATGCCAATCCAGTGCCCGAACCGACCACTCCTGGCGCAGATTGCCTGAGATTTTCGGACCAAAAACTCTCATCAAAGAAAATACTAACAACTTCCAAGTCCCTTGATTCATGGCAAAAAAACTTGCCGCCTTGCATTAACTTTGGCCACGCGTGAATCAACACTGTCCGAACAGATGAGGGAAGGTCTGCATCTTCAAATATCAATGAATAACTGTCATCAGCTCTGTGCGGCAACGTATCATCAAAGTATCCTTTGACAAATTCACAAACAGATATTTCCCCATATGTTTCAACGTTTTTCTTTACCTCTTCAAGCCCAGCTAATAATTCACCTTTCTCATACACAACGGGCATACCAGTTGAGATTTGAGTAATATTATCTTCATTTTCAGGCAAACCCTCAAACGAATCAAACACAATCAATCTACGACCTACCAACTTACATGCGAGCGAAAGACTTGCGGTAGACAACCCTTTAAAGCACCCAAATTCCGCCACATCTCCAGTTTCCGAACGTGGAATTCTTATGACCTCCCGAGCCAGCACAAGCTGCTCTGCAAAGGTCGAAGCACATTCAGGTACGCGACTTGCTTTTCTGATCTTCATCGCCAAAGACAGCATTTGGCGCATGCTAATACCATGCTGTTTCGCCTCAGGTAATCTAGAAAACTTTGCAATACTACTAATTGTACCAACTTTACTGGAAATTCTCTCAACTATTCCGGCACTCATCTGTCTTGATCCATCCTTCAAATATCATTGTTTTTCTTCATTCGGGATTCCTCGTTTTGGCCCCCGCTTAGTCATCGTGTCGCCATTCGAGGTGGGGATCAAGCATCTTAACGTCCTGGCAACGTTTCGGTCGGCCAACATCAAGTCCGCGTAGCCCAGAATTGGCATTCTCTTGTAGTCAAGAACCCCGCTCGTGCGCGCCGGTCGCACCATTCACGCATGGATCAGCCGCAGTCTGTTGATGACTTGGTGAGCGCCATTCGCAAACGCACCCGGCCCGGTATCAACGCCGCTTATGACGAGGCCCGGTCTTTGGGGCACGATATCGATATGTCTGCCTTTGATGATTTGTTCCAGAGCGATATGGGGAAAAAGGCGCTGCAAGAGGGTCAGCGTCTCGCGCGTGACCGGATGATTGCGGAGGGCGTTACCGGGGAGCCGTCCACGCTGGCGGTGCTGGATGAAGCCAAGAAGGCATTGGACGACATGGCGCGCGCCCCTCTGGGCCAGAGTCAAAACAATGAGCAGTCTATCGCGGGAATGCTTTCCAAGCAGGTGCGTCAACGCATCGATGACTTGATGCCGGAATATGGTGGCGCACGTGAGTTGGCCGCAAGCGCTCATAATCGAATGCGCGCCGTCAATATCGGCGCGGAGGGCGCTAAGCCCCGCGTATCGGCTGACTATGCCCGACGCGCTGAGAAAGCAGCAATTGCACACCCTGACGAAGTTGCTCAGGGCTACGCCTCGGGCAAGATTGACGCCCTTCAGAACCGCAGAGACACCCCCGGCGCTGTTGATACCTTATTCGGGCCACGTCGCCAGCAGGACGCCATGCAAGCCGCTCTGGGGCCGGAAGGCGCAAACACGGTTCGCAATCAGATTGCCAATGAACGCACCTTTGCAGACACCCATAGGGCGCTTACCGGCAATTCCACTACTGCCCGCCAGTTGATTGAGCAAAGCCTGATAGGTGGCGCTGGCGGCGGTGCAGGGTTTGCAGCCACAGGTGACTTAACCGGGGCCGGTGGTGGCGTGGCTGCAGCACTGATCGCCCGCAAAGGAGGTGCTGCGGCTCTACGGCATATGTCGGCTGGCAAAGAGGCCAAGGTTGGCTCCGTCATCGCTGAAATGCTGACACGGGCGGGTGTGCCTGCCAATCTTCAAGGGGCTATTCAAAAAGCACCTGACAAGACCAAGCAGATAATTATCCGCGCCTTGATGATGAACTTCACCGGGCCTCAATTAAGCCCTGAGTAAAGGATATAGGCCCCGTACAGCGCGGGGCCAACTATACCCCCAAGGGTCCCCAGCCCAACAAAGGCATATCCGAGCAACGAAAGCTGATTGTCGACATTTGAAACTACACTCCACAAAGCCCAAGCAATAAACGTGAATATCAGGCCGGAAGCCGCAACCACGCAATACAGTTGGAAAATAGTCAGATTCGCGACAGTCATACCCACAACATGGACATCGGCACACCGCCTGTAAAGGCCGCGGCTTAGATTACCCAGGTTTCCGCAGCAGTGTTCAGAATTGTCATATTCCAAGGCACAGAAACGGTACGTTGATTGCTGCACCTAGTCTGCGCGTTCGACCAGGATGCCATTCTCCCAAAGTCCGTCTTCAATAGCTCCATTGGCATAGGTCATTGTACCTTTGCCATGGCGTTTCCCATCTAAAAACTCTCCAACATATCTATCGCCGCTATTGTATGTCGCCGCTCCAAATCCCTCAATCTCCCCGTTGACCCAGTTTCCCGAATACTCGAATCCGTTAGCTACCGTGATTGTTCCGGTTCCATGTCGTTTTCCTTCAAAGAATAGCCCAGAATATATCGACCCATCAGGGTAGTACGCAGAACCTTCACCGTGACGCTTCCCTTTGAGCCAATTGCCCTCGTAACGATATCCAGCGCTATTCGTCATAATGCCAAATCCGTCGAATTCCGCGGCTTTATATGCTCCGGAATAACTATAACCGTTTGGATATGAGGACGTTCCGTTGCCTTCTATCTCTCCGTTAGACCAATCGCCTTCGTAGGTGGAACCATCCGGGTAGGTTATCTTTCCGTGTCCTTCTGGCTGGTCGTTCTGAAATCTACCGATATAGACAGCGCCGTCTGGATATTGGACGCGACCTTCGCCATCGATTTTTCCGTCCTTCCATTCCCCCGTGTAGCTGAACCCGTCCGTGCTAGTGAATGTCCCTTCACCCTGTCTCTTATCGTTTGAGAATGTCCCCTCATAAAAGCTTCCATCGGGATAAAGAGCACGTCCTTCCCCATCTCTTATGGCGTCCTTTAGTTCACCAACGTACAGGTCGCCAGTCGGCTGAATCAACGAACCTAGACCGTTGATCTGGCCTCCTGACCAGCCACCATCGTAAATCAGACCATCCGGGGCCCAATATGTGCCTTCACCATCTCGCTCGCCTGATTTGATTTCACCGTAGTATTCAGCGCCATCGCTATAGATAGCATGCGCCAATCCTGAAGATTGCCCGTTCACCCAACTACCTTCGTAGATATAGCCACTGGTCGACGTTAGCCGACCTAACCCTTCGGGCTCACCATTTGCGAATTGACCAACATACCGACTCCCATCTGCATAAGTCGATTTGCCCTTGCCGGAGATAACACCATCTACCCATTCGCCTTGATACTTAGCGCCATCTGCAAACACGATTTGGCCATATCCGTCAGGCACCCCGTCCAAGAACTGCCCTTCATATATGGAACCATTTGGAAACTCTGCACGCCCCAGCCCAGTGATTTCACCTTCTTGCCACTGCCCTGAGTACTTGTAGCCATTTGGCAGTACGTATTCCCCGTATCCCTGTCGTTTGTCGTCTAGTAGGGTCCCTCGGTAGCTGCCCCCAGCATCGTCGGTAACTGTAACAACATTACCATATTCTCTCTCGGCAGCCCGCTTTAGAGCGGTGAGATCAACATGTGGAACGGGGAAATACTCCTGAACCGCGAACTTGGGAATATGGAGACGTTTTTCTTGCAATTCGTCCCATAATTGCCTTGTCAACTCTGGCAGTTGACCCCTAGCGTTAACATCGAAGATTACCGCGCTTTCTTTTTGAGGGCTCGTTCGAAGCTCGGCTTCTTCGGAAGATGGAACAACCACTTCTGTTTGGGTTCGGGTCACATCAGGAGCCTGTTCTATCGCCTTGCTTGCTTGTTGTTCAAATTGGCGCAGTTTCTCCATTTGCTCAGATAATTCACTTACCTGTTTTTGTAGCTCAGTTATGGTCGGATCGTCTCGATTTAATAACCTGTCCCACAAATACTCACCGAGCGATGTAAGCCCGATGACAATGAAGAATCCTGACACAGCTATGAAGATAGACCCCCGCCCTCTCCATTCTTTCGTCATGTCTCTTCCGAAAACGAGCAGGCAAAGATATGCAAGCAGTGCAAGAATTTCGAGAAGAAATGGTTTGATCGACATAGCTCAGTAATTCGAAAGGCGTCTGAAATTTAGTAGTATGTATGGAAAGCCTACTTCAAGATTTAGGAGCCGCCAAAAAGAAAAGGGGCGCACCCACCACAGGCGCGCCCCAGGAACAGAGGGGAAAGTGAATAAACCTGCGCTCTCAACACAACATGAGCGCTAACTCTTCAACTGTTTCCAATGTGGCTAGATTCAGTGGGGCAGTCAGTGATGTACGTTACACAGGTCAGGTTTTTTTGAATTCTGGAGTCCGCCCTTAGTCATCCAGTGCCTCGAAGATCCGAGCAAGCAACTGTTGGGAGATTGTTAGTTACAGGCTGATTGCCCTGCATACATCCCTACGCCCGCGCCCGCTGCGGTCGCAAGTGTTTTGCCTGATCCCCCACCGAACCTGTTCCCAACCACTCCCCCGAGTGCAGCGCCACCAAGGATACCTGCAGCACAGCGAGCATCATGCTGTACCTGTGCCTGAGTTGGCGTCGTCGGTGCTCCACATGCAGCCAGAGACAGTGAAATTCCAAACGCGCAGACTAATGATACTTTGCCCATCTCGATTGCCTCTCAAAATACCAAATGAGTTATCTGAGTAGGTGGCTCTTGGCCGTCTATTGTACAAGGCTTCAATACCAGTGCGAGTTGAGGTTAACCAAATCTTAATAAAAGAAATTCTAGGCTCAGGACCCATTGATTTCCGTTTGGCTGCGTGATTCATCGCGTTCAAAACGAGCGGTGAACATGTCTGATCTTTTCTGGTTGAGC
>NZ_JBQFRZ010000011.1:0-83887 GCF_056537765.1 Ruegeria sp. C2 | reverse complement strand
TCTCCCGAGCGTCCAACCGTCTCTCCGGCCCGTCTCCGCCGTTCCCAGCGTCCCAACAACCACCTCAGCAGCGCCGGTGAAGGGCGTTCTAAGTATATCGCCAAGAAGCCGCAAGCAGAAAAATCGAAAATCGGCAAAAAATCTTCAAGTTTCTATTTTTACGTTAAAAAACATATAGTTAATTCCCGCCCCTCCAGATGAGTTGCGCGATCAATGGCGTCATCCGTAAACAAATCGCCCTGCAGATCACTTATGCACGCAGTTACCGACAGACTCGCCTTCGAGTCAGGCGGAATCGACCTGCCGCAACCGAACAAGAAAAGCGGAAACAGGCAGACGCAGGCTCAGCAGACCCAAAACGATCACGAGATAGACCAGCGGTTCGATCTGGAAACCCTTCGCCAACATCACGTAATGCAACGCGCCTAGAATCGCAGCCGGATAAACCAGGCGATGCAACTTGCGCCATCGTGGGCCAAGACGGCGGACCGACCAGTTGTTTGACGTGATCGCAAGCGGCAGCAACAGGACAAAAGCAGCCATCCCAACCGTGATATAGGGACGCTTAACGATGTCCGCCCAGATCTGACTGGGGATCTGAACATCCAGAACCAGCCAGACCAAGAGGTGCAGCGAGACATATGAGAATGTCAGAACGCCAATAGCACGACGGAACTTCATCAGATTTATTCGGGCGAGTCGTCGCAATGGCGAAATCGCGAGACCTAGAATCAAGAGCTGTAACGCGAGTTCCCCGAAGCGATGCTCCAACGCCTCAATTGGTTCTATACCAAGACCCCCTGTCATGCCTTGATAAAACAACCATGGCGCAGGAAGCGCGCCCACCAGGTACACTACCCAAACAGGGATACGACGCAGAATATCGTTGAGGCGTTGCATGATCTCAGTAGTATTTCGCCAAATCCATACCTTCGTAAAGGCTGGCAACGTCTTCTTCATACCCATTGAACATCAGGGTCGGGATACGTTTGGCGAATAAACCACCGCCGATTTGTCGTTCCGAGGCCTGAGACCAACGCGGGTGATCCACGTTTGGGTTCACGTTGCTGTAGAATCCATACTCGCGCGGGCCAGCCATGTTCCAGCTGGTCAGAGGCTGGGTATCCGTCAGAGTGATACGTACTATGGATTTGATCGACTTGAAGCCATATTTCCACGGCACAACCAGACGAAGGGGCGCGCCATTCTGGTTCGGGATCGGTTTGTCGTAGATTCCCGTGGCCATGATGGTCAGCGGATGCATCGCTTCGTCCAGTCGCAGTCCTTCGCGATAAGGCCACTCCAGCACCGGATATGCGACACCAGGCATTTCGTCCGGACGATAGGCGGTCTCGAACGCGACATATTTCGCGCCCTCCTGAACACCCGCCATATTCAGCAGATCAGCCAGTTCGAAACCATTCCACGGAATGACCATCGACCACGCCTCGACACAACGGAATCGATAGATACGCTCCTCAACCGTCATTTCGGACATGATGTCGTTGAAGTCATATTCGCCGGGGCGGTCGACCAAGCCATCAATCTGCACGCTCCAGGGCTCGGTTACCAGCGTGTGGGCATATTTTGCCGGGTCATCCTTGCGGGTGCCGAACTCATAATAATTGTTGTACGAGGTGACCTCTTCCCAGGTGTTCGGCTCAAGCGTTTCAGCCGCTGCCGCCGGTCGCGCCAGACCTGCCAGCCCCACACCCGCCAGTCCGGCCATCACTTGCCGCCGGTTCAGAAACGCCGCCCGAGGGGTGACGTCGGCATGTGTCAAAGTATTGGTCCAGCGGTGCGCCATGTAAGTCTCCGTTAACAGTCTGCCTCAGGAACGAGGTAGTCTGCTCATAGCACAGTGCCAAGGAAACAAGCGTAACGATTGAGAGACGAGATTGTAACGTAGAGAGCGGGCAATTGAGCGCACATGCCCCCGCTGGCGTGAGTTCGGTGGACTTGCGCCTCTTGAAACCGCCTGAACTCTTTTTGGATAGCAACGGGCCTTGAAAGAGATCCGCTGACTGCTTCTTCGTTCTGCTTTCCGGACGATCTGAGTCCTGTTGTGAACGCTCCGGTCTGTGACAGCACAGAGGATCGGAAAATACTGGGCGGGCAAAAAATGTCTCTCGAGGAGTTTCTCAAATGCACAGACTAGTTTCCGTTCTCGCCGTTGCCATGGCCATGACAGGCGCGCAGGCTTCGGCACAGGAAATCGCGGATATGAGCGATCTGGAATACGCCCATATCGCCTATACCGCCGACAATATCGATATCCGTTATGCGCATCTGGCGCTGGCCCTATCGGAAAATCCCGATATCCATGAATTCGCAAATACCATGATCCGCGACCATACTGCTGTGAACGCCGCCGCACTTGGATTACTTGATAAGCTGGGGGCTACCGCACAGGATAACGCATTCAGCCAGACACTGAATGCCAATGCCGAGAAGATCATCGACAATCTTTCGCAACTGCGCGGGGCCGAGTTCGATGCGGCATATGCCGCCAATGAGCTGGCCTATCATCAGGCGGTGAACGAGCTGGTCGAAGGCACCATGATCCCCAACATCGACAACGCCGAGGTCAAGGCGCTGTTCGAACAGGGGCTTGAGATATTCAAGGCCCATGAAGGTCATGCCGAAGTGATGGTCGAGTCGCTGAATTAATGCCACGCACCATCATGCGGCGCACGTTTCTTGGAGGGGCGGTGGTTTCAGCAACCGCCCTGACACTTTCAGCGCGCGCGGAGCAAGCCGCCAAGGTGCATGAAGTGACGATCAAGCGTTTCACCTATGAGCCAGAGCAAATCGAGGTTCGAGTCGGAGACATCATCCGCTGGACCAATCTGGACATCGCTCCTCACACTGCTTCAGCCGACGACCTGAGTTGGGAGACCAAGGAACTGAAGCGGAATGAAAGCGCCGAGATCACCGTCGAAGACGGGATGGTGTTGACCTATTTCTGCGTGTTCCACCCGCATATGAAAGGAACGGTCAGAATTGTATGATCTGACTTTAAAAAAGGCCCGCCATATCGGCGGGCCTTTCAGGTTCTGTCAGTTAATGCACCACGGCATCATCCGGGCGTGGACGATCAGACGTTCCTAACCGATCGCCGATGATCAGGCCGTCAGAACCAGCTGACACAGGAACTGTCTCGCCATCCTTGATCTCACCGGCCAGTAATGCTTCGGCCAGCGGGTTCTGCAAGGCACGTTGGATCACGCGCTTGAGCGGGCGGGCACCAAAAACCGGATCATAGCCTTCGTTCGCCAGCCATTCCTTGGCACCATCATCCAATGCCAGCTCAATCTTGCGGGCGGCAAGACGTTTCTGCAAACGCGCCATCTGGATATCGACAATGCCATCCATATCGGCGCGCTTGAGCCGGTCAAAGATGATGGTTTCGTCCAGACGGTTCAGGAATTCGGGCCGGAAATGCGCCCGGACCGCATCCATCACATCCCGCCGCGCCTGCGCACTGTCCGCGCCCTCGGGCAATTGGCTGAGCGCCTGAGACCCGAGGTTCGACGTCAGGATGATCAGCGTCTGCTTGAAGTCGACGGTGCGACCCTGACCATCAGTCAGAACACCATCGTCAAGCACCTGCAACAGCACGTTGAACACATCAGGGTGCGCCTTTTCGACCTCGTCAAACAGCACGACCTGATAGGGCCTGCGCCGCACAGCCTCGGTCAGCACACCGCCTTCGTCATAGCCGACATAGCCCGGAGGGGCACCGATCAGGCGGGCGACTGCGTGTTTCTCCATGAACTCGGACATGTCGATGCGCACCATCGCGTTGTCATCGTCGAACAGGAAGTTCGCTACGGCCTTGGTTAATTCGGTCTTACCCACACCGGTCGGACCGAGGAACAGGAACGAGCCCAGCGGGCGGCCCTCATCATTCAGGCCCGCACGCGCACGGCGCACGGCGTTGGCCACGGCGGTTACCGCCGCATCCTGACCGATCACGCGGGAATGCAGGTCGTCTTCCATCCGCAGCAGTTTCTCGCGCTCACCTTCCAGCATTTTCGAGGTCGGGATACCGGTCCAGCGTTCGACCACAGAGGCGATCTGTTCCGGACGCACCGTTTCCTCGGCCATCATGGCGTTGCTTTCGGCGTTTTCGGCCTCGGTCAGCTTTTTCTCAAGCTCGGGGATGACGCCATAGGACAGCTCACCGGCTTTCGCGAGGTTGCCTTCGCGCTTGGCAATCTCCAGATCAGCGCGCGCTTTGTCGAGCTGTTCTTTCAGATCGCGCGCACCGGCCAGCTTATCGCGTTCGGCCTGCCATTGAGCAGTCATCTCGGCGGATTTCTCCTGCAGGTCGGCCAGATCCTTTTGCAAGGTTTCCAGTCGATCCTTGGAGGCCGCGTCGTCCTCAAGCTTTAGCGCCTCTTCCTCAATCTGCATCTGCAGGATCTGACGATCCAGTTGATCGAGTTCCTCGGGCTTGGAGTCCACCTCCATCCGCAGACGCGATGCCGCCTCATCTACAAGGTCGATAGCTTTGTCGGGCAGGAAGCGATCGGTGATATAGCGATGCGACAGGGTCGCCGCCGATACCAAGGCCGAGTCTGAAATCCGCACGCCATGGTGCAGTTCATACTTTTCCTTGATGCCGCGCAGGATGCTGATAGTGTCCTCGACCGTCGGCTCGGTGACCATCACGGGCTGGAACCGGCGCGCCAGGGCCGCGTCTTTTTCAACGTATTTGCGATACTCATCCAGCGTGGTCGCACCGATACAATGCAGCTCACCCCGGGCAAGCGCAGGCTTGATCAGGTTTGCGGCATCCATAGCGCCGTCGGATTTACCGGCGCCGACAAGCGTGTGCATCTCGTCGATGAACAGGATGATCTCACCGGCGGCTTCGGTCACCTCGGTCAGAACGGCCTTGAGGCGTTCTTCGAACTCACCGCGGTATTTCGCACCAGCAATCAAAGCACCCATGTCGAGCGCGAGCAGCTTCTTGTCCTTCAGCGATTCCGGCACGTCTCCATTAACGATGCGCAGAGCCATACCCTCGGCAATCGCGGTTTTACCAACGCCGGGTTCCCCGATCAGAACGGGATTGTTCTTGGTGCGGCGCGACAAAACTTGCATCGAACGGCGGATTTCCTCATCCCGACCGATGATCGGATCGATCTTGCCTTCAGCCGCAGCCTCGGTCAGGTCGCGGGCGTATTTCTTGAGCGCGTCATACCCCTCTTCCGCCGATGCGGTGTCAGCGGTGCGGCCCTTACGAATGTCGTTGATCGCTTCGTTCAGTTTCTGAGCGGATACGGCTCCGGCTTCCAACGCCTCTTTGGCTTTGGACTTTACCATACATAGCGCCATCAACACGCGCTCGACCGGCACAAAGCTATCGCCTGCTTTGTTGGCGATCTTCGCGGCCTCATCCAGAACCTTGGCGGTCTGGCCGTCCATGTAAATCTGACCCGCGTCGCCGCTGACCTTCGGGATCTTGCCAATTGCGGCGTCCAACGCCTCGACCACGCGGTTTGGCGCACCACCCGCGCGTGTAATCAGGTTGCTCGCCAGTCCCTGATCGTCGTCCATCAGTGCTTTCAAAATATGTGTGGGTTCCAGCCTCTGGTGCCCCTCGCGCATCGCAATCGTTTGCGCGGCCTGCACGAATCCCCGTGCCCGCTCGGTGAACTTGTTCAAGCCCATTTTATTCTCCTTTTCTTAAGCGCCCCGTTTTGATGCGCCCGCTTGGCGGCACGCGTCGGTCGAAGCCTCACATTCAATTTGGGAAATATTGGCGTGTATTCAAGACCGTTTCCCTACAATAACCCAGTCAACATTCTGCGCTTGCAAAGCCATGGGGATTTGCCACAAATCAATGATACCGAACCGGTTTTGGGAACACCTCGCGATGATTTCACTCAACGACCTCGGCAACTGCATTGCAGAACAATGGTCACCCGTTATCGGCGACCCGAGCCCGGTCGGATGGCTGACAGTTGCGGCTTATGGCGTCACCGCTCTTTTATGCCTGCGCGCAGCACGCAGCTCCGGCGTTCGATGGTTCTGGCTGCTTCTGTCTTTGCTGTTGTTCGCCCTGATGATCAACAAGCAGCTTGACCTGCAATCCGCTCTGACCGCCAGCGCCCGCTGCCTCTCACACATGCAGGGCTGGTATCAGGATCGCCGCTCGGTCCAGGTCGGCTTTATACTGGCGGTGATCTTCTGCGGTTTCTGGGGCGCGCTGGTCAGCCTTTGGTTTCTTCGCAAGCATCTGCGCCAGGTCGGCTTGGCCCTGATAGGGTTCATTGCCCTGATCTGTTTCGTGTTGATCCGCGCAGCAGGGTTTCACAAATTCGACACCCTGCTGAATGCAGATTTCCTGTTCATCCGTGTCAATTGGCTGTTGGAACTGTCAGGTATCGGCCTGATCGCCCTCAATGCCTATTGGGTGACAAGACGCCGTCAACCCCGTGGGATTGAATAGACGGAGTAACCGCCCGTTTCCGCCATCTTCTGGGCATTATACATCTCAAGCAGCGATTGCTCGGCGCTGCTACCGGTAGGGCATGAAACCAGATCCGCCGTGTGATCCAGAAACTCGCCGGTAAAGGGGCTTTCTCCTGTGAGCTGGCACCAGTCATCCTCTGACCGATAGCCGCCCACCAGGGGAAGGTTGTCATTGGTCGGGGCCGGGGCCACGCCGGTATCTGGAGGATCGTTTTGCGGGGTGTCATCACAGGCGGCCAGCATCAGCGCTGCGCCAATCGCTACTATCTTCTTCATCATTCTGTCCCTTGCTTTGAATTGCCGCAACATAGCACAGCAAGGAAATTTATGCGTGAACTGCATCACCCAGCCTTCCTGCATGGACAGAACGCCCCGAACCCGTTACGACGCAGACGTTTGCCAAAAAGGAGTCCACCTATGTCCGATGACCGCCTGATCGTTGCCCTCGATGTTCCTAACGCGTTGCAGGGACTGGCCATGGCCGAACGGCTGGGGGATGCTGTGTCCTTCTACAAAATCGGATTGGGTATGCTGACAGGCGGCGGGCTGGCGCTGGCCAATGAGCTGAAGCAGGATCACGGCAAGCGTATTTTTCTGGACATGAAACTGTTCGATATCGGCAATACGGTTGAGAACGCAGTGCGCGGATTGGCACAGTTTGATCTGGATTTCCTGACCGTGCATGGCGATCCGCATGTGGTGCGGGCGGCCAAAGAAGGCGCCTCGGGCAAAGACCTGAAGATTTTGGCTGTAACCATTCTGACCTCATTGAACCGTGACGATCTGGATGCCAGCCTGCTGAAGGCCGGTGATGTGCAGGAATTGGTCGTCGAGCGCGCCGCACGCGCGCTGGAGGCCGGGGCCGACGGTGTTATTGCCAGCCCGCAAGAGGCCGCCTTGATCCGCGCCCTGCCCCAGGCGGACGGCCGCTTGATCGTCACTCCCGGCGTTCGGCCTGCGGGCGCTGCTCTGGGCGATCAGAAACGTGTGGCAACCCCAGCGAGTGCGATCGGAGATGGTGCGGATCATATCGTCGTCGGAAGACCGATCTATCAGGCCGACGATCCCAAAGCGGCAGCAGAAGCTGTTCTGAACGAGTTAAATTCTTTGACACGGCATTGAATCCCGCACGGAATCGCCCGGCATTTACGATAGCAACTGCAGACAACCAGTTGACCTTAGGTCAATTTTTACCCTTTCTGCGCCAAATCGCCCCTGTGCCCGAAAACACACATCAAATATGCGAGTTTTTCGATCCGATGCTTACACCTATCGAAAACAGCAGTTTTAAGCGATTCTAAGCACAAGACACTCCCCAACGGACTGTGACTTCCTGAGGTCCGTTACCTTCTCCCCCCGCTGCCGCGGGGGGTTTTCTTGTCAGTAGACACTCCCCCACCCCGACCCAATCCTTTGAACCGGGACCTGTGCTGTTATAAGACTGGTCCTGACCTGAACCGTGTGAAAAACGGGAAACCGAATGCCCGGTCTTTGCCGAGATTGCCTGACCACACTGACCGACGAACGGCGTTGTCCGTCCTGCGGCAGCCCGCGTGTGAAATCCCATCCCGAACTGTTTGACCTGACCATCGCGCATATGGATTGCGATGCATTTTATGCCTCGGTCGAGAAACGTGAAAATCCCGATCTGGCGGACAAGCCGGTGATCATCGGTGGCGGTAAGCGCGGCGTGGTCTCCACCGCATGCTACGTGGCCCGCATTCGCGGCGTGCGTTCGGCCATGCCGATGTTCAAGGCGCTGACGCTCTGCCCTGATGCGGTGGTGATTAAACCTCGCATGTCGCTTTATGCCAGCGTCTCACGCGAAATTCGGGCGATGATGGACGATCTGACGCCGGATGTGGAACCCCTATCGCTGGATGAAGCCTTTATGGATCTCTCCGGTACCGCGCGGCTGCATGGCGCACCGCCTGCTGTGATGCTGGCCCAGCTCGTCAAGCGGATGAAGGATGAGTTAGGACTGACCGGCTCCATCGGACTGAGCCACAACAAATTTCTGGCCAAGGTAGCCTCGGACCTCGACAAGCCGCGCGGGTTTTCGGTTATCGGCAAGGCAGAGACTGCCGAGTTCCTGCATGACCGACCCGTGCGCCTGATCTGGGGCATTGGCCCGGCGGCGCAGGAGACGCTGGAACGGGCGGGCATCCGCACCTTCAGCGACCTGTTGCGCTGGGATCAGGAGGCGTTGACGGCGCGGTTTGGATCAATGGGGTATCGTCTATGGCATCTCGCCCGAGGGCAGGACAAACGTCGGGTCTCGGCCCATACACCGATGAAGTCGATCAGCAACGAGACCACGTTTTTCGAAGATACTGCCAGCACGGACGTTCTGGACGGACATATCTGGCGTATGTCCGAGAAGGTAGCCGACCGGGCCAAGGCCAGAGGGCTGGCCGGGCGAGTGGTGACACTCAAGCTGAAACAGGCCAATCACAAGATCATAACGCGGAGGGTCTCTCTGCGCGATGCGACCCAGATCGCCGACCGAATCTATCGTACTGCGCGCAACCTTTTTGATCAGGTGGGTGATCAGGGGCCCTATCGCCTGTTGGGATGTGGCCTGTCCGATCTGTGCCCAGAGGATCAGGCGGATATCTCGGGTGATTTGCTCGACCCCGGTGCAGCACAACGCTCGCAGGCCGAACGGGCCACTGATGAAATCCGGCGACGGTTCGGAACAGATGCTATCGTGAAGGGGCGCGCGCTGCGTTAGCCTATTCGGCCGCCAGCTGTTGTGTCTCAGATCCGATGGCAGCAATATCCGCCGTCACCTGCCGCAACAGGTCGCGGAAGGCCTGGAAATTACCATTGGGCTGGATCGTTCCTTCATTCATATAGAGCGACCTGTCAATCTCGATCTGAATGGCGTGCTGATGACGCGCCGGGCGGCCATAGGTCTGGGTGACATAGGCCCCCGCGAAGGGCGTATTGCGCACCACATTCAGCCCGACCGAGGCAAAGGCCGCTTCGATCTGGTCCACAATCACACCCGAGGCAGAGGCTCCGAACCGATCCCCCAACACAATCTCGGGCCGCGAACTGCGTCCGCTGTTGGCCATGGCGACCGCCTCATGTGGCATCGAGTGGCAATCGATCAGGATCGCCTGCCCGAAGGCCGCGTGCGATTCGGCCAGAAGCGACTTGAGGCGCTGATGATAAGGCCGCCAATAGGTATCGATGCGCAGCCGTGCCTCGTCCATCGTCAGCTTGCCATTGTAGATCGCGCGCCCGTTCGCCACGACGCGCGGAATCACGCCCAGCCCCGAAGCGACGCGAGGGTTATGCCCATGGCGGCGGGCGCCTTGGATCAAGGCAGGGTCCAGCTCATCCGCGCTGCGGTTCAAGTCGAGATATGCGCGCGGCATAGCTGCAGCCAGCAAAGGCGCACCAAAGGTGGCGGCAGAATCGAACAGTTGATCGACATAAGCATCTTCGGACGACCGAATCGCATGCCGGTTCAGCACCGACCGCTTCAAAAGCGAGCCCGGATAGGTCCTGCCGCTATGCGGAGAGGCAAATACCACGCAAGACGTGCGCTTGGCGGGCATATCCAGTAGGTAGGCGGCATTGGACGAAGGTTTGGTCATGGGCTCTCCGTTATTCGCATTGAACATAGACCGGAAAATAGTTCTTCCAAACCCCTTGATCCCCCCAACGACTCCTTTTATAGACCCCGCTACCGGCGCGGGGTTCCGCGCCCCATTTCGTTATGGGGTAGGTCACGCGACGGTTTCATGGGCGGTTAGCTCAGCGGTAGAGCACTTCGTTGACATCGAAGGGGTCACAAGTTCGATCCTTGTACCGCCCACCATGATTCACTGTTCCGGGCTTCCGGGGCACCCGACTAACCCAGGCGCTGGCCACGTCTTTGATGAAGGCGCCGCAGATTGGAGACAGACCCATGAAGGTCAAGAACTCGCTCCGCTCGCTCAAGAACCGGCACCGTGACTGCCGGGTTGTGCGTCGCAAAGGCCGCGTCTACGTGATCAACAAGACGCAGCGCAAGTTCAAAGCTCGCCAGGGCTAAGAACTGCACATTCCGAATAGAAGAAGCCGCGCCTTCGGGCGCGGTTTTTTTTTGTGCCTGTACCAGCGATGCGAAATGGCAGACCACGCGAATGCCATCAATCCATTCGGCTCTGGCCAGCAAGGTAATAGGTGGCCCAATGCCCAAGCACCTGACCTCAGCCCCGAAACATAAAAATATGGCGTGACCATTTGACCGACCAATTTTGTCGGAATTCCTTGCATCCCGCTCAGAATCGTTTAATTGACCAAATCAGTCGGGTTATAACCCGCAGCGTATTCTAATGTTGGGACACATCATGCTGAAATCTTCCACCTGTATCGCCACCGCCCTAACGGCACTGATTGCGACATCTGCTGTCGCCGAAGGCGAACTGAACCTCTATTCGTCGCGTCACTATGATACGGATGAGAGGCTGTATTCCGATTTCGAAGAAGCAACCGGCATCACCATCAACCGCATCGAAGGCAAGGCCGATGAGTTGATCGCGCGCATGGAGGCTGAAGGCGCAAACTCGCCCGCCGACATCCTGCTGACCGTCGATACCTCGCGTCTGGCGCGCGCCAAGAATGCCGACCTACTGCAGACGATCGACAGCGCCATTCTGGAAGAGCGTATTCCGGCCAACCTGCAGGACGAAGATAACCAATGGTATGGCTTCTCGCAGCGCGCCCGGATCATCTTCTTTGACAAGAATGAGGTCGCCAATCCACCCGCAAGCTATCTGGATCTGGCCAAGCCCGAATACAAAGGCCTGGTCTGCATCCGCTCTTCCAGCAACACCTATAACCAGACCCTGCTGGCTGCGATCATCACCAACCACGGTGCTGAGGCCGCAAAAACCTGGGCTGAAGGCGTCGTCGCCAACATGGCGCGTGAACCTCAGGGCGGTGATACTGACCAACTGCGCGGCATCGTATCCGGTGAATGCGAGATTGCCGTTTCGAATTCCTACTACTTTGCGCGCGCTATCCGCAGGGACGTCAAAGGTCTGAGCGCTGATATGGACATGATTGGCGTGCAATTTCCGGCACAGGATGCCGAGGGTGCACACATGAACTTGTCGGGCGCAGGGGTTGCGGCGAACGCTCCGAACAAGGAAAACGCGATCAAGTTCCTTGAGTATCTGGCCAGCGACCAGGCTCAGGTCTACTTCTCGAACGGCAACGACGAATTCCCGGCGGTTAAAGGAGTGGCTCTGGCCGAGAACGTGGCCTCGTTGGGCGATTTCAAGGCGGATGAAGTAAACCTGTCTGAAGTGGCCAAGAACATCCCTGAGGCGCAGAAAATTTTCAATGAAGTTGGCTGGAAGTAAGCCTTCGCTTCACCCGAGAAATTGAAAGAGCGTAGCGCCTGCTGCGCTCTTTTTTATTGTGTTCATGATATCTGTTAGCCAATAATCCCAAATATGAACATGATTCTCGTATTTGAACAATGCTAGATGAACTCTCCTTCCGGCTCGCTACACGGCTGAAAGAGCTGCGCCAGGGGCGCGGCTGGTCGCTTGACCAGCTTGCCGAACATAGCGGCATAAGCCGCGCGACGCTGTCTCGGATGGAAAAGGGGGGTGTCAGCCCGACGGCGGAAACGCTGGGCCGATTGTGTGCCGCCTATGGCTTGCCCATGTCGCGCCTGCTGATGATGGTCGAAGACAGTTTCGACCCTCGCATCCCCCTTGAGCGCCAACCCGAATGGCGCGATCCCGAGACCGGTTTCACTCGCCGGTCCGTCTCACCACCCGCTGCCGGGTTGAGCGGCGAAGTCATGGAAGGTCAGCTGCCCCCAAACACTATAATCAGCTATGACACCCCCCCAAAGCCCGGGCAGGAACATCACCTGATCATGCTGGACGGGGAACTGACGCTCACGGTGGATGGCGTCGATCACATTCTCAATGACGGGGATTGCCTACGCTATCATCTATCCGGAGCAACCCGGTTCCAAACCGGGCCAGCGCGCGGCGCCCGTTATCTGTTGGTACTGATATGATCACACGATTGTCTGCTGCCTATTTTGACGAAGCGCTCGAGGATCTGACGGATATCCTTCATAGCTGCGTCCACACTGGCGCCAGCATCGGCTTTATCCTGCCATTCTCAAAGGAGGATGCCCGCAGCTACTGGCTGGGTCGGGTAAGGCCGGATTTGCAGATCGAAGCGTTAGATTTATTCGTCGCTTATGATAGGGGCGGCATACTTGGAACAGTGCAGCTGATCCCCGCCGTCATGCCAAACCAGCCGCATCGCGCTGATGTCGCCAAGCTATTGGTCCATCCTCAGGCTCGCCGACGCGGATTAGGTCGGGCACTGATGGAAGCATTAGAGGACCGGGCGCGCGATTTAGGGCGAACGACGCTGGTGCTGGATACCCGCAGCAGCGACCCTTCGCGTCTGCTCTACCAATCGCAGGGCTTTCATATTGCCGGAGAGATTCCGAACTATTGCCGCAACCCCATCGAGGATCGGTTGGAGCCGACCACCTATATGTATAAGCAACTGACCTAACCGCCGGTTTTGCGTACATTGACGGTAAAGCAATATCTAATCCCCCGCACGGCCTTGATGAATGTTAGTGCCGAAGGGGTGAGTTCAATCTTTTTCCGCAGTCGCGCAACATGCAGGTCGATCATCCGACCGCTTACGATTATCTCGCCCTCGCGCCTTATACAGTAAACTGATTGCGCGGACCGAGAGCACCTTAGCCGTCGATATCAAGCGCCAGCGCATGAATGCGTGGCACGATATCATCCAGCGCTTTGTGCACCGCGCGATGGCGCGCGACGCGGGATTGCCCCTGAAAAGCTTCCGCCCGGATACGGACGTTGAAATGGCTCTCTCCGCCCTCTTGGTACCCCGCGTGACCGCGATGGCTTTCGCTGTCGTCTACAACGTCCAGCTCACGCGGATCAAATGCTGCCTGCAGGCGGTCACGGATTTCGTTGGTCACGCTCATTTTTATGCTCATCGGCAAATTAATTGCCGTCCCCCTCTTCTACTTTCGGCTGCTTAGATTAAACTGCTGCCTCCGAGTCGAAAAGATGCGTTCGTGAGGTTGAGCAGATGGTGAAGTCAGATCCCTTTGGATTCGATATGTCCGTGTCCAGCGCGAAGAAAAAGAAGCCGCGCGGGCGTCGGGGCATGTCGGGCGCGTCCGAGACCTCGACGCGTATTTGCGATCATGAGGGCTGTGAAGAGGCAGGCAAGTTCCGCGCGCCCAAAGCGCCGGATGTGCTGGACGACTTCTTCTGGTTCTGCCAGCAGCACGTGCGCGAATATAACCAGAAATGGAATTTCTTCGACGGCACCACCGAGGCCGAGCTAAACGCGCAGCGTTCCAAGGACAAGGTCTGGGAGCGTGAGACCAAACCCATGGGTGACCCAGAGGCCCGCGCCTGGGCACGCTTGGGCATCGAAGACCCGCATCAGGTGCTGGGTGAGAACGCCACGAAGAATCCCGGTCGCGCCAATTCCGGCGGCCGCCGCCTGCCCCCGACCGAGCGCCGGGCGATCGAAATTCTGGAGGCGCAGGATAGCTGGTCGAAGGCCGAGATCCGCAAAGCCTACAAGAAGCTGATCAAAGTGCTGCACCCGGACATGAACGGCGGCGACCGGTCGCAGGAAGAACAGCTGCAAGAGGTCGTCTGGGCTTGGGATCAGATCAAGGACAGCCGTAGCTTCAAGTAGCGTCGGCCTTTTGGCGGCCCTTTATTAGCGGTAGAGCAGTGAGCTGATGTTTTCATGAGAACTGTGTGCCGCAAGGTGCATTGGGCAGTTTTGAGCCCTGAGAGGCTCGTTCTGATCACCTGTCTTTCTGCAAGGCTTTGAAAAGCGCCATAACATGCTCTTCCCCATAGCCGGCTTCGATGGCTTTCTCGAATAACCTGCCAAAGTAGTCCGGAAACTCGGAGTTCATACCAGCATCCAACGATTGCCGTCTCAGCAATTCAAGTGAGCCCTGCGAAACTGAAAGTGTGGCGGTTCGTTGGTCATATGTGCCATCGCGTATTGTTCCGACATGATGCTGAATTCTCGGGTTATTTGGGAACATCGAGATAAACTTCTGAAGTTCGATCCCCTCTACACGGCAAACGTTTGCAGCGTGAAGCATTCCGGCAAACTCACCGAAACGAATTGATAACCAGGCCAGATCAAGTGTGGACGCCGCTGCTATGTCGTCCCCAAGGAAGTCTATTCTTTCGCCCAGGCAGTCAAAGAGTGATGCAACTTGTTCAAATGTGGCCGTCGGGCCAGAGATAAGTATTCTGCCGTCTTTGGTCCCTATGCTTTGGGGGCCGCAGTGAATTGCTCCGTCCAAATAGCTCGCGTTTTTTTCTGCCAACCAATCTCTGGCCTCTCTGGCCTGTTTTGGCAGACACGTGCTGAGCTGGACTATCGTCCGATTATCGAGCAGCGGTTGCACGCGGCTGTCTCCAAGAAGGGAAAAAATAGACGTGGGATCATCCACGCATATGATCGTTGTGGGGCTTGCGGCTACGGCATCAGAGATAGATTGAGCGACGGCGACGTTTTCACCTTCAAGCGCCATGGCTTTTTCGATTGAACGGTTCCAAACAGTGAGAGAAATACCTGACTTCCGATAGGTCTTGGCTATCGCAGAACCCATCATCACTAACCCAATAACCGTAACTTCGCTCATGACAAAACCTCCAGTAAAATGGCGTTATGGACAGGTTGATAGTATTGGCAATGGGCACGTCGGCCATGGTCAGCCCCGTCGCGCCTACGGGCGTCAGCGATACCAAACGCTCAGAGTGCGCTAAGCGCCGCCTGCGTTGACGCTCCATCAACCCCGATAAGGCCAGTTTCAAAGAAAAATCCTCTCAGCTTTTGACAGGCGCGGCTTTCCCTTGCCCTTGCTTGCAATATGTTGCACCACACACGGGTTCAAACCCGGTGAGCGGGCCATAGGATAAGGACAAGGCGCATGGCTGACGGATCGATCGACATCAACGCAAAACCTACCGAGGATATCTCGGTCCGTGAGGTGTTCGGCATTGACAGCGATATGGCAGTCAAGGGCTTTGCCGAGCGCAGTGACCGAGTACCGGTGATCGACCATACCTATAAGTTCGACCCCGAGACTACACTCGCGATTTTGGCGGGCTTTGCTCACAATCGTCGGGTGATGATCCAGGGCTATCACGGCACCGGGAAGTCGACCCATATCGAACAGGTTGCGGCGCGTCTGAACTGGCCTGCCGTTCGCGTGAACCTCGACAGCCACATCAGCCGGATAGACCTGATCGGCAAGGACGCAATCAAGCTGCGCGACGGCAAACAGGTCACCGAATTCCATGAAGGCATCTTGCCTTGGGCGCTGCGCAACCCTGTAGCCATCGTATTCGACGAATATGATGCGGGCCGTGCGGACGTGATGTTCGTGATCCAGCGCGTGCTGGAGCATGACGGCAAACTGACCCTGCTGGACCAGAATGAGATTATTACGCCGAACCCCAACTTCCGCCTGTTCGCAACCGCGAACACCGTTGGTCTGGGTGATACCACTGGCCTCTATCACGGCACGCAGCAGATCAACCAGGCGCAGATGGACCGCTGGTCGCTGGTCTCGACGCTGAACTATCTCAGCCATGATGCCGAGACGATGATCGTGCTATCCAAGGCTCCTCACTACAACACCGAGAAAGGCCGCAAGACCGTCAGCCAGATGGTGACGGTCGCTGACCTAACCCGGACAGCTTTCATGAACGGTGATCTGTCGACTGTGATGAGCCCGCGGACCGTGATCAACTGGGCCCAGAATGCCGAGATCTTCCGCGATGTGGGTTACGCCTTCCGTCTGTCTTTCCTGAACAAATGTGATGAGCTGGAGCGTCAGACAGTAGCCGAGTTCTATCAGCGCTGTTTTGACGAGGAGTTGCCTGAAAGCGCCGCCTCTGCGAGCTTGGGCTAAGGACCTGAATTGCGCCCTTGCGGGGCGCAATGCCTCCGGCGGGGATATTTTTTGGCCAGATGAAGAGGGATCCGGTTTCGCTTTGAGATATCGGATCGCTGCAACACAAAGGGCGTCTGAACATGGTGCAGAAGAACGACAATCCTGCTGATCCGTTCAAGAAGGCTCTGGCCGAGGCCACCAAGGTTATGGCCGACGACCCCGAATTGTCGGTGACCTATACGGTTGATCCATCGGGCATGACGGGCGAGTCGATGCGACTGCCGCAGGTGTCGCGGCGGATGACACGGGAAGAGGTGTTGCTGGCCCGTGGCACGGCGGATGCATTGGCGTTGCAGCGTAAGTATCATGACGACGCAACCCATGCGCGTTATGCGCCCCCGGGCGATATGGCCCGCGATTTGTACGAGGCCATGGAAGTCGCGCGCTGCGAGGCGATGGGCGCGCGGGATATGCCCGGGACGGCGTCCAATATCGACGTCAAGATCGGGCATGAGGCGATCAGGCGTGGTTATGATCAGTGCAAGCAGCCTGCGGATGCGCCTCTGGCCGTCGCGGCGGGTTATCTGATCCGGCATCTGGCAACGGGACGCGACATGCCTCCGGCGGCGGAAAATGTCATGAATCTGTGGCGCGGATTTATTGAGGAACAGGCTGGCGGCGTTCTGGAAAACCTTGATGAGGTGCTCTCGGATCAGGCCGATTTTGCCAAGTTCGCGCGCCAGATGATCAAAGATCTGGGCTATGGCGACCAGTTGGGGGACGACCCCGATGAACTGGATGACGAGCAGGAAGATCAGGCCGAGGATGACGCCGAAGAACAGCCCGATCCCGACAGCACCGGGCAAGACGATCAAGAAGAACAGGACGCCGACGCCAACCCGGAACAGTCGCAGGAAGAGCAGCAGGACCAATCTCAGGCTCAGGTCTCGATGGATGAGATGGCCGAGGATGAGATGGGCGATGAGGCCGAGATGCCCGAAGGCGAGGCCCCGCTGGAGCCACCTGCCCCGCCGCCCGCATCCGAGGCTGATCCGGACTATAAGGTCTATTTGAACAGCTATGACGAAGAGATTGCCGCTGAAGATCTGGCGGAACCGGCAGAGCTGGAACGTCTGCGGGCTTATCTCGACCAACAGCTTGAACCCCTGAAAGGCGCGGTGAGCCGTCTGGCCAACAAGCTGCAGCGTCGCTTGCAGGCACAACAGAACCGGTCCTGGGAGTTCGACCGCGAGGAAGGCATTCTGGATGCCGGGCGTCTGGCACGTGTCGTCGCGAACCCCACGACTCCGCTGAGTTTCAAGGTCGAAAAAGATACGGAATTCCGCGATACCGTGGTGACGCTGCTGCTGGACAATTCGGGTTCGATGCGCGGGCGTCCTATCTCCATCGCAGCGATCTGCGCCGATGTTCTGGCGCGGACGCTGGAGCGTTGCAATGTGAAAGTCGAGATTCTGGGCTTTACCACTCGCGCATGGAAAGGTGGGCAGGCACGCGAAGCTTGGCTCAACGATGGCCGACCGCAGCAGCCCGGGCGTCTGAACGATCTGCGCCACATCATCTACAAGGGTGCCGATGCGCCATGGCGTCGGGCGCGGCCCAATCTGGGCCTGATGATGAAAGAGGGTCTGCTGAAGGAAAACATCGACGGTGAGGCGCTGGAATGGGCACATCGCCGGATGCTCGCGCGGCGTGAGGCGCGCAAGATCCTGATGGTGATTTCAGATGGCGCACCGGTCGATGATTCAACGCTCAGCGTCAATCCAGCCAACTATCTTGAGAAACATCTGCGTGACGTGATCGCCATGGTGGAAAAGCGCAAGATAGTGGAATTGTTGGCCATCGGGATCGGGCATGATGTGACGCGGTACTATGACCGCGCAGTGACGATCACCGACGTCGAGCAGCTGGCCGGTGCCATGACCGAACAGTTGGCCGCCCTGTTCGACAGTGATCCACGCGCTCGGGCGCGGGTTATGGGGATGAAGCGGGCCAGTTAGCGGAGCGCGGGTCTACGCTACCTTCCTGAATGCGCTGCGGAACTTCCTGAACCGAGCAGAGCAAGCGGCTGGACATTTTCCGCCGCAGGCCGCAGGTTTGCGCCGACCAAACCGACGAATGAGGCCCCGATGTTCCAGAGTTTCGAAGTGACCGCGCGCCCCGAACAGGGTCCTCCTCGACTGGCCGCGTTGCGGGCCGAAATGGCAAAGGACGGGCTGGACGGTTTCCTCATCCCGCGCGCCGACGCACATCAGGGTGAATATGTGGCACCCCACGACGAGAGGTTGGCTTGGCTGACCGGATTCACAGGTTCTGCCGGTTTCTGCGCTGCATTGACTAGCGTGGCAGGCGTATTCGTCGACGGGCGCTATCGCACGCAGGTGAAGGCACAGGTGGCCGAAGAGTACACCCCGGTTCCGTGGCCGGATGTCAGCCTCAGCACATGGCTGAAGGAACAACTGCCAGATGGCGGTAAAGTCGGGTTCGACCCGTGGCTCCATGCGGCTGGTCAGATCGCCGGTGCTCAAAAGAAACTGAAAGGCAGCGGCGTCGAATTGGTGCGCTGTGACAATCTGGTGGATCGGGTCTGGGATGACCAGCCTGAGCCACCGATGAACTCGGTCAAAGCGCATCCGATTGAGTTCGCCGGGGAAACTGCGGAAAGCAAGATCAAGCGCCTCGCCGAAGAGTTGCGGAGGTCCGGGCGCACGGCGGCAGTGATTACGCTTCCAGATTCGATCATGTGGCTGCTGAACATTCGCGGTTCGGACATTGCCTATAACCCTGTGGCGCACGGGTTTGCCATACTGCACAGTGATGGGCGTGTTGATCTGTTCATGGCCGCTGCGAAGCTGACTGAGGTGATGGATCATCTGGGCACTCAGGTAACTGTGGATGAGCCGGAGAACTTCCTTGCCGCCATAGAGGCCCTTGAGGGGGCGGTGCAGGTCGACCCGAACACCGTACCGCAGATCGTGGCGGATGCGCTCGGGGATCGGATGGTCGAGGGTGGTGATCCCTGTGCATTGCCAAAGGCCTGTAAAAACCCTGCCGAGATCGCAGGCAGCGCCGAGGCGCATCTGCGTGACGCAGCGGCAGTGGTGGAATTGCTCTGTTGGTTGGACACACAGGCCCCGGGCAGCCTATCCGAAACACAAGTAGTGACACGGCTGGAAGAATGCCGCCGCCGAGACAATGCGTTGCAGGATATCTCATTTGACACCATCGCAGGCACCGGTCCGAACGGGGCCATTATGCATTATCGGGTGACCGAGGAAACGGACAGCCGGTTAGAGAACGGTCATCTGCTGGTGCTCGATAGTGGCGGGCAGTATCTGGACGGCACCACCGATATCACCCGGACCATCGCAATCGGTGACGTAGGGGATGAGGAAAAGCTGTGTTTCACCCGCGTGCTGAAGGGCATGATCGCCATGTCAATGCTGCGTTGGCCGGTTGGGATGGCAGGACGTGATATCGAATGCGTCGCACGCCTGCCGTTGTGGCTCGCGGGGCAGGATTTCAACCACGGGGTTGGACATGGCGTGGGCACCTACCTGAGCGTGCATGAAGGCCCTCAGCGTCTGTCACGGGTCAGCCATGTGCCGCTCGAGCCCGGCATGATCCTGTCCAACGAGCCGGGATATTACCGCGAAGGCGCGTTTGGCATCCGGTTGGAAAATCTTGTGGTGGTGGAAGAGGCCCCCGCCCTGCCAGGCGGCGATGACGAACGGGCCATGCTGCAATGGCGTACATTGACCTATGTGCCTATCGACCGGCGGCTGATTGTCGTCGACATGATGACACGCGAAGAACGTGCCTGGTTGAACGCATATCACCGCGATGTTGCAGAAAAGATCCGGCCAAGGCTGGGCGAGGACGCTCAACTGTGGTTGGATGCCGCAACTGCACCGGTCTGACACCGGATTGTTACATAGAATAGGCAATGGGGAAGCCCGTACCCGACGAGGGAAGGAGTAAACATGACCAATCAGATCACGATCCGCAAAGCACCGGGTAAATGGAGCGTCCGTTCAGGCGGTGCCATTCTGGGTGAAACCAACAACGCTTTGGAGTTGTTGGAAAGCAATAAGGATCCGGTGATCTACTTCCCGCGCGCTGACATCGCCATGGCCTTTCTGGACCGGACCGACAAGGTGACCCACTGCCCGGGCAAAGGGGACGCCACGCATTTCTCGATCGTGAACAAGTCCTCGGTCACTGAAAACGCCGCCTGGAGCTACGAGAGCCCGATCGAGACCGTGGCCGAGATCAAGGATCATCTGGCGTTCTACCCCGAAGACTCCATCAAAGTAGAGCAGCTCTGACACGCAGGCTTCGCTTTAGACCGGTTAACAGCTTTGAGAAGTTCCGATAAGCTGCAGGCATTGCTTTGAATGTATTGCCTGAGGTCCTGCTGTGAAGAAAATCGTTATCTGCTGTGATGGCACCGGCAACGAGATCAAGGAAAATCAATCCAACGTTCTCAAGTTCTATCGCGTCCTGAAAGAGAGCAAAGATCAGATCGGGTTTTACGATCCGGGGGTCGGGACGATCTCGAACAGCGGTGCCTGGGATCGGTTCAAGCATCAGATGAAGGGTGTCTTCGGGCTGGCGACCGGCTACGGGCTGGATGCCAATGTGCTGGATGCCTACAGGTTCCTGCTGCGCCATTATGAAGATGGGGATGAGATCTATCTGTTCGGCTTCTCACGCGGGGCACACACAGTGCGCGTGCTGGCCGGGTTTATCAACATGGTCGGCCTGCTGCACGCACATCAGGATCATCTGTGTTCTTACGCATTGACCGCCTATAAGCAATCCGGCGCTCAGGACAGGTTTGACCTCGCCTGGCGTGTGCAAGAGGTGCTGGATACCCGCCGCGTGACAATCCGCTTCATGGGATGCTGGGATACCGTCGCCTCGGTCATCGTACCGCGGCCGGATAGGATGTATCTGCCTTCGCTCGAGTCCCTACCCTACACCCATACCAATCCTTGCGTGCGCGTCTTTCGCCAATCCTGCGCCATTGATGAGCGTCGCCGTATGTTCCGCCTGTCGCGCTGGACCGAGCCGCAGCTGTTCAAAACCCACCCTTTCGTCAATGATGAAGATGCCGAAGATCAGGATATTCAGCAGGTCTGGTTCGCTGGTGTGCATGGCGACAATGGCAGCGGCTACCCCGAACAGGACAGTGGAGCAGCGAAATATCCGTTGGGCTGGATGGTCGATGAGGCAAGGGCACATGGCTTGGAGTTCCGCGAGACCATGGTCAAACGTCTGGTGCAGGGAGAGACACCAAAGAATATCGCGCCCGGAAGCAAACGCGACTATGCCGCGCCCAGTGCAGATGCCAAATTGCATGATTCAATGACGTTCTGGTGGAAAATTCTTGAATATCTGCCCAAACGTAAAAAATGGCATGATGATCCTGAGATACGCAAAGAAGGTGGCTTTTATTTTCCGATGAAAGAGCCACGCTTTATCCCCGAAGGTGCATTGATCCATACTTCGGTACAGGAAAGAATGGAACTGAATCCGGGCTATGCCCCGGAGAATCTTCCTAAGAGCGAACCAACCCCGGCGAGGAGCGAATGATAAAGCTGAACCCGATGATCATGGCACTTGCACTGCTGAGCCCTGCAGGCGCGCTGGCCAATACTGGTCTGGCCAATCCGGCGGCAACCTATTGCATCGCTCAGGGCGGGCTCTACGGCATACAAGACGGAACTGATGGCCAAACCGGAATATGCCAGCTACCGGACGGCACCAAGGTCGACGCTTGGACCTATTTTCGCGAAAATAATGCAGATCACAAAAGTGACAGCTTTACCCGGCTTGCAAACCCGGCGGCAACGTATTGCATCGAAATCGGCGGCAGCTATCGGATTGAGGACACCGACCAAGGTCAGGTCGGAATTTGCACAAAACCCGATGGCACATCGCTGGACGCTTGGGATCTGTTTCGGGCCGATCATCCAGAATAGCCCTGCAGAGTCGCAGATTTCAGACCGAATATAACCGTCGTTTCGAGGCGCGTATTTCACGCGCCTGTTGCTCTTGCCCTTTTCGGAATGAGCTCTCGACGAAATCCATGTGATCGCGGGCCGCAGTTTCGGCCCGCTCTGGATCCCCCTCCAGAATGGACTGCGCGATTTCCTTGTGTTGCGCCAGCAACAACTCGCCCGAGCCGTCCATCGTTCTCAGAAATCGGCGGTTATAAAAGACACCCTGACGCGTCAGATCATAAACCGAAGCCATCATGTGGATCAGCGTCGTGTTCTGACTGGCATCCACCACCGCCGAATGCAGACGAAAATCCGCTTCCTCACTGGCATCCGCATCATCATCTTCCCACGCCTTTTGCATCTCGCCTATGATCTCAGAGATGCGCTCCTTGTCGGATTGCGTCGCCCGCTGTGCAGCCAGACGGCTGGCAAAGATCTCCTGCTCACGTCGATATTCCAGATAATCATAGAACGCCCCGCCATGCCGGGCGTAAAGCGACAGGAGTGCCGGCGACATTGCCCGGCCGGTCAGCGCGGCGATGAACGTCCCCTCACCATGACGCACTGAAACCAGGCCGCGCTGTTCGAGAATCTGCAACGCCTCGCGCAGCTTGGGGCGCGAGACAGACATGGCCTCGGCCAGATCCCGTTCGGAGGGCAATCTGCGGCCTTCTTTCAGGATGCCATCGACGATCATCGTCTCGATCTGCTCGACCACCGCATCAGCAATTGATTCGTGGCCGACAGGCTCAAATGGGCTGTTGTTGCTCATGTCTGCTCCGCGGCCTACCAGAAATCACAAAATATAAGTTGTTCACAAAATTTACCAATTAACTGAATTTATGCAAGTAAAAATACCCAAAAATACGGATATACCCGACAGATATATCTATCTGGTGATTAACGATAAATCCGTAATATCACTCCATTTGGCTAAAATTTCTCCTTGTTCGACACAGTCGCGAAACGCCACTGATCGAATCAGAAGTGGTAAATAAAATTGTTGACTAACCTTCATGGTAAAAAATATTTACCTCTTCATATCACCGCCACGGCGGGAATTCCGTCAGCCGATCCCACAGCTGGCACATACCCTGGAGGAGAACCCATGAAGACCACCCTGACATCGCTTGCCGTTGCTGCCTCGCTGTTGGCCGCTCCGGTTGCCCACGCGGCGGACAAGATGCTGCTGAAAACACCGATCGCGTTTTCGACCGCTTTGCCCGGTCTCGGCTCGCCGATCCCGCGCGTGGCTGAACAGCTGGACCTGATGTCCGGCGGCACGCTGAAGATGAAGGTTTATGAGCCCGGCAAGCTGGTCCCGCCGTTTGAAATTCTGGATGCGGTGTCTTCGGGCAAGATCAACTCGGGCTACACCACTGCCGGATACTGGGCGGGTAAGATTCCGGCTGCACCGTTGTTCTCGGCCGTTCCGTTTGGCCCCGAGGCGGGCGAATACATGGCGTGGCTGTACTATGGCAACGGCATGAATCTGTATCAGGAGATGTATGATCAGGCGGGCTTCAACGTCCATGTCATCCCCTGCGCGATCATTGCCCCCGAAACCTCGGGCTGGTTCGCGAATGAGATCAACAGTCCCGAAGATCTGAACGGCCTGAAAATGCGCTTTTTCGGTTTGGGCGGTGAAGTGATGCAGAAACTGGGCGTGGCGACCTCTCTGCTGCCCGGTGGCGAAATCTTCCCGGCACTGGAAAAAGGCGCGATTGACGCGACCGAATTCTCGATGCCTGCCATCGACGCGCGGCTCGGTTTCCACAAGCTGGTCAAGTACAACTATTTCCCCGGCTGGCACCAGCAGGCGACTGTGTTTGAGTTGATGATCAACAAAGACGTCTGGAACGAAGCCAGCGATCAGCACAAGGCGATCATCGAAAACGCCTGTAAGGCCTCAATGGCCGACAGTTTTGCCGAAGGTGAAGCGATCCAGCACGCGGCCCTGTTGGACAACGTCGAAAACAACGGCGTCCAGATCAAGCAATGGAATGATGAGATGCTGTCGACCTTCCGTGCGACTTGGGAAGAAGTGGCCGCTGAACAGGCCGCCAATGACGAATTCTTTGCCAAGGTTCTGGCTGACATGAACGAATTCCGCGACGGATATGCGGTCTGGAAAGAGAACGCGTTCCTCCCCCGCAAGTAAACTAGTTGCTTGCGATTGTCCGGGGGCGGCTTCCTTCCGCCGCCCTCGGGCAAAGCTGATTTTCTTTATTTTCCCAAACGACCCGGGCGCATTCACGTTCCCATCGCCAAAATCTCGAGGAGGAGACCATGGCCGAGACACAGCGTCAGCACGACGATCCGATTGAAGTCTATGAAAGCATCCTTGAGCATGGTGAACCCGACCGTCAGAGGTTGGCGGTGGCAATCGACAACGGCGTCAAGGCGGTAGGCCATGTGGTCATGTGGGCCAACCTGCTGCTGGTTGCGGCCATCGTCTCGCAAGTGGCGCTGCGCTATTTGCTCAATCAGAATTATCCCAAGCTGGACGAGATCCAGTGGCATTTCTACGGGTTGGTGACGATGGTCGGCATCTCGTATGCCTTGGTCACCGACAGTCATGTGCGGGTCGACCTGCTGCATATGCAGCTCAGCCAGCGCGCGCGCCGGATCATTGAGATCATCGGAATCTTCACCCTGCTTGTACCGTTCATCTATCTGATGATCGATCAGGGATACGACTATTTCTACGAAAGCTGGAGGGTCAACGAATCCTCAGACAGCCCGACCGGCCTGCCCGCGCGTTGGGCCTTGAAAGGCGTGATCCCGGTCAGTTTTGCATTGCTGGGAGTGGCGGCGGCGGCGCGGCTGATCCACGACTTGCACGCCCTGTTCATGAACTTGGATGAGGAACGCCATGGCAAAGGCCTGCGCCTGATCATCTGGGCCCTTCTGGGCTTTGCTGTTGTGGCGACTGCGCTAACCTTCCTGGTTGAGACAACCGAAGAAAAACTGGTCATCGCCATGTTCCTGACCTTCATCGCGTTGCTGTTCACTGGCTTCCCGGTGGCGTGGACACTTGCGGGAGTCGGTGTTGCCTATTGCGGTCTGGCCTATCTGTTCGACAACGGCATGATGAACTGGACCGGGCTTGAGGAAACGCTGACCGGGCTGGATTATCTGACGCTGGGTGCGGTGGTGAACCGGGTTTATGCCACCATGTCAAACGCCGTTTTGGTCGCCTTGCCGATGTTCATTTTCATGGGCCTGATGTTGGATGAATCCGGTGTGGCCGAGCGTCTGATGTCTTCGATGCAGCGTCTGTTTGGTACGGTACGCGGCGGGCTGGCGATCACGGTGACGATGATCGGGATCATTCTGGCTGCTTCGACCGGCATCATCGGAGCCTCGGTCGTTCTGCTGGGCGTGTTGTCTCTGCCCTCGATGATGGAGCAGAAATACAGTCCTTCGCTGGCCGCCGGTGTGGTCAGTGCGTCAGGCACACTGGGCATCCTGATCCCGCCGTCGATCATGTTGGTAATCATGGCGGATCAGATGGCACTGTCGGTTGGTGATCTGTTCATGGCTGCGGTCTTCCCTGGCGTGATCATCGGCGCGCTGTATCTGACCTATATCTTCGTCATCGCCCTGATCAAACGTGACGTGGCCCCTGTACCCGAGGGCGCAACCCGTCCCGACTGGGCCGCCGTCAAGGATGTGCTGATCGCCGTACTGCCGACCCTCGCCCTGATCCTTGCCGTACTGGGGTCGATCTTTGCGGGCCTGACCACGCCGACCGAAGCCTCAGGCGTAGGCGCGCTGGGTGCCACACTGCTGGCGCTTGGCTATCGCAAACTGACGCTGGCGAAACTGGTGAATGTACTGAAGGCCACGTTTAACACCACCGCCTACATCTTTGCGATCTTCCTTGGCGCAACCGTTTTCTCATACGTCCTGCGCGAACTGGGCGGCGATGCGCTGATCGAGGACATGATCCATGGTACTGGGCTTGGTCCCAACGGCACCGTCTTCATGATCCTCTTCATCGTCTTCTTGTTGGGCTTCGTGCTGGACTGGATCGAAATCACACTCATCGTGCTGCCCTTGATGCGCCCCATCGTAAATGGACTAGGTCTGGATATCGACGGCTTTGGCGTCATTGATGAGCCCGCGCTGGTGTGGTTCGTGATCCTCGTCGCGGTGACCCTGCAAACCTCATTCCTGACACCGCCTGTTGGTTTTGCGCTATTCTACCTAAAAGGGGTCTGCCCGCCCGAGATCAAGCTGACCGATATCTACAAAGGCATCATCCCGTTCGTGATCCTGCAGTTGACCGGTCTGTTCTTCGTCTTCCTTTGGCCTCAACTGGCCACGTGGCTGCCCTCGGTCGCGTATTAAGGAGGGCTGTGGGATGACCGAAGCCGATCTGATCAAGCGTCTTCAGGCCATTTGCGGGCGGCGGCATGTGTTGACCTCGGCCCGCAGCACCCGTCGCTTTCGCCGAGGGTTCAGGTCGGGTGAAGGTGATGCGCTGGCGGTGGCTCAGCCCGCTACGCTGCTGGAGCAATGGCAGGTGCTGCAGGCCTGTGTCGCAGCCGACAAGATCGTCATCATGCAAGCGGCCAATACTGGCTTGACCGAAGGCTCTACCCCCAAAGGCAGCTATGATCGCGATGTGGTTTTGATCAACACGCGGCGGATTGACGACCTGCATCTGATCAATGATGGCAAGCAGGTTATCAGCTTTCCGGGCAGCACCTTGTTTGCACTGGAGAAGCTGCTGGACCCGATCGGGCGGCAGCCGCATTCAGTGATCGGATCGTCTTGCATCGGTGCTTCGGTCGTGGGCGGGGTGTGTAACAACTCGGGTGGTTCGCTGGTCGAACGCGGCCCCTCCTATACCGAGCTGTCTCTGCACGCCCGCATCACGCGGGATGGTGAGCTGGAGTTGGTCAACCACCTGGGTATGAACTTAGGTGACACGCCCGAAGAAATCCTGACCCGACTGCAAAACGGCTATTTCAGCACAACAGATATCGAGACTGACAATCGCAAGGCTTCCGACACCGACTATGCCCGCCGGGTGCGTAACGTGGATGCAGACACGCCGGCCCGGTTCAATGCTGACAAATCCCGTCTGTATGAGGCTGCTGGATGTGCCGGAAAACTGGCTGTTTTTGCTGTCCGGCTGGACACCTATCCAAAGAATGACAGCGAGCGCACCTTCTATATCGGCGCCGAGGACACCAGCGCTCTGACCGAATTGCGCCGCCGCATCTTGTCAGGCTTCAAGACCCTGCCGGTCAGCGCCGAGTATATGCATGAAGAGGTTTTTGACATCTCGGATCGCTACGGCAAGGACACCATGGTGATGATCGACAAACTGGGTACCGACCGTTTGCCCACTTTCTTTGCGCTGAAAGGTGCGGTGGATGCCCGGTTAGAGGGTATTCCGGGCCTGTCGAACTTCACCGACCGTTTCATGCAGTTCACGATGCGGTTCTGGCCGGATATCCTGCCCAAGCGAATGCGCGCGTACCGCGAACGCTATCCCCATCATTTGATCCTGAAAATGCGCGACGGCGGCATTGATGAAGCCCGCGCATTGCTGCGCGATATGGTGGGCGACAACCAACTGGATTTCTTCGAATGCGACCCGCGCGAGGCTAAGATTGCCGGCCTGCACCGCTTTGCCGCTGCCGGGGCCGCGATCCGTTACATGAACGTGCACGCGCATGAGGTCGAGGACATTATCGCGCTGGACATCGCCCTGCGCCGCAATGATGTGAACTGGTTCGAGGAATTGCCCCCCGAGCTGGCGGATCAACTGGTCAGCAAGCTCTATTACGGGCATTTCATGTGCCACGTTCTGCATCAGGATTACATCGTGAAGAAGGGGGCCGATCCGAAGGCGCTGAAATCTGCGATGCTGGAGATTCTGGATCAGCGCGGGGCCGAGTACCCGGCCGAACACAATGTGGGACACCTATATGCGGCCAAGCCGGATCTGGCGGCGTTCTACAAATCGGTCGACCCGACCAACAGCATGAACCCCGGCATCGGGAAAATGTCGCGCAACAAGCACTATAGCTGACGGGCTTTTTGGCCACGAAAGACTCGACTCTGCATCCAAGGAAACCTAAAAAGAACAAATACAGAACATTTGGTTTCCGACATGCTCGATGGCACCCGACGGCGTATCGTTTCACTGTGGTTTCCCCGGCTGGCAAGCGACCGGGCTCTACGCCTGCGTCCGGTCGAGGGGCCATTTGTTCTGACGCTGAAACAGAACAATGCAAACCGGGTATATTGCCTGAATGTGCAGGCCCAACGGCAGGGGCTGGATCGCGGCATGCCCTATTCCGATGCCCGCGCCTTTTGCCCCGATCTGCAAAGCCAACCCGCTGACCCACAGGGGGATCAGCGGTTTCTGCACACCCTGCGCCGCTGGGCCACGCGCTATTGCCCCTGGGTCGGGTTGGAAGGCGAAGACGGGCTGGTTCTGGACATTACCGGATCCGCGCATCTTGCGGGCGGGGAAGAGATGATGCTGACCGATATGCGCAGGCGTCTAGCCCGGGCCGGGCTGGCGGTGCAGATCGGTCTGGCCCCGACACGCGGCGCGGCCTGGGCCCTGGCCCATTATGGCGAGGGGGTGGCGGGCGAGGATACGCTGAAAGCCCTCCGCGCCCTGCCAGTGGCAGCGCTGCGGCTGGATGAGAATACCTCGGTCGCGCTGCAACGGCTGGGCCTGCGCCGGATTGGCGAGCTGGCGCAAACCCCGCGCGCGCCGCTGACACGCCGCTTTGGCCCCGAGGTTCTGATGCGGCTGGATCAGGCTCTGGGGCATCAGCCCGAACAGATCACCCCGCTGGCTGATTCACCCCATTACGGCGTGCGCATGACCCTGCCCGAGCCCGTTGGGCTGCTGTCTGACATGATGGCCGGGGCGGAACGGCTGCTGGACCGGCTCTGCGACAAGCTGAAAGCGCAGGAGATGGGCGCGCGCAAGCTGTGCATGACCTTGCGCCGGGTGGATCAGGATCACCAGCAGGTCGAACTGCGCCTGGCCCGCCCCCTGCGCGATCCCCATCGCATCCTGCCCCTGTTCGAACGTGGATTGGCCGAGGTGGATGCGGGTTTCGGGGTCGATCAGTTCCGGCTGGAGGCCACGCAGGTGGAGCCCCTGCCCGTGCGCCAGATCAGCCGCGCTGCAAGCCGGAACAAAGACCAACTGGACGACCTGATCACCCGCATCGGCACCCGGATCGGGCTAGAGCAGATCCACCGCCTGCTGCCCGCGCAAAGCCACATCCCCGAACGCAGCTTCACCATCTCGCCTGCCGCCTATTCCGATCCCGCAGGCGGGTGGTGCGCCCTGCGCCCCCGGCCCCTACAGCTGTTTCCACCGGAACCCATCGCCGGATCGGGCCCGCACCCGCCACGCCGCTTTCGCTGGCGACGCATGTCGCTGACCACAAGCCGCTCAACCGGGCCCGAACGCATCTGCCCTGAATGGTGGCTGGAGGATGAGAACTGGCGCACGGGCTTGCGCGATTATTGGCAGGTTGAAACCCGGCAGGGGCGGCGATTGTGGCTGTATCACACACCGCAAAATCCGGGATGGTTCGTGCATGGGGAATTCGCATGACCAAACCGAACCCGCCCAGCTCACACGCGCAGGACCCCGGCTATGCCGAACTGGGCGTGACCACCAATTTCACCTTCCTGACCGGAGCCTCACACCCAGAAGAGCTGGTGACCCGCGCGGCAGAGCTGGGCTTGAAAGCCATCGCGATCACTGACCGGAACTCACTGGCCGGGGTGGTCCGGGGCTGGAGCGCGTTGAAAGAGCTGCGGCGCGAGGCAGAAGGCGCGGTTCAAATCCGCTCGCAACACCGGCTCGATTCCTCATCCCGGCAAGAGGTCGGGCATGTGCAGCCGATCGACAAACCGGATGTGCCCGCCCTGCCCAAGCTGATCGTTGGCTGCCGTCTGGTTCTGCGCGACAGCGCGGTGCACTGGCTGGCCCTGCCCCGCGACCGCGCCGCCTATCAGCGGCTGACCCGGCTGCTGACGCTGGGCAAGCGACGGGCCGAGAAAGGCGACTGTCATCTGGATTTGAAAGACATGCTGGCGGCCTGTCAGGGGATGATCCTGATCGCGCTGCCTCAGGCAGGGTTGAAACAGGCCATCCCCGACATTCAGACCGTCCGGCGGCAGTTCCCCAACGCGGTCTTTCTGGGGGCCGTACCGCGTTATGACGGCAGCGACCGGGCCTATCTGGCGGCCTGTGCGCAGGCGGCGCTGCGGGCCTCGGCCCCCATGGTGGCGGTAGGCGATGTGCTGATGCACCGTGGCAACCGCCGCCAACTGGCCGATGTGCTGACCTGCATGCGCGAACACATCACGATTGACCAGATCGGCACCCGCGCCCTGCCCAATGCCGAGCGGCGGCTGAAAGGCTACGCGGATATGGCCCGGCTGTTTCAGGATCACCCCGGCGCACTGCGCCGCACGCTGGAAATCGCCGACCGCTGCAGCTTTGACTTAAGTGAGCTGTCTTACGAATACCCCGACGAGATCGCCAGCACCGAGACCCCGCAGGCGCGGCTGGAACGTCTGGCGCGTGAGGGGCTGAAACGGCGCTATCCGGGTGGCCCACCCGAGCGTGCGCTGCAATTGATGCAGAAAGAGCTGGCGCTCGTTGCCGATCTGGATTTCCCGGCCTACTTCCTGACCGTGCATGACATTGTGCAATTCGCCCGTTCGCAAGGCATTCTGTGTCAGGGGCGCGGCTCAGCCGCCAATTCGATCCTATGTTACCTGCTGGGCATCACCGATGTCAGCCCCGACATGATCGCCATGGTGTTCGAGCGTTTTGTCTCGAAATACCGGGGCGAGCCGCCGGATATCGACGTGGATTTCGAACACGAGCGGCGCGAAGAGGTGATCCAGTGGATTTACGAGAAATATGGCCGCCACCGCGCGGGCCTCTGTGCCACGGTCATCCATTTCCGATCCCGCGCGGCGATCCGCGAGGTGGGCAAGGTAATGGGTCTGTCTCAGGACGTCACCGCAGGCCTGTCCGGCCAGATCTGGGGGATGAGCAATGGCGGCGTTGATGCCGAGAGGCTGCAGGAACTGGGCCTCGACCTCAAGGACCGGCGCCTGATGCAAACCGTCCGCCTGATTGGCGAGATCATCGGTTTCCCGCGCCACCTGTCGCAGCATGTGGGCGGGTTCGTCATCACCAAAGGGCGGCTGGATGAGCTCTGCCCGATCGAAAACGCCGCGATGGAAGACCGCACCGTGATCGAGTGGGATAAGGACGACATCGATGCGCTTGGCATTCTGAAGGTGGATATATTGGGGCTGGGGATGCTCAGTTGCATCCGCAAGGCGTTTGACCTGATGCAGCAACACAACAGCGAAACCCTCAGCATCGCCACCGTCCCGCAAGAGGATACGGCGACCTATGACATGCTGTGCGCCGCCGATGCGGTGGGCGTGTTTCAGGTCGAAAGCCGGGCACAGATGAATTTCCTGCCCCGGATGAGGCCGCGCGAGTTCTACGATCTGGTGATCGAGGTCGCCATCGTCCGCCCCGGCCCCATTCAGGGCGATATGGTGCAGCCCTATATCCGGCGGCGCAACGGGCTGGAAAAACCCGAACCTTTCGGCCCCGCTTTGGAAGAGGTTACACGACGCACGCTGGGCGTGCCGCTGTTTCAGGAACAGGCCCTGCAAATCGCCGTGGTAGGCGCTGGGTTTTCGGCGGAAGAGGCCGACCACCTGCGCCGCTCGCTGGCCTCGTTCCGGCGTATGGGGACCATTGGCACTTATCGTGACAAGTTCATCGCGGGGATGCTGAACAATGGCTATACGCCCGAGGTCGCCGACCGCTGCTTTGGCCAGATCGAAGGCTTTGCCGATTACGGCTTTCCCGAAAGCCATGCGGCGGCTTTTGCCATGCTGGCCTATGTCTCGGCCTGGATGAAATGCCACCACCCGGCGATCTTTGCCTGCGCGCTGCTGAACTCGCAGCCCATGGGGTTTTATGCGCCTGCCCAGATCGTGCGGGACGCGCGCGAGCATGGGGTCGAGATCCGCCCGGTCTGCGTCAATGCCTCGACCTGGGATAACCTACTGGAACGCCGCGCCGATGGGGCGCTGGCCCTGCGGCTGGGCTTTCGCCAGATCAAGGGGTTCAAGCAGGAGGACGCGGATTGGATCGTGGCCGCGCGCGGCAATGGATACCCGGACCCCGAAACGCTGTGGCTGCGCGCAGGGCTGCGCCCGGATGTTCTGACCCGTCTGGCCGAGGCGGATGCGTTCTCCGGCATGGACCTGACCCGGCGCGACGCCCTGTGGCATGTCAAAGCCATCCGCAGCCGAACCGCCCTGCCGCTGTTCAATGACCCAATTGATGGTGAGAACATCAATGAGCCACAGGTCAACCTGCCGGTGATGCATCTGGGCGAGGAAGTGGTCGAAGACTACGTCTCGACCCGCCTAACCCTGCGCTCGCACCCGATGGAGCTGTTGCGCCCGTCCCTGCCCGGCCTTGTGCCGCATGCCACGCTGCAGGACATCCCGCTGGGCCGTTACAGCGTCTGCGGGCTGGTGATCACGCGCCAGCGGCCGGGAACCGCCTCGGGCGTGATCTTTCTGACGCTTGAAGATGAAACCGGCGTCAGCAATGTGGTTGTCTGGCCCAAGGTCTATGAACGCTTTCGCCGCATCGTGATGGGAGGGCGCCTGTTGCAGGTCCGCGGGTATCTGCAGCGCGAGGGGATCGTCGTGCATCTGATCGCGCAAGAGATCACCGATATGTCGCACAAACTGTCCGAGCTTGGGCATCCTCTGGACGAGGCTATCGGAATCACCCAACCGCAAGCGGATGACACCCCGCGCCCCCGGCAGAACGGCCCAAGCGCCCGCCATCCCCGTGAACAGGCCAAACGGCTGTTCCCGAGCCGGGATTTTCACTAAGGCGCTTAGCCCTCGATCACCTTACGGGCCACGCGGAAGCATTCCAGTGCCTGTGGCACGCCGCAATAGATGCCGATGACATGGATGATGGCGCGGATTTCCTCGGTCGTGACGCCGTTGTTGATCGCGCCCCGGCAATGGATTTCCCATTCATGCATTTTGCCCAGCGCGCCGATCATCGACAGGTTCATCATGGACCGCGTCTTAGCATCGATCACATCGTCACCCCAGCCAAAGCCCCAGCACCAGGCAGTCATCGCCTCCTGAAACGGGCGGGTGAAATCGTCGGCCGCGGCCAGATTCTTCTCGACATATTCCGCGCCCAGCGTCGCCTTGCGCTGTTCCAGACCTTTCAGAAACAGGTCTTCGTCAAATGTGCTCATCACTTGGTCCTTTTACTGAGGCTGCCCGTCAACGGCTTCGCGCATCCACTTCTGCAGATGCATAACCGGGTGTTCCGAATTTACACCCCCTTTGGGATCGACGACCAGAGGGCCTGGACGATATCCGCGCGAATGCAGACCGCGCTGCACGGATTCGACCAGCCGGATATCTTCTTCCACCGTGGTGGCCCGATCCTGCGCGGCCAGTTGCCGTATCTTGGGATCATCCACGCCGCCCACCGAATACCAGCCACGCCAGACCACCACGTGATCGGCATCCACGGCGCGCCAGTGATAGGTGTTCAGCACATTCCCCGGATAGACCTGAAACGAGAACATCGGCCAGAGGAACCAGCTGGAATATTCATCGAAATGCGCAAAGCCCGACTGAATATCATAGGTCATGTTCTCAAGGCTTTGGCATTCGGTCGTATGGCGTAGGCACATGCCCTGAGGCTGAATGTCATATGTTTCCGGCCGGACCACTCCGTTCGCAAAGGTCGGATGGTTGAGCGAACAGTGGTAGCATTCCGAGTAATTCTCGACCGAGACTTTCCAGTTGCACAGCTCCGGAATCTCGACCCATTCCAGAGGCTTCAGATCGGCCCAGTTGGGTACCCATTCCTCAAGCTCGGCGCGGGCCTCGGGGAACCATTCATCCATAGATGCTGCGTTGGGGTCGAGGTTTACGAAAACAAAGCCCAGAAACTCTTCGGCGCGTACCTCATTCAGGCACACGGTCGATTTGTCGAACCCTTCAACCGCCTTGAGGTTCGGCCCGGCCCGCAACTCTCCGGTCAACTCATAGGTCCAGGCGTGATAGGGGCAGACCACAACGCGCGTGGTGCCTGTGCCCTCGACCAGCTGATGCGCGCGGTGCTGACAGACATTGTAGAACACGCGGACCTTCGAGTCGCGCCCGCGAATGGCAAACAGGTCCTGCCCGGCAACCTCGAAGGCCACGTAAGCGCCCGGCTCGGCCAGTTCGGATGCATGGCAACCAAACTGCCAGGTACGCGCGAGCAACCCTTCCGTTTCCAACCGAAATATGGCGGGATCAGTATAATACCGGGCTGCAAGAGATTGGATGGGTGCTGTCACGTGTCCTCCGAGTGATAAAGGCCAAGCTGATGGCGACGTTTATGAAAGGTTTCGACCCGCTCGACGATCTCGTCGCTGGCAACGGCGATCACGAAAGACAGCAGCGTTTCCAGCAAGGCAACCGTACTGACCGAGGACGGGAAGAACTGTGGCGTATCCGCCGAGATGACAAAGCCATGGTCGGCGCTGCGTAGAATTGGGCTGGCGGGACTGTCGGACAGGCCCACGACCTTCAGGCCCTGTTCCTTTGCGACATGAACCGCCTCGACCACCTCGTTGCGATAAGGCTTGCAGGTCATGGCGATCAGAACGTCGCGTTCATCGGCCCACGCCAGATCGTCGATCGGATTCGATCCGGGGCGCGGGATTGCGTGGAACTGCACCATCCCGGTCGACGCCAGATAGACAAAGTTCCGCGCATTCGAGTTGTTTACGCCCACGCCCAGCACGAACACATTGCGCGAATTCCAGATGTCTTCGGCGGCGGCTTTCAACTGTTCGGACGAGATATTGGCAAAGGTCTCCTCGACATTGCGCAGGGCGTCCTGAACCATATCCGCATATAACCCGCCCATATTGCCGGACTTGCGAATATCCTGCAGCCAGCGGGCGCGATCCGGGAAATCAGCCTGCCCGCGCCGGATCGCCTCGCGGAAGGGCACGCGGAAATCCTCGTAGCCATCGAACCCGACCTGCCGCGCCATGCGGACGATGGTGTTGGGCTTCACATTCGCGGCCTCGGCGATTTCCCGCACCGTCGAAACCCCCACATCGCGCGGGTTTTCCAGCACATAAGTGGCGGCCTTGCGCGCTTCTGGTGTCAGCTCGGACAGTTCGTCCGCCAACCGCTCAAGAATCGTATTTGATACATTTGTCCCATTCATGATTGACGATGGTACTTTTGTTTGCTTACGATGTCGAGACAAAATCGACTCAGAGGATTGATCCGATGGCATCTGATTTCCCGACCCACGCACGCGTGGTTATCGTGGGTGGCGGAGTGATGGGGGTGGGCCTTGCCTACCATCTTGGGCACGAGGGCTGGGGCACAGACACTGTGCTGCTGGAAAAGGCCGAACTGACCAGCGGCAGCACCTGGCATGCGGCGGGGCAGATCACCCATTCGACCTCTAGCTTCGGCTTAGGCAAATGCGTCGATTACAATATCGGGCTGTACTCCGGGGCCTTGGAGGCCGAGACCGGTCAGGCCGTGACATGGCATGGATGTGGCTCGTTCCGGCTGGCCTATACCGAAGACGAGATGGACTGGCTGCGCCATACTCTGTCTGTGGGTCGTTCCCTGGGTTTCAACATCGAACTGGTTGGCCCGGATCGGATTGCCGAGCTGCATCCGTTCTACAATTTGGATGGTGTGTTGGGCGCGCTGCACACGCCCGATGACGGCCATGTGGACCCGACCAACGTGACCATGGCGATGGCCGCAGGTGCGCGTCAGAAGGGCGTTCGGATCATCCGGCACTGTCAGGCGACCAACATCACGCAGGCCGAGAACGGTGAATGGGTGGTCGAGACGCCCAAGGGCACGATCACCTGCGAACACGTGGTCAACGCGGGCGGCACTTATGCGCGGCAGATGGGCGAATGGTCGGGGCTGCAGCTGCCGATGACGTCGATGACGCACCATTACTTCGTGACCGAACCAGTGCCCGAGTTTGAAGCTCTGGACAAAGAACTGCCAGTGATCCGCGATGACAAGAAGGTCTCGGGCTATATCCGGATGGAGCAAAAGCGCGGGCTGATCGGGATCTACGAGAAAGAGAACCCAAACTCGGTCTGGCATGATCACTGCCCGTGGGACTACGAGAACTGGCTGTTCGATGCCGATTACGACCGGGTAATGCAATGGCTTGAGGAAAGCCTGAACCGGATGCCGATCTTTGCCGAACTGGGCATTCAGCGCGAGGTGCATGGTGCGATCAGCCATCCGCCCGATGGCAACCCGCTGATCGGGCCTGCGCCGGGCGTGCGGAATTACTGGTGCTGCTGCGGCACTCAGATCGGGATCGGCTGGGGGCCGGGCCTAACGCGCGAGCTGGCACGCTGGATGGTGCACGGAGCCGCCGACATCTCGATGCGCGAGTATGATCCCCGCCGCTTTGGCAGCTACGCCACGAAAGACTGGCAGGTGATCAAGGCTGAGGAAGACTATTGCCTGCGCCACGAAATCCCCTTCCCGCATTTCAATCGCCTGGCAGGCCGTCCGATCAAACCGTCACCCCTTCATGAGCTGCTGAAATCAAAGGGTGCGGTGCATGAAGAGGTCTATGGCTTTGAGCGCCCGCGCTGGTTTGCACGGGATGGGGTCGCGCAACAGGATCACTATTCCTTCCGCCGGACTGCTGCGGACGACATGGTCGCGCAAGAAGTCAAAGCCGTGCGCGAACGGGTCGGCATCATGGACGTCACCGCCTTCACCAAGGTCGAGGTTTCAGGCCCTGATGCCTACGCCCTGCTGGATCGGCTGACCGCGAACCGGATGCCGCAGAAAGATGGCTCGATCACCCTGACCCACATGCTGAACCACCGGGGACGGATCGAATTGGAGACGACCATCGTGCGCATGGCGCAGGATCGCTATTACCTCGTATGTGCCGCGTTTTTCGAACAACGCCTGCTGGATCATCTGGCACAGCAGCGCGATGCAGAAGACGTCGTGATCGCCGCACTGTCAGTAGATTGGTCGGCTCTGTCTTTGAACGGGCCAAAGTCGCGTGACGTCCTGAGCGCCTGCACTGATGCCGACCTCAGCAATGCCGGGTTCCGCTGGCTATCTGCCCAGCAAATCAGGATCGCGGGTCATGATGTCTGGGCTTTCCGGATGTCCTATGCAGGTGAACTTGGCTGGGAACTGCACATGCCCAACACCGCCTGTCTGGACGTCTACAACGCGCTCTGGGCCGCTGGCGAAGCGCATGGAATCGCCGACTACGGCAGCTTTGCGATGAATGTGATGCGGATGGAGAAAGGCTTCAAAGGGGCCGGAGAACTGACCAACGAAGTCACTTTGGCCGAAGCCGATGTGCTGCGCTTTGCGAAAACCGACAAAGACTATCTCGGCAAGGATAAGACCCTGAACACAGATTTGCCGTGGATCTGTACCTATCTTGAGATCGAACCGGATGGTGAGATCGACGGACATGGTGGTGAGGCCGTGTTGCTGGACGGGCGTGTTGTTGGCTCGACCGCGTCCGTAGCGTATGGCCACACAGTCGGCAAAATCCTGGCCTTCGCTTATATCAAGCCCGAAGCCGCCGCTGCAGGCACCCAGCTTGAGGTCATCATCCATGGCACACCCCGCGCCGCGCTGGTTTTGTCTGAGCCCGCTTATGACCCGCAAAGCCTGCTCCCCCGCACGGACGCCGCGCTCGAGGCCGCCCAATGACGCATCCCACCACAATGCAGGCCATGGTCACCATGGGCCACGGCGATCTGGATCAGATGGCCTGGCACGAAGACTGGCCGTGCCCGATCCCTGCCTCGGGCGAAGTATTGATCCGGGTCGGAGCCTGCGGGCTGAACAATACCGACGTGAATACGCGCTCTGGCTGGTATTCGAAAACCGTGAGCGACGCCACGACTGGCGGCGCATTTGAAGAAGTCGGCGAGGAGGACCCGACCTGGGGCGGCGCGCCTCTGGTTTTTCCGCGCATTCAAGGCGCAGATGTGTGCGGCCAGATCGTCGCCGTTGGCGAAGGTGCGGACCCACTCAGGATCGGCGAGCGAGTGATCACCGATTGCTGGCTGCGCGATCCGGCAGAGCCAACGAACAAGGACAAGACCGGCTATTTTGGTTCCGAACGGGATGGCGGGTTTGCGCAATACACGACAATCCCCACACAGAATGCCATTGCGATCCAATCCCCTCTGTCAGATGCGGAACTGGCGACATTCTCGTGCTCATATTCCACCGCCGAAGGGATGCTGACCCGCGCAAATGTCTCGGAGAACGACACAGTTCTGGTGCCTGGCGCATCGGGCGGCGTCGGAGGCGCATTGGTCCAGTTGGCAAAGCGACGCGGCGCGCGGGTGATCGCCCTGGCGTCAGAAGCCAAGCATGCCGAAGTCGCGCAGCTTGGACCTGATCGCATCTTGCCGCGCGCCCCGGAAAACCTGCGTGCCGCGCTTGGGCAGGAAAAGATCACCGTCGTTGCCGATGTGGTCGGTGGGCCGTACTGGCCAAAGCTGATCGACGTTTTGGAGCGCGGCGGGCGCTATACCTGCTCGGGCGCGATCGCTGGCCCGATGGTCGAGTTCGATCTGCGTACTTTCTATTTGCGCGATCTGACCTTTACCGGCTCGACCGTGATTGACCCGGAGGTAATGCAAAACCTCGTTCGATACATTGAGGCTGGCGAAGTGAAACCTGCGCTCGCCGCGACTTATCCGCTGAGCGAATTGCACGCGGCTCAGGCTGCCTTTATCGCCAAGAAACACACCGGAAATATCGTGGTGATCCCATGACGATGCATGATGTTCTGGAAGCAGCCCGGCTGTTACATCAATCGCACCCTGATCTGGCAGGGTTTGCCGATTGGCCCACAGATCTGGCATCAACGGAAACGACACCCTCGCCGATTCCGGCAACTCAGCTTGTTCGTAGCTTCGACCTTGCTGGGTCCGAGGCAACACACTGTATGGTCGAAGCCATTGCAGCGACAGCTGAACTGGCAAACTGGAAAGTGACCTATACCGAGGAGGAGGTCGGTGCGGACTTCCTCGCGCGCTATGGGTATTATGAGTTGTTCGGGCCGACCGGGCATTTCCACTCGACCCAATTGCGGGGCTATGTCGCATATTGGGGCGCAGGCCTGAACTATGACTGGCACAGCCATCAGGCCGAGGAACTATACGTGACCCTCGCCGGCGGCGCGCAATTCCGGGTCGAAGGTGACGAGGCTTTTGTCGGCCCCGGCCAGACTCGCCTGCACCAAAGCTGGCAAAGCCATGCGATGACCACCGGCGATCAGCCCATCCTGACCTTCGTGCTGTGGCGCGGCGCGGGTCTGAATGCCCTGCCGCAAATGGATGCATCATGAAGATCACGCGCATCCGCATCTATCAGACCGGGCTGCCTTATGTAGGCGGCGCGTACGTTTGGGGCGCGGGAAATGCGATTGAAACGGCCATAGCCTCGGTCGTGGTCATCGACACCGATGCGGGACTGCAAGGCTGTGGTGAGTTCACGCCTTGCGGTGAGAACTATATGATTGCCCACTCCGAAGGTGTGCCGGCGCTGGCCAAGCTGGTCGCGCCCAAGCTGCTGGGCGAGGATCCACGACAGGTCGGACGGATCGAGCAATTGATGGATCATCTTATCCAAGGTCACGGCTATGCCAAGGCCCCGTTCGATGCGGCCTGCTGGGATATCCTCGGACAGGCTTGCGATCAGCCGATCTGGATGCTGTTGGGCGGCAAGCTAACGGACGGTGCACCGATGTATCGGGTCGCACCACAGAAAGCGGCGGATGAAACCATCGCCGAGATGAACGCCTATCGCGATCAGGGTTATCGCCAGTTCCAGATCAAGGTCGGCGGCGATTGGGCAACTGATATCGACCGGATACGCGCGACAGTGCCGTTGTTAAACGCCGGAGAAAAGGCGATGGCGGATGCCAATCAAGGGTGGCGGGTCGACAATGCGATCCGCGTGGCGCGGGCGACCAGTGATCTGGATTTCATCCTTGAACAGCCTTGCCGGACCTACGAGGAATGCCAGCAGGTGCGCCGCGTCGCCGAACAGCCGATGAAGCTGGATGAATGTCTGACGGGTATGCATATGGCCCAGCGGGTCGTTGCGGATCGCGGGGCTGAAATCTGCTGCCTGAAAATCTCGAATCTCGGCGGGCTCAGCAAGGCGCGGCGCGTGCGCGATTACCTGATCGAAAACCGCATCCCCGTGGTCAGCGAAGACACGTGGGGCGGTGAGATCGCAACCGCCGCCGTGGCGCATTTCGCGGCTTCGACTCCGCCTGAGTATCTGCAGAACACCACGGATCTGATGAACTATAACACGCGCTCGACCGGGATCGGTGGCGCGGTGGCACGGAATGGGAAACTGTTTGCGCCCGATACGCCCGGCATGGGTGTCGTTCCTGACTTAGAAAGCCTCGGCGCGCCAGTAGCAGAGTACGGCTTATGAAGATTACATCCATTTCCGTGTATCAGGTCGATCTTCCGTTGGAGCATCCCTATTGGTTGTCCGCTGGGCGGCTGAAGTTCGAAACACTCGATGCAACGCTGGTGAAAATCGAAACCGATGCCGGGCTGATCGGATGGGGTGAAGGCACACCCTGGGGGCACACTTATGTTCCGGCCCACGGCCCTGGCATTCGTGCCGGTATCGAAACTATGTCTCGGTTCATTCTGGGCCTTGATCCGCGCCGGGTACTGGATGTCGAACGCGCGATGGATCTGGCGCTACCCGGGCATCTCTATGCCAAAAGCCCGATTGATATGGCATGCTGGGACATTGCTGGTCAGGCTTCTGGTTTGCCGATTGCCGATCTGCTGGGCGGAGGCCCTCGCACCCCTCGCCCCATCGCCTCGTCGGTGGGGGCCAAAACGATTGAAGAAACCCGCGCCGTGATCGATCGCTATCGCCAACGCGGTTATATCGCCCATTCGGTCAAGATCGGCGGCGATGTGGCCCGTGACATCGCCCGTATCCGCGACGTCGAAAACCTGCGCAATCCCGAGGACATCATCCTGTATGACGTCAACCGCGGCTGGACCCGGCAGCAAGCCTTGCGGGTGATGAGCGCGGTCGAAGACCTCAACGTGATGATCGAACAGCCCTGCGAAACGCTGGACGATATCGCGGCGATTTCCGGCAAACACGCCTCGCCGGTTTCAGTGGATGAAAGCCTTGTCACCCTGCAGGACGCAACCCGCATCGCGCGCGATGGCATCGCAGAGATCTTCGGCATCAAGCTCAACCGCGTCGGGGGGCTGACCAAAGCCACCCGGATGCGAGACGTCGCGCTGGCACACGGGATCGATATGTTCGTCATGGCTACAGGCGGCACAGTATTGGCCGATGCCGAAGCCCTGCATCTGGCCGCGACCATACCTGACGCGAACTGCCACGCAGTCTGGGCCTGTCAGGACATGATTACCGTCGACATCGCAGGCGGTCGCGGGCCGCGCAATATCAACGGCCACCTTCACTTGCCCGAGGTCCCCGGTCTCGGCGTACACCCGGACGAAGACGCCCTCGGCCCTCCAATCGCAACCTACGAGGCCCCGCGATGATCCGCCCCTTCATCTGGCGCAAAATATCCCGGGGTGTGAATTGGCCACAGGCCAAGAGAGGGGCTGGCCCCTCTGACCACGCCACACTCAAGCCCAAAGGATGGGTTGAATGAAGATCACCAAGATATCCCTCTGGTCCATCGACCTGACCAGCCACGAAACCTACTACATGGCCGACGGCAAAACCTGCGCTACCGTCGAAACCCATGTACTGTGTCTTGAAACAGATACCGGCCTGAAAGGCTGGGGCGAGGTCTGTCCGATACCGCATTACCTGCCTGCCTTTGCCAAAGGTGTGCCCAGTGCAGTGGCCGAGATGGGGCCTGAAATCCTCGGCATGTCTCCCTTTGGCCCGGATGCCCCTATGCGGAAACTGGATGGCTTCCTGCTGGGTCATGCCCACGCCAAATCGATCGTCGACATCGCCTTGTGGGATTTGTTTGGGAAAGCCACGGGGCAACCTGTCTATGCGCTTCTGGGCGGGCGGACGCGCAAGGACATGCCCCTGTATCATTCAATCACCTGCGTCGCGTCGGATGAGATGGTCCGGATCGCCCAAACTGCTTATCAGACCGGAATTCGACAGTTTCAGGTCAAGCTGGGAGTCGAGGGCGACTGGCAGGCCGACGCCGAACGGCTAATCAAGGTACGAGAGGCCGTGGGTCCCGGCCCGCTGGTCTATGGCGACTGGAACTGCGGAGCCTCGCGCCTGCAAGCCACCCGTACCGGGCGCGCCGTGGCGCATCTGGACATCATGCTGGAACAGCCCTGCAAAACGCTTGAGGACTGCGCCGCCGTCCGTCAGGCCACCGGCCTGCCGATGAAAATCGACGAAAACGCGTACGATCTAGCCTCACTGCTGCGGGCGTCGGAACTGGGCTGCATGGACGCAGTTGCGCTTAAACTGTCGAAATTCGGCGGCCTGTCGTCGATGCGCCGCGCGCGTGACCTAACCGTTCATCTGGGGGCCGAGATCTGTGCCGAATGCACGTGGGGTTCCGATATCGTGACCGCCGCTTCGTTGCATTTTGCTGCCTCCACACCACATGGTTCGTTGATGAATACCTGCGATCTATCCTCTTATGTTTCGCCGCGCCTCTGCCCTGATGCGCCAGAACGGGCGGATGGTCGGATCGCGCCGCCTGACGGCCCGGGGCTGGGTGTGACGCCTGACCCGGAACTCCTTGGAACTCCGATTTTGGAAATGGCCTGACACATGTTGAAAACGCATACACAATCCGAATGGATCGCCCGCGCCGAACAGGTTCTGCCTGCCGCAGGGTTTGGCAATTTCGACCCCGGCATCATCATCGCACGCGGCGAAGGCAGCCGGGTCTGGGATGAGGACGGCAGGGAATATGTCGACTATCTGATCGGCTCCGGCCCGATGCTGCTGGGGCACGGCCATCCCGAGGTGATGGAGGCCGTACTGGAACAGCTACCCAAGGGCATGACCTTCTTTGCCAACAACAGCAAAGGCGTAGAGCTGGCCGAGGCCATCGTGAACGCGGTGCCGTGTTGTGAACAGGTCCGCTTTGTCGCTTCGGGGGGTGAGGCGGATATGTACGCGATCCGGCTCGCGCGCGCCTATACAGGCAAGGACAAGATCCTGAAATTCGAAGGCGGATATCACGGCATGAGCGCCGAAGCGCAGATGAGCCTCGCGCCAGCGAAACGGGTCAACTTCCCCCAAGCCGTGCCAGATAGCGCCGGTATCCCGCAAGGCGTTGCTGACCAGATGCTGATTGCGCCTTACAATGACCTCGAGGCCGTGGCCGCTCTGCTGGCGGAACACGGTGACGTGGCCGCGATCATGGTCGAGCCATTGCAGCGGATCATCCCGCCCGAGCCGGGCTATCTGCAGGGGCTGCGCGATCTGTGCGACACGCACGGTGTCTTGCTGATCTTTGACGAGATCGTCACCGGATTCCGCCTCGCCTATGGCGGCGCACAGGAGCATTATGGCGTGACGCCTGATATCTGCACGCTGGGCAAGATCATCGGCGGCGGCTTCCCACTGGCCGCCCTGGGGGCCAGCGCCGAGATCATGCAGCATTTCGACAAGGACAAGGTCGGCGCCGATAAATGGCTGATGCAGCTGGGCACGCTTTCAGGCAACCCGGTCGCCGCAGCAGCGGGGCTGAAAACGATGGAAATTCTAGCGCGTGAGGGTGCTTATGACCGCTTGCGCGACATCGGACGCAAGCTGCAGGCGATGCAATCCGACGCTTTGACCAAAGCCGGAATCCCGCATCGGATTTGTGGCGACGAGACGCTGTTTGACATCTACTTCACCGAACAAACCTGTCGCGATTACCGCAGCGCTGCCCATGACGATCCCGGGCGGAATGCGCGTTACAATGCGGTCCTGCGCGAGAAAGGTGTGTTTAAGTCACCGGGGAAACTATACCCCTCGCTCGCTGTGACGCAGGCTGATCTGGACCTGACAGAAGCAGCCGTGCAGGCGGCGGTCGCGGCGATCCAATCAGACTAGGCTCTGGTTGACCTCGCGCCTTCGCCGTGGGAACGATGCGCCAAGGCTCAGTCAGGCAGGATAGTACGATGAAGATCGAACCCTTTGGCGTCGAAATCTGGATGGACGAATGGGAAACCAGATGCGCCTATAATCTTGCGGAGACCTGTGTCGAAAGCCTGAGCATCGCAGAGCTGTTGCAGCTTGCCGGCCGAAACTCGGATGATCTGTCCGAGCTGCTGGGGATGAAGATGACCTATGGCGCGATACGGGGTTCGGATCGGCTGCGCGATGCGATTTGTGGCCTGTATGAGCGACAGGCGCGCGAGAATATCATCGTCACCCATGGTACGATTGGGGCCAACATGCTGGTCCACAAAGCTCTGGTCGAGCGTGGCGACAAGGTGGTGGCCGTTGTGCCCACCTACCAGCAGCATTACTCGATCCCGGCCAGCATCGGTGCGGAGGTGACGCAAGTCCATCTGCGGGCCGAGAACGCCTATCTGCCCGATCTGGAAGAGCTGCGCGCCACAGTGACCCAAGACACCAAGCTGATCGCCATCAACAACCCCAACAATCCGACCGGCGCGGTGATGGATCGCGCTTTCCTGCTTGAGATTGTCGAGATCGCGCGCGCTGCCGGGGCCTGGCTGCTGTGTGACGAGGTTTATCGCGGCACCGGGCAAGAAGGCTCTGGCATGACCGACGCAGTTGCGGATCTCTACGAGAAAGGAATTTCGACTGCGGGCATGTCCAAGGCATTCTCACTGGCGGGGCTGCGGCTGGGCTGGATCGCCGCCGCACCAGAATTGATCGAGGCGGTATCGATCCATCGGGATTACGATACGATCTCGGTCGGTATGATCGACGACCATTTCGCGACACTCGCGCTGGAACACCACGACAAGGTTCTGGCGCGCAGTCACGCCATCACGCGCGGCAACCTTGCCATGCTGGCGGAATGGGTTGCGAAAGAGCCCCGGATCAGCTGGGTCAAACCCAAAGCCGGGACGACCGCGCTGTTGCACTATGATTTCGACATACCCTCACGCGAATTCTGCGTGAAACTACTGCAGGACACCGGTGTGATGTTCACGCCGGGCTCTGCGCTGGGATTAGAAGGCTGCGTTCGGATCGGTTACGCCAATACGCCCTCGATCCTTCGCGACGGGTTGGAGAAGGTCTCCGATTTCCTAGCAAAACTGGGTTAGCGCCGCATCGACTGACCATTGTGGAACAGATGCACTTTCTCGGGCGCAGCGGTGACCGAGACGCTTTGCCCACGCAGATTGCGCTGAATGCCAGGAAGCTTGGCAATCACCGCATCCCGATCTTCGGGTGCTGCGAAATAGAGCAACGTGACCTCGCCCAGCGCTTCGGTAAAGTCCACCACGCCGGAATAGATCGCGTCTTCCTCGGTCATCACCAAATCCTCAGGCCGGACGCCGATATTGACGGTTTTGCCCTCATCAGCGGCATCAGTCGGGATCGAAGAGACCGCCACGCCACCATCATCCAGTGCCACAGTCGTCGTCTCTCCGGTCACGGTGATGGTGCCCGGAAGCAGATTCATGGCGGGTGAGCCGATGAATTGCGCGACGAACTCGTTGTCAGGCGTCTCATACAATTCGAGCGGTGTGCCAACCTGAGCGATTCCCTTGTTGGCCAAAACCACGATGCGGCTGGCCAGGGTCATCGCCTCGACCTGATCATGGGTGACGTAGATCATCGTGCTATCGGGCATCGCCTCTTTTAGGCGCGCGATCTCGATCCGCGTGGCCACGCGCAAGGCAGCGTCCAGGTTCGAGAGCGGCTCGTCAAACAAATACACCTTTGGGTCGCGCACGATGGCCCGTCCTATTGCAACACGCTGGCGCTGCCCGCCGGACAGTGCCTTGGGCAGACGATCCAGCAGCGGTTCAAGCTGCAGAATCTGCGCGGCGCGATCCACGGCAGCATCAACTTCGGCAGCGGGCATCTTGGCGATCTTGAGCGCGAAGGCCATGTTTTCCCGCACCGTCATATGCGGATAAAGCGCATAAGACTGGAACACCATCGCGATGCCCCGCTGCGCGGGCGGCACATCGTTCACCACCTGCCCTTCGATCTCAAGCGTGCCACCCGTGATCTTTTCAAGGCCCGCGATCATCCTCAGCAACGTGGATTTACCACAGCCCGAAGGGCCGACAAAAACGACCAGCTCACCCTGTTCGATATCGAGATCGATATGTTTCAAAACATCGACCGGGCCATAGGACTTGGCCACATCCGTAAGTTTGAGTTCCGACATGGTTTACCTCTTTTCCCGAGCCAGCAGACAGAATTGAGCGGCGTTCAGCACCACAGTGCCTTCCCCGTGAACACCGCCCAACTCCTCCCCGATCACATGCCATTCGCCGCTTGGCAGAGACACCTCAGTGGGTTCTGCTCCCATGTTAAAAGCGCAAAACACCTGCTGGGCGTCATCCTCGCGAATGAAGGTCAGAAGCGATCCGGTCTGCGCCATTCCTGTTTGCGCTCCGAACATCAACGCTGAATGCGCATGACGCAAAGCAATCGTATGGCGGTAGTGGTACAGCATCGAAGTTGGGTCCTGCTCCAACCGGTCCACTGCTCGCTCGGCTTGTGCACGGCTGACCGGTAACCACGGTCGGCCTGTGCTGAACCCGGATTGTTCATCCTGCGAAGCCCAAACCATCGGCGTCCGACAACCGTCACGGCCTTTGAATTCTGGCCAAAATTCAATGCCATAGGGGTCCTGCAAATCCTCGAATGCTACATCTGCCTCGGGCAGACCCAGTTCTTCGCCTTGGTACAGGCAGGCGGAACCCTTCAGGCACATCATCAGGACCGCATGCTGTCGGATGGCCGCATCATCCAGACCCCAGCGCGAGGCATGGCGCTGCACATCGTGGTTCGAGAAGGCCCAGCAGGGCCACGCATCGCCCGCCTTATCCTCAAGCTGATCAAAAACCTGCTTGGTGTAAGCTGCCGTCAGCGCACGCTTTTCAAGGAACTCGAAAGCATAACACATATGCATCCGTTTATCGCCGCTGGTGTACTCGCCCATAATCTCAAGCCCGCGTTGCGCATCGCCGACCTCACCCAGACAGGCACGGCCTTCATATTCGTCGGTCAGAGCACGCAACCGTTCGAGGAAGGCGATGTTCTCGGGCTGGCTTTTAGAGTAGAGGTGATCCTGATGGTTGTAGGGGTTTACCATCGGCGCAATTGACGAGTTGCGCTGATCCGTCGGCAGGCCAGGATTGTCACGCAGCTGGGCGTCGTGGAAATAGAAATTAATGGTGTCCAGACGGAATCCGTCGACGCCCATATCCAGCCAGAAACGCGCCACATCCAGCAGGGCATCCTGAACGTCCTTGCAATGAAAGTTCAAATCCGGCTGCGAGGTCAGGAAGTTGTGCAGGTAATACTGCAGACGCCGCGCATCCCACTGCCACGCCGAGCCGCCAAAGATCGACAGCCAATTATTCGGAGGTGTCCCGTCAGACTTGGGATCGGCCCACACATACCAATCGGATTTCGGGTTCTCGCGGTTGGTGCGGCTTTCACTAAACCAAGGGTGCTGATCAGAGGTATGGGACAGCACGAGGTCGATCATCACCTTCAGCCCGTGTGCATGGGCCTGATCCAGCAGCTCTTTGAAATCTGCCATGGTGCCGAACATTGGATCGACGTCGCGATAGTCGCTGACATCATAGCCAAAATCCTTCATCGGAGATTTGAAGAACGGCGAAATCCAGATCGCATCAACCCCAAGCCAAGCAATATATTCCAGTCGCTGAGTTATCCCTTTCAGGTCGCCGATTCCGTCGCCATTGCTGTCCTGAAAGCTGCGTGGATAGATCTGATAGATCACACCGCCCCGCCACCACTCCGACGCCGCTTTGGTTGTTTCGAATGCTGTCGCGTTGTTTTGCACGTTCATCACACGCCCTTATTTTACAGACCCGGCCAGCAAACCGCGGACCAGATATTTTTGCATTGCGAAGAAGACCACCAGCGGTACCGCGATTGAGACGAACGCCGCTGTGGCTAGGATTTCCCAGTTGCCGCCTCGTGTACCCAAAAGCTCAACGATGCGGTTGGTCATCACCGTGGTCTGGCCGGTGGCATCGATCAGAAACACCTTGGCGACTAGCAGATCGTTCCATGTCCATAAGAACTGAAAGATCGCAAATGAGGCCAAGGCCGGGAAGCTGAGCGGCAAGATCAGTTTTGTGAAGATCTGAAACTCGGTCGCGCCATCGACCCGCGCATTTTCAATTAGATCGCGAGGCAGCCCGGCCATGTAATTCCGCAGCAGGTAAATCGCCAACGGCATCCCGAAACCGGTATGCGCGAGCCAGACGCCAAGATACCCTTTGGGAATCCCAATGCTCAGGTGAAGTTTCAGCAGCGGGATCAGTGCCAATTGCAAAGGTACGACCAGCAATCCGACCACAGCTGCGATCAGCAGGGCACGACCCGGGAAATCCATCCAAGCGAGCGCATAGGCCGCAAAGGCGGCGACTAGGATCGGAATGATCGTTGCCGGGATCGTTACCGTGAGTGTGTTGAAAAAGGCCTTGCCCATGCTGTCGGTGCTGTCTTCAGCCAACAGCACCTTATGATAGTTCTCTAGCGTGAATTCAGGCGGCAACTCGGCCGTTACAAAGACGCGCGCGCCGCGGCTGCCCGAGAACTCTTCGGTGTTCTTCATCCGGTAGTTGCCATCAGCGTCAACCGTAATATCTCCACCTCGACGAAGCTCAGCCGTTTCGCCCGGTTTGAACGCATCGATTGCGCGAGAGCTGACGCCCCACTGCGAAATCTTGGCCGTCACGCCTGCGTCAAACAGATTGCCTTCGATGACGTAAACCCCATTTTCAAGGGCCTGCGTATCGGGCGCTGCGCTGCGCAGTGTCAGGTTCTGCTCGGACGGAAACAGCGAGCGCCACCAGCCGCTGGTCGCAATCTGATCCGCCGTCCGAAAGGACGAGATCAGAAGACCCAGCGTCGGAAAGACCCATAGCACCACAAGTAATACGACTGAGGCATGGACCACCCATCTGAGGGCCGGTTTGGTTCCTGCAATATCGTTCATGCCAGCCCCCTACTTCATCTCTTGGCGCGCATTGCGCACGTTCCAGATCAGGATCGGTGTCACCAGCAGCATGATCACCATGGCCGAAGCCGATCCCACGCCCCAATCATTGGCGCGGAACAGCTTGTCGAACATGTAATTGGCCAGCACTTGAGTTTCCCACTGCCCGTTGGTCATGGCGAAAACGATGTCAAAGACCTTTAGAACGGTGATCGTGATCGTCGTCCACACCACGAGGATTGTGGTCTTGATCTGCGGTACCTTAATCTTGAAAAAGATCTGGAACGGGTTCGCACCGTCCAGAATGGCAGCCTCGATGGTCTCTTCTGGAATGCCCCGCAGTGCGGCAGATAGGATAACCATGGCAAACCCGGTCTGAATCCAGACCAGCACGATCATCAGGAAGAAACTGTTCCAAAATGGGATCGTCAGCCAAGTCTGCGGCTCGGTTCCGCCAAAGAAGATATAAAGCGCGTTCAGGATGCCGATCTGATCCTGTTCCGCTGGCCTTGTGTCATAGACCAGCTTCCAGATCACCGAGGCTCCGACAAACGAAATCGCCATCGGCATGAAGATCAGTGCCTTGGCCACATTGCCCCAGCGGATCCGGTCGGTCAGTTGTGCCACCAGCAGCCCAAACGCTGTCGACATCGCCGGAACCACAATCAGCCAGAGCATATTATTGCGCATGGCCTCCCAGAATTTCGGCTCGGCGGCCATCTGGCGATAATTTTCAAGGCCAACCCATTCGTAGCCGCCCCCGGGGATGCGATCTGTCAGCGACAGGCGCAGCGTCTCAACCACCGGGTAGGCCAGATACAGGCCCAGAGCGAGCAGCGCAGGAAACAGAAATAGCCAGGGCCGGATCATATTGGCACGGTTGATATTGCGACCCGCATTCGGTCCGCGCGCCGGGAACAGAACCTTGTCCAGAAACTGGTTCGACAGATAGAAATAGCCCACACAGCCCGACACGCCGATGGCGATGGTCAGCAGGCCCTGAAGTGCCGGATGCATGACGCTCTCCGTTGCAGAAGGGGATTGGGGCGGCCTGCTGAGTAGGCCACCCGGTCTCAGACGCGCTTAGTCCAGCGCATCCCAGGAGGATTGGATTTCATCGGCTACCTCTTGTGCAGGCTTGCCTCCGGTATAATCGACCATACCGGTCCAGAAGGTGCCCGCACCCACGCCGCCCGGCATCAGGTCGGAGCCGTCAAATCGGAACGTGGTCGCGCCCAGAAGGATGTCGTTCATTTTCGCCAGCGTTGGGTCCGAGAACAATGAGGTATCAACGCCTTTGTGGGGGGTTAGAAAACCGGTCAACTGCATCCAGATCTCATGTGCTTCGGGCGTTTGCAGGTAAGCGATCAGATCGTGTGCAGCAGGGCTGTCATTGGTTATTGCCCAAAGCGTACCAGCCCCCAGAACTGGACTGCCCAGATCCTTGCTTTCATATGCGGGGAAGTAGAAGAAATCCGCATCTTCACCGACGACGGTGCCTTCTGGGAAGAAAGCAGGGATGAATGACGCCTGACGATGCAGGTAACACTGTGGAGGAGAACTGAACATGCCCTTCGGACTATCACGGAAGTCTGTTGTTGCGACCGCACCGGCACCACCTGCTACATAGTCGTCATTGCGGGCGAAGGCTCCAAATTCTTCGATCGCTGCGATGACTTTAGGGTCGTTAAACTTCATCTCGTTCGCGACCCAGGCGTCGTAGTCTTCGGGCGACTGCGTACGCAGCATCATGTCTTCGACCCAATCCGTCGCCGGCCATCCGGTTGCGCCACCGGACCCCAGCCCGATACACCACGGCGTCTCTCCGTCAGCTACAATCTGGTCGGTCAGCGCCTTTAGTTCTTCCATCGTGGTTGGGACTTCATAGCCCGCATCCTCGAAATTCTCTGGCACGTACCAGACCAGCGACTTCACATCGACCTTATAGAAGAAGCCGTACAGATGCTCCTGTCCGTCCGCGCCCGGGTAAGTTCCCAGATCAACCCAGGACTGACCTGCGGCATAGTTGTCCCGTATCCAATCCGCTGTTCCATCACCCAGCGGGGCCAGAAATCCCGACTTGGCCATGTCCGCCGCAAGCCCAGGCTGAGGGAAGACAGCAACATTCGGCGCCGACCCGGCCTCGGCATCAATTCTGATCTGCTGCTCGAAACTGTCCGAACCAACATAGGCATACTCATGACCCGTCGCGGCGGCGAAGCCATCCAGAACCTTTTCGACATTCTCCTGATCCGGCCCCAGCCATGGCCCGAACACAGTCACCTTGTCAGCCTGCGCCGCGCCCGCCATCAGGGCGAACGTGGCCGCACCTGCATAAAGCGAGTGTTTCATGAATTCTCCTCCCAGTATGTTCCGCGCATCGAGATTCGTTTTTCAAAGCGCTTTGAATGTTTGAGTTTATCCGCTAACATTTGAGCTCTGTCAACATTTCGTTACTCCATCGCCATAAGATCGAATACTTTTGCTTATCTAGCGAAACAGGTTGACGGAAACTGGATTTCGAATCACAACAATGTAAATCAACTTTTGAAGGCGCTTTGAAAGCCATGAACTTAAAGCAGCTCTCGGAAATACTCGGCCTTTCACAGACAACGGTCAGCCGAGCGTTGAACGGGTACCCCGAAGTGAAAGAGGATACGCGCATCCGAGTTCAGGCCGCTGCCGACAGGCACGGCTACCGCCCAAATAGTCGTGCCAAAGGGCTGGCTACAGGGCGCTCGATGGTGATCGGCCATGTGATTCCCACCTCATCACAGCATGAGATGGTAAATCCGATTTTTGGGGATTTTGTTGCCGGCGCGGCGCAGAAATACGCCGATAACAACTATGACATGATGTTCACCCATGCGCCTGATACATCGATCGAGGCCTCCTATCGCAGCCTTTTTAATCGCGGCGTAGTGGATGGCATTGTGCTGCAAGGCCCAAAGGTGAACGAACCGCGGATTTCGGTTCTGTCCCGGATGGGAGTGCCGTTTATCGTCCACGGTCGCTCGACCGGCGCAGAAGTTCCTTATGACTGGATCGACGTGAACAACCAGCGATCCTTCGAGCGTGCGACGCGTTTTCTGATCGACCTCGGGCATCGTCGAATTGCACTCATCAACGGCTTGGAAGAGATGGATTTTGCCCAGCGCCGCCGAAACGGCTATATGGCAGCCTTGGCCGAAGCCGGGATCACCCCTGATCCGGAATTGCTGCGCAGCGCCGAAATGACCGAGATTTACGGGCACCAAACTGCTTGCGACATGCTGAAACTCGCGAACCCGCCCACGGCAATTCTGGCCTCGTCCATTATCTCTGCGGTGGGGGTACGGCGCGCACTGGAAGAGAACGGGTTGAAGATGGGCCGTGATATCTCAGTCATCGCCCATGATGATGAGTTGTCATACATGCGTAACGGGCAGGACGTACCGATTTTCACCGCAACGCGTTCATCCGTCCGACATGCCGGAGAGCTGGCAGCAGAAATGTTGATCGAACGGATCAACGCACCCAATGACCCACCAAAAACGCGACTTCTAGAGGCTGAGCTGGTTGTTGGTAGCTCAACCGGGCCTGCGCTGCGAAGGGATTGATATGAAACATAAACGCATAGATTTTCCTCAAGATTTCCTATTTGGCGTGGCAACCTCGGCCTATCAGATCGAGGGGCATGTCCAAGGCGGTGCAGGCACAACTCACTGGGATAGTTTTGCCGCCACCCCAGGCAACGTTGCGCATGCGGAAAACGGGGACGTGGCCTGTGATCACTATAACCGGTTCGAAGAAGATTTCGACCTGATCCGGGACGCAGGTTTCGACTGCTATCGGTTCTCGACCAGCTGGGCGCGGGTCCTGCCCGAGGGGCGCGGCCAGGTGAATCAAGAAGGGTTGGATTTCTATGACAGGTTGGCAGATGCACTGCTGGAACGCGGCATCAAGCCATGCGCCACGCTTTATCATTGGGAGCTGCCTTCGCCGCTGGCCGATCTGGGCGGCTGGCGCAATCGCGATATTGCGGGCTGGTTTGCCGACTTTACGCAGGTCATCATGGGGCGCATCGGTGACCGGATGCACAGCGTCGCCCCGATCAATGAGCCATGGTGTGTGAGTTGGCTGAGCCATTTTGAAGGTCACCACGCCCCCGGCCTGCGCGATATCCGTGCCACCGCACGCGCGATGCATCACGTCCTATTGGCGCATGGTCATGCCATTCAAACCATGCGCGCCCTGGGCATGTCCAATCTGGGAGCGGTGTTCAATCTGGAATGGGCTGAACCCGCCGACGACAGCGCCGGGGCGCAAACGGCTGCCGCACTCTATGACGGCATCTACAATCGCTTCTTTCTGGGCGGTGTATTCAACAAAGCCTATCCCGAAAACGTTCTGGAGGGTCTCTCCCCTCATCTGCCCCAAGGCTGGCAGGACGATTTTGACACCATCGGCACGCCAGTCGACTGGTGCGGATTGAACTATTATACACGCAAACTGATTGCGCCTGCTGACACGCCATGGCCCTCTCTGCAAGAGGTGCCCGGCCCTCTACCCAAGACCCAGATGGGATGGGAGATCGATCCCGCCGCCCTCTCGCGCTTCCTGATCCGCACTGCAAAGGACCACACAGGCGACCTGCCGATCTATGTCACCGAAAACGGGATGGCGAGCCAGGATCGTCAGCAGGATCAGAACCGGATCGACTATCTGGATCGACACCTAGCCGAGGTTCGTAGGGCGCAGGAGCAAGGTGTCCCAGTCAAAGGGTATTTCGTATGGTCGCTGCTCGACAATTACGAATGGGCCCTGGGATATGAAAAGCGTTTCGGACTGGTCGATGTGGATTTCGAGACGCTGGAGCGGAGGCCCAAAGCCTCCTACCGCGCGCTGCAAAGCGCTCTATCCCGCAGTTAGGATAGCCGCCGACGCAGATGTCGGCGGCTATCAAATCACTCGATGAAAGTCCGTGCCAGACGGTCCCTGAGCGGTTGGGCCAGATAGCTGAGCGCCGTACGTTCACCAGTATTCACGAACAGATCCGCAGGCATCCCCGGCACCAGCTCCAGCGAGGCCACCTGTTCTGGTTGCGCCTCGTCCAGCTTGATCTGCGCCAGATAATAGGGCTGTCCTGTGCGGTCGTCCTCAAGACTGTCTGCCGAGATATCGGTGATCCTGCCGGTCGCTTCGGGCACCTCGCCCTGATCAAAGGCCGACAGACGCACGCGGGTCGACTGACCGACAAACAGCTTCTCGATATCAGCCGTATTCACACGGGCCTCAACGATCAGAGGCTGGTCGGCCGGGACAATGTCCAGAATGGACTCACCCGGACGCACAACACCCCCTGATGTAAACACCGTTAGGCCCACGACACGCCCGCTGACCGGGGCGGTGACCGCGACGCGTTTGCGACGCTCGGCAGCACCCACATATTGCGGCTCCAGCGTGGCCAACAACGCCTCAACTTGCGCCAGTTCGGTCGAGATTGCCTCGGCGCGCTGATTCTGCTGACCGATACTGCCCAATTGCAATTCGCTGATCCGGTTGCGTGCCTGAGCTTCTTGCGTGGTCAAGGAGGCCTCGACACCGATCAGGCGCTCGACCTCGACCCGACGGCTGTTGACGCGGTTCGCGGCGACCAACCCTTTGTCCTGTAATGTCTCGAGATTGCCAAGCTCTTCACGCGTGATGTCCATCTGGCGCGCATTGGCCTGACGCTGGGCCTGAAGCCCTGCGATCTGGTCCCGCAGGTTGGCGATCTGCTGATCCAGCAGATTCTTCTCGGCTGTCCGCGTACGAATTTCGGCATCGAACAGCAATTTCTGCGTCAGGAACGCATCTTGCCAGTCGCGACTGTTCATCTCGACCCGCATCATCTGATCGACATCTGCCCGTTCGAATCGGCCTTCGTCGCGGATTTGCGCAACCAAACGGGCGCGGCGCACCGTCAACTCGCCCAACTGGCTTTTGATAACGTCCAGGTTGACGTCCAGATCGGTGCTATCGAGTTCAACCAATGTCTGCCCGGCCTCAACCAGATCCCCATCGGCGACCAAAATCGTGCGCACGATACCGCCGTCCAGATGCTCGACCGTCTTGCGGTTACCTTCGACCACGAAAGACGCCGGAGCCACAACCGCTCCATCCAGTTTTGAGGCGGCGGCCCAGTAAACCGAACCTCCGACAAACCCGGCCACGATCAGCAGTCCCAGGATCACAAATCCCTTTATACCTGCACCGGGAAGCTTTTGCTCGGCCCGATTATAATCTTCCAGACGTAGAAGGCCCTGTTCGGGTGCGTTGTAAACTGTAGGGGTCATTGGATTGGTCCTTTCCGTACAGACGACTGCGTGTCACGAGTCGTAATCTGAGGACGTTCTTGTCGCGGCAGGTCGGTTTGCTGACGCGGGCGCAGAATCTCATCCTTGTCGCCAAAGCCGGTCTGAGTGCCCTTGCTGAGCGTAAGGACCTTGTTCACGGCTTCCAGCGTGCTGGGACGGTGGGTCATCACGAAGGTGATGGCTCCGCGTGCACTGGCGCCGCGAATGGCGTTACGCAGGGCAAGCTCACCTTGCGCGTCGAGGTCCGAGTTCGGCTCGTCCAGCACCAGAATGAATGGGTCACCATACAGCGCACGCGCCAGCGCGATACGCTGTCTCTGACCGCCCGACAGGTGGAAACCGTCACCCAGCAGCGTGTCATAGCCATCGGGCAGATTGCTGATCAGGCCATGAACATCGGCAGCGACGGCGGCTTCAAACACCTTGGCGTCATCGACCGAGGTTGAAAAGCGCGCGATATTCTCGCGGATCGTACCATCGAACAATTGCACGTCTTGCGGCAGATACCCGATCAAGTGGCCCAGATCCTGCGGATCCCATTTCGCCATGGGCGTCCCATCCAACCGGATCGCCCCGCGCTGAGGGGTCCATATCCCCGCCAGCATCCGCGCCAATGTGCTCTTGCCCGAGCCGCTATGACCGATCACGGCCATCACGTCCCCCGCAGACAATGCAAACTCGATATCGCCGATGGTGGCATTGCGCGCCAGCGGTGGTCCGGCCTGAGAAATCACCGTGTTGATCGAGAACTGCGGATGCGGCAGAGCCAAACGCTTGGGCTGCGCGGGAAATGCCTCATCCAGAGCGCGCAGATTCTTGTAGGACCCGCGTGCCGCCAGAAAGCCGCGCCACTGGCCGATCAGCTGATCGATCGGGGCCAGCGCGCGGGCCAGAACGATGGTTGCAGCGATCATCACCCCAGCCGTGGCCTGCCCGGTGATGGCCAGCGCTGCGCCCAGTCCCAGCATGCCCGACTGAAGCGCCATGCGGATCGTCTTGGACAGAACCGAGAAACTGGCGATGCGGTCGGCCACGCGGGTTTTCAGCGCATGGGCATCCTGTTGCAGAGCTGTCCAGCGCCGGGCGAGATCACCGTTCATCCCCATTGCTTGGACAAGCTCTGCATTTTGCTCACTTGCGGTGAACAAAGCGTCGGACCTGCTGCGCGCGCGGGATGCGTCCTGCATGACGCCGGCGGCGCGCGAATTGTTGATCAGGGCCAGAATTGTAAGGGTCAGCGCTCCAGAAAGGCCAAGCGCGCCCAGATAGGGGTGCAGCATATAAAGCACCGCCAGATAGATCGGGATCCACGGCGCATCGAAAAACGTGATCAATGTGGGGCCCGAGATGAAATCACGTAGACCGGTGATATCTGCGGACGGATTGTCCGTGGCAGTGGATTTGCCCTGCAGACGGCGGCGGATCGAAGCCTGCAGCAGTGGTGCGCCGATCTTCAGCTCGAACCGCGCGCCCAGCCGGCTCAGGATGCGGACTCGCATCAGGTCCAGCAGGCCGGTGACGATGAACACGCCGCCTAACAGCAGGGTCAGGGCGATCAGGGTGTCCATGTTCTGGCTGGTCAGTACGCGGTCATAGACCTGCAGCATGTAAAGCGGACCGGCGAGCATAAGAAGGTTAAGGACAAGGCTGAAAAAGCCGATTGCGAAAAAGCCGCCTCGCAACGAGGCCCAGGCTGTTTTGACGGATGATTTTTTCTGAAACATGACGGTGATCTCTTTTCAGGGTGAAAGGGTGGCGACCTACGCCGCCACCCCGTTGGGTCAGTGATCAGACGACAAAGTCATCGTCAGTCAGATCCGAGGCGTTGACGCCAACCAGACGCACCGAGTTGTCGGACGAGAAGGACAGAACCGCATCTTCTCCGTCTTGTTCGATGTTCAGATTGTCGCGGAAATCCGGACCGAAATCGGTGAAGTCCAGACGGTCGATGCCGGTCTCGTATTCTTCGACCACATCGTGGCCGAACTCACCTTCGAAGATCAGGATGTCTTCTCCGGCGCCACCGATCAGGACGTCATTGCCACCTTCACCGTTCAGGATGTCGTCACCGGCCTGACCGCGCAGGACGTTGTCGCCCGAGTTGCCAGACAAGATGTCGTCGCCACCGTTCGGGCTGTTCACGTTGTTCGAGCCGCTGATGTTTTCGAACCCGAAGACCTGATCCAGCGTGACCCCATCGGGCGCGTTGACGCTGGCGACACCGTTGCCGTCTTCGTCAAGGTCCAGAACAACGCCCGGCCCAGCGGTGAACAGCGCGGTGTCAATGCCTTCGCCGCCGATGATGATATCGGCCCCACCGAACGAGTGGATGGCATCGTTGCCCCCAGCACCGTCGAGCACGTTGAACTCGTTGTTGCCAAGGATCAGGTCATCGCCTTCCGACCCGATCACGTTTTCGAAGTCGTCAACCTCGGCCACGATCTCGCCGAACTGGATGATGGCCCCGTCCTGCGGACCTACGTCGCCGTCTACCAGAGGGCTGGGTACCGGGCCACTGAGGTCCAGATCGATTGCCACACCGTCGAAGCCCGACAGGTCGATCGTGTCGCTGTCACCCGAGCCGACAACCCGTTCGATCGAGCTGAGGATGTCCGTTTCGATCTGGTTGTCGATGACGTCCAGCCCGACAACACCCGAGCCACCTGTGGCGTCCACGTCGAGGGTTGCACCGGCATCCACCAGCGTATCCTGAACCACCGGACCGTTTTGGCCAGCAGGTGCATTGTGCAGGTGGATCGCCGAAACAACACCCGGGATCGGGGTTTGCAGATCGGCTTCGTTCAGGCCAGTGACGCTCAACTCACTGGAATAGCTCACCTCGCCGGTGTGCAGGTTCTGCACAACAACTGCCGTGGCAAAACCGGTGGCTTCGCTATCCGACAGCGGCCCGGGCTCCTGCGCGGCGTCCAGCGGACCGCTCAGCTTGATGGTACGGATACCGTCCACGGTTTCGTCGCTATCAACCAGCAACTGGCCACGGATTTCACCAGCCGGGAAATCGGAGGTGTGGATGTTGTAGTACAGGTTGTTTGCCGCAGCCTGTTCCACAAACGCGGCACCGTCCGCAATGGCCGACCCGAACTGACCGGGCGCGGTCACGGCCTGATTGACAACACTCACGTTGAAGCCGGTGTCGCGCACGGCGGTTCCGTTGCCGTTGGCATCAAGGCTGACTTTGACGGACACATCCAGATCCGAGAAATCGGCTGTGTCAAAGCCTTCACCACCTTCGATGAAGTCGTTTCCAAGGCCGCCGACGATCACGTTGTTACCCTGACCGGCGATCAGAACGTCATCCCCTGCTCCTCCGTCGACGACACCGTTGATCCGACCGAAGTCTACAACGATGTCGTCTCCGGCACCCAGTAACACGTTACCATTTACTACACCTTCGTCATCGTTAACGAATGTCACTGAGCCTGCCTCGGTCGCGTCAATCGCGTTGACCTGACCCGAGATTTCACCTTCGTTGATGATGGCACCCAGAATGTTCAGACCACCATCGATGCGGATACCTGCAGCTGCGTCGCTGTCTTCCGATCCTGCGATCAGGCCTTCGTTCTGAACCAGACCGGCAAAGCTTGCATCTTCGACATTGCTGAACAGACGCAAACCATCGCCGACCTGATTGCCTTCGGTTGCGTCGCCGCGACCTTTGAAAGTGCCTTCGTTGAAGATCGCCGCCGAAACCACGTCTCCGTCCACGTCACCGGTTTGCAGCGCCACGGCTGAGCCGTTATTGCCAAAACCCGCATCCACCAGACCGGTGTTGGTGAAGGTATAGTTGTCAGCGGTGGCATCGGCGTAGACAGTACCGTTGCGCTGATCGCCCGTACCGAGGATGTCGTTTTCGTTGCGAACTTCCAGACCATTGCCATCGATATTCAGCGCTCGGCTGTCCGAAGTCACAATGCCTGTGTTCAGGAACAGGCCACCGGTGTGATCGCTGGTCCCAAAATAAACACCATTCTGCACACCTGCGATCAGGCCCGAGTTGGTCAGCGTACCCTTGAAGTTCACGTTATTGACGACACGCACGCCAGCAACGGTTCCATTGTCCCCTTCCGACAGGATCGTGCCCGTGTTGGTGATGGTGGCATCGGTTGTTCCGGTATTGCCGACATTGCCGATCCGCACACCGTCACCGGCCAGACCGACATTGGCAGCTGCGTTGCCACGACCGATGATGATTCCATCGTTTTCCAGCGTGAATGTGTTGACGCCATCTTCGGCCCCGCCGATCTCAGCCCCAAAGCCCGAGCCCTGGTTGTGCTCACCGGCGTCAATCACGCCATTGGCCAGGTTGCGAACCGAGAAATCATCCGCGGTGCCATCGGCATAGACCGTGCCGTTCCGTTGATCGTCAGTGCCCAGAATGACGCCGCCGTTCACCAGATCCACGCCTGTGCCGTCGATGTTGACCGCGCGGCTGCCGGACTGGATGGTGCCGAAGTTCAGAACGTCCAGATCATGCTCGGCATTGCCGATATAAAGACCATTCCGCGCACCTTCGATCACACCGGTAGAGGTGTTCACGATACGGCCTTCGGCCGCTGCGCCGTCGGCGATGCGGATACCACCTGCAGTGCCCTGATTGCTTTCAGAGGAGATCAGGCCGCTATTGACGATATCGGTTTCCGAGATCGTACCCTCGGCACCGTTGTTGATGCGGATACCGTCCCCTGCGCCCGGGGTGTTCGACGCCTCTTGGCCACGGCCCTGAATGGTCGCGCCAAAGCCGTTGAACAGGGTGTTCGATACCCGGTCGCCAACTTCGTCACCCACCTGCAGCGAGATACCGGCACCAAAGTTGCCTTCGCCCGCGTCGATCGTACCACCGGTAAAGTTGCTGATGCTGACATCTTCGGCGGTCGAATTGGTGTAGATCGTGCCGTTGCGCTGATCACCTGTGCCGATAATGTCGCCAAAGTTGCGAACGCTGACGCCTTCGCCCTGAATATCAACCGCGCGGCTGTCGGATGAGATCACACCGCCCCGGAAGTTGTCCAGAAGGCCCGAGCTGCCCGCACCCGCGAACTGCACACCGTTAAATTCGCCCGCGATCTCACCAAAGTTGCGGATATCAGCGCTGCCCGAAACCTGAATACCCGTGGCCAGCACCTCGGGCCCCGAGTTTGCCTCGATGCTACCGGTGCGGAAGTTGAACACCTGCGCGTTCTCACCTTCAACAACCACGGCTGCGGCTGCATTGTTGGTGGTGATCTGGCCGAAATTCAGAAGACGCGCAAAATCGTTGTCCAGCAGAAACGCCGGAGTGTTGTCAACGACAGTAGATTGAAAGAACCCGTTGGTCAGTGTTTGGCCGTCGCGGACGGTTTCCTGGGCCAGTGACGAGGTCGTCAGCAATCTGGCGCGCAGGCTTGCGAGAAAGTCGGAAAGCATTGGGAATCTCCATGCATGAGTACAAATCGGACGGACATCGAACCAAGGCCGTCAGCCCGCTGTCTCATCAGTTGCGAGTCACCCTGAGCTTTTGAAATTCTTCCTTTGAATGAGGTGCATAACCTGCGCGAATAGTCACATAAGTCGCGAGGTCTGCAGCAATTTACTTGTTATATTTCTGATGGTTGCATGATTGTCGCCGATCATTCGACATTATTCAGTGCCATGATTTCACGAATATGTAGGGCCATGTGATGGCAGTTTGTGATGATTGGCTGATGCGATCAGGGGTGGCTGGCAGCGCTAGGAACCAAGACTCGTGCCTCAGTTGTCAGTTGGAACCGGCTTTTTAACCAGATTCGCATTCCGCGATGCTACAGTTCCCTGAGGCGGGTCCAGATGGATCCGTTTGCCCATCATCTCGACGATCTCTGGGTTGGGGTATTGTGGCCGGGTCAATGCACCCAGTTCACGCATATTGCCCTTGTCGTCGAAAGGCAGAAAAGTCAGGCCAAACCCATCGCGTTTGAACTGCTCGGCGGCGATGGCGTTGACCATCGTGCAGGCGTCGCTTTGCGCCACATAGCGGCACACGGTTTCGAACCGGGCGGTCGTGACGTCGATGCCGGTTTCCTCCGCGACTGTTTCCGAGGGTTCGGGCAGATCCTGTTCAAGATCATAGCCGAACGAAATCGGAAACCGGATCAGTTGATCAGCGGGCACTTCATGCGCCCAGATACTGGACTTGCGACCAAGCGGATGGCCTTTGCGCAAACCGAGATAGAGCGGCTCAAGCCAGAGCGAGGTAAAATCCATCGGGCGGGTCGAGCCACGATAGATCTGATCAAAGCTCTTGCGTGCAATAAAGGCCATATCGACCGATCGATCCTCGACCATCTTGGCCAGGGCGACGGGATATTCCTCGACAATGATGATCTTGCGATCCGGGACGGCTTGGGCGAACAGCTGGCGGAAGTAACGCGACAGGTAGGCGGCCAGGGTCGGTGTCATTCCCAAACGGATTGCGGGCAATTCAGTTGTCTGGTGCCGTCGCGCCAGATCGCCGATGCCATCCACGATCTCAATGACCTGCTTGGCATGAGTAAGCAATTCCTGACCGAACCCGGTCAGAAGGACACCATCCTTACCACGTTCGAAGATCGCGACGCCCAGTTCTGCCTCAAGCTTTTTGATCTGGTTTGACAGCGCCGGCTGGCTGACCGCCACCGCCTGTGAGGCGCGCGTAAAGTTCCGATGCTCGGCCACGGCAATGACATATTGAAGATCGCGCAGGTTCATAACTCATGTCTCAAATCAATTCAGCGCCAGCGTACCTAGGATCAAGGATACATACTCGCGGGATGGCGCACTCAACCTGCCTTACGCCAGGCGCGTGAGGCAACCATCTTTCCCTCAGGTCTCGGCTTCGTGAGAGATTGTGTATTGCTATGAACTGACGCGGAGATGCCTACGGCAAGGTCAGCAGAGGTGTCTCGCGTTGCACCAGGATATCCTGCGTGCCTTTGGATGAGGAAAGTTTGACCGTCAGCTGCCGGGCCTCTGAGAACCGCTCAAAATAGGCAAACCGGATAGTTGTAATCGCCGTCATCTCCTCGCATTGCAGCAAATAGTCGGCATGGAATTCATTGTGCTGCGCTGCACCATTCTCCGATGCCTCCTCTTGACCGAACGCATCACCCACCAGCGCCACATTTGCCGAGGCCGTCATGCAGCCCGCCTCAGGCGAAAGCTCGAACAGGTTAAGGGGTTGTGACAGGTCCGAAATCGCATCTGCGACACGCGCCCGATCTTCTTCACTCTCGGCGGGGCGTTCAAACCCAACGATATCATTGCCGGGAACCTGCAATGTCAAAGCAATCTCAGTTTCCGATATCGTCATTTCCAAGCGCCCGACGCCATGCGCGTGCGCATTTGACGATTGAGCTTCCTGGGCCATCAACGCGACGGGAAGGAGAAACAGAAAAACAACCACGCACTTCATAACAATCACCATCTAAAATATTTAGCACATTTTAGTCGATTTGTACTGCCACGCAATAATGACGCCAGTTCCCTGCCCTCCCCATTTATGGCGGGGCAGTTATGGCGAAATATCCGACAATAAAACTCAGGTTGACATTGTTGACTAATTCTATCAAGAAATAACTCACCCACCCGCCAGGGCGCGGGACTACCAACCGATTTTTCAGAGAGACCAAGCCCCATGACCAAACCATTCGCCGCGACCAGCGCCCTGACCTTGTGCATCGCAAGCGCTGCCTTGGCCGAAGCGCCATCCAAAGCAGATGTTCTGAGCACCTATGCCAACATCGCCGAAGCAAAATACGAAGACAGCGTGATCGCGGCAAAGACATTGCAAACAGCAGTGAACGCACTGATCGCCGACCCGTCTGACGCCACCCTGAACGCTGCCCGTGCCGCCTGGATCGCGGCACGCGTGCCGTATCAGCAGACCGAGGTTTATCGCTTTGGCAATGCCATCGTCGATGACTGGGAAGGCAAGGTGAATGCATGGCCACTAGACGAAGGTCTGATCGACTACGTCGACGCCTCTTACGGTGGTCCCAGCGATGAGAACGAATTCTCGGTGCTGAACGTCATCGCCAACCCCAGCTTCGATCTGTCAGGCGAAACCATTGATGCCAGCCAGATTACGCCCGAGTTGCTGTCCGACACGCTGCACGAAGCCGACGGGATCGAGGCAAATGTCGCCACCGGCTATCACGCCATCGAATTCCTGCTATGGGGCCAGGACCTGAACGGCCACGACGCTGGCGCGGGCAATCGTCCTTACTCAGATTATGTTCAGGGTGATAACTGCACCAACGGCAATTGCGACCGCCGCGCTCAGTACCTGAGCGCTGCCACAGACCTGCTAATCAGCGATCTGGAATGGATGACCGCCCAGTGGGCCGAAGGCGGTGAAGCTCGTGCTGCCTTGACCACGGATGAAACCGCAGGCGTCAGTGCGATCCTGACAGGTATGGGTTCGCTATCATACGGAGAACAGGCAGGCGAACGGATGCGTCTCGGTCTGATGCTGAACGACCCTGAAGAAGAGCATGATTGTTTTGCCGACAACACCCATAACAGCCACTACTACGATGGTCTGGGCATCCAGAACGTCTATCTTGGCAGCTATACCCGTATCGACGGAACTCCGGTCTCAGGCGCGTCGTTGTCGGATCTGGTGACAGCAGCCGATCCGGCGCTGGACATGGAGATGAAAACCAAGCTGGCAAATACCATGCAGGCTCTGGGCCGCATCAAAACGGCCGCCGAAGCTGGCTTTGCCTATGACCAAATGCTCGAACGCGGCAACGCAGGTGGAGAAGCGCTGATCATGGGTGGTGTCGACGGGCTGGTAGATCAGACCAAGACCATCGAACGTATCGTGACCACGCTGGAACTGAACCAGATCGAGTTCGAAGGCTCCGACAGTCTGGATAACCCGAACGCGGTCTTTCACTAGGCCCCCTGACCGGGCGCGTTTCATACGCGCCCGGTTCTGCCAATCACGAAGATTTGGGCCTTATCGCTGGACGCTAACCAAATAACCAACTATTTAACTAAGATATCTATGAGCAGGCTGAGTCGCCATGATTGTATGTCACTGCACTAATATCACAGACCACGATATCCGCGCCGCGATCGACTGGATGCGGGCAGCAGACCCGCAGACCATCATTACCCCGGGCAAGATCTATCATGCCCTTGGAAAATCAGCGGATTGTGGCGGGTGCATGCCTCTTTTCCTCGACACAATGCGCGCAGACGATAATCTGAAAGTCCCCATGCAGCTCCGTACATTGCGGTCCGGAGCATCACAGGAGAAAGCACATGAAAGGCGATCCCAAGGTCATCGAATATCTCAACAAATCTCTGCGGCATGAACTAACTGCGGTCAGCCAGTACTGGTTGCACTACCGCCTGCAGGAGGATTGGGGTCTTGGTCACATGGCCAAGAAAAGTCGTGAGGAATCCATCGAAGAGATGGGTCACGCCGACAAGCTGATTGAACGCATCATCTTTCTGGAAGGTCATCCCAACCTGCAGAAACTGGACCCTCTGCGTATCGGGCAGACCCCGAAAGAAACGCTGGAGTGCGATCTGGCCGCCGAACATGACGCACGGGCGCTTTATGTCGAAGCCCGCGAATATTGCCGCGAGGCCGGGGATTACGTGTCCATGGGCCTGTTTGAAGAACTGATCAGCGACGAGGAAGGGCATATCGACTTCCTCGAAACGCAACTCGACCTGTATGAAAGGATTGGCGAAGCCAATTATGCGCAACTCAACGCATCCAAGATGGACGAAGGCGAGTAAGCTTGCCCTGATATCGGTGGCCATGTTCGTGGCCACCCCCTCCCTTTCCGCTGACACCACGACGTCTCAGCTGAAGGATCACCACCTGAACACCCTGCCCAGAACCGCAGAAGAAACTGCGCGGATCAAAGCCGCGACCGCAGCGCCCGAGGATTTCAGCGTGCCTCAGCGGTTCGAAGAGCTGTCCGCAGGGGCCGCCACAGTTCGCGTGCGCACAGATGCGGATGCGTTCTCTCAACCTTCGGCCAATATCAGTTTTGAGCAAGAGCTGAACTTCAAAGTTGGCAACGGTCTGTTCAAGAAAGTCTGGGTCTCCGCGCCTTCCTCGACCCTCGCCTCGGATGGTTTGGGTCCCTTGTATAACGCACGGTCCTGTCAGCGTTGCCATATCAAGGACGGGCGTGGGCATACGCCGAACGGGTCCGACGACAACGCCGTGTCGATGTTCCTACGGGTTTCGATCCCGGGTCCGCCAGAAGACGCCCCCGCCGAGATCGCCGATTATATCGCCACCCTGCCCGAACCGAACTATGGCGGGCAGATGCAGGATTTCGCACTGGCCGGGCATCCGGCGGAGTATCGGCTGGACATCACTTACGAAGAAATCGAGGTGGCGTTGTCGGATGGTGAGACTGCCTCGCTTCGCAAACCGACTTACGCTGCCGCTGATCTGGGTTATGGCCCCTTGCACCCCGAGGCGATGCTCAGCCCTCGGGTCGCCCCGCAGATGATCGGATTGGGGCTGCTCGAAGCGATCCCGGTCGAGGACCTGCTGGCCAATGCCGATCCCGAGGATGCAAACGGCGATGGTATCTCGGGACGCCCCAACATCATCTGGTCGGCCGAATTTGACGCCCCCATGATGGGCCGTTTTGGCCATAAGGCCGGGATGCCCACGGTTATGGAGCAATCGGCGGCTGCATTTGCCGGGGATATCGGCATCTCAAGCCCTCTGTTCCCCGCGCCTCATGGCGATTGCACAACTGCGCAGATTAATTGCGTCGATGCTCCGCATGGGGATGGCGACGCACGTGCGTATGAGATCGATCAAGTTGGTATGGATCTCGTCGCCTTCTACAGCCGCAATCTGGGTGTCCCTGGTCGGCGCGATATCGATGATCCTCAGGTTCTGCGCGGGAAAGAAGTCTTTCATATCTCAGGCTGTGCGTCATGCCATACGCCCGCGTATGTCACACATCGGATGCCCGACCGACCCGAGCACAGCTTTCAACTGATCTGGCCCTATACCGACCTGCTGCTGCACGACATGGGCGAAGGTCTGGCCGACAATCGCCCCGAGGCACGCGCCACGGGTCAGGAATGGCGCACACCGCCTTTGTGGGGCATAGGCCTGACTGAGCGTGTTTCAGGCCATACCCAATTTCTGCATGACGGGCGCGCAAGGTCATTGATCGAAGCGATCCTGTGGCACGGGGGCGAGGCGCAGGCTGCCCGCGATACCGTGGTTTCAATGCCCAAGCCCGACCGCGACGCCTTGATCCGTTTTCTGGAAAGTCTCTGATATGCGCACCCTCGCTCTTATCAGTGTCCTGCTGCCATTCGCGGTTTACGCGCAAGACCGCGCCCCAATCCTTATCGACGTGACTGAAAATCACATCCTGCCGCGCTTCGCCGATTTGTCCGAAGCGACCGGGGGGCTGTCACACGCGGCACAGGCAGATTGCACTCCCGGTTCTGCCGAACTACGCACCGCCTTTAACGCCGCTTTCGACGCCTGGGTTTCCGCAAGTCACCTGCGCTTTGGTCCAACCGAGGTCGACGACCGCGCCTTTGCTTTAGCCTTCTGGCCGGACACCAAGGGGTTCACCCCAAAGGCCCTTTCCGGATTGATCGCTGCCGAGGACGCAACCATCAACGACCCCGAAGCCTTTGCCGAGACCTCGATCGCCGGGCGGGGATTCTTCGCGCTGGAACGGATGCTTTATGACCCGGCTATGGGGGAACAGGGCAGTGCTGCGTATCGCTGTGCGTTGATCCGGGCCATCGCCACCGATATCGACCGCAATGCTGGTGCGATCAACACTGATTGGCAGGGCTACGCCCCGCATCTGACACAACCGGGCGGAAACAGCCCCTATCGCTCGGGCGATGAAGCCATGCAGGAGCTGTTCAAAGCTCTGAGCGTCGGGCTGCAGTTCACCTCGGATACGCGCCTTGGTCGCCCGATTGGCACCTTTGACCGCCCCCGCCCCAACCGGGCCGAGGCACGCCGGTCCGAACGCTCGTTGCGTCATGTGGAGCTCTCTCTGGTCGCCCTGCGTGATCTGGCTGCGCGACTGTCCTTTGACCACCCCGAAATCGCCAGCGATCTGGACGCTGCGTTTTCCAGGGCCATTGACCGGGCACAAGCGCTGGACGACCCGGCATTTGCCGGAGTCGCCGATCCGCAGGGCCGACTCCGCGTCGAGGCGCTCAAACAGTCGATTGACGATATCCGCGCCATCACCGCGACCGAACTTGGCCCAACGCTTGGCATCAACGCCGGTTTCAACTCATTGGACGGAGACTGAGCCATGGCCACGCGCCGCACCTTTCTGGCCGGGCTTGCCGCCTCCAGCCTAGCGCCCATGCGTAGCTGGGCCGCTGTCGGCGCCCCTGAGTTTCTTGCCGCGGGGCTATTTCCGAATGGATCATATCGGCTGGCTGGTTTGGATGGTCAGGGGGCAATCCTGTTTTCCGTGCCTCTGCCCGCACGCGGACATGCCGCCGCTGCCCATCCGTTCAAAGCTCAAGCCGTCGCGTTTGCCCGTCGCCCCGGCACCTTCGCCCTTGTGATCGATTGCACGACTGGAGCGCTGATCAAAAAACTTGAAGCTCCGACAGGGCGCCATTTCTACGGTCACGGCACATTCTCAGCAGATGGTAGCCGGTTCTATACCACCGAGAATAACTATGACGCGGCAGAAGGCGTGATCGGCGTCTGGGATGCCAACAGCTTTGCCCGGCTGGGTGAGTTCCCTTCTGGCGGCACAGGCCCCCATGACATGCGCCTGATGCCGGATGGAGAGGTTTTGGCAATTGCCAATGGCGGGATCGAGACCCACCCGGATACAGGCCGCAGCAAGCTGAACCTGCCCATGATGCGACCCAACCTCACCTATACCGATCTGTCGGGTGCGATACTGGAGCAGGTGGCGTTGCCGCAGACCCTGTATAAGAACTCGATCCGCCACTTGGCGGTACGTGCCGACGGGCTTGTCGGGTTCGCAATGCAATGGCAAGGCAGCCTGACACGGCACCCTCCGCTGTTGGGGCTCCACCGCCGTGGCGAGACACCGCGTCTGATCTCCGCACCCGGGGCCCTGCAAAGAGCATTGCAAGGCTACGCTGGCAGCATCGCCTTTTCTGCGGATGGGCAGACGGTTGCCATCACTTGCCCGCGTGGCAACACGTTGCATCGCTTCGACGTCAGCAGCGGCGCGCTGACGGGTACACATATGCTGGAAGATGTCTGCGGCCTCAGCACCGGCACCGAAGGGTTGGTCTTCTCAACCGGCACAGGATCGTTCGGGCGTCTGCACGAAACCGTCTCGATCACGGCAAACCCGGATTGCCAATGGGACAATCACTTGGTCCGTATCAGCTCATTCAGGTGAGTAGTGCATTAACGCGATAAACCCGCAGACGTCAGGCCGTTGCAGGATCAGGCGTACCGCCACGGTTGGCTCGTCTGAACAGAGGACGCCCCGCGACAGATAGAAACAGGATAGATAAAACGACGCCGATCAGCGCAGGCACATAGAGTAGAAACCAGAGCTGAGGATTGCCGATCACGACTGGCGCAACAAAACCTCGCACCCCTTCAAGCAGCACGAGGATTGTGAAGGCTCCGAAAATCTGCGGCCAGAGACCAAAGCGCGAGAAGCTGCCCAGCATCAGCGCCGAATACCCCACCAGCGCAACGGCTATGCATATGGCCACCCAAGAAAACCGCTGATGCAGTTCTTCGACCAGCTGGCCCACGGAATGTTCGTCTGATTTGGCGACGGCTTCAATATCCTGCAGCAATTCGATTGTTGGAATCGCCTCGCGGCTGCGCAGACTGCTATCGGTATTTCTGGTCAGCTCGGAGATGTCATAAGTAGCATCCTGAAACAGGGTCGATGACAGCGTGTTGCGCTGTTGGTCATATCTGAGCGCCACGCCATCGAGCATCACCAGATGGATGCCCGTGCTTTGATTTACCAGATAGGCCGTGGTGCTGGAATAACTCACCGGATTGGCCTCGTCCCGACGATCCGAGACGAAGACCTCGTGCAGGGTGCCGTCCAGTTCGATATCCCCGATATAGACGGTCACACCTTTCGCAGGGTGCAGAAACTCACCTTCGTTCAGCAGTTGCGCGGTCACGTCGCCCGCGACTTCAGCCTGCCGCTGTTCCAACTGCTCGACCGAGGCCGGCCGCAGAAACACGCTGATCACAGCCATCATGAGCCCCGCGCAGAGGCCAAACATCAAAACCGCCCGCGCCAACCGCCATGGGCTGGAGCCGGTGGCCAGCATGACCGTCATCTCGCTCTCGCGGCTCAGTCGGTTGGTTGCGTAGACAGCCGCAGCAAACACGGCCATCGGCATCACCGTCCGGATCAGTGTCGGCAGAGTCAGGGCCGTGAATTCCAGAAACACCAGCGCCGATTGGCCGCCGCTGATCACACGATCAAACAGGCTGACCGAGCGGGTGATCCAGAAGACTCCTACAAGCACCAATGTGAAAAAGCCAAACAGCACCAGCAATTGCCGCAGGAAATACCCATCAAAACGCGACATGCGACCTCTTGTATCTTGGCGGTTGGCGTTGCGGCGAACCTTATGCCATTCGGAGCGCAGAGGAAACCGTGATTACATCCGATCAGCGGCAGGGATCAGAATGCGATGATACCAAAGCCAGCGCAGAAGGCGCAGCGCATGCTGGGCATCGAGGACGCCCGACCAACAGGCGGTGATATCAATTGCGGTCGCCGAGCCATCCAGACGCTGTAGCAGAGGGCCGAGGGATACGCCTTCCAGATTTGCAACCGGCCGTGGCAGGTTCGGGTGAGTGACGACAACACCGGGCTCGATACGAGAGGCGGTCTGTACGCCGGACGTGATCAGCTTTGCCTCCGGGGATAGGATCAAGGCCTGATCGTCGTGTAACATCTCGGGGTTCGGGTCCGACTGGAGCGGCTTTAGCCAGTCCAACGGTTGCGCGCGCTCAGCCCAGAAAGGCGCGGGATCGATAGTGTTCTGTCGGGCATAGAAATCAGCGGATAGCGCGGCGTGGGTCTGCACCCGTTCGATCTGGCGGTCAGCATAGAAGGACAAGGCCAGTTCGCCGTGCTGAGGCGTCTCCAGAACCGTGTTAACCACTGCCGCGGCTTGCACCGCCTGCCCCATCGCAAGTTGCACCCCCTGCGACGACAGAGCGTCGACCGAAAAGCTGGCCTCTCCAACCCTTAGCAGGTCGCACGCCGGAGGCGTTGTCTCAACCCGGCTGGTTGCGTCGGCCCGCCGCACCGGTCCGATCCGGCGCTGTTCCAGACAGGGCGATAGCAGGGTCGATTGTGCCAGCAGATTCAGATACAGGTCGCGCCGACCTGCAGGCGACAGCCCGTTGCAGGTATCGGGATCAACAAAGACCATCGCATTAACCAGCCCGCCGGGCAAAAGAGCCCCCCAATACCAGTGTGAAGACCCAGCCTCGATCCGCGCTTGTGGACCAAAGCCCGGCGACACCTGCCAATAGGCATAGAGCGCCAATAATGGCCGCGAAGCATTGCGAAATCGGCGACTCAACCCGGCTTGCCGTCCTGCGGCGTCCAGAAGTATCTGCGCCCGGATCTGAAAGGTACCCGCGTCGGTGCGGACCGGCACTTCCCAACCAGAGCGCCCTCGCACCGGGCGGTATGCACGGGCAGGCTGAACGATCTGAACACCCGCCGCCTGCGCAGCACGTAACAGCACAGCGTCGAACTGGCCCCGATCTACAAGAAGGCCGGGGTAATCACCATCGACGCCCCGACGCTCGAACGTCCCGGCCCAATGCAAGACTGAACCGCTGGCGCGCAGAAACCCGGCCTGCGTAACGGCTTCTCCAACCTCCAGCAGGTTCAGGATCGGCCAGATCGAGGGGGGCAGAGACTCACCAACATGCTGGCGCGGGAAAGGTTGTCGCTCGATCAGGCAAACGCGGCGACCCAGCTGAGCCAGCCTCAGCGCAGCCGCGCTGCCTGCCGGGCCGCCTCCGATCATGCAGATTTCGGTCTCTATCACCATCTGATTAGGCAGAGGCCGCCTGCGCGGGCGTTCCGAAGTAGTCCAGACGTGCTTCGGACAGACGGACATAGGCCTGCAAGCAATAGTGCAACCAACCGCGGATGTAATCGCAGGCGGGGCGCCCGCGATGGATGACCTCGTGATGACAGCCGCCGCCGCACAGATAGCGCGCCCAGCAGGTGTTGCAGGGGGACTGGGTGTGTACGTGTCGATCTGCCAGCCAGTTTTCCCGCCTCAAGTCGGGGCCGTCGTAGACGTCGCCCATCGCCCCGGCCTCGTCTTCGACAAAGCGGTGGCAGGCGAACAGGCCGCCATCGGCAGACACGCCAAAATACCCACCACCTGCGCCACAGGCATAGGGGCGGTGCGTACCGCGATGGATTTCCTGCATCGCCGCAGCCATGTTCGAGAATGGATAGCGACGCCCTTCGATCACCGCTGCCTCAAACACCTCACCACAGCGGATCATCTGGGTCAGCATTTCGTCCAGATCGTTCCGGTCCAGCTCATGCTGGCCATTGGGCGACGCCAGCATTGGCGAGAAGCCGATCGAATGGAAGCCCATACCAATGAAGCGTTCAAGTGTTTCGGGCAGGTTCATATTCTGCGGTGTGACCGTGACCCGCGCACCGACCTGCATGCGATGTTGCGCGGCCAGCAGCGGCTCAACCCGCTTCAAAATCGTATCGAAGCTGCCCCGTCCACCGCGATTGGGGCGCAGCTTGTCATGAACCTCGCCCACGCCATCCAGACTGATGGTGACAGCAAAGCCATGCGCTTCGAAAAAAGCGGCATCCTCGGGGCGTAGCAAGGTGCCGTTGGTGGTGATCGAAAACCCGACACTCAACCCGTTTGTCTGTGCCTGTTCCACGGCATAATCCGTAGTGCGCTGCACCAGATCGCGGTTGATCAGGGGTTCCCCGCCCAGAAAGGCTAGATTGACCCGCACGCCTGGCTCAGCCTCGGCCACCAGCCGGTCAACCGAAGCTTTGGCCACCTCCCACTCCATACTCCGCGCGGGGCCGCCAAACTCTCCGCCCGCCGCATAGCAATAGGTACACGCCAGATTGCATTTCTGTGCCACGGCCAGCGACAGCGACCGCACGGGCATGTTCTGAGGTGGCGTGTCGTCGATGAACGGGGTGCCATCCAATCCCATCGCACTGAGAAACGCGCTTTGCCCGGGTACGTCCATGGCGGCAAACCGGTCCACCGTCCCCGCCGGTACGTCAAACACGCGTGAGCCATCGACGGCCAGCATGTGGTCCCCACGCCTGGTTTCGAAGAAATGCACCTGCGCGGCGGGTGGGATCACGCCTTGCCCTCCGTCCAGAACGGAATGCCGATCCCTTGGGCAGCCAGCGCTTCGCCTTCGACCCGGAACAGCTTCATGTCATCGCGTACTTGCTGGATATAGGTCTGAGACTCTTCCAGCTTCCCTTCGGCTTCAAGCGTATATGCCTTGGCAAGCCCGTCCTTGACCTTGGCGTACAGATCCAGTGCCGTTTTGGCCTCTGCTTCGGTTCCGACCTCGATCTGGCGCAGATAGGCCGGTGTGCCCTCGCCTGTGTCATACTTGGCCAGAACGTCCTTCATCTGGCTAAAGCGCAGGAAATGCTCATCCCCGTCCGTATCGATCCGCACCGCCAGCGCATAAAGACGACGTTCAGGGAACAAGTCCTCTTGCTCCAACGTTGCCACACATTGCGCATAAGCGCGGTCGATAAAGCCGCCGGGACGCTCAATCTCGATGAAATCCGCAAGCGCCTCGGCAGTCAAAGGCCGCAGCGCGCGGGGCTGCGTCTTACCTTTACCCGCTGGCAGGGTTTCAGACGGGGTCAGGATCGGTTCATAGCCCTCAGGCTCAAGCTCCCACAGCAGTTGGTTCGCCCAGCGCATGTGGGTCATCTCGCCAATCGCGACCTCCAGAACCGAACGGCGGGCAAAGATCAGATCATCCTTCAGCGTCGGCCATTTCTTGGTATCCGCCGTCTCAGGATCAGCCAGCGAGAAATAGGCATAGAGATACTGAAGGCTCAGCGTCATCTCCATCGCGGCCAGTCGGGTCTTGAGGTCTTTGATCATCTCCTCAGGTGAGTCATAGGGCTCAACACCCGGTAACTCAGGATCAACCTCATAGACTTCGCCCGTTTCGCGGCCTTCGACCACGATGGGTAACTCGCTCCACATCTGGTTCACCTGATAATGGTCGATCTGATAGGGGCGATTCTGTTCCACTGTGTTCAGCGCGGCGACATTGCCGGACGGAGACTTATCAGAGCGTAACCAGTCCAGATAAGTCTCGGCCTCGATCGGGTTCTTCGATTGACCCGAGGGCAGCTGATCATCATGGGCCACCTCGGCCATCACCACATCGGGGTGGTTTGAGGGCCAGTAGTGGCAGCCGCAATCGCGGAAATCATGGGACCACGGGTTGCACAGGCTCTGCGTCAGTTCACCGGGATCATAGGCTTCGCTGAACGCGCCCGCCTCGGTTCGGTATTGGCGGCGAAAACCGTGCAGGACAACCTGCTCCGCATCCACCTCACCTTCGTGATCACGACGCTCCAACGCGATGCTGACCGGTTTGTCATCACCGTGTTCCAGACTGCGGATGAATCGCCAGATCATCAGCCCATCATAGGGCTTACCGTCTTCGTCCTTGAAGGTGATGCGCTTGCCGCTTTGTTCGACCCAAGACAGGAACCAGCGCCCCTGGCTAAGCTTTGCGCCGATGTCGCCGCTATAAGCTTCGAGCAAGGTCTGCACCCAGTCTTCGGGACTGTTGTCGGGCAGCATAGGGTCATAGAAGTAATCGACGAAGACCAGATGGAAGCCCTGCGAGTTCTTCGGTGCCTCGGCCACGGGGTTTAGCGGCACGCGCACCGCGTTGAACACCAGACCGGGAAAGAAGCGGCGGTCGAGGTTGCGCACGTCCATTTCCAGACCGGGAAAGCAATTGCCCACCGATCCGTCCAGTCGCGTGTTGTCGGGGTTGCCCGGCACCCTATAGGCTACACGGGCGGTCAAATTGCGGGGTTTGACGCGGATTTGGCCGGGTTGATCAGACATTCTGAGCCTCCGATTCCTGTGCAATCAGATAGTCGATGAACGAGATCACCAGATGATATTGTCTGCGCGACAGAGACAGCGGGTAGTAATTGGAATCGCGCATATAGGGCGGCATCCGAGCGTCGTGCATCGAATCGCGGATGATACGCGGATCGCGAAAATCCGGGTTCGGGGCCTGATCCGGGTTCGGGTCGGTCTCAAGCTCGGTCAGGATGCCATAAGGCGGGCGCAGCAGCGTTTTCACGAAATCCGGGCGGCGGCGCAGGAAATCCAGCAGGTTTGCCTCGTCAATCAACTGTTCATGCACGAATTTTGTAGCCACCGTATAGGGCAGCCGGTCGTTGGGCACCGAATTCGAGAAGACCGAAATCGGCTGCGGCCGGATCAGCTCATCGATCTTGTCGGGCGGCCTCGCGTCCTCTTCTGTCATGGATTTCGCATCGGTTGACGGCAGACCTGGCGTCATGGGTATCCCGGTCTTGGCCTGCAGCTTGGCATTATCCTTCAGACCCTGCGCCCGGATATCGTCGAGATTGATCAGGCTGTTGGTCTCAAACGCGCGGCGGAAGATGTCGACCACTTCGGTCTTGGCCTGCCGGTAATTGTCTTTGGTCACCGAGATCAGCGACAGATCGCGGTCGGCCAGATCATCCTCAAGGCTGTAGAAAGGTCGCGCATCAGGCGCAAAATCGGGCGGACCGGTCATGATCTGCGCCCGCGCGGTCAGGCGTTCGCCGCGCACGGCCAAAGTCGCCTCAATCACGCCATCGCTGGTGTCATCGGCCACGCCCCAGGATTGGTCATTGCCGACGCGCGCGCCATCATAGCTGTCATGCGGTTCGGGATCGTCCGAGGTGCCGGACATCATGATCCATTTCGACCAAGGAGTGTCAGGGTTCAGGATGCGATTCTGTTCCGGCACGATTTCGTGGATGCGGCCATATTCCGATTTAGGCGGGTCGTTCTGGTACCCTGGCACCGCCAGCGTCGCCGGGCCATAGGCCGCATCCGGCGGGCCATAGACCTCACCTTTGGGGGGCATAAAACGCAGGCGCAGGATGCTGCGGTCGATGAACTCTCCTTCAACCGGTTCATCCTGACCGTGAACCGGATGCATCACACGGATCGAGCCCAGAGGGATCGGGTTGTGTTCATACACCATCGGTTGCTGCTCAGAGGTATACGGGCTGAACGCCAGCAGAGGTTTCGGGGTGAAGTCCTGCCCCGCGATCTCGACACGTGCGCGAAACCCACAGGCCGCGTCGCCGGTCCGGCGCTCGGCTTTGGTGTTCCCGACGGTGACCGAATAGCGCACGTTCTGCAGCGACAGGCCCTGATCCTCGAGCAGATCGAGCGTCACCGGTGTCTCATATTCCTCTCCCCTTTCGGCGTCATGCATCTTCGCCCATAGTTCGAAGAACGGAGCGACCGGACGCAGCGCACCGCCTTCGTCGCGAAAGCGGATCGTGTCAGGATCGGGAAGGTAGGCCGTAACGCTCCCATCTTCGACTTCGCGCAGGGTTATGTTCGACCGGATGACCGTCTTGTTGTTGCCATGGGCATCCATGTCCTGCTGCCATTCGTAGCTTTCCAGCGGTGTCTCACCCGGCCCCAAACGGGCAACCGCAATGGGTGGCAGAAAGAAAATCTCCTGAATCGTATCCATGCTGGGCCCTCCCCCGTTTGGCCATGGCAGCCCCTGCTTTCAGGGGTTCGAATATGTCTCATAAGTTATCGTCCGGTCATCGAAGATCGACTTGGACGTGTCCCGGATGATATCCGGCGGCGCATCGTCGGGCACCGGAGAAATGCTCTGCTGGTAGTGGAAGAAATTCTTCGGATCGAACTTCTGCTTCACGAATAGAAGCGAATTGAAATACTCCCCCCAATATTGCCAGCGATAGTTCAACTGTGTTCGGCGCGGATAGTTCTGATAGACCCGGTCGATGAAATAGCCTTCTTCGGTCATCAGCTTCATGAATCCGTCGAGCCAGGGCACGACGATCTCTTTTTCCTCTTCTGATACCCAGAACACATCGACGTAAAAGTTCAGCGACACATCACGGTGGATGAAGGCATTGCCCTCTTTGCCCAGCGGCATCCGGTTGATCGCACCGCCATAGGGTTCGATCGCAACCGCGCCATAGGCATTCGGCGTGCTGTCGAGGTAATCCACAACGCGCTGCCATTCAGCCGCGTTGAGCTGGCGTTTGATGTATCCGGCCTGTTTGTCCTCACGGGCCTGATCGGGTACCACGGGAATGTCGTACTTGTCGTCGTAAAGCCACGAGTTGATTTCCTGATAGGTGCCATAATTCTGGTCACCCTCACCCATCTCGCCGCCGATCTCATCGCTGAGCAAGGGCTGAACGAATGCGTTTCCCTCTTCGGTCGTCCCATCATAAAGCGCAGACAGCAGCAGCACCTTCTTATCCCCCTGATAGGCCAGAAAGATATAGGCGCCGAACCTGTCATCCTCGCAAGTGCTCATATAGTTGGCTTGCAGGAACTCCAGCGCCTTGGCGGCTTTGTCCAGCGGCCAGGTGATATGACAACCCCAGACCTTGTAGAGCGGGTGAAGCTGATACCGTATCTCCAGCAGGATGCCGAAGTTGTTGCCCGTCCCGCCCCGGATTGCCCAGAACAGATCGGGGTTCGTATCCTGGTCGGCAACCACGATGCTGCCGTCCCACAGCATCACGGTGACGCCCAAGACGTTGTCACAAGCCATCCCGAACCGGCGCGAGGTAAAACCATAGCCGCCGCCCATCATGAAACCCGCCACGCAGACGTCCTGACACGCGCCGCCGGGCACATGCAGATGATAGGAATTCAGAACCGAGTTCAGCATCTTGAACGGCGTGCCAGGCCCCACATAGGCCATCGGAAAATCCGGATCGACGGTCACATAGCGGATCCTGCTGGTGTCCAGCACCATCTGATTGTTAACCGAATACCCCGCCGTACTGTGCCGCCCGGAGCGCGCCACCACCCACAGATCATGCTCACGTGCGAAAGCAAGACTGGTGCGCACGTCCTGAATGGTTTCGCAATAAACGATGATCTCGGGATAGTCCTGAAAAGCCGGATTCCAGACCTGTCGGTCATTGTTGTAATCAGCGTCGGTGGGCAGGGTGACCGTTCCGATCAGCTTCTTCTCAAAGTCGCGCATCTGCTCGGGCGTGATCGAGTGATATTGCTGCAGCGCCAGATCGGTACGGCTTTGCGCCACGATATCCTTAGCCAGAAGGGTTTTGCTGATCTTTTTCATCGGGTCTCCTCACACCAAATGAACCGGCGGCGTGGAAACGGATATCCCCACGCAACTATGATAAAATTTCGGTATCATCCCATATCTGCCGAGGCCCAAGCTGGCAGCAATGGACCCCTTCGGTCAAGTGGTTGTGTCCATCAAAGCCCGCGCGTCCTGCAAGTCTGATTGATCCGCCGCGCTTTGCTCGAAATGCGACAGCGCCGCATCGAGCGCCCCACCCACAGGCTCGCCTCTGCGTTGCCGCCACTGCGTTAAAGCAACAGCTGCACGCAATTCGTACAGGCGAGCGCCTTGTCGCTGGGCCGTTTCGATTGCACGTAGCAGCAAGGGTTCAGGGTCACCTCCGGTTTTCGCAACCAGTTCGGCCTTGATCCGCAATTGCTCGGCCTCGGCCCACTTCTCTTCGGTCTTGTGCAAAGCCTGTGTGGCTTGCGCCATGGTTTGTTGTGCGGCGGCCAGATCACCGGCACTGATTTCGATCTCTGCAATCAACGAGGGGAAGAAACTTTTGTAGTTGCCAGCCCCGACCGACCACCAGTCTTCCGAAGCCTGACGCAGGTCATCGATATGCTCGGGGTCAAAGCTTGTCACCGCCCGAGCCCAACTTCCCCACAGACGCGCAATGGTTCCCAGAAACTGCAGCGAATGCTCCTCGGCCAAGGTCGACAGGGCCTCGACGTCTTGTAGCAATGCGGGAATATCACGTACCAGCAGATGGACCTTGCACATGTAAACCAGAATCTGTGCCACGCTATGCGCATGCTTAAGCTCTTTGGCCCAATCCAACGCCGTCTGCTGCACCTGCAACGCCTCCTGATGGCGCCCCATCAGGCAATAGCACGTTCCCAGAAACGCCGAGGTGATCGCCGCATGATCAGTGCCATAAACATAGGCCAGTTGGCTATGCTGATCAAAATCATACAGCGCCCAGGCCTGTTCCAGATGTGTTTGCGCCTCGGTCAGGTTTCCCAGATGCAACTGTACCGCCCCCATGGCGCGGTGCCCGACCATGCGGTGTTCGGTCTTGCCGCTCTCCGCCGCCAGATCAAGGATTTGCGCCGCCACCTCCTGCGCCAGCCGGTATTCGGCGCGCACCAGATGAAAGGCGTATAGACCGTTGAGAACAGGGAACAGCCGCTCAGTCTGCTCGGCACGGTGGCAGAGCTCGCGCAGGCGGCCATAGGCCTCGCCCGTAGCATCACCGGAAATACCGCTGGTCGATCGCAGAACACCTGCGCGCAGGATCTGAATATCGATCTCCTGCACGTCTCGTTCGCGACTTTTGGGCACTTTCGACAACTGATCCAGCGCCGTCGACAAATGTGTCAAGGCTTCGGCCAAAGCCGAGCGTTCGATGGCGCGACGCCCTGCGCTTTGCCAATGCAACACAGCTTCGTCTGTGCGCTGGGCCAGAGAATAGTGCTGTGCCAGAACTTCGGGTTGGGTCTGCGCCAGCTGCGGCTGGTTTTCCAGTAAAGCACCCGCCGCGCGGTCATGCAGCACCTGCCGTTCCGTGCGCAGCAGGCTGTCATAGGCCATATCCCGGATCAGCGCGTGGCGAAAAATGAACTCGTCCTCGGTCGCGTCCGGCGCTTGCAGGATAATTCCCGCCGAAGACAACTGGTCCAGACCCGCTTGCAGAACCGTAGGTGACAGGATTGACACCGATGCCAGCAGTGCGATCGAGAACTGCCGTCCGAACACCGCCCCGGTCTGCGCCACTTCTTTCGCCATGCCTAGCCGGTCCAGACGTTCCATCAGCGAATCCTTCAGCGTGCTGGGCACCGAAAGCGATGGCAGCGGCCCGCGCAAGGCATATCCTTGATCCGTCAGCCGTAGCTGACCGGATTCCAGCAAGCCACGCGTAACCTCTTGCACATAAAGCGGAATACCATCAGTCTTGGCCGCGATCAGATCGCAGACCTCGGCAGGCACCACGTTGCCACCCGCAACTTCTGTCACGATCTCGGCCACATCCCGGTTGGTCAGGCGCTTGAGAGGCACATGGAGGGTATTGTGATGCAGCCCCCATCCGGGATCAAAACCGGGCCGTGCCGTGACGACGATCAACACCGGCAGCTCTCTGATCTGCTCGATCACACGGTCGGTCAGGGTCAATGTCGTCGGATCCACCCAATGCGCATCCTCAAACAGCAGCAATACCGGTTTTTCACGCGCCAATGCGGCCAGCTGCTCGGTCACGGCCTCAAGCGTGCGCTCCAGCTTGATCTGTGGCGGCAGATCAAGCGGCCCCAACATCTCGTCCGCATCGACGCTCAACAGATCCGCGATCAGACGCTGATGCTCGGGCGAGTGATGACGCAGAATGTGGGCAAGCTTTGCAAGCTTTTCCTCATTACTGTCCGTTGTCGCAAATCCTGCCGCACGTTCAAGATGCTGAATAATCGGGTAAAGCGCCGAGTTGGCGTGGAAGGGCGAACACTGAAAGTTCAGACGCAGCGTCTCCTGCGCTTGCGCCTGCTGGCTAAGCCCTTCGATCAGGCGGGATTTTCCAATGCCCGCCTCGCCGGTAATCAGTACCGTCTGGCCGGCCCCCTGACGAGCCTCATTCCATTTGTCATTGAGCTTGCGGAACTCGGCCTGACGGCCCACCAACCGGCTGGCACCGGCATCGGGCATGATGTCGAAACGCCGCTCAATCCGGGCCTGTCCCGTAACAATCCATGCCTGAATCTTCTCTGAAAAACCCTTGAGGGCAAATGAGCCCTGATCCTGCAGGTCAAAAGCGTTGCCGATCAGTCGACGCGTCGATGGGCTGATGATCAGCGTATTCGGCTCGGCCAGCCCCTGCAAACGCGCTGCCAGGTTGGGTGTACGCCCCATGACCACGTCATGTTCCTTGAGCCCTTCACCATGAATCTCGCCCACAACCACCAGTCCGGTCGACACACCGATCCGCGCCTTGAGCTGCTCCTGACCTTCAATCCGCCCCAGTTCGCCCAGAATATCAAGGCCCGCATGAACCGAGCGCGCCGCAGCATCTTCAAGCGCGTGGGGGTAGCCGAAGTAAATCATCGCCCCGTCACCCATGAAGCTGGCTATATGCCCACCAAATCGAGCAACTGACGTAGAACAGATCTCTTTGAAACGGCGCAGCAATTCGCCCAGATCTTCCGGATCCAGACGTTCGGACAGAGCAGTCGAGCCCACAAGGTCGACAAACATAACAGTCAGCTGCCGTCTCTCGGCTACAATTTTACCGGTGCCCTGAACTGGCGCAGGGTTGTTGTCGCGCGCGCGCCCCAACGCTGCCATCAAGCGGCGCCGTGGGCCAAGCGGCAAGCCCAGATCAATCAGATCATGTTCCGACAAATGCGCCAGATCAGCACGCGTGACTTCGTTCGACGCGAAAACGGGCGCGTATTTCGACAGCCCTATTTCCTCAAGGTATACGTCGAGATCAGTCATTTTTCCCCGTGTCCCCGCTCGCCTCCGGGTTCCCCTACCCGGTCAGGTTCCCCACCTTCGACAAAAGCCCAGCGACTCTAATACGTTAGGTGGATTCTTCTGATGGCGTGTCCCGCAGCCTTGTTCAAGCTTTTTCTTTCTGTCCCGATACGTCAAGTAAATTGCATATACTGGCAACTTGGATATGGCGCAGCCATGCGGCGGTTTTTGTCATTGATGTGGGAAATGGCAGGGGCAGCAGGGTTCGAACCCGCGACCTACGGTTTTGGAGACCGTCGCTCTACCAACTGAGCTATACCCCTAGGCTGCGCCATCAGATATGCCAGTGAAGCAGAGGACTCAAGAGGCTTTTTTACTTTTACGCCCAGTTTACCCGCTGACAAAAAAGTTGCGCCCGGCGTGCAGTTCTTTAAGACAAAGCTCGGCCAGTCAGGAGGACCACAGCCTTGAGCATCCGCAAGAAAATTGCCGACAGCGAAGCCGTACTGAACTGGGTCGCGCGACGGATCGCAAGCTATATCCGTCTGGTCCATCGCACCACGCGCTGGCAGCGCATCGGTTACGAAGAGCTGGACCAACTGGCCGAGCAAGGCGAACCGGTCATCGTGGTGCTCTGGCACCAGCGCCTAGCGCAATCACCTTACTTCTTCCCTCTGGATAAGGGGCGTATCTGCTCGATCACCTCAGCAGCGCGTGCGGGCAGCATGGTGGGGCGTGTGCAGAAACTGTTTGGTATGGACACCATCGCCATGTCCAGCCGCAAGCGCCATGTCGCCCTGTCGCGCGAGGTGTTGGGCAAAATGAAACAGGGCATCTCAATCGGTATCGCTGCCGACGGCCCCCGCGGCCCCGAACGGGTATCGTCCACTGTCCCACTGGTCTGGGCCCGCACGTCAGGCAAGCGGGTTTTCGGCATCACCTATTCCGCACGATATGGGCGCGAAGCCGGAACCTGGGATCGCCTTCTGATGCCGCGCCCTTGGTGCAACGAGGGCGTGTTCCTGTGCCGCGAATGGACCGACCCGGTTCCGCGAAAAGCGAGCGAAGAGCAGATCGAAGCGCTGCGCGTGAGTCTTGAGCAGCATATGAATGACATCACGGCCGAGGCAGATCGCATGGTCGACCGCGAGCCGTGGGTGCCGCAGGCCTGAATTTATCCGGCCTGGAGTTAACCAGTCAGTCGCTGAGGGCAGTCAACCCGCGCACGTCCAAAGCGCTTACGTTCGCGGCAAAAGTCGCTCACCTTACAATCTACTTCTTGTTCATCATCGCTCAGAATAGCGGCGCGCATATCGTCGAGATCCTTGCTGTGAAGGATTTGTGCTCCGTAGTTCAGAAATTCAAAACCAAACATGAACATCTCCCCGTGGTATTTGCGGTTCGCTAAACGCGCGCTCCGCGTTCCTTGTTTCGGAACACAGGTGGGTGTTCAGGTTTTGGAAGATGTGGGCAACAGATTAAGATTGCACAATCAGCGATCAATAAACAAAACGCGAACGCTCCGATATTGAAAGGGCCGCCCCTATGGGGATGGCTTTCTTCAGTTCCCTGGTTGGGCCCGAGATTATTCGACGAATAATCTCACGCCACGCCGAAAGGATTATCAAATGAAAAAGGCCGCCCCTTTTGGAGCGGCCTTCTTTAGTTCAACCGAGTTGCTCCTGGCAGATTTTCCCATGGAAAATCGCCTGCCGCAACCAGGCGCGACGAGCGCGCCTTACTCGATGATTTTCGACACAACGCCGGCGCCGACGGTGCGGCCGCCTTCACGGATGGCGAAGCGCAGGCCGTCTTCCATCGCGATCGGGGCGATCAGCTCGACGGTGAAGCCGACGTTGTCGCCAGGCATAACCATCTCGGTGCCAGCCGCCAGCGTCACGGTGCCGGTCACGTCAGTGGTCCGGAAGTAGAACTGCGGACGGTAGTTCGCGAAGAACGGAGTGTGACGACCGCCTTCTTCCTTGG
>NZ_JBQFRZ010000010.1:0-88464 GCF_056537765.1 Ruegeria sp. C2 | reverse complement strand
CGCCCACCGGCCCCGGAAACCATCGTCCAGATGGACCAAAGGCCAGTCATGCACTAACAATCAAATTGGACCACTCAAGTGGGGCTGATCAAGAACGTCCGGAAGTTTCGAACCTCTATTGTGGTTTCAACTGAAAAGGCTACTCCCGAACTGCCTATTTTGTAGCTGATATAGCAATAGCCCCAAGTGTGGGCCGATGGCTAAGTGGTGGCAAGCGGGGCAGGGGCTTATGCTGAGTCTGCTCCGAGCTCTGCAAAGCGCACATCTTGTAGTTTGAACGCAGATGCAGCAACGCTTGCTCAGTCTCGGCAGCGCCGCGTAAGATAGCAATCGATGAGCCAGGCCGTCCTAAACGCCGTCAGCTCAATCGGACCACTTCTTTCGATGACGGACTTTCTACACGGATGCTTTATCTCCAATGACCAACCTACCGCATCTGAGCTTCGATACTTCAAACTTTGAGCCGTCCGACCGTCTTGATGCCGTCGCCGATCTTTGGCGGCACTATCTGTCTTTCAAATTTGACCGCAACCTGGGCAGCGCTTTCCATCTGAGTTCAAGTGTGTGGTGGTTTGGTGATTGCAGCTTTGTGCATTCTCTTGCTGGACCAATGTCATGTCATCGTCCCTCACCGCCTGAAGGCGAAGCAATGGTTTCGATCTCTTACCTGTTACAGGGCATTCAGGATTACGTTCTGAACGGTGAGCTTAGGCGCCAATCCGGCGATGCGGTTCATGTGAGCACTCACGCTGAACAGTCGCACCGGTTCTGCCACACGGATAGCGAGATGCTGATCCTCTATGTCCCAGTCAGCAGGTTTGGTCTTTTTTCGGGGCAGCTGATGCGGAGTCGAACTTTTCCAACGTCCGGTTTTGTTGGCGTTCTTTTGCGATCAGTGTTGTTGAACCTATCTGGAACCTTGGAAAATGGCCAATGGGACGATGGCGAAAAACTGGCCGACAGTGTTTGCGGATTTTTACAACCGTTGTTGCGTGACCCGCCAGACCGCCTAGCAAATACAGCAAAGAGTGCCAAGATCACAGCAATCCAGAGGTACATAGACGAAAACATTGCCGACCAAGGAATGAGTATCGATCAGATTTGTAAGCGCTTCGCAGTATCGCGTGCGACTTTGTATCGGATGTTTTCGGAAACAGATGGTGTTATGACCTATGTTTCAAGGCGCAGGGTGCAGCGTGTTTATGACGAATTGGTGCGGACCAAACCAAAACATGGTATCGTGCGTATCGTGGCCGAAAAGCACGGCTTTTATGATCAATCGCATTTCAATCGGTTATTCCGGAGACAAGTAGGAATAACACCTGGAAGCGTGGCAGGTCTGTTGCATATGCGCCCCGGCAAAATCCAAAGCACCCAAAATGGTCAGATCTTCCAAGATCAAATCCAGCCATTGCTCTTTTCGAGACCTGTCCCAAGTTCTTAGGGTCAGGACTCATAGCCAATATATGACGAGAGCTGCGAGGGCGATTGCTGATAGGAATACCTTTGGACATCTGTCGTAACGGGTCGCCACACGCGTCCAGTCTTTGAGCCTGCCGAACATGATCTCAATGTGGTTCTGGCGCTTGTATCGCCGCTTATCAGGAGTAACGTGATGGCCGAGATTTGGGTGTCGTGAACTGTGATTCCGGCACACTTGTTCAGGTTAAGTTGTGTACGGCAAAGGCGGCTGGTAGGGATGAGTCTTTTCGGGCAAACCAGCAATCCCTTTGCTGAGTCGCAAAATAACGCCGAAGAATCGTTTACCTAAAGTCAGCCCTTCCTCTCAGCCGCTTTCTGTAACATGGGTCGGACATAGCTAGAGGCGAGCCAATGAACACCCGGAATATGTCTGCCACCGCGCGGCTGAGAGAGACGATCGCGACACTTGAAAATGTCGACGGTAAGCGACCAAGGTCTGACCACGAGCTGAGCGTCCTCTATGCGATGCGGCTGGTGTCGATCGCAGTCGGTGAGATTGATGTTGATGTGCGTGACGTGCGCGCGCATGCAATCACCAAAAACATGAGCCAGCCCACGTTTAACAGGGCGTTGCGCAGCCTCGTTGAACATGGGGACGTATGCCCTGCGCCGAGTTTCAAAGCGCGGTACTACCGTGTTTGCCTGGATTTCACCTGGTAAATAAATATTGAAACGGTGCGCTTCGAATTCACCTTCGGTGGTGCAAGGTGTGATCCGTGCTAACACCTGATCCCGTATCCAACGAATGAAAAGGCCTTAAAGCGTTTGGCGCAGCCTATCCGGGCCGGCACCTTGTCCGCATTTTCTATGTCGAGGATAGTGACCCCTAATGCCTTCAAGCTCTGACTGGCAAGGTCAAATGACCTCACGGCCCTCACGTCTTAAATACGAATGACAGCCTGCTCAATCTGACTTATTCTTATCCCGCAGCCAAACTACAATCCAAGCCAGAACTTGCGACGTGAAAACCAAACTTGGCGCGTCCGTTTTGTCAGGCTTACGAAGAACCTTTGAGCAAGTATTTGATATATTTTGCTCGCCCTCGAAACGCCAAATAACGCATTCAAGTCAGCCGGTCGAATTCGGTGTCAGAAACAAGGCCGTATCTCTGGAGTGAGTAAATGAGCTTACCACACTACAGAATCAAACCGACTGCCTATTCATCCAAGGCTGTAATTGAGCGGTGGCGTGAGTCGCGACGGGATATGTACGATATCGCAGCACTCAATGGGGACCTTGGCCAGAGTCTATTCCAGACAGTCGCATTCAGAGCGGACAATGTCGTCTTCTCTAGATCGCGTGGTCGCAATCTCCTGGTGAGCCGAAGCCAGCGCCAGTTGGATGGCAATGTGTCTGGCTTTGTGCGAATAAAGCATACGAAAGGCAGCCATTTCCTGAGCACTAGAGCAGGGGAATATACAAACTCCGGTGGAAGTGCACTCACTGTTGTTGATTATTCACAGCCCAATGACATGGCTATAGTCGACGCAGAGGAGCTTGGCGTGTACATGCCTCACTCGGTTCTTGACTTAAAGCCGGGTCAAATAAACGCTCTGACCAGCGTCAGTTTGAATAGTGCTTCCGGGCGTATTTTGAGCACCGCTATGGAGACGACGTACACTAGGCTTTTTCAGACAAACTTCAAGGACGCTGACCCTATCGCCATTGACTTTGTCGGACTGGTAAGAGGACTCTTGGCGGGCGGAGCGATGTCACATAGCGAAGACTTGGTGCAACAGGCCAGAGCTAAATCCATGCGTGATTTCTTGGAACAGAAACTACGTGATCTGGATCTCGGCGCAGGTGCACTCCTACAAGCGTTCGGTGCGTCTCGGGCAACTATCTTCAGGGATTTTTCACCGTATGGCGGTGTCGCGAGCTACATTGTGGAAAGACGGTTGGCGCGGGCACTCATCGATCTCGCCGAAGCTCCTCCAAAACGCGGAGAAGTGACGCGGACCGCGGAGCGCTGGGGATTTCCCAGCGTCAGTCAGTTCAGCCGTGCGTTCCGCAATCGTTTTGGATTTGCGCCGGGTTCCGCAGTTGGGACCAGATGCAAACCGTACCTGCAAAGTGAGAACTCAACTGACGGTGACAGGGGCCAGCTGGCTTTGGGATTCCAAGGTGATCCAAGTGGTCTCGAACGATGGCTTTCTCAGTTTGGCAACAAGTCAAGTTGATGATCTAAGCCATGTTCCCAACTGGTGGATGTCTCCCTTTAAGCCAACAAAACAACTTTCGGCAAAGGTCCGAATTGAGACCAAAGCCGCTTCTAGACAATTGGCTTTTGGATAGTATTTTTGCGCGGATGACCAGTCTTGTTTTGTCCTACGATCCGCGCAGCGTAGAAGCAGAAACACTCTGCAGTGCCATTCAAGCTGAGTATTGTTGACGTGATCTTTCGGACAATCAGATACTCAGATCATTGCGGCACTCGTATTGTATCAGTGGCTGGGTAGATGGGCGGCAAATTGGATTTGCTCGGGCGGTCTCGGATGTTCAACCTGTGCGCACATCAAAGACTTCATGGTATTCCCTGACTACCGAGGGCGCGGCTTTGGAAAACGCCTGATGACAGGCTTGCTCGCGCACCCACTGCTCTCAGATGTGGGCAGCTGGTTTATCGGCACACAAGATGCGCGCGGCTTTTACGAGAAGTTTGGCTTCAAGGCGTCGTTGAATGCTGTTCACATGTATTTGCACGTGCGCGACGCTGAATAGCAATCCTCCGGTTGGCAAGCTATTCACCACAAAGGTCTACTCGATGTCCGCAAAGCCGCCCTCTGGCGCACTGGGAGACTAGTGATGGCTGACCAAAATTGTCAGACGTCTGCTTCGAGCCCATTTTACCCGATGCTGTGCTCGAAACGAATGTCTATGACGCGCAGGAAGCGGATTTTGCAAAGTTGCTGACAAAGCTTCCGACGCTATGAAAACCAGGTTGCAGAGTTTTTCCTTGTTGGCTTGAGAGCCTGTTCCCGACAGTGTCAAATTCATATGAGAGCAGACCTGCGAACCTACTTGGTGAGCTTCCAGCGAAACGGCGAAATGTCCGGTTGAATTGGCTCATATCATCAAAACCATACTTCTCCGCTACAGACTTAATGAGACCCCAGCGTGGTGGCGATTCCGATAATTCAGCCTGTATCTGCTGAACCCTTCGGCTAGTAATGTATCTGTTGACGCCCTCTTCATCTTTGAACATTCGATAGAGCGAAGCGCGTGATACATGAAATTCTTGACACAAGTGATCAGCGTCCAAGGTGTGATTGCCGAGATTCGCTTCGATGTACCTCTGTATGGCATTGCGTCGTAACCGTTGCACTCCATTGGCTTCGAGATCTGCTACATCACGTAAGATGGGTTGAAGGAATGAACAAATACTATCAGAAAGTAACTTACCTTGTTCTTGTTTGCTGAAACTCAGGGATTCCGAAAGGCTCTTAAGCATAGAGCGCAAGATGGCACCGACCGGTTGATTTATTGAGATAATTCGGTTCCTGAGGGATTGGCCTGGCAAAATACCAAGCCTACTTGGTGGAACATACAAGGCAAGCGCTTCTTCGTCTTCGAAACAGTTCCAATGACTGCGACTGCGACTGCTGGTTATGTGCACGGAGTCTGGCATTTGGTTTTGTAGTTCATTCTCCAAAAAGTACTCCCGTCGCCCCTTCGTCAGATACCTTATGCAAATCAGCGGTTCGTCGTCTCTTACTACACTAGCGACATAGTTCGTTGGAGATGAGACTGAATGCAGGAAAGAAATATCTCCCAACCTCCAGAGTTGAGATCGCAAAAAAAATCTGGGCGCAATGAGCGGATCACTTTTGAAGTACATGTATGGTCGCCACATATCCGCAACCGCATCAATGCGGTCTTCTAGGCTAAAGTCCGAAGTATCGAATTTCAGCGTCGGTAGAGTACTCATGACATCAACCCAAACTCAGTTGATTTGGCTTCCTGCGACATAACGCCAAGCAGGTATGCTTGAGACTGGCGAATTTCTAGCCCCCTGCACTTCATATTCCTACACTCCCTGAAGATGCCCGTCGATCATCAACCAGTTGAACCGGCTGGGTCGCCGCACCCTATGACGGCTTTGGGCTGCAAAATGCCGATTGCTATTTCAGCGTGCCATTGGCTTTTCATGGTGGATCTGGGCTCGAAGCGGTAATCTGATGGTTTTGGTTGGGCAAGATCGCTCAATACACGGTCATAAGGTCAGTTGTGCGGAGAGGCTGTGTGAAAACTCCGGCCTATGAACTCTCTCGTCAAGCTCATTTTCAGTGCCTGTGCAAATGCCCTCCCAGAAGCGCGAGAGAACGCACATAAAGGGTATTTTTGGCAAGTTTCGCGAACCGGTCAGAGTTTTCACACAGCTTCCGGGCTTTGCTGCCATTGCGGCTATACTATCTGTCGCAAAGCCTTGAACAACTTAACCACCATTGGGGAGCGGTGGAAGTTGGCGCAAATACAGAATAACCGCGTCCAGATCATTGTCTGTCATCGCCGCATAGTGATGATACCCCATGGGTGGAAGCATTATCGAGCCATCTGGCCGTATGCCCTTGGTAATCATGGTCTTCAATTCTGTATCGCTATAGCCAGCGAGCCCGTCTTCATGAGTGGTTAGATTGGACGAGACGGAGGTTCCCCACGGCCCGTGAAATTCAAGCCCGCCTGCACCGAGATGAGTTTCAAACATCGGCCCTTCATCACCCATGGGCGTATGGCACTCTACGCAATGTGCAATCGGTCCTGCGAGGTATTCGCCATATTCAACGCTGACCGACTGTACGGGAGCGGAAACGCTTTGAAGCGGTGCTCCATAGGCAGGAGGTAACGGAAAACTATATGTAGATTGAGGCGTTTCGTTTTTGCTGGCAGGGACCGTGCGTAGAAAGGCAACAATGGAGTACAGATCATCATCAGACAGGCCACGGTATAGGCCCATTGGCATTGGCGGTCCGATAATAGATCCATCTGGGCGAATGCCCTCTCGGATCGCTTTTGCGAGTTCATCATCTGTCCAATCGGCGACGCGCCCGCCAGGTGTAATATTCACAGCCCAAGCTTCGAAAGCCGGGTTTTTCTCGACCAAAAACCCACCCAACTCGTTGGACATATCCGGGCCTTGATCCGTTTGTGGCGTATGGCAATTACCGCAGCCCGCTGGACCCCGAACCAGATACTCGCCTCGCTCAACGGACGGCTCGGCATTTGCCAAGAATGCAAATGAGTTTAGTGCGAAAGCTGTCAAGACTAGGCGCATATATCCTCTCCCAAACAAAATCAGCCATTCGTTGAGCGTGCGCGCTGTCTGTGGCCTAGATATCTTTTGTAGTCAATGTGACTATATATTGACAATTCAGCGTCTCAATAGAAAACTCCAAATCTGGTTCTGCTACCAACCCACGTCGTCGCGAAAACGTTAAGGGTTGTCATCATCGCTAGGCGAATACGAAAGACTGTGTCGTGGATTGAAAAAGCTCGCTTGAACGAACCAATCGCGACCGAACACATCGTCGCTCTGGAGCAGTCAAAGAAATGCAACTTTGGAAACGCATCAAGAAAATAGCTTCAGGTGCTTTTGTAAGTCACACCAATGAGGTCATTCTAACCCCGCTTCTGGGTGAGTTTTTTGAAGAGTTTGCCGATATGACCTTTCCTGAAAAACGGGACAAAATCCCGAGGGACATATTTGACATTCTGATCGTTTGGTGGGCAAGATGTGCGACTACTGGTGAAGACCAAAACACCTTTGAAGCGCTGGATAAAATTCGCAAACTGGCCGAGTTGGGGTACAACGATCTGCCAGGTCTCATTAACTTAGCCAACACTACCCTTCCGGATATCGAGTTTCGCCAGAAAGTCATCCTGTATTTTTCCGAGATTGGAGAGAGGTCGAGTCATTACCTGTTTTTGCCGATAGCGGCGCGAATTAGACGACACCAGGCGACACCAACCTCGTTTGCTAAGCTGAGCGAAGTAGAGATCCTATTGCAGGACAGTGCAGGCGGGCAGCTTGCTACATCTGCTTTTGCTGAGTTTCCAGATGCGAAAAGGCAAAGGAGCGTATTTTTGTACGCTCTTCTGACATTGAGTTGGGACAACGTTCAAGTATTTACAAGCAACCAGACAATCTTCCAGTCCGTGAGGGCACAGCTTGTTTTGCTTTTGACCATGCCGGTTACCTAAAGTCAGCCCTTCCTCTCAGCCGCTTTCTGTAACATGGGTCGGACATAGCTAGAGGCGAGCCAATGAACACCCGGAATATGTCTGCCACCGCGCGGCTGAGAGAGACGATCGCGACACTTGAAAATGTCGACGGTAAGCGACCAAGGTCTGACCACGAGCTGAGCGTCCTCTATGCGATGCGGCTGGTGTCCATCGCAGCCGGTGAGATTGATGTTGATGTGTGTGACGTGCGCTCACACGCTATCTGCAGAAACATAAGCCAGCCCACATTTAACCGGGCGTTGCGCAGTCTCGTTGAACATGGGGACGTATGCCCTGCGCCGAGTTTCAAAGCGCGGTACTACCGTGTTTGCCTGGATTTCACCTGGTAAACACAGATCGAAAAGTTTCGCTTGGAGTTTACCCACGGCGGCTCAAGGTGTGAGCCGTGCTAACACCGGATTCCGCGGCAGTTCAACCAGCCGGCGCTAGGGTCGCTGATGTTCCTCAGACACGTGGATCGTCAGAACTCGCTTTGTCTTTCCAAGGTCTGAAGGATCGGCAGCCGGGTTTTCGTAGGTCTCGTCAAATAGTGCAATCCTGAAGCAGATCTTCGTCCCGTCGACGTCGAATACACCCGCCAGGTGAGTTCCATCAGGGTCGGTCCCGGAGGAAAAACCGTTGTAGGTCCTGACAGCCTCAAGGCAGGCGCGCTGAAATTGCCCCGATCGAGTGGCGAGCTCCCTACTCAGTACAAAGCGACCCAACTGCGGTGAGAGCGGCCAGGTCGCTCTAAACAAGTCATTCTGTTCAGCAATCAAGCTCCGCTCCAAGGGATCGTTTTTCTGTCGAGCATGTCGAGGACCCGCCGTTAAGATTGATCTCGATGCCGCTTTCATCGCGATCTGCATTCTGTTGTTCCTTCCACTCTAATCCGTGTCGCTCGAAATTTGAGAATCACAGTACTACCTAGGCCAGAATGGGCTCAAATTCATTGGCTCTGCGTCTCAGATTTGCAGGTCTGATTGCTCTGCACATCGCATCTGTGTCTGGGCTGATGTTGAAGCCGGGCCCTGTGAGCTGCACCGGCGCAGCTACCCAGTTGAGGCGATGACATCACGAGAGGAATGGGTATACCCCAATGCCCGTACTGCGGCGGCAGATGCCAGGAGTGCAGTCAGCACTCTAGTGCATTGGGCAACGGCTAACGTGACAGAACGGGTTTGGTGGTGCGCCTGTCGAGTGTGGGAGGCCTGAATTGTCGTCCTCAAGCGTTGACGCCAGCGCGATGGTTCTGGCTATCCTTGGTTACCCAGCTAGGGATCGGAGCCCGATTTGAGGAGCCGCCTGTGAGTAAATCCGAATTTCCGCCTATCCCTGCGAGGGACGATGACCTAGATGCGCGCAACTATCATTTTGTCGAAATAGACGCCTCAGATCCGCGCGGAGCAGAAACACTACAACACCAAACGACCACACAGTGCTCTGGGCTACCGCCCACCGGCCCCGGAAACCATCGTCCAGATGGACCAAAGGCCAGTCATGCACTAACAATCAAATTGGACCACTCAAGTGGGGCTGATCAATGATATCTCCGAGGTATTCAGGATCCTCGAATACATTGATCTGGACGGTGGCTACTGGAGATATCAGCTTTCAAGGACCAACCACAAATCTATTGAAGGGTTAGTGATCCACTTTTTTCAAGCCGGTCCGGTTTTGTTGGCGATCCGAAGCATCGACTATCCTGACGAGTTACCGAGCGATTTCGGCATCTTCCCATTTTTCATCATTAATAGCGAGATTGAGATAGCCTTGTCGTCGAATTAATAGTTGGCGCATGTGCCGTGTGCAGAGCTCTTTGAGAAGTTGACCACAGGTCGAAACGGGCGTGAGGTCTAAGAGTTGGCAAACGGAAGCGTAGTAGCCGCGAGAGTAGACCCCATTCGGAACTCACGATCTCGAGACAACAGGGAGCCGAAATTCGCTCTGCGAGATTTTGGGCCAAATACCCACATCGCTGGTGTCGCCGCCGGGCCTCTGTAGTATCCCCACCTTAGGAGAAAGGTTGGACGGGACGTCCGACGCTTCGAAGACATACGCTTGTGAGGTCATGAGCGACCACCCGAGGGGGTCAAGGGCGGTCGCTCTTGTGAGTGAGGTGTGTCGGTGAGGTAACGCGAGTCTCACCTCCGGCGATTATGGATGGGCTCGCAAGAAAGTCAATATGACAAATAAAAGGCAAACCTGTTTCTCCTGTTCGCGCGTGGATACGCTCAGTGACTGCTTTGGAGGAACGCAGAACAAGTAAGCAAAAGCTTCGTGAAAAGAATGGCTCGCTTGAGCGAGCCAGTGTGTTCAGGTTGGGTTGGGATAAAGAGGCGTGATCGGTACAGCCTCCGTTTATCACATTATCTACGGATCTATAAAAAGTCAAATAGACTATATGAGAGACTCACCAATCGGTCGAATGCGCCGTGACTGAGATCTAAGATGGCCCTATCCGTAGCAGGGAAAGGCAAAGAGGCGTTTTCGCTTACGCTGCATCCAATAAAATGGGCTCTGCAGCACGTCATAATGCTGACCTGCAGCTTGTTTGAAGTTCATGGCAAACGGATTGTTCGGCATGGTGGGGTGTTTGCTGTCGAACGTTGAGCGAGTTGTTGGTCGCACCATGACGGTTTGGTCAGGATCGTTTGACGTTCACCAGTGGACCACACTTCCGTTGCCCACATGCTAGGTATCCAATATGAGGATCAATCTCCAATCAAACTGGTTGGTCAAACCTCCAATCGTTTGCCAACTGGTATTGGCAGAATTCCTCACCTCAGCGGGATTTGGTGCCTGAGATGTTCATCCTGATAAGGCCACTCGCGTCGTTAGGGAATACCTGGAAACGTTGGATGACGCCGCCTTCGGCGCTGCAAGCCCCCTGAAGTCGAAGTTCACGTCGTACTTGGGTCTACTCAGATCTCTTACGTGAGCTTACCGATGTGCTAGTCGAGAAAGAAGCCAGGGCGGGATTAACGTTTAGTAACACTTGCGCAATGTCTTATTTAGTCGATTTGACTAATATTATCGATCGACGAGCGATCAAAAGAGATTGATACCAAAAAAATTTCCAAATTTGGACATAATCGATTGTCATGGGTCCTCGCAGCGCAGGCTGTTGTTGTGCACATAATGGCCAGTTTGGAGAACAATGAGCGATGTTGATTAATGACGAAAAAGGTTACACTACTGACCGTTGCGCAGATTCGAGACCTGCTTGCAGAACTGGAACGAGACCTTGGTTTAGTCTCACTTTCAAAGAATCAACTAGATTTGCTCTATGTAGTTCGTTTGATTGCCGATCACTCCGGAGATGATGTTGTGGAAGCAGCGGATCTTAGGAATCACCCCATTACGAGGGGTATGAGCCAACCTACGTTCAACCGGACTTTAAAATCCTTAACTGAAAAGGACTATCTGCGGCTCGCCGACAACTGCAAAGCCAAACGCTATACTCTGGGCCTTAAATCCAGAATGCCACCTGTCAGCTAAGAATTCCTTGTGGAGTAGATGGATCGGATGGGCCAGCAAATCTCGCCACGCGATGCAATATGGGTCAAACCGCTCTTCCCATTTAGGGCCTGAACCGGCCCATTCATTAGGCCTGTAGTACAATCGTTTGGGCGCGTTCGTGCAGGTGGCCAACGGGTCATTGCTTCTACGGATTAGACTTCAGACCCAAATCGGCTGCAGGTGTTTATAATTCACTCGATTTTTCGGTTCGACGCATTGGAGAGAACTATTGGGGGGCGCCCGGTATCAGCGCTTAGTACGCTGTTTGTTGGAAGCACGCTCTTGAGCTCTTCGTCGTAGAGCCCGGAAAACATGCCGGGTGCAACGCCTGTATGCCTCCGAAACACTCGATTGAACGTCGTGATATCGTGGAAGCCAAATTCTTCCGCCACCGACCTCACAAGGCCCCATTGCGGTTTGGATCGGGACAACTCTTCCATAACAAACTTCGTTCGACGCTTTGCGATGTATGCCATGACACCTCCTGTTTCATTGAACAGTCTATAGAGAGCGGGACGGGACATCCCAAACTCTTTGCAAAGCCTATCGGCGGAGAGTGAATGGTCTTTGATATTCTCATCTATGTATCGGTAGATGTCGGCGGAACGGGTGCTGGCGGTCATCAGGGATCTAAAGCGCACCGAGTTATGAACGATGCTTTCTAGAAAGGAAATAATGCTCTCGCTGAGGACAAAACTCTCAATATAGTCAGCATCTTCGAGTGATTGGTGAAGGCCGAGTAACATTGAAAGGATGATAGATCCCGCGGGTGTATTGATGGGAAAGGTTCGACTAGGGAAGTCTTCATCGATTGATATTCCGAGCCTCGCGGCGGGTATATACAGAACAAAGAACTCACTGTTGGTCGGGCAACACCTGATCTTTTGATCTGCGTGCCGGCTCATGTGTACCGCTTCGCGGGTTTGCTGCTTGAATTCGTCTTGCACTACATACTTGTGCAGACCGCGCGTTAGGATTGAAATTGATATCAATTTCTCCCCCTCCGGAGGCGTTTTCCGCCCCAAGATCATGGGAGCGGCCGCCGAATGAACAAAAGTACAATCGCCTGTCCACCATACTTTGGACTTTAGGAAAAAGTCGTTCTTAGCCCCTTCAAAAAAGTTTATCGACAGATAATTTCGCCAAAGATCCGAAACAGCATCAAGTCGGTCAAGCGGTGCAAGTTTTGCCGTATCGAATTCGAAAATCGGCAGGGTTCTCATATCTATTCACATTTTCATTTGGCTCCTGCATGGAGCGGGTCGGCGCGGCTTCATCGACCTATTGAACCATAGGGATAAAGCTGACTCTCTCGTCTCGGAGTGCAGTTTGCTACCGGCTCCATAAACTTAAGTGATAAAGCTCAATCATTTGTAGACCGCTTCTTCATCTATGAGAAACCTGCAAAAAGCACACCTGTTACCAAACTTATGCAGTAAGCTTTCTATGCATTCCATCGCAAAGCAACAAATCGGCACTGAATCGCCGATAGGTTGAAAGTACTTGCGACCAAAACCCGACTTACCTGACTAAAGCAGTTTTTCGAATGGGCCTAAAATATCATTTAGATTTAATATGTTAGAGTTGGCTAGCGGTAACTTTTGTATGCATGAGTGCTTTTGCTGGCAATTACGTAAGAACCAGCTGCTTCGTGCGGATAGCTGAGCTGAAACTTGGTACGAAGCCGCCGTGTACCGTTCGCTCCAGTTGGTGAGACGCGCGCAGATGTTCGTTGATTACTTTCCTCATCTGATGGGCTTCACCGCTGTGTATACCTTGTTCGTATGCTGGGTTTGCCATGCCAGGGCCATGACCTCCGCCTGCACTTTGCATTCCACGGACATTCCAGCCGTTCACCGTGTGGGTTTTGCTTGGAAGTCTAGTGCGTTTTGAATTTGCTTCGAACTCGGCCATGACGAACGCACTGCAGCATTTACGTACTACAATGGGCGCCCGTCTGATTTGGCGGGAACCCGGGTTAGTTGTCCCCATATACAGCTTTAAGGAGCCTAACCGCCACCAAACCCAAGCCTATGCCAAAGGCATTAAACAGCAAATCGGTTGCGCTGGTTGTTCGTCCTACCAATGGTTGCAGCAGTTCGACTACGCCGCTCCAGACTAAAGCCAATAACGCAATCCTTAAAACTACGTTTTGCTTAACTACCGCCAACGGTAACACCGTCACCGCGTATGCAACTACATGCAAGATTTTGTCTACGATAGGCGTGGTGTTCTCTACCACATGCGTGGTGTCGACTGCGCTACCCGGTTCGCCCGCTGGCCAAAGACTCGCAATAGAAACAATGACAAGAGTAGCGAAACTGGTAGCAATGCCGAGCAGTGACAGCCAAGAAAGCAAAATCGACCTAGATGTCATTGGTTAACTCCAAATCGCTCGAAAGAACGAGCTTCACAACTTCTTGACGTCAGCACAGAGACGAGGATTGGATTGAAGAACCGGAAAACTACTCTCGATCTTGGATTTTGGATTGTCAATTAAATCACAATGATTATAAATGTTGTCTAGGTCACAGACGTCCGTGTGGCTCGTATGATAGCTTGATCGCGTTCTCGACAGGCCTCCGGACAATGTGACTACATTAGACGACATAACTTTTGTCGCCGTGTTTTTTGATCAAAGTAAGAACGCTTGATCGCGTTACGGCAAAGACAAATGCGTCCTGATAACGCTAAGGCATAAGCTTCAACACCGATCTTCAGGGAAGAGGCTATCACGACAAAGAACAAAAACAAACTGAAGAGATTTCGGTCCAGACGCAGCCGGCGTCGATTCCCAAAAAACCCCGAGCAGGGTGGTACCGGTTGGGACCCAAACCACAGCCAACACAGGAGAACGGTATGAGTTTTTTGACTTCTCTCGGCTGCTGCTCAAAGGCAATTCCTCGCTGGTGGTCAAGGTGGATCGCAATGCTGTCAGTGGTCGTTGCGGTGGGGGCTTGCTCAAACACGCAACCAACCGACGATTGGGAAACCACCGACACGGTGATGCGCCAAGAGCCTCCGGAGGTCCTTGTCTTGGGGGACTCGATGCTCTCCTGGAATGGCATGAAGGGCAATTCTGTTCCCGGCCTCTTGCGAAAGCACCATGGCCTGAGCGTCAAATCTGAGGTTTTGCCCGGAATGTCGATGCCGATGATAGCCAGGACTTATTCAGATACCGGCGCATCAGTTGTTGTGTTCAATGGCGGCGGAAATGACCTGCTGTTCGGGTGCGGTTGTGTACAGTGTGCCTCCCACTTAGATAGGATTATTCATCCGGATCTGACGTCTGGATACATCCCAAAGCTGGTAAATCGCATCAACGAAAATGGGTCCCATGCGTTTTATGTTGGATATCTCCGAACACCAGGTCGGCAATCCCCGATAGAGGCTTGTGCGGCCATTGGTGATGAGCTTGAGGCGCGGGTTGCTAAACTGGCTCAAAGACGCGATGGTTTCACATATGTGCCGGTCAAGGACGCCATCCCGCACGGAAGTCTGCGCTACCACACGATCGACAGGATCCATCCTTCGATAGCGGGCTCTCGGATGATTGCGGCGCAAGTTGCTGCCGCTCTCAAGCGGTGAAGCAATGTTACATTTTCCCCAACCTTGAAGAGGGGACGAATGAGGGGTGCCGTGAGATAGCCACCATCGTACGTTGCGGCCTGAAAGGTGTAGCAATCGACGTCGTGCTTCGACTTAAGGTGTTTGTCGTAACGTCTATGTCCGCGATCCTGTGTCAAAAAGAAGCCCGACCGCAAGGGCCGGGCAGTTGCAAGGGATAAGCCGATGAATCGAGGAAAACACTGCTTACCCACTACCTTGGAGACTTCAAAGACTAGCTGTGGAACACATGATTGTCTTTTCCACCACGTCTCAATTAGTCTGTTCAAATCGTATCATATTGACTTTTTTCTGTGATGAACAGATGGAGTGGCGGATTCAATTCCATTAGCGAGATAGCGTAGATGCGTTTTTGACTTAGACAGCAGTTTGTTGTTCACCAGCACGCTTTCAGAAGCGCAAGAGAACGCACACAAAGAATGCTCTAGTCATGCTTCGCCAACCGGTTAGAGTGCACACACAGCCTCTCCGTTCAGCGGTCATTCGCACCTTATTCTGAACCATTTTCGCTGCAATAGAGCTCATACAATTCGCCAACGATTGCCCGCACCCTGTCGTCAGAAACACTGTAAAAAATGCGCTGTCCTTGCCGTCTTTTAGTAATCAATCCTTCAAGACTAAGCCGACCAACATGTTGCGATACTGCTGCTTGCTTGAGCGATAACTTGTTTTGGATTTCATTTACGGATTTTTCGCCGGTCATCAGGTAGCAAAGAATTTTCAAGCGGCCATCGTGCGCCATCGCTTTCAGGAAACTGGAGGCAATCAAAGCTTTTTTCATTTCTACTTCCAGCGTACCGCTCCCAATCATGAACTTCGATTGTCTGTTTGGCAGTGCCGTTGTTCGCTCACAGTTGAGCCAAAGGCCAAGCTGCTGGAGTACGCGCAGCTTGGCCGATTGGTCCAGCACTGCCAAGTACAACCAACCCAAAATGTCTTCGCAGCGACACGGATTGGTTAACAGGACCAGTTTTGGAGTTTTCTACTTGGATACTGGAATGTCAAGAAAAAGTCATATTGACTAAAAAAGATATCTAGGCCACAGACAGCGCGCTGGTTCATCTGCCAGCTGAATCTCTATTTTGGCCACAACCAGAGACACCTCTATGGTAACACAGATCGAAAAGGTGCGCTTCGAGATCACCTTCGGCGGCGCAAAGTCCGGCCCTTGCAAACATCTGATCCCGTGTCTAACGAAAGAAGAGGCCCTAAAGCGTTTGGAGGCCGCCTATCCGGACCGGAACCTGACTGTTCTGAAGGTTCGGAAACTGGTTCGCATTTGCTATGTCAAAGACAGTGAGCCCGAACGTCCTAAAGCTCTGACTGGTAAGGTTAATAGACCCTAGTCCCCCTCAATGCCTCTCAGATCAGCCGAGTCTGGGAAAAAGGAAAAGAGCCTTTAGAGTTTTTGATCCCACCAAGGGATCGAGAAACCTTTCCGCAGGAAATACTCATGAAAACAGACCTACATAGATGATAAGATCCCGCTCTACAATCCCTGCGAGGTGTGCACAGCACCGATCAACAACGTCCGGGGGTGAATCTATCTCAATCGACCAGAGCTGTGACTCGGAGTTTGAACTCAAACAACGGATTGCCAAGATAAAGTCATAACGACTAATAATGGTGTTTACAGGAAAGGTGTTTTTGAACATCGTTTCGGACAACTGCAATCAACAATGGGTTCTCTAGTTTGATGATATCTAAAACACTGAGTTGTGCTGGGATTGTGATTTTCAGTGCATTTCCGGGACTATGTGACGAACACTGGCAACCCGACAGGTATCTCGTCAAAGAAGAACTTTCAGTGGATTATTTGGACTTGGAGTTAACCGATCAGGTTCAGATAGATACTGTCTTTGCTAACCTGCCCGAACATATGGTGCGCTGGGACATAAATTGGGACGCCAGCTGCAATGTATCGCTTGAAATTAGCGCTCTTGTGCCAAGATTGGTAAACACCACGCGTCAGCAGAAACAACAGACACTCGATGTCAAGAACGCCCAACTCTTCGAGTTTGTTATGCAGCACGCAAGACTTGCCAGATATGCTGCCGAGGAAATCAAGCGAAACGGCTGCCAAAATGCCTCATACATTAACCCTTATTGGGAAGGCAAAGCTCAGCAACTGACCAACGAGCGCATCGAAATCTTTAGTGATTAAGGCAGACCTCCCCTTAAACCGGGCGGATTCCATTCAGTATAGGTCCTCAGCGAATCCAGAATTCCGGATGCTATACCTTCCACGAACGTCCACTCAAAAAAAAATTCATATCTACGGACTATTACTTCTCAACGTGACCCGCTAGTTGCCGATTCACGTTGGCCGGAACTAAGATACGCAACTTGAAAGTAATATTTCGCGCGCCAGATGAGCACCCGTTTTTGTCGCCGCTGAGACTCGTCACTATTATCGCTGGATAAAGAGCTTCGACAGAGCGCCGAAACCGTACGCCGACTCAGGACCCTGCACTGGCAAGTGAATCCGCTTTACGATCAAGCGCTTCAAACTGTTGAGCCAGACTGGGTCCGTTCAACAAACTGTGGGAATCTTCTTTCAACTCCGTAGATTTAGCGCCCTGACAACCGCCAGTATCCGCTAAAAGGAGCCCCGCCACGTTTCCGGGTGTCATGCCAGTGTGTCTTCGAAACGTACGAGTAAACTGGGGCATATCATAGAACCCGTACTTTTCGGCTACGGCGCGCACGACACCTCTATGAGGCGCCGTACGACTTAGTTCGTCGCAGACGCGTTTTGTCCTTCGGTTGGCAATGTAGGACATGATGCCTTCGTCGTCTTGGAACAGTCTATACAGTGTTGCGCGCGACACCCCGAACCGTTCGCACAGATGCTCGGAATTTATCGAACGATCGGCGATGTTGTCTTCGACAAACCGTTGAATTGCAGTCCGCCTGAAATCCTCAACCGCCGTGGCCTCACAATCTGGTTCATCGCGGAGGATCGGTTGAAGAAAACTGCATATCGTATTTGCGATGTCCTCAGCACTATCCTTTGAACTGTGATGCGGCATCTCACGGCAACTGAGAAGCAAGGACCGCAACATCGCACCGATGGGTCTCGATGTAGGAAACGCACGGCTTCTGAGAAGTTGACCTTGCGCCAATCCTAGCCTGCTAGGCGGAATATAGAGATTCAACGCATCTTCTGGCTCCTTAACATCCCACAAGCCCCACCGATCTGTGTGGGTCACATAGACGACACCTGTCGATTGGTGCTCCAGCCTATCGCCCAAAAAATACTCGCGTCTGCCATGTTGCAACAACGTGATCGATATCAGCGGCACGTTATTGCGTACTTGGGTGGCCATAAAGCTCATTGGTGCTGAAGCTCCATGAAGAAAGGAAATATCCCCAATGAAAGAGAAATGTGAGCGCAGGAAGAAATTCCGAGAGGATCGGGGATCATCTTTAAACGTCATGAAACCCCGCCACATTTCCGATACTGCATCAAAGCGGTCCTCCGACGTGAAATCTGCAGTGTCAAATTTTAGTTGCGGGACGGCTACCATTGAATGCTCGTAATTAACTCGCGCGGTGAAGTCTAGACGGATGTAAAGGGTATCGAGGACCATAATGACCGCGTCCCCGTTTCTACTGAGTGACAGGTCAAAAAGAGAAGCAAGCCACCGGGAGAACTGGCGGCTTGCTCTACTACCCCTACGAGGTTTGCGTCAAACTGGTCAATTACGTCCGGGGGAGAACTCTATCGTTCGACCAGAGCTGCGCTTAAACGTTTGACCTCAAAGATCGAGTTGTCAATATAAAGTCATAATGAATAATAAAAAATTTTCCAGGAAAGGCGAATATGGACACCGTTTCCGAGTTTGTACGCAAGGTAAGCGATGCCTTTGTCTTGGGTGAGGCCTTTAACCTCTTGGTGTTTTAGTGAGGTCTCTCCCTGATCCTTGGCTGGTACGCGATCACGTGGTCGATCTAGGTTGTCGCAGTTTCCGGAACGCATGCGGTGTTGAGATAGTCGTTTGGAGCCTTGTGAGCATGGCGTTGGCTCTGCTCTACGGCCTCTTCATAGCATACATATCTGGCGCCTGGTTCTTTGCCTTAAGCGCTAGCTATGCAATTTCGTTGTCCGAGACTTCTGGGCTTGAAACCCCAGGACCTAGGGAAACTTTGCCTGTACGCGAGCCTCCTGGTGTTATGCAGCTGATATCGTGTAGGATCGTTATGCGGGTTTTCGGTATTGGAGCTACTAGACCAAGTGTGGGTTGGGCGCATGTGCTAGCTCGTAGGTCCTTTTCGTTTTCGCCAACATGTTGAGATTGAGAAAGAATGAATTAGGGCCACCGTTTGAGCACTCACCGATCTTTGCCTGATTTCCGTGCGTCAAACACTGATAGTCCGGATCGGCGTTCTTGGCGTATTCAGATCCCAAGATTTCGCTCGGTTTGTAGTTGTATTTTCGCCGAAAACTTCGAACAAAGCTTGACGTGTCGAGAAAGCCCATATGTGTGGCGATAGATGTGACCGCCCCTCGTGTGGGCTGACTACTTGCGAGCGCGCGGCGGGCGCATTCCAGGCGATGGCTAGTCAAGTAGGCCTGCAATCCACCGTCTGCGCGAAATAGGCGGTACAATGTGGCTCGCGACATACCGACGGAGATGCACATCTCGTCAATGTTCAAAGGTAGCGAGAGCGGCCGCGAGAAGATGTACTGCTCCGCACGAACACGTTTGGCCGATTCGGTATGCGGCAGTTGCGATTTGAGCGCCTCTCGATCCGTGGTGGCGCTAACCACCAGCGACGCGAAAAGGTCGATCACTGAGGCGTCGGCTGAACCCGGGTTTTGCGATAATTCGTTGGCCAGATGCAGGAAATTGGCGATCATCAGCCGCCCGACCGATGTTCCATTGTCGAAATGCGTCATGGGACGCAGAGCGTGACGCGTGAATTGAAGGCCTGATTTCCTGAGCGCAAGATAGGTGATTTTGGAGCGATCGTTGTAGCAATATCGTGTCGCGGACAAATCCATTACCGTCAGAGAGCCAGGCGCCACGCGGGTGGTCTCCCCGTCCACTTTTGCGACCGTATTTCCCTCATTCTGGTAGCGAACCACAACACAATCGAAGTCGCGATTGTTGCCCACCAATTCTGCCGGCGACATTGCCAATTGGCAGAACACGGCGTCCTTCAACTGGCGGGACGACACGTTGAGCTCCAATTTGCACGGCGGGACTAAGGGCTTGCCAAGGCGCCAAAAGTCCGACATGAAATCTCTCCATGCATCACGGCGTTCTGTTTTCGGGAGCGTCGATATGTTCAGGTCTGGTACAAGGCCATTCATCTTCTGTCTCGTTTCTGCATGTACTCAGAGAGCGCAATTAAATTGCTTCGTTCGTTCAAATGAGCGTTGTCTACGGTATCCGTCCATCCACATTGACGGGCACTGAGGCACTCGGTGCCAATCAACGTAGTGTACCCGATCTCGTCACTGAGAGGATTAATCTCAAGGATTGCCTGGTTGAGGGCGGCGCTATCTCTGCCTTCCATCACATTGTATCCAGAGCTCAGAGATCCATTCTCCTAATTCGGGTCGTTCAACACCACGCTCGACCAATCTGCTGCCCATTGACGGTACTCGTCAGTGCGGTGTTGGTTGATTGGGTCACAAAACTGTTCTCATCCTTCGCCGATTACTCAATCAACCGGATAGCGGGACACACTTCGTGTCGCGATCGGGACGATCGGTGAAGGCAATCAGGCTGCCATCCAAACCGTCAAACTTCAGTCCACCGTTCGCGAAACCCGCACGGTCGTCTTGCTCTGACATCAGCCATACTTTTGCCGCCTCGGGCCAGACCGCGCCTGCAGCCAACACCTATCCTATCATCACGCCTGAATTGACTGAGGCTTTTGTCATGTCTGGTTCTTTCTCAAAGCGACTGCTTTTGGATCGCTCTGCCAGCCGCAATGCGAGCGGCATAGTATCCAGATTAAGTGAAGCAATCAGGAATTAGAAGCACCTGGCGCATTAAATCTGGTTAACCTAGGTCACGTTGATAAACGGTGGATCCAGAAGCAGATCGAAGTGATGTCTACGAAGCCGAGGAAGCTTTAGGCTTTCTTATCGTAGCGGGTCGCAACACGACGAGAACTCTTCAGTTTGTTGTAGCCTTCCTCGACCCAGTCTTACAGACGATAAAGAGAGCGGCCGGCCCTAACGCACATCTTTCTAGTTTTCCGGATGGGCATTTGGTACTTCCCCACTTCGCTTCAGCTGCCTCCGAAAACTGCAACCCACTGGCGCGGGTTTGTGGGGTCTTGCATGCGAAGGAATAGGTAGCGTGTATCTTTCCACGTTTTTATATGGTTGGTCAGGTTATCGAGAACAAGATCCTCATATGGTGAACGGTAAATCAGCACCGCGTGCGCATTCCGATGATTGTCCAATGCAGTCGCAATTAGTAACCTACGCGGATCAACTCCTGCATGTACCAGTTCTTTTTTCTTCAACAACGCAAAGTCTTCGCAGTCCCCACCCTTCGATGTAGGCAGAGCCCAACGGTCTAGCTCTCCATATTGGGATCGATCAGAAATGCTTCTAACTGTAGAGTTAACCTGCTTATTGAGGGTCTTAACGATTTTCATTTCTTCGTCGTAGTGCAGAACACTTCTCTGCGTGTCTTCGCATGCCCAGCTGTACTGCCGACATAAACCTTTAGCGGCGGTCGGCGGGGGCATGGTAGCCAGGCTAGTCATGAAACCTGCTTCCTTCCCCTGAACTTGTTGTGTCAAAAGCACCGTGATCAGACTGAAGAGCATTAGCCTAACCCCGCCAAAGAGAGGCGTAAGACAACTACTGCCAGAGCTTTGCAACTGGATTGAGAGGTGTGCGACCTGTCGTTGCAAGAAGTTTCTATTCGACATTTTGACAACGTACTCCTGCCGCAAGTACCAGGTAAAAAGAGTCAAAATGACTAATAAAGTAACAAAAAGCCTATGGCAAATAGTTCTCCTTCTCCATTGATGTGAGTTTAGTGTTCATTTGAAGAAAGCGTGATGATACTTTTGCACGTCTTGCACCGAAGAGAATAAAGGTTTAAAAATAAAAAGATGGCATGCTAGCTTCTATGGCTTAGTGCTAAAGCTGTAAATCGAATGGGTTTTGAACAACCTCTGCATAAAGCAAACACAGCGCTTCGTGTGAGTGTGTTATGATGTAGAATAAAAAACCGAAACGACTAAAAAGAGGCGCTCGATATCTAAGATGATCGGACGGTCGAATGATAGCAGCGCTTGAGGTATTGAGTCTATAAGTGAGACTTTTATGCTTGGGACCGTTCTGAGCCAATAAGTGAACGTTGAGACAGCTTTAGCGGTTTGGTGCAGCTAGTCGGCTGCAATGCTCGCGGCACTTCTGGTTACACTGCTTACGATACGACCAAGCTTTTTGGCGCAATCCGAGACATCGATACCGCTGCATTGTGACTGCCACTGAACAGCTTAGGATCAGAAATATCGGGACAAGTAAGAACTGAGATTGGAGTGAACACGAAGTAAGAGCGAGGGGTTGCCATTACGCAATGGCCTACAGTCCTTCGCACAACATAGTAGCGGATCCTAAAAGAGTAGTTTACTCTACTGCGAGTGGCCCCACCCTTAATACTCCACCACATTTGTTGAGTGAGGTACAGGAAGACGGTATGACTCAGGTTCAAGATGAAACTTTGGACGTTAGCGTCCAGGTGGATAAATTGGAAGTCATTCTCGATGTTGCGGAAAACTTGGCGCGACATGGTGGTTACTTCTGCTTTCAGCTTTCAGATATTGCGAACAAAGCTGGTCTGTCAAAAGCAGAAGTCGAAGCGCACTTTGAGAGCGAGAAACACTTGTCAAGTGTGCTGGTCCGAAGATACGCAAACAATTTTTTGAATGCGCTAGGTTCACCAAAGAGAGCGGATGCATTGGACGACTTGATCAATGCTTGGGGTACGGCTGCTCGCAAGGATGGACAGATGTGTTTATGCACGCTTTACGGTGCAGAAATCTCCGCTTTGCCTCCTGTCGTTGCGAACGAGACTAGAAAATTCTTCGTATCGTTGTCCGACTGGATCGCCGAGGCGCTGGATTGCGCTCATAGCGATACACATTCTGAAGCCATCCTTGCAAGTTTGTGCGGCGCGCTAGTGACAGTTAGATCGTTTGATCGACCAGAGTCATTTAACAAGATTGCATGGCTTCTTGTTAAGCCTGTGATAGCGTCCTGCTGCAAGTAAAGTCCACTTCTTCTCATAAGTTGCCTGTAAGGTCTTAGTACCGAGATTTTATCGATTTAACAGAGTTCTTATGCCGAACTTCGGGTTCTTCACATTTGGTACCTCGGTTTTTTATGCTGAAGAAACCTAAATTTGCCTAAGGTCCCAGTCTGCAATGAGATTGTCTGACTGGAGATGGTTTGAGTCTAAAGCTATCCGAGACAATTCAACGCTAACAATTGAGACTCAGCGTCAAAGACATAACGAACAAGATGATCTAAATTCGGCCTTAGATAGCTGTGACACATAGTGTTTGCAGCCTGATTGAACATGAACACAAGAACGAAACCGAGTACTGGGTGGAACCTTAATGACGTCAACAGCCAACGCAGGCGCTATTCGGTCGCAATTCGCGTATTGCTATGCGCGTCCAGAAGTAGTCGCTGAACAAAATGACTTGTTTAGAGCTTCATGGCCTTTGTTTCCTCAACTGGGTCGCATCATACTGTCTGAAGAGGTTTCCGCTCGGTCCGGTGACTTTCAAGTAGCTTGCTTGGAAGCGGTTCGGGATTACGATGGGTTCTGTCCAGAGACTGGAGGCTGCGATACTCATGACGCAGGTACACTTCAGGTCTGTGGTGAAACACTCCTGTTCAAAATTGATTTGTATGATACGACCTACACCAAAATGTCGCAGAATCCGTTAGACCTGACAAAAACAAGGCGATTGTTGACGATTTACCTGCCCAATACTCCAGTTTGAACAAAAGGCGTACTCGGATTTCTGATCAAACCAAGCACTGATAGCAGAGCAACTAGTTCTGTCCAAATGACTCTCACATATTAACGACAAAGGCGAGTGTTGTGCGCAAAACCCAACCGATCGTACCACATCAGAGGGCAGGGAAGGTGACTTCGGATATCACCTGGTCCTGCCATGGCGAAGGTTAGAAGGTAGCTCACTATCGGCTAGGCCGGTGAAGTGGTACTAGTTTAACGATGTTAGAAGATATGATGCAAAAGCGAGAACGATCCCAAAGATCACGACAGGCGGCTTCTTTTCATCTTCTGGTTCTTCGTTCTTAAATTCGCCGGCTTGGTACGTAAGGCGTAATGCTGCCGCCAGCAGAAATAGCGCCAACAGATTTATGAAAACCGAGAACAAAACTGCCTCCCAAAGAACGCGTTGCAGCGCAAATGATTAAAAAGACTTCTGGAAGACCTAACGCCTCCCGAACAAAAAGCCAAGAATAGGCATCAACTTGATCACCATGGTCGATAGCTCAAGCCATTGGGCAAGCACTTTGCAGCGTGAAAACTATTATTTTTCAGATGCTTGTGTAGATTTAGATCGGACGGTATAGAAATCAAACCGCTTCGTCAAAACTGTGAAAGATTGGAAATGACCACCTTGGATAATCTGATCTGAGCAGCGATCACGACGAAATCGCACGCTGGGTTCAATAAAGCTGCCAAGCGCAAAACGTTAGCTCGGATTCAGCTGTGTTCGACATTCGAAGAGCGCACGAAACCGGAGGCCGCGGTCAATGGCGCCCATTATCAGAACCAATATGGAAGCACGGAACATCTTTGTTGGTCGCAAAAAGCAAAGATCAGGCAGAGGCCGTCAAAGCGCTGTATCAGACGACGATAAGACGAGGTTTTTCCGGAGTATTGAAGATGATGATCTCAGCGGGCATTCAATTGGTCTTGGCTCGAAATCGAGGGAATTTTGATTTCAATGTTCTGTGGCCAGCCAACTTCAATGCGGTCACTGTGAGGACACTCAGCATTCCAACAATTGAGTAGCTTAGGAGTGCAATCCAAACACCGTAGCCCGCCAACAGGCAAATGAGGCAGGCGAGCGCCCCAATGAACAAACCCACCAATACTATTCCAATCATCTTCTTACCCTTGTACTGCTTGTTCTTGTCTAGAGAGCCTGGCTGACACCCGACCCGAAAGTCGTTTGGTTCATCTGGAAAGGGCTAGGTCTGAGCTTGCCTACCAGAGCGTGCGTGGTTTCTCACAATCGTGAGCCGCCCGTTTGAATTCGACTTCGCAGCTTCAATCCCGGATGTTACAGCGGCTAACGTGAGTGGCGATCTAAGGGTAGCATCGCAAATTGCTGCTCTTTCAGCTGTCAGATCGTGACCTCTAACCTGGCTTGAGATCAAAATGATGCTCGGATTTGGAGCGTAGTTTCTCATCTTCAAACAAAACGATACGGTGTCTTCGATGTCGCCCAAAAGGTCAGCGTCCACAAAGACGAGTTCTGCAACTTTGAGAAAACACTGAATGGTTTTCCAGTCTTCGTCTGGGGATAAAGATATCGTGACATATCCTGCGCGGTCTGCCCATTCGTCAATTGGCTGTAAGTCTGCGTTTTCCTCGGGTCCAAAAAAACCAATGATTTTGCTCGATTGCCGTTCAGATTCTCGCTCAATCCGATTTGCTACAGAAAAGAGCCGATCGACCAAACCGTCGTGCACCTGTTGCGCGTTTGGTGTTGAGTCTGAAAGGGCTCGTATCTTCTTCTTTGCGCTTTCGGGTATCCTCGGCATCTGAGTTGATGACTTGAGTAAACCTGTATGGTCGTCGTGCTGGTGAGCACTCTGCTTCACACTTGATCCGTGGATGCAAGTATGTTTTTCGAGCTTCGTGACGTTTCTGAGAAGTCGCTGGCAACGTTCGGCACCTGCCTTGATGCCCCGAAAAACGTCGGGTTTTGAGTGGCTACCTTCATGTCCCTTGTCGACTAAAATCCGTCGCTTGTAGCCACCTGGCGTCTCTCCATCGACAACCCGAAGTACTGTAGTTCCACCGAAAATTCGTGGATGAAGATCACCAGCATAGCGCGGGTCATTGGCATGATTTGACCGATCATTGCTTTTGAACCTAAGTGCGAGAAGCAAAGCTGACACAATGCAAGCAGCCAGTGCTGCTAAAACAAGCATTGAGTGAGCCGATAGGGCCGCTAAGTTAGAACTCAAAACGACTAAAATAGTAGCGGCAAGAAATACGGCACAGATGGTTCCGGCAGTGACCCAGCTAAGACCCCAGTGTGCAACTGATTTAATAAATGGAACCAACTTAGTATGGCTGAGCTCTCTGGGCATATACTCAACTCCAGCAAATTTATAAGGAGTACCTTGTATCATGATCTTGTCGTTAGATAGGTCATCATACTGATCTAAACAAGTCAATATGATTATAATAAAGAGACCTATTTCGTGCTGCTATGACACTTGCTCATGGTGTTGCGCCCATATCATTGTGCTGAGACTGCTTGGGTACGCGTCACCCAAAATCCACCTGCAAGCCCATTCTTTTAGAAGGCGAGCTTAGAAAAACTGAGGCTTCCATTTGGTATGTACGGTTATGAGCGGCGTTTGACTTCTACAAAACGCGCCAGCGATTTCTGTGTCCATAAGATCATTCGGGCGCGTGTAATCCAGATATCTTGAAGGTTCATTAGAAACCAAGTCAAAGGCAGTTTTACCTCAATCCTATCCAAGGGGTTTATACCTATGAAACGATTGAGCATTCGAGGTGGTTTTATGGAACTACAATGCTAGTCACGGAACGCACGGTCACGAACTCGAACGACCGGCTTCAGAATGTACTCCAGAACCGTCTTTTTGTCAGAGACAAATTCGACCTCGGCAACCATTCCGGGGACAATAGGCAATGCATCACCGTTTGAATCTTCAAGCTTGGTGGAGGTGACAACCTCGACGGAAAACACCTTTTGATCGGTATCCGGATGCAACACCGGGCTTGCACCAATTCGTGTGATCTCGCCAGCCACAGATCCATATCGGGAGAAGTCGTAGGCGGTGATTTTGACATTGACTATCTGTCCGACGTAATGAAACGCAATGTCAGATGGATTGACGAATGCTTCAACAACCAGCTCATCTTCATCAGGTACTATTTCAACTAGATCTGAACCAGTGGACACTATTCCGCCTTTGTGTGAGAAAAAGACCTGATTAACAACACCGTTAACCGGTGCCTTGATTTCAGTTTGGCGTACCCTTTGCTCCAGAACAGGAAGCGACGATGAAAGACCCGCGAGTTGGCTGGTCGCTTCGGCTAGTTCATTCAGGGCGTCCGACTTGAACTGGCTTTCTAGTGCCAAAATTCTCTGTTCAGTTTCACGTAAGCGTGACTTTTCTCTTAGGATGCGGGAAGACGTTTGCGCCAACTGGCTTTGCCACTCTCTCACTTCAATCTGAACACGGATCAGAGTGGTTTTTGGTTCCAAACCACGTGCCACCAGAGGCTCGATAGTCGCGATCTGTTCGTTAACGAGGTCAAGGGTGCTATTCGTAAGCTGAAGAAGCTCTTCAGCCTCGGCCAGGGCCTCACGTTGTTGTTCGGCCTGTAACTCTAGTACGCCGATCTGGGTATAGAGCTCATTGCGCCGTGCGACCGACAAACTGGTTTCGGAGGCAACAAACTCGGGAGCTTCTTGCTGTAGCTCAAAGGGAAAGGCAAGCTCGGATCCGTAAATCTCACTTTGCAGCCGAACCAGTTTGGCCTGCAGAGCAAAAACCTGCTGTTGTTCTTGATCTAGTTGTCCGGCAAATCGCGTTGGGTCCATTGCTAGCAAAACTTGCCCAGCTATGACGAAGTCTCCTTCGCGTATAAACACATCTTCGATCGCTCCCGCTTCCGGAGCTTGCACGATTTGCAAGTTGTTGCTCGGCACTACACGTCCATCCGCGCGAGTGACATCGTCAATTTCAGTGTAGGCGGACCACAGTGCGACTGTGCCCAGCAGAGCCAAAATAAGAAACAAGAGAATAGATGCGCGTAAGCCGCGATCACTCTGCCTGCGTCTGACCAGGTTTTTGAAAGTATCATCGCCCGGCATTTGAAACCACCACCGGGCCTTCCTGCGTCGGCTTGACGCGCTTGAGAATCCTCTCTTTGGGCCCGTCATATGCAAGTTTTCCGTTTTCAAGCAGGATGACACGATCTACTGCGTCCAGCAGTGCGGAGCGATGGGTCACCAGCACCAAGGTTTGTTCTTGTCCAAGCTCCTTAAGGTTCTCGATTAGTGCTTGTTCGCTTTGAACATCCATCGCGCTGGTTGGTTCGTCGAGGTAGAGAATTGATTTGCGCCCAAGCAACGCCCTTGCCAACGCTATCGACTGGCGCTGACCCCCGGATAGTGCGGCGCCGCGTTCCGTTACCTTCAGATCGTACCCCATTGGCTGTGATGATATGAATTCGTGTACGCCAGCTTGTCGCGCCGCCAAGAGAATTTGCTCATCGCTCGGTCGCTCTTCACCTACAGCAATGTTTTCACGTACGGTGCCAGAAAACAACCAGACATCTTGTAACAACGTGCCAATGTTCCGGCGCAAATCAAAAGGCGCGATTTGTGAAACGTCGGTATCATCGATAAGGACCTGACCCGAGCTGCTCTGATACAATCCGACCATTAAACGTCCGATGGTGCTTTTTCCAGAGCCGACCTTTCCTACTATTGCGACCTTTTCACCGGGTTCAATCAGGAATGATACATTGCTGAGACTCAGACTTTGCTGATCCGGGTAAGAAAAGGCAACGTTTCGAAACTCAATTCTTCCATTAAGTCGAGGTCTTGATAGCCAGTTGCGTTCAGGGCGGTTTTCGATGGGCTGTTGCATCAAGGAGTTTATCGAACGGTACGACGCCTTGGCCTGGCTGAAGCGCGTCATTGTTTGTGCCAATTGAGCAAGTGGAGCGAGTGTACGACCCGTCAGGATCACGCATGCTATAAGGGCTCCCATGCTTACGGTGTTTGAAGTTATTAGGAAGACGCCGTAGAAAACCACCAATACTTGGGCTGCCTGTTGCACGAATGCAGTTGAATTGAGCGCAAACTGGGACGCAGCGCGCGAGCGCCCAGAATACTCAGATTGATGGGCAAGGGCGCGGTCCCACCTGTGTCTCATCACCCTCGCGGCCCCGATAGTTTTTACTGTCTCAAGCCCAGAGAGAGTCTCAACCAAAACGCTCTGCTTGTTCTGGTTCTCCGAGTAGTTTTTTTGTGCCATTCTGCTCAGGATAGGTTGCACCGCGATGCCTACCATGAGGACAATCGGGACCGCCAGCGCTGGCACTAACGCAAGTGGACCTCCAATTAGACTGATGACAAAAATAAATAAAATGACAAACGGTAGGTCGACGATCGTCACCAGGGTTGCCGAGGTTATAAAGTCTCGAAGAGTCTCGAACTCGCGCATGTTGCTGGCCATTGCGCCAACAGTACCTCGACGCGCTCGCATTTGCATGTCAACGAGCCGATCGAAGATGCGACGACCCATAATGAGGTCAGCCTTCTGACCAGCTCTGTCAATAAATCCTGCTCGCAGAGACCGGATAAGAAAGTCAAAAACGAGGGCCAGACCAACACCAAAGGTGAGTGCTAAGAGTGATTCAATTGCTTCATTGGGCAAAACTCTATCATAAACAACCATAATGAAGATCGATGTAGATAGGCCGAGAACATTCGAAACAGCGGCAGCCAGTAGCACCTGCGTATATGCCCATTTGCTTTCGAGAAGTGTTGACCAGAACCAATGCCCTTCAATCATTCCGTTTTCTGAACTGTCAGGATTGGTGTCACGTCTACGAAGCAATATCGCCTGGGACCCATAGGTTTCCTTTAGCTTGTTGGACTCGAGTAAACCGTATTCCGTCTCAGACAAGGCAGGATCCAAAATGGAAAAGCAGTCGCCTGACCTGCCTTTTACCAACACTGCACGGTTTTGCGGCGAAACGAGTATCAGTGGGAAGAGGTCGTCGCCAGTCTTGTCTAGGTCTATTTCGCCAAGACCAACAACAAACCCTACGCGTTCGGCTGTATCCACCAGGCTCTCCACAGAAGACTTATTATTTGAGAGCGACGATAGTCCGCGCAGACTTGCCAGCGAGATCGAGCGACCAAACAATCGTGAAGCTGCCACCAGGCAAAGCTCAAACGGATGTACGCCACTTTCTGCCATTTCAGTTTTTACTTCGTTTACCGCCAAACGTGGCTCCTCCGATTCAGCTTGGATTGTAGAATTGGGGGGTGATCAATCAGTGGTTGCCTCACCCAAGTTGTTTTTTGGGTACGTGCCTTGGTTAAGTCCAAACAAAGCAGCGAGATCGCCTGTCGACTCTAATACTTGGAACTCGGTTTCAATGCGATTTGCCTCCAAGGTGATCACACGTGACTTGGCGATCACGAGGTCACGCTGTGCGTCTAGGATGTCGGTGATATCCCGGCGTCCGATCTGGAACTGCTCTTGAGTAGCGTCGAGATTCTCTTGATTTAGTCTTGAGGCTTCTTTTGCAGTGTCGATCTCGGCAGCGATGTTTGCCCGGTTGGCCAACGCGACTTCGAGCGCTTGCTTTAACTGGCGCTCAGTTGTTTCCAGGTTGCTTTTTGCAGCTGCAACAGAGCTTCTTCTCTCGCGCTCTCGCGCTCTTTGTTGGCCACCCTGATACAACGATTGGTCAATGGAGAATCCGGCGAAGGTTTCAGTATCGGCATTGGACCCGAAGAGGTCCGTTCTGCCACCACTGAGTTCCAAGTATACTCCTGGATATCGTTCTGAACGTGCAATTCTAAAGAGGCTTTCCGCGTTGGCTATTTCCAATCGGGCAATGGCTGTCTGTGCGCCGGTTAAAACCCTGCTTCGTGCGGTTTCTGCTGCCATGACGGGCGGGGAGGGTGGTCGCATTATGATAGTTGGGACGGGTCCTATAAGGGTCTCGTAGTTTGCTTCGGCCCTCGCCAGGGCGGAGCTTGCTTGAGCGAGGCGGGCGATTGAGTCTGATAAACGGCTATTTGCCGACAGAAGATCACTTTCAGCAATCATTCCCCCCGCCGCCCGGGTGCGGTTTTGCTCAACGAACGACCTGTGGGTTGCAACATCTTGTTCGGCAAGTATTAACAGTTCCTTCTGGCGCCATACACCCAGCTCTGCGGCGGCCATTTGCCGTGATAGGCTGGACAAAAGCACGTCCAGTTCAAACTGCAACATACGTTGAGCTATTTGTGCACTGGCTATTCTGTTTTGCGTGGCCGCCCCATCAAATACAAGCTGTCGAACGGTAACTATAGCATCAGCTCCTGTGTCGTTTGTGCTATCGATCAAGTCCTGCCCTGCAGCGATGCCGTACGATAATTGTGGGCGCAAACTTCCCCTTAAGGCGTCCAGGCGCGCTTCAGACCCTGCAATGCGCGCCGATTGACTGGAAAGTGCCGGATATCCCAGAACGGCTTCCTTAACTCTGCGGCCAAAGGCAGTGCTTTGGTAATCCACCCCAAACTCAATTTGTTGAATTGACTCGCGCCCCACACCGCCACTGCCGGCTCCAACTTCATCAATCAGTTGGCCAGCTGTGTCGATGCCTTTTTGATAAGTTGATAAGCAACCCGCAAGTGTGAAAGCGACGCTCAGACATAGAGCGGTTTTTGTCTGCCAATACATAGAAAACACTTGGATTTTCATCATGGTATACACATAAGCAGCTGTCTCTTCAGCTGCGTCAACAAGTCTTACCTGGGGTCCAAAAACTCAGCACGACGTTTCCAGCCACACACTACTCACAATCAGCGTCTCGGAGAGGCCATCATGCTCATTCGGAACAAGATCCGAATGATACTCTATCAGGACACGACAGCATGCTTCGACGGCTCCTCAAGGTTGCTGTGCCAGTGCCTAAACACCCTGCAAAGCGTCAAAAGGCACACCTTGTGCCGCATCAAGAACACTTCGAGACTTACGCCCGCCATTGATGACTTGAAGCTTTATAATAGTCAACATGAGAAAATTAGTTCTCAAGAAGATAGGTTATTTGGCGACGGTAGTCTTACAATATATTGATAATAAATTATATAAAACATTAATTGATCTGGCCTGGCGTATTTGAAGAATACAAAATGGTTAATAATTGCCTCAAAGAGGCCGTATCTATGTCGCTGCGTAGTATTGGTAGATTTCCTCTGAACATGATTGAAACCGCGGCCAAGCTTTCCATGCAGTTCTCTATTTATTTATCGAAATGAGTATTATTATCTAGCGTATCTATTGCCTAATACTTGATCTGCAAACACGTCATCGCTACTCGGTGATGACTGCGATAATATGTATATATTTAATAAATAACATGATATAATAAATAGTTACTTAACTCGATCTGCCGTGACACATGGCCCACGTCCGGCACGAAATTCGAACATTCGCGTTGACAAGAGGATTGACTAAAAATTATCAATATGACCATAATGTCTATGGAGCGACATATGATCACGTTTAACAAGTCTTTCGCCTCTCAGGGCTCTGTTACGCCCTTGCGACCAGGAGTTCGCCTCCTTCGTGTCTTCCGCTGCGGCCACATGGTTTCACACGTAGCTGCCTGTCCCGACAGTCGCTCCCAAGAGGAGTTGTTGAACACTCGGAGTTGCAGGCAAATTGAAATACCGACAGAATACGTGTCGCGCGTCAAATTTCTAAGGGCTTGGGTAAAGGAGCAGAGGCGTCGGGCGGCTGCCGGGGGTGTCTTGAGCCTTTTGGTGCTCCCAATGTTTGCGAGCTCGGCGTTGGCTGAGGGAGGGACGCTGCTAGGCGATCTTGATGGCGTTTTATCTGCGACCGTTCAAGAAGATGGAAGCTTGCTACTGCAATTGGAAGATGGTGGTACGTTCCGAGTCGACGCAGCTGACTATAGCGTGACGGCAGATGGGCAGTTCGTCATTGGCTCAGAAGCGCTTGCTGGGTTGGAAGCCGTTGGGGTCGCTCCAGCCGGACAAATGGGTCTACTTGCGGGACTTGGTGCTGTGGCTGCTGGCGGAGCTGTAGCCGCCGGCTCTGGTGGATCCGATGATGGGAGCGACAGTGGAAGTGATATCGGAAGCGAAACAGTTTCTACGACTGGTTTCGTAATTGATGGTTACATCTCGGGTGCGACTGTCTTTAGAGATTCAAACAACAATGGTTTGCTCGACGATGGTGAGGTGTCCACCACGACAGACTCTGAAGGGGCGTTCACATTTTCTGGAGAAAGCGATGACCCGATTGTCGCTGTTGGTGGTGTAGATGTTTCAACGGGTCTCGCCTTTGAGGGAACACTAAAGGCACCGGCAGGTTCTACGGTGATCTCGCCAGTAACCACGCTGGTTCAGCAGATTGTTGAAGCCGACGAAACGGAAACAACTACGGTTGAAGATGCGATTTCGCAGGTCAATACTGCACTTGGCTTGGATGAAGAGACCGACTTGCTGAACGAAGACCCGATTGCATCGGAGAATAGCGACCTTTTCGCGGCAGGTGCGAAGGTGGTAAACATCGTCAATGTTGGTGTTGCCGCCGGTGCGGAGGAAGACGAAATCATCGCGCAGCTGGCCGAAGAGATAAGTGAAGCCGCGGCGGATTCCGAAAACGCACCGGATAACATTCTGAGTGACGCCGATACGGTTCGGAAAGTTCTTGAAGGCGCTTTCGAAGACGTCGACGACGCACCCGGCGAGGCCGATATCATCGCAGTTGCCAACACGGCAACGAATGCCAACACGGTAGTTGACGCTGCCGTAGAGACAGCCGAAGCGAGTGGTGAGGATGTAGTGGATGCAGCTGCCGATGTTCAGCAGGCTGTCCAAAACGACATCGTCGAATTCATCGCCGAGCAGGTCGAAGATGGAGAAAGCATCTCCGAAATTGGTCAAGATGCAATCGAAGACGCTGCGGAGAACGCCCAGGACATCGAAGATGGCGTGGTGAACTTCGGCACCGATAGCGCGTTCATTGAAAGTAGTACTGATCTCTCCGACTTCGCACAGGTCAACTTCGCGGAGATTCCCTACGACGTGGCGTCAGGCGTTGTACTGACGTTGACAATGGCGCAGGCTGACAACCTCCTGATCGGGGGCTCTGGTACCGTGAAGCTCGTGGGTGCGTTCGATCCTGCTATTGACCTCACTGGCATCACGGCGCCGATTGATGCCACCGAAGTTACCGGCATCGATACAACCCTCACAGCTGATGAAGCCAATGGCCTGCAAATCGACTTGCCGGCGGATGCCGTACTCAACATCGACGTCGATTACGCCGATTTGAGCGCGGAGAATCCTTCACTGAGCCCTGAGATAGATCTCTCCGGTATCACGGTGAATGGCTCAAGTTCGCCCGCCGATCTCTTTGAGGTGCTCGATGCGGGTAGCATCGAGGACACATTCAAGCTGCTGTGGAACCAGGCGGACAACAGTTACTACGATGCGTTTCCAGGCGGAACGCCAGACGTGAACGCGGCAAATATCGAACTGGGCGATGTTTACGCTCAGTACCTCCTAGATGGTGGTGAACCATTGCTGGACATTGTTCAGACCAAAGTGAGTGGCAATCCGGACTTCGCTGTGCGACAGCAATCTTTGCATGACAATCTGCTTGGCAACATCAAGGATTCCGTGGTCACGAGCCGGATAAACTCAGATGCATTGGATGCAGACAATCGTGATTCAGCGGGATTACAGTTCGGCGACCGTCCGATCTATGATGGACGACTAGCCAATGAAGACGATCTGCTTGCAACACAGGTTTGGGATGTTGCGAATGGCATCACGCGTAGCGATTTCGACGTGGGCGATTACGAAATCTATGTCCTGAACGGTGACAGCGTGGTCGACGCAGATGGCGATGCCACTAATGGTACTACGCCATTCACAAACCTAGCTGATGGAGTCAATGCAGCGACTTCAGGAGCATATCTGGTCGTTGGTAGCGGTACTTACGATGAAGGTGAGATCGATATTCCTGCATCGATCACAATATTTGGGCTCGACGGCGCGTTACTGGTCGGAGGATTCAATGTCGATGCTGGAGCGACCTCTGATGTCGTGGTTAGTGTTAGTGGGTTCGACATTGAAGTAGGGAGTGTAACGAGCTTCGGTTTCTATGTAGATGGGTCGGAGGACGTTACGCTCAATCTTGAGAATGTAGATGTAACAGGCTTATCGACATCGGCGACCCGGGGGATTGAAACCGAAACGGGAACTACAGCGAACATAAATGTCTCAGGAGGGTCATTCTCTGACCTCACGACAGGGATCTACATCAATCCCACCGACAACGATGGTGTCAATCTGACGGTCGATGGCGCGGTATTTTCGGGAAACGTAGCAGGCATTGGAACGGATGATATTGGATCGCTGACCGTCGTTAACAGCATCTTTAACGATAATGATGAGGCAATCGGGTTCAGTGGCGATCACGAAAACGGTGCGCTGACGCTTTCGGGAAATCAATATCTAACGGACAGCGATGAAGTCCTGGTTTACTTCGCTCGGCCAGAACCTATCAGCATCCCAGGAGAGTGGGGTGATGCTCTTATCCTAGCATCCTCCGATCCCAGCAACAGCCGAACGGCGCTTGAAACCATCGTTGATACTTCCAATGATGATATCATCGTAGACAACGTACTGGACACGACGATTGATCTGTCCTCAGGCGGGTCAGACTTCCTTTTGTTGGCCGCGGGCGAAGAAAACGAGGGAATAAACCAGATCATTGGGTTTACGGCGGGAAATGTGGACCCAGATGAGACGGACGTTCTTGCCTTTGTCGATGCTACCAGTGCATTTCGGGGATCAGAAGTCGAAACATTGGGAAGCGGTGATACGATCGCTGAAGATACAGGCTTTGTTATCTTCGAAACTGACCTCGAATTGAATCTGACATACGAAGAAATTGTAGAAAATGGTGGTCTCGGATCCAGCGATAGCTCTGACATACTTACCGCTGCGCAAGCGATCGCTCCTGAAGGCAGCGGTTTGATTGGTATGGCACTATCAGTGAATGACGATAGTGACACACTGTTTGTCGAGGTTGATCTTGATGCCAACAGCGTATCAGGGCTTGCCTTTTTGGATGGTGTGGAGACGAGCGATCTGACGGCGGACAACCTCTATGATTTTTCGGCGGTGACAGCTAACACCTGAAGATCACTTTGTCTGACGCTGACTTGGTGGAAAACGTGTGCCTTTTGACACGATTTATCGCCGTTGCCTGTGGCTGAGCGTGACCGGCTAGGCTTCTGCTGTTTTGGGGCCTAGGCGGTAATGCCGGGTTTTGTAGTTTGGTGCGGGTTCAAGGTAGCCCTTATCGATGAGTGATCGAAGCGCTCGATTGAAGGTCGGTTGGCTCATACCGACTACTATTTTGTGGTTACGAATGTCAGCAGTCTCTGCGGTGTCAACGGAAGACTCGTCGCAAAGCAACCGGACGACATAGAGGATGTCGAGTTCGTTACTGGAAATGGACTCGAACCCAAGATCGCGTTCCATGGTTGCGAGAAGATCTCGAAGACGTGCAACGGTCGTAATTTTAGTACTATCTACCATGCTTCTTCACTATCGATCACAAAAACTTTCCGCAGAAATAAAGCGGCCTTAGGTATTTTGTTTCGGCCAACCTTCAGCATATCCCAGCCAATGTCAGTCGCTTCTCGCACCAAATAGTCCTGTTTCAATCTTGTCAACGCATGTAGCCAGCAAAAAAACTGCAACTACTGTTAGAACTCACGCGTAGACTTTTCATTTAGTAACCTTGTTAGCTTGCAACGACGAACAGTGTTCGTTGCAGGTTGTCTAGTGCCGTTACGTATGTATCGGTTAGCTACGTGAGTTCAAAAAGTCAACCTGATTGCTTAACATCAGGACGACCGCATTGTTACTTAACTGACATAGATGCACACATTTAGCGGGATTCGCGAACAGATAGAGGCCGATTTCTGGAGCAATATACGAAGTGAAGAACGCTTAGGTTTATAGAGCAGGCCGTCGTGTGCGTCTGGTCACCATTTCTAGAAGTCACTAGGACTATTGTTGGGGAGGTTGTTAAAATCCGATCTCTTTTAAACCAACCGAATGCTCCGATCGTTGAAAAATACGCCGCAGCCAAGGGCGACATCGATTTTGTCATTCTTTTGACGATGCCAAGACCTCAGATCGTTCCTTCAAACGAAAATAGATCAAGAACGATAGAAGAAAAACAACGGCACCAACCGTGTCGCCTAGTACAAAAAGCAAGTTAAAGAGAGTAAATTCCAGAACAGAAACCGGATCATCCTGAACCAATAGTATTGAACTCGCTGTCAACAGTGAAGATATAGTCAATATGACGAATAAGAAGCGCCAAGCATTCAGATCGCGTGATTGTAAAAAGTCGAAGCCGAGGAGTTCGAGACTGAATTTAACTACTGGAGCTGCTAGGATGTAGATCGCTACAATCACGATATTGTTCCAGTCATGGAGATCATCCAGGAAGTACTGGTGTAGGATGATACTCGTTGGCAATATGTATAAGATTGCCCACCAACCAAACATCCATGCAGCTAATGCTTTGATAATAGAAGGTAAAAATAGTAGTGAAGGTGTCATGAACAGCATATTATTAAGCGCATCCGACATTAAGTATAGCTGAACCGGATACGTCACAAATATCGTAAGCAATATCGCCGCTCCGTTTAAAACGCTAAACTCAATTAGCCGACGGAGATGTGTATTGACGTGCCGCAGCCTGCCAGCCTCGAGTAGCGTTGCCAAAGTCATTCCGTTCCCACATGAAAATAGTCAAAGAGACTTTAAAGTACTAATCCGGGACAGAATTTTGTGCAAGTCGATGATCACGAAAGAATTCATAATGTCACAGTGATTGCTGAAAGTATGGATGTAGGGCTCAAGCGTGTTCGAATGCCCAAACGAGATCGCAGCGCGAACTTTCGACGCGGCTTCTTCTGATTGAATGAAGCTCTTCGATTGGCCGCTGAATGGGACATGGACCGCCTTTCGTCTTAGGTTCATGGCTGGAAGTTGGTATTGGTCGGAATACCTAGGCATGAATCGAGTTGTTGGCGCGTCTGGACGTCTTAGTTGAGAGTGATGGATCTTGAACAAATCGCTTATGAAGCTAGGGGCGATTACGTAGGGTAAACATGCAATCAGTATGACTTGTTTCGCGCGACGGTTGTCGTGTAATATTTTTTTACTCTGCTTCCTTGTGAAGACAACAATGTACTATACCCGGCTAGAGTGAGTAATGATTGATCAACTTGTGCAGAAGATGACGTTGGCTTCGTTGCCCTCGCGTACACAATCCAACCGTCCTGGAGCGCCGTCCTTGAGCGAAGTTTCTATCGCTGCGGTTTGCAGCCCTGGAGTGGTGTGCGATTTCTACCAACCAATGGGGTTTCATGGTTATTGAGAGCAATTGCGGGCACGAACTGATGACCGAAGACAGGTTCTTTACTACTACTCTTGCCAGGGCCAGAGAGCTCTTGGGGACATTGGAAAAAGATCTGGGGCTTAGTTCTTTGAGTGATGATGAGCTAAATGTTCTGCGCGCCGTGCGTCTGATTTGTGATGCTCAACCAGATCAGTCTGCTGACTATTCCTCGGTGGAGTCTCACGCCTTGACTTGTAGAATTGACAGACGGAGCTTAGAACCCTTGCTTCGATCATTGGTTGACAAGCGTTATCTCGAAACAACAGCTCGACAAGGCTGGTCTAGTTATCTTGTTCAACCAATGAGACTTAAAGTCTAGTCAGCCGTTTGCCTCGAATGTGCTCATCGAGGTTGCATTGCAGTCCGATTTAGTCAACGCGCGTCGTGTAGTCGAAAGTTCGTGAATTAGCTCTGCGAGGCACGCGTCCGCGCAGAACCATTGGTTTTTTATACCAGGTGATTGAGAAGTGCTTCAAAGCAATTGGTGTCAAAATGACTAAATGGCATCAGGTTCGGACTTGAAGAGTCTTCGGCACTGCCGTTCCTAAACCCGAGTTTCTGTATTCACGCGGTTACGTATTAACAGCCTGTGTAAAATGATGTTTACCGTTACGTTGCGTGAGCCGGAGCTAAGTCCGCTTACAAAGCTGTAAATCACTTCTGGCTTTGAATTTCTTGAGTTGGACGTGCCTAAGTTGATCCAAGCAATTTGGAAGTTCATCATGTTGAGACGGGCTGCTTTGTAGGCAGATGGACTGACATAGTGTTTTGTCAATGGGCTCGATGGTCGGTCGTCCCAATATTGTAAGATTGATGTTTAATCTGAAGCAGTGAGTTTGCAATTATTGGTCATCGGATGGAAAGCAGTGAATGATAAAATAACAAATTAAAACAAGATAATAGGCGTACTTCATAAGTCCAAACTGGATACTTCAAGGCAAGAAACAGGGGCTTTGTAGCCGCGGCGCACACAACGGGTCACGTTCAAGTCTCGACCTCACTGCGATTAAGTGGATGAATTCTTAATAAATGCTCACATTGACTAATATGCTATGGTTCTGTATCGAGCATCCGCAACTGAGCGCTGTCTTCCTCATCAATTGAGTGGTCGTTGTGATTACACAGAACAATAATGTCGAACTACCGCACTACATTATTGATCCACCGGAACACCTGCGTCGCGACACTATGGAGCAGTGGAGGAATCTGCGTAGCAAGTTTTTTAGTGCTACCGGGCTAAACGGTGACTTTGCCGACAGCAGGCTAAAGGCAACGGTATATCGGGTCGACAATCTGATAGTTGCGGAGGCATGTGGCCATAATTTGCTCTGTGTCCGAAACAGACGCCATCTTCAGACCGACTTATCGGGTTTTGTTGAACTCTTGTCGATACACGAGAAGTCATCGAATCCAGCTGAAGTTGTTAGGTTCAACGGTCCATCCCAGGGATCATTGATGCTCAATGACTACTCCCGCTCATTGACCAGTATCTATAATGGCCAGAGGCAGCTTAAGATTCTTTTTCCTCATTCTGCCATTGGTTATAAGCGGGATTGCATGCCTGCAAAAATCGGTATTGATCGTGACGGTACCATCGGACGTATTCTTCATTCTGTTTTATCGACCTTGTCGATTGAATTGCCAAATGCCAAGAGCGAGGATGCTGAAGCGATTGCGTTAAGCTTGTCCAGTTTGGTTCGTGGACTACTCGCTGGCGGTGCTTCGTCTGACACTGAAAAGCTTATTCAAAATGCCAGAGCCCAATCGATGCGCGACTATCTCGAGCAAAATCTGCGAGATCCGGACATTGGAACAACCGCCTTAGGAAATGCCTTTGGCGCGTCTAGGGCAACTATATATCGTGATTTTGCAAAGTATGGTGGTGTCGCAAACTACATCAAAAACAGGCGCTTAGAGCGCGCATTTGTGGAACTTACAGAAGCTGGTCGAACGTTGGGATCAGTAACCAAGGTGTCTGAACGCTGGGCATTTGCATCTCTCTACCAGTTTAGCCGTGCGTTCCGCAATCATTTCGGTGTCACGCCGAGTTCAGTTGTTGGAGTCAGCACAGAGATCGGATTTGAGGATCGGAGTGTTGACTGTCAGGTTGGACAGGTGGATCGAGTTCCAAGAAGAGACCCAACCAACCTGGAGCTGTGGCTTTCGCATCTTGGCTCAAAGTAGCGCATGTAGGTGGTAAAGACTTTAGGATGGATGGAGTTTTTGATCGTTCTTCAAAACTGTTTTATCGCAAGGAGCCAAGTATGGGTCGAGCGAGTTTTTTGAACTGTCTCCACAGTGTCGTACGTCGCATACGTCACCTTTTGTATAACTATGCGCTGAACTAGAGTGCCACTTAAGGAATTAAGCACTGCCCGCCACCGCTAGAAGCAGGTACCTATTTTCCAGGCAAAGCTTCCAGTTTTCTTCTTCGCGATCATCGAAAGTCGCGGTTCAACAGGTGTGTGCCTCAGGTACATCGCCTTGTTCTAGACGTGGTTTGGACGTACCGGGAGATGCAGGAGCGGTTGACGGGTCCTCGCTGGCATCGTGAAGGTTTAGCATAGTCAGTTGGGAATTCTAGTTAAAGGCGCAGGCTCGTACTTCGGTTTGGTTCTTGTGCACAGGGGGTATTCCTGAACATTAAAGCGATGTAGTTGAGGCCGTAGGTCTAGAAGTCTTACCGTCTTCCTACCCAGTCTGACATGCGACGTTCAACTCAACGCATCAAGTTAAGAGTGTAGTTGTTACAGAGGCTTGAGAGGGATATGAGCTGCGTATTGTAATACAACGTTGATTGATGCCAACGGTGACGGCAGATTAGAGATCGCTGGCAGTAACATCAAAAGCATTTGCTGCGACGCTTGATCCACCGTTTGCGAGGGCGACGAGTAAATCAGGCTGTTGTGAACTGATGAATCGCTTGCGCTCAATTTGATATAGGTATCGACTTAGAAGCTTTTGTTGCTTGAAGGGTAACAGGAAGGCTCCCAAGACATGAAGGGGGAGGCTGTGTGCCGAAAATCGCGACAGAGTGGACCAGAGCCCAATGAGACTCCAGAACCGCGATTTGAGTCAGCCTCCCCCCAACTGGCCGTATGGAGCCACGGCCAGTCCTGGGGTTTGATACGGGTCTTGGTGTCTTCCATGACTGATCAAACCAAGGTGGAATTTGGATTTCCATTGAAGCTAGAAACTGTGCTGGGACTGACTTGGCACACCTTGACTGGCGTTAGTGACGTATTCATCAAACTCGGTGTCAATTCTTGTCCTCGAGCGTTTGTTCTCTGGGTGGATTTTTGTGGGCTCAACACTGGTTTCCTTAGTGCGCATTTAAATACAATAGGTTACTCAGCAGAATTTGCATCAAAAAAATAGTCACACTGACTATTTTATTAAATCTGATTTCATGGAACAGACACTCACGCACTCTGTGGGTCAAATCAGCGTCCGTTATCGCCAATCTTTCACTGCTGCTTAAATGAACCGGTAATGACAGGAGTGTTCTAGCTAAAAAGGGTCGAAGCTGTGAAATCAGCGCATGATATCGACCAGCCGCCGATGTGTTCAAAAAGGGGTTGTCAATCGCTGGGCAGCGATCGATGCGATGAGTTTAAATTGATGTGGTCTGACCTCTAGAGAGACTTGCTGCTTTTAAGCTTAAATTGCCCGTCGATGCAGAGGCCAGGCCGATGGACCTGAAGCATGAAAAACAACTCTACTAAGCAAATGCTGCATGCGCCTCATATGCGGTTGTGAGTATTCGCTACCGCTATTGGCCCCTGAGCGTTTTTCATGTACTTCAGGCTAAAAGAAGCATAATGACTAAAAAATGTTGAGTCTTGAATTAGGGGGTTTGCAGCGGGTGTAAGATAGGTAGGGGCACTAGATGTCATGATAATTTTGTTATTAGTTGCTTTTTTGTGTCAATGATCATGAAAAGATCAACTGCTACACTGGCTCATTGGGTCAGAAATCTAAAAGCAAGAAAAGACATTATGAATGGTATGATCAGTCTAAGCGCGAGAACTAGGTGTGAGACTTAGGTCGCAAGACTTGAAAACTCGATCAACGTGGAAGCTATCTCAATGCGGCTCAAGCCATCGACAGTAGCAAGTTATAGTGTAGGCTCACCTTTCCCACACAGCGAGATCATTCCGCTCTGGGAAGGAGATTTTGGGTTCTTATTTGGCGGTAGCATAGTGTTTGCTATGTATAGAGACCCGCCTTTTACTAGACAATTTAGTGAAAGGGCGGATGCTAATTTCATTCAGGCCGTTCTTGCCCAGCCGCCGGTCGAATGGCCAATAGTCTCACTGGTTTTCAGACCAAATCTCTTTGTATCCAACGTAGTTGTAGCAGACCCAAACTCAATCTGTGAATTTGGTGCGACCGATAACTCTTGCTTTCACTGTATGTTGATAGATAGGCCGACGAACATACTAAGAGAACACTGTATGTTTCCAATAAGTGAATCTACTAAAAGTTATGTTCTGGAATGTCTAAAACACCATCCCAGGGTTTCTCTAGCGACCGCTCTTGTGGCAGCGGAGAAAATACCTTCGATTGATAGGCTTACCAAAGGACGAACCTGGATCCGTGTAGAAGGGCAGGGCAATTTCCTGGAAGCCCGAGGGGATCTATTGCGATCTTTGCGTGATTAATAGCTACGTCCTCATGTATGTGAAAAGAGAGAACATGCTTGCAGCAAGCCATCACATCGAGAAATTGAAGCCACTCGACGCATGTCAGCTGGTCAGCGCGCTTTGATGTACCCCCCCAAACGGCTGACGACAACGCCGCTTAGTCAAGAGATTATGAATCGGTTGGAAACTGCAGATCAATCGCACTGAGGCTTTCAATGTTGGTCGATCTGCAGGGTCAATATCTTAATTCTGCAGCTGGTACTTCAATTCTCAAGTAAAAACCATAATGACAATATTATTCGTTCTTGGCATGGACAGCATGGCGGCGCGCTTGTAGGGTAGTCTAATATCATCGCCGCAGCCGTAGACACCACATGGGTAAGCGAATTGAAAAGCTCCGCTTCGAGATCACCTTCCACGGTGCCAGGATCGGTGTCTGCAAACACGTGATTGCGCGCTCAACAGAAGAAGCGGCCCTGATGCGCCTAAAGGCGGCATACCCTGACCAGCGCCTTACTGTCATAAACGTTCGGAAATTGGTGCGGTTCTATGATGTTTCGGGCAGGGGACAAGGGTCATTTGGAACAAAAAACAACCTGATAGATGGTGGGAAAATCAAATTTCAGTCTGACAAAGTATCCGCAGGGAGACAGCTGCGAATCGTCACCTAAAATCTCGCGGGATGGTGCGTGCTCAGGGTGAGAAGTCCTTTCAGGCAAGGCATGCTGATCGTTCTCTTCATGGTACTCAGTTAACTATCCCAGGACCAAACGATCGCTTAGCAATGCCGCTCAGATACATGACTCCATAGCCATTTATGCTTAGGTCTTAATAGATCCGCTGTGACACAACATGATTGACGTTGCAAAAGCGTCCTTAGAGTGAAAAAAATCAATATGAAAAAAAATTCGTAAAAGTCCGTGTCTTTGTTGTTCTCTGTACGAGCTCGCCGTGGTATCAACTAGCTATGATCAAGTTTTGGAGGCTCCGGATGATTAGAGCAACAATGCTAATACTGGTTCTTTCAACCACAAGCGTTCATGCGCAGGACGCTGGCACAGCTGCCGCGGGTCAGAGTGGCGCAGGCGCCGCCGGAGGTGGCGCGGCCGCAGGTGCGACTACGGCTGGCGTGGCTGGCTTTGTACCGCTTGTTGCCCCCGCGATTGGCATAGCTGCAGCCGTTGTGGCCGTAGCAGTCGCTGGTGGTGGTGGATCAACAAACAGTACCACAAGCACGACTGGCACCAATTGAAGTCTGGTTGCAATCTAACCCATATAGCGCACTACTAGTGTGCCATGGTCTTCTTCGGGTTGATTGAGGTTTACCTTTAGTGTCTGCGTATTGGAGGAAACCTTCCGACTTTCAGTCGCCCCTGTTGCGGCTTTAAGGATGGTGTGATGACCTTACCCTCTAGAAATGAGCCACAGTCGTTTGGAAGGCTGCTTTTCCAGAATGTAAGGTCATGCAATCTGACACCGGCAAACACTCTGCGTTTTTAATCACTGCTACCAATTCGTTTGGTTGACCATGTATCGTTACAAGGTTCTGACTGGTCACGTGCGCCTGTGGGTACGAGACATCATTCCTCAGGTGTTCCGCGAGAACGGAGACAATATCTAGCGCGGTGTGCTGTCGAGCGATCATGTCCACATGTTCGTGTCTGCTCCGCCGAAGATCGCCATCTCCGATCTGGTGTGCAGGAAGAAGGGCTGTTCGTCCCAAAAGGGGTGCGAAGAGAATTCAATTAGCTGCGTAGGCTCTTTCGGAGGTGCCGATTCTGGGGTAGGGGATAATTCTCAAGGACCCAAGGGGCAATCACCGAAGACTTCGTTCTGCATTATTTCAAAAACTACATCGCCGTTCCTACCAACGCCAGTCGGTAGTGGCTCAGTTACTGTAGTATTTGCTTGCGTAGTTACCATATGAATAACCATACTGTTTAGCCTTTCGGGCGTTGATCTGAGACAGAATAAGACCGGTGAGGCGCTGGTTATCTTGGTGAAACAGGCGCATGGTTTCGGTGATGTCTTGTCTGGCCGTGTCGTTCCATTTTACGGTCAACAGCACCGCATCCGCGTTCCGCGCGATCAGACGCGCATCAGACACGAGCAGGGTGGGTGGTGTGTCAATCAGAATAATGTCATAAAGCCTGCGCATCTCTTCCAGAAACTGCCGGAAGCGTTCTGAGGCAAACAGATCCGCGGCATTGGCCGAGGACTTCTCGCCAGCAAGAAGGTCACAGCCCAGCAGCGGGTCCTGGAAGATCGCCTCCTGTGCAGTGGCATCACCCGCCAGGACCGACACGAGCCCCTTCCGAGGCACTCCGTTCAGTTGCGCCGTCATTGTAAGTCGACGAATATCGCCATCAATCAGCAGGAGCTTTTTCCCGATCCCCACAAAGTTCTGTGCCAGCACCAGCGCGTTTGTGGTCTTGCCTTCGCCCGGCAGCGAAGACGTTATCGCCACAACCTTTGGGGGGCTGTCCACATTAGACAACATCAGCGAGGTGCGCAGGTTGCGTACAGCCTCGGCCGTCGCCGAGGAAGGTTTGGCGGCCAGATACTCCAGAACTTTTCGGCGTCCGCTGGCGGGAAAGGTTGGAATCTGACCCAGCACGTTATACCCAGTCTCGCGCTCCAACTCCCGAGCGGATCGGTAGTTTTCGCGCTGCGCCTCGGCCAGCAGCACGATGCCTGCGCCCAGAACCGCACCCACGACGGCAGATAGTGCCAGACCCAACGTCTTACGCGGTGATGTTGGGCTGTGTGGGATCACAGCGCGTGACAGCTGTCGGCTATCCGCTTTCTGAATCCCCTCTTGTACTGCGGTTTCTTTCAACCGAGCCAGGAAATACTCATATAGCAACCGAACCGCTTCGGCTTCGCGTGCCAGCTGTTGTAGCGTGATCAGATCTGCATTCTGTAGCGCGATCTGACCATCCAGATCTTCGGCCGATTTCGTCAGGGTCTGAACCTGCTCCGCGGCCCGCTGCGCCTCAAGTACTGTTCGAGTGACCAGGCGCTCAAAAGCGGCGTCGAACTCAGCCTCAGCGGTCTCAGATCCTCCAATTTGCGCAAAAAGACGCCGCAGCTGCAGATCCTGGCTTGCCTCGACCTGCGCCGCGCGGTCGTCCGCGGCCACCAATCTGTCGTATCGGGCCTGTGCGGCTGTCCGGGTTTTCTCGGCCGACATGCTGAGTTCGCGCAACTCTTTCAGTCGGATCTCTTGCAGTTGCAACGCTTCTGGCGAGGTTAGGGCTGTTGTAGCATTGAATTCGTTGACCTTCGCTTCAGCGGTTTCCAGTTCGACCTGCAACTCGGCGGCGCGGTCCGTCAGCCATGCAATTGCCTGTTCGGTGGCTTCGAGTTTGACTTCGATCTGGTTCTGCACATACAGCTCGACAATCGTATCGGCGATCAATGCTGATTTCTGTGCCGATTCAGTTTCAACCGTTACCTCCAAAACATAGCTTTGAGGCAGGTTACGCACTGAGATCTTCTGGAGTAACGACGAGATTACGCTGTCCCGTATGCGCTGCTCGGCCAACTCCTCCGGCTTCTGGTCGGAGGGGCTTGCATTGCCAAGCAGGGATTTTAGGAATTTCTTTGTCCCATCGAACGTCGAGGTTGGCTTAAGCGCTCCGTTAAATTCGGGGTCCGAGTCCAACTCCAACTTGTCCACAACCCTGCCCATCAGGTCCCGCGACCGTAGCACCGCAAGCTCTGAATTTACTTCGGCCGTATCTCCCGCAAGTCCACTCACCACGCTCTGAAGATCAATAACGCTGGTCTGTTGGGTTTCCAGCATGACAACTGCAGTGGATCGGTACAAAGGAACAGCGACAACAAACGCGTAATATATCCCAACCAAAACCGTTGCGGCGGTCGCCAGTGCAATGATCCACTTACCGCGCCACAACGTGCTCACCAACTTGGTTAGGTCGATCACGTCGTCTTCGGTGACGTCATCCACAGTTCCCGAGGTGGGGTTGATGTATTCGTCGTGTATCGGACTTAGCTTCATGTCGGATATCGACTCCCGTATGATGAATTGCGTAACACTGATGCGCTCACTACATGACCCTGGTCCCAAAAAGGCTTCAGAACTCTCAATCCAGGCACAATCGACACCACCTAAACAGTCCTATTGGCTAGAACACGAAAAGCACAAACCAGGACAAGTGGGCGGTTTCTATATCTAGTTTGCGACCGCATTGATGGGCGTTGTTAGAATAGACGGTGTGATCTGGCTGATGGTTCTACCCCATCGCGTTACTGGGTTTTCGGCGATGAAGATTATGTCGTTGTTGCGCAGTTCGAATTGTGCTGCGAGTGTCAGGTGCGCTGCATTTCGGGTGTCGAGGTGCCAGGCTGTAACCGCACCAAATTCGCGTGGATCTTGCGCAGCGCGAAGTACGTAGACCTCAGAGGCATCGCCGGTTTCCTTGGCCACGCCACCACCAGTGCCATACAGTGCATCAGCGAGGGTGGCGTAGTGATTAAAAGGCAAGGCATAGCGTCCCTGTTTGACGACCTCGCCTGAAAGATAGACGTAGTCGCGTTCGATAGCATCCAGCTCAATAGACTGGAGGAAGTTCTCACGGCGTTCGGCAAGATCTTCGCGGCGCAGATTCACGGCGAGGTTCAGCTCTTGCAGCGCGATCTGGCGGCCTTCCAGCACGGTATTGCGTAGCTGAAGCTGCTGGGCGAAGTAGCGTTCAGCGCGGTCTAGATCATAGTCGGTGTCAACAAAAACAGAGTCATTTGCGATTAGGTTGAGGTTTTGCAGAGCAGTGCTCGAATACAGATCTTCAAGCGGGATCTGATACACCTGACCGTTGCGATAGATCCGGACCGAGCCGTTATCTATGTCTCTGACCGAAACAGACCCTGCCGCAGACAAAGCCTCGCCAAGAGTCAGTTGCGTCAGCGTAATCGGTTGAACCCCGGGATTGCCCACGGCACCCCCCACCGACACACGTCGCGAATTGAATTCGGCGATCTCAAGGCTGAAAGTCGGGTCGATTTGGTTTTCTACCAGGCGTTGGAATATCAGAGCCTCTGCCTCGTCGACGGTTAAGCCGACCAATGGGACGCGCCCAACATCGGGGATGTGAATTGAGCCGTCATCTTGTACCGTATAGCCGTTACGGCTGTTTTGCACAGTAAGAAGGGCAGACAGTTCTCCTGCAGTCCCTTGGGTGGAAGGGATCGATAGCACCAGCACGTCGCCGACACCGATTGTATAGGGGCCAGAAATCACCTGTGGTGGCGGGTCCAGTTTCAGCCTAGCGCGCGATCCGTCCTGAGTTGATGGTGCCTGCGGCAGCGTGCCAGTGCCACGCATGCTGGCGCTGGATCCGGACCCGGCTGAAAGGGCGAACACCGAGGGCAGGGTTTTAGGAGAATAGGGCGAACGGTTGGCAACCAGAACGGTTTCAGGCGTCACCATGATAACACGGACCTTGCCAGCATCTGAAACTCCAGCGGTGACCGAAGAGCTACGATAAATGGCCGAGCATCCGGCGGTTAGACAAGCAAGGGCCAGAACACTTAGAAGAAGTGGGACAGTGCGCACAGTATGTCCTTCGTTGCGTAAAATATTAAACGTCATGGGGAACGGTCCTTATGAACATGTTGCCCAGAAAACCACCAGTCCATTGGGAAGACTGCACGATGCGGCCGATGTTGTTCTGCACCCAGTAGACGTTGGTGAAACGCTCCGTCACACCGTAGCATTGTTCTTGCCTTTTCTCCGTCGCGACGGGGTTTCCGTCCAGAAAAACTATCTCGGAACCCAGCGAGGAAATCCGGCATTTGTAGGCCTGTAGCTCGATCACATCGTTGCCGTTGAGAAAGCTGTGAAACCTTTCGACTTGGCCAGAGCTACCGTTCAAGATCAGATGTGCGCTTTGGCGTACATCCGAACCGCTTAGGCCCCCGCCAAAGCCCAAAGCCGAGGTCAGCATGCCTTCCTCCAGTGTAATGGTTGCGCCATCCGCAGTCAGCCATGTCTGGAAGCCGGCACGCTCGGCCTCGAGCAGCATGACCCCGCTGAGATCGCGGGTGGGGAAGCCTACCTCAAGCTGAGGCGGAATCGGTCGGCGCGCGGCCAGTGCCGCAGCGCGCGGGTGAAACCCTGGCGCGTCTGGCAAGACTGTGCCCCTGAGCAGATTTAAATCCTCCTGTGCTTCGCCGCAGGAGATCAGAAGCAGAGCCACGCATGTCGACCAAAGCGCTTTCATCGCCAGAACCTACCCCAGCTACGGGACAAGTCCTGGGCTCGAGCTTCGCGGGTCACATCGTACAGTCGGTTGCGAACGTGCAACCGCGCACCCCCATCGCGTAGAACCGGGCGGATGGTTTGGCTGATCTTATTGCGTGAAGGGCGTCCGGTCAGCCACGAGACGGGGATTTCCAGCCGGATACCTTTGTCGAACGAGCCTTCGCCAAATTCGTCGGAACTGACATTTGTCAGGGTAAAGAAGGCCCCCAGCTTGAAGCCGTTGTTGAATTCACGATCAAGTGAAAATGTGGCGCCATAATCGCCAGCCAGATAGCGTCCGACATCGATTTGTGCATGATAATCGCCGGGCAGGTCGTAGTAGGCTGATACATGGCCGGTAGCGACGGAATAGTCCTGAAAGCCAAACAGGACGTCAAAATCGCGTTGGGCAACATAGTTGGCTTCGACTCCAAGCGCCAGTCTACTATCGGTGGGGTACCAGAGCAGCTCGCCTGAGAATCCACCGAACATGGTCTCGAGGTAACCCAGCGTGGTACGGGCATAGAAGTTGGTGGCCGGGCGCCACATATACTCAGCAGTCATATGCTCAATCCGCAGATTGGACTCGCGGGCATAGATGTTCCAGTCCGAGCGCACCCTCGGCAGGGTTGAATCTGAGGGCCGGGTGCTGTTGTCCAATGTGCTGAGGACCGGCTGACGTAGCCCAGTCGAAAAAGTCAAACCCGGCGTGACTGTGTAGTCCAGCCCCAGCGCCGCGCCCAGCTCGTATCGCAGCGGGTCGTCGGGATCGAAGAATGAGAAGTTCAGATAGGGCCCGAACCGGTACGAGAAGTGCGGATACGCATCGCGCAAGATGCTCCCTTCGATAATCGGGAGCGTGTCCGAAACCTGCGCCCGGGCAAAGCTGCGCCAGGCATTGTCGGGGTCGTGCTCCAGCTCGTAGAGGTCGTTGCGATCGACCCGCACCGCGCTCAGCGGGACGCCGTTTGACATCAGCGCAATGTCGAAACGCTTGGTCTGGGGGGGCTGTTCATTTGCCAATACGCGGGCTGTGCGGCCAAGAGCCTGTGCTGCCTGGCTATAGCGATCGTTCTCGACCCCGACCCGGACGGTGTCGCCGGTGTCGGACAAATAGACAAGCCGCAGTCCCTCCTGATCGAGTGCGGCCTGAAGCCTGTCCCGTATGTCGCGGGTGCTGCGATCTGCGGTCGCGGCAGCGACCTGAGACCTGGGCTGCAAGGGTGGCGGCGCGGAACCCTGCCCGCCAGGGGTCACCGCCTTGCGCGGATCGATGAAGTAGCTGTAGGTAAGACCCAGTGTCGTGCCATAAAGGTAAGACGTGGTCAGCTGCGATCCGTTTTTGAACTGGTACTGCACACCGACATTGATCGGCGAGCGGACGTCAAAACCGAAAGCCTCACGTTCACGGGTATAGAGATCTGGCGAATATTCGGCTAAGAACGTCAGCCGATCATTGTACTTCCAGCTAGCTCCGCCAAACAGGGCTGCATCGCCCCGGAACCAGTTGTCAAATTCCAGTTCGCCACCTTCGCCGTTCGAGTTCGAGGCGGGCCGTGTGTCGAATCGACTACCGAATATTCCCAACGGATTCGAGAACGCGCCGCGACCGGCCATACGCCCCCATCCGATACCACCGGTCAGCTTGAAGCGGTCTCGAAAGGTCTTAGTGGCTACGAAGTGTTCGGCAGCATAAATGCCGGTGCCCCCGAAATCGCGCAATCCCAGTACAATGGCCGGGCCAAGTTTGCTTTCTTCGCGCAGTCTGAAATGTAAATCGAAACTGCGGTCGTACAAGTCGGCACCCGCGCTGTCTGAGCTCCTGATGGTGGCATAGCGGAAACTTCCATGAACCCAGGGCAGCATCTGGAATGTCATCGTCGCCCGTCCGGTATCCCTGAGTCCTGAGGCTGTGAATACAAGCGTCCCGTCGTCAAACATCTCTGCGGTCGGAATCTCTAGCAGGCCCGGCGTACCATATGTCGATACGGTCTGCGCTTGCCCTATGCTTGCAACAACAGCGCACAGAAAGGAAATCAGGGCTTTGCGCGCAAGGGGTGTGGCTCGAACCCTCACGTCACGTACCGCTGCGTTTTAGCATAACAGTAAGCGTCCGCCACACGATACGTGCTTCCATCGCTAGACCGGCATTCGCGATGTAATACAGGTCCGCCTTTACCTTCTGCCGAGTCGCGTCTGTTCCCTCAATGTAACCCAACTCAACCTGTGCCCAGCCGCTGATCCCGGGACGAACACTGTGCCGTTCTTGGTATCCTGGCACTTCCGTCAAGTATTGGCGGGCATGTTCGATGTAGTCTGGTCGAGGACCGATTAGGCTCATTTCGCCTCGGAATACATTGATAATTTGTGGCAATTCATCAAGGCGCGACTTACGAAGAAAGCGACCAATCGAAGTAATTCTTTCCTCTTCCAACGGGCAATCAGCGCCGCGTTTGATTTTTTCAGCCGAACGCATCGAGCGAAATTTGTAAGCCGTAAATGGTACGCAGTTTCGACCCATCCGCTCCTGCGAGTAAAGCAATCGACCCTTGTTCCAAAATGGGTTCAGAACTAGCAGAGTAGCTCCACACAACACTGCGAGCGGTAGAAGGAACAAGGTACTTACAAGAAGATCAAACGCGCGCTTTGCCAGATTGAATCTGACGCTAGACGTAGTTACTGCAGATCGAGGTAGGGCTTCAATACTTGGGTCGTCCCTGCCACGCAAGTTACGATAAAACATCTTCGCTCAAAAACCTCGGCACGATTTTTGTTGAAAGTAATCATGGGCGAGCTCCATACAGCCCAATAAGTCAAGATGACTATATAATTTAGCTCAAGCTGTCAATGCGTGCCTCGGGTGGATGTTTAAGTATAAGATATATATCAGAGTAAATTGCGCCCTCCAGTAGGCGGAGCGATTTTCAGCTTATGGTATAACTCATACTGAATATTACTGTGCTTTCTGTACGCCAGATGACGTCCACATCCAGTCCAAGGGCGTATTGGTCTATTTGACTGCAATCTCCAAACTGCTGGCTGGTTCAAGGCAAGGCTTGTTCTGAACTCAAAGAAGGGATATCGAGCAATAATTCCGATTGGTGGCGACCCCTCCGCCGCGTTGTCGCGGCTCAAAATGACCCAAACAGGAGATTCCTTCGACTTGCTATCATCGTTCATTCGAAACTTCCGGCGGCATCCTTCATTTGAAACGCCATCGCCCGAAAGCCCGATCTGTGTTATCGGCGATATCCATGGTTGCATGTCGCTTTTAGAGAAACTGCTACCGCGAATACCTAGGGATCATCGGATTGTTTTAGTCGGTGATTATGTAGATCGCGGCGAGAACAGCAAGCAGGTGTTGCGACTGATTAGTAGCCGTCCTGACTTAACTTGTCTCATGGGTAACCACGAAGACATGTTACTGAGATTCCTGCAGAATCCGGTGCAAAACGGCCCCCGATGGTTGCTCTATGGGGGACTACAAACATTAGCTTCTTTTGGTGTGGGTGGTGCCCGCCTCGAGATGAGTGAGGCAGAACTAATCGATTGTCGCGACAGCCTTGCCGAGTTGATGGGCGCACCATTGATCCAGTGGTTGAAAGACTTAAAGACCTCAATTTGTTCTGGAAACGTGTTTGTGGCACATGCCGGTGCTGATCCAAGCACACCCTTGGACCAGCAATCTGACGAAGTACTTATGTGGGGCCATCCCGATTTCGGGACTATAGACCGCCAGGATGGTGTATGGGTCGTCTATGGACACAGCATTGTCGAGCTCCCAACCGCGCGACGGGGGCGTATTTCTATTGACACGGGCGCTTATGCGACTGGTGTGCTAAGTGCGGTTTGTCTGAGCGGTGGGGAACCTGCATTTATCGCCACCCAGCCGTAGTGCCGAGGTATGACTTAACACGTTTGATTCATTGTTTAAGAGACCAAATGCCTTGAGGCCTTTTAAGTAACGACTTGAGAAAGTGATCCGTGTACTGACTCATATGATGCAAATGCAAGCCGATTACCGCAATTAGTAATTCTCAGTTCAATTTTGCCACGCCAAAGCCCTGCAAAACCGGCGCAAGATACTATTAATAATAGCTTTTTGGTGCCATCAAAGTATCCATCTTGCATAAAGCCTGGCCTCTCACTTCGATCGTTTAGCAAGCCTCCAATGCAGCCCTGTGGCATGTGGCAGCTTAAGCCGCTGAGTCAATGCTTCTAGTAAAGAGCAAGGGCAGTCAATTCTAACGGAAGTCCCTTTCTGCTAAGGTATCCACCAAACGCACAGTGGGCTACGTGCGCCAACTAGCTTATTGGAGAAATGTACGTGAAGTAGTCAGCAGTAGGCACGGATCGAGAGGGACCGACCGAACGGGTTGTCGCCGCTCCCTCTCTTCCTGTGAGTGGTAACAGTTTGTACCAACGCCAAAGTATTTGATCACACAAAAAAGTCAATATGACTAAATAGTAAAAATGACACAATACGCATTTCTTAGGTAACGTTGAGGGCTGCAAGTATCCTGACCGGTATGTATTCAAACAAACGGAACGGCAGGCCGTGCTGAATTTATTTGAGTCTTCGTGACAAATACTGATGAGGTGTCGTTCAGGCTTCCATTTCTGAAGTGTACTCGCTCCAGTGTGTGAAAGCATCTGAACACGCGTGGCGGTATGAGACTGCGGAGAGTTGGTATCGACGGGGACGGAGACTAAGCATTGTCTGGTCTTATGCCGACAGAATCCGTTGAGCATTTGGTGGGAAATGAACCACCCTGTTTTCTTGTCTCGTTTCCCTGTTGGCCGGTGCGACACTGCGAATGGGTTTTTCAGGTCCTTACGGGCGTAGTGGTCGGCGTATGGAACGAACTTGTTGACCGGCTTTATGTAGCTGCGCAGCGTGTCTGTGATTACGATGGTCGGTTCATCGAATAGATCCACCAGGCTTTCAACGAAGCGCTTTGCGGCTTTCGCATTTTGACATGTTTGTACGAGGGTGTCGAGGATATCGCCACTTGCGTCGATCGCGCGCTGTAGCCAGCGTTTTCTACCGCGGATAAAAATCAAGGTTCGTCCATTTGCCACTGGTTGTTTGGTCGCGGACGTTCTCGTTTAATGCAGTTTGTGAAACACTGTCCAAACCGATTGACCCATAGCCGGATCGCTTCCCTGCGCACAATCACTTCGCGCGCTGCCAATGGGTCCTCAATTTGTGCCGTACTTAGAGCAACGCGATGGTATGACCAAGCTGCACAGGCAATGGTCTCGCGAGGATTGCGCAGCCCATTCAGGGACGGCATAGTGATCGATCTCTTCTTGATACGCAGTTCATCAACCCAGGAACGAACAATCACATGGCAATACCTAATCTACAGCAGTGTTTGAGGCGTCCGGCGATCAATGTCAAAGTTTGCGGCAAAACCACCGCTCGTAAGAAAGGTCAGATCTCTATGGCGTTAGAAGTCGATCGAAAGCTTAACCTGCCCGCCAATAGACATACTGTTTTCTGACAAAGACCCTCCGAATTCTACACGAAGGGCAGTCCGCTCAGACATAAACATATCCAGCCCACTTACGATATCGAGGCGGGTTCTGTCGAGCGAACTTCCAGAATTGAAACTGAAGTTGCTGATATTTGAATCGACAAAGCCTGCTGTAGCGATTGGTGATGGATCGGTGAGGAAGTGTATGACCCCTAGCGACAGTTTCGGGCGTATCAACATGCCGGATTGAGTTGTATATTCGGATCCGAAATCAGCGCCCAAATGAACATGGACATTTGTGTCTTCGCGCTGGTCATGAGCCAGAGCATACGTTCCGCCCGTTTCTGTATAATCGTCCACGGACTGGTGTTCGACACCTAGGCCCAAGCGGGGTATGACGTACCAGTCATCCCCCTCGATCAATGTCGACAGCTGTATATGCCCGCCGTAAGACCAGATATCTTGCTGGCCTGTTGCAGTACCGCCGATTGTCGGGTTCCGGGTAATGTCATTCTCGGTTTTGCCGGCCGAAACTGCGGTGGCAAGTTCAACCGCACCGATTTGGCGTTTCAGCGTCAGACCAAATTGATACCGTTTGCCATCACTCGCTGCGTCGGCGTCGGGGGTGCTGAGCTGGGTTGTTTCATAGGACAGACCCCCGCCCAAAATCCAGTCGTTTTCAAACCGGGTCTGGGCACCTGCTGCAAATCTCCATGAGGTTTCAGTGAACCCGAGAGTTTCCGAAGTGCTGTCCTGCTCGGTGCGCTGACCGCCTAGCCGGTACCAGGTACATTGCCCCTGGTCCAAGAAGCGTAGATTCCCGTCGCGCTGTGGACAACTCAACAGGTCATCACGGAACCGCTGCGACGCAGTGAGAGAGGCAATTTGTGCATGGCTCAAGACTTCGGCACCGAATGTACTCATCGATGTCGCATATTCTTCGGCAGTTTCTATTGCCAGCAGTGCCGAATAGTCTTCGTCCATGAAGTCCGGGTCAACGTAGAGCGCGTGGATTACTTCAGCGATACGTCGCTGGTTGGCATTGGATGCCGCCAAGATGTCTTCGTTTGCGAAATGGATGTGGTAGTGCAGGTGGCTCGTCCCGTCATCAGCTGTCAGCAGATCGTATTGGCCCGCCACCGAAGGCTTGAGCGTCAAGTTAGATAGGTTCGAAGATCCTGCGACCGTCAGGAATTGGCTTTTCGATACGCCGTAGCCCGCCCCCCAGTCCTCGGCCATTTGGATTTCGACGGTGCCGCTCAGATCGGCGTCGCCTCCGATATGCAAATTGTCGGTGCGCATGATTGGTTCTGAAGCCGCCGGGTTCAGCGTTATAACGAGCTTGCCGGTTTCACTTTGAGTGAAATGACCTTCGACATTCGAATGGCTCACCACGTTGGCATGACCGACAGCAAACTCACCATGATTGGTTATTTTGTCGACCATAAAGACTTCGCCGGCTTGAATGTTCGCACCTTCACTATTAACGGCGTATATCTCCGAGGCTTTGAGCCAATCCCCAACGATTGTCCCATTGTTTGTCACGGTCACCGTTGTGTCCTTGACGTTTATTGCGACGCCGTCTGATCCAAGAGTGGATGTAATTGTCCCGTTATTGATCAGCGTATTTTCGTCGGTGCCGTTTTTGATGAACACGCCGGCACCGTCTTCAGCGTCGTCGAAATACGCGGCTTTACCGCCTGATACTGTCGCACCTTCGGCGATTTCCACGGCGATTTTGCCCATGCCATCGCCAACACTCTGTGCAAAAATCCCATGAGAGCCATGACCGGTCACGTTGATGTCGCCGCCGACCGTGACCGAGACCATCGTATCAGTCGTTGTTGTGCTGCTGGGGCCACCTGCGCTTTGCGCGAAAATCCCATGCGCCGCTTTACCTGTGGTGAGTATGGTGCCATCGCTATAATCGACCGTCACGGCACCGCCTGTTCCAAATCCACCGCCATTGCCGATATAGACTGTCGGATTAGTGGTGTTGGAACGATCAGACATTCCGGCGACGCCACCACCGCCACCGACGGACTGCGCGAAAATGCCCACCGACCCGCCACCGACAGTCGAGACGTTGCCCGACGCGGAAACACTCACATTGCCGCCATCGCCGGTCGTAAACGGATCGCCCGACATACCGATCAGATCGTTACCGAAATAAGACGACGCGCCAAACGTCACGGCTCCAGCGTAGCCACCGCCACCGCCGACTGACTGAGCGAAGATCCCAAATCCGGCATTTGCATCGACATCCGGGGACGACAGGTTTGCACCAGTGCTGATGGAACCGGAATGGGTGACAGAAACACTTCCACCATCCCCAATGCTGAATCCACCGCCCCCGACAGTTGTGTCACCGGTCGCATTGTCCACACCGCCCATAACGGCCCCACCACCGCCGCCGACCGATTGAGCGAAAATTCCCGGTGAATAGAGGTCGCCTGTTGTGATCGTGGTGGAGGTGTTACTAATGCTCACAACTCCTCCATCGCCCGACGCGCCTTCTTGCCCTCCGACTGTGAAGGAAAACTGGATGTCGCTTTGAATGTCGGACAGATCAACGCCAGGATCTACATCTGTCGAACCGCCACCGCCGCCAACCGATTGCGCAAAAATGCCGACTGTACGTTGACCGCTTGTTGAAATGCTACTTTCACCGATAGAAACCAGATCAACCGTTCCGCCGTCACCGGCCGCTCCACCTGATCCACCTATGGTCAATGAGTGGTTGTCTTCGCCGCTCGCGGATCCAGAAGCGCCGCCGCCGCCGCCAACCGATTGCGCAAAAATGCCATAGCTGGCATTGCCCGTCGTCGATGCGGCCCCGTAATGAAACACAGTGACAGTCCCGCCATCGCCTCCAGCACCGCCACTGCCGCCTATCGACAAATTGAAGTCCGACCAGTTTGTGATCTTTTCGTACGGAGAATCGTCTGTCGCGTTACCATAGGCATCGTCGATATCATCGGCAGTTTGGTTGGTTGTAAAACTGTCAAAGCTTGGGGACGCATTGCCGCCCGCGCCGCCGCCGCCGCCGACAGATTGAGCATAGATTGCGTGAGAGCTGTCGCCGTTTGTGACGACCGCACCTTCTTTTAACACCAGAACCGTGTTTCCGTGGCCACCCGTACCACCGGAACCACCAAACTGCGCGTTTAAGGAGAACTCCGTTTCAGAGCTGTCATCAGTATCGGTGTCCTCACTGTCGTCACTATCTTCCTCTCCGTCTTCATCATCACAAGCTGTGCTGTTTTGGTTGACGACCGAGAAATCACACAAGCCAGAAACATCCAGGCCATAGTTCGACGCACCGCCGCCGTCTCCGCCGCCGCCACCAACGGATTGCGCGAAGATCCCGTGAGAGTTTGTGCCGCTTGTTGTGATCGTACCCCCGACACCATGTTCCAGAGTTACTTCACCAGCCACCGCACCCGTTCCAGCGGAGCCCCCGACTGCAAAGTTCATCGATAGATTGACCGAACTCTCGGACCCTTCGCCTTCTTCTTCGCTGCTATCCTCTTCTTCGGAGCCTTCTTCCTCGCCGTCCTCATCATCTTCGCCATCGGAAAAGGCGGTTTGGAACAGGATATTGCCGCCACTCCCCCCATTTCCGCCGTTCCCACCGATGCTTTGCGCGTAAAGACCAGCTGAGCCAGCGCCCTCCGTGGTCACATCGCCCGCGTTTTCTATGACAACTTTTTCTCCTAAAGCTCCGAACCCGCCTTCGCCACCAACAGTTACTGTTATATTGACTGCGCTTTCGGACTGGCTTTCAATATTGGCGAGCACATTATAGGCGTTGCCGCCTGCGCCACCGTTGCCGCCGATGCTTTGCGCCAAGATGCCTTGGCTGGCATCGCCGACCGTCGATATGGACGTGCCTGTTGCGTTGGTCACGGTAACAGTGCTCGCCTCTCCGCCTGTTCCTCCGGCGCCCCCTATCGTCACGTTGACGTCAAGCGTTGTGCCTTCAGTGCCGACATTTGCGGTGCCCGAATAGGCTGTGCCTCCAGCCCCACCGCCGCCGCCGATGCTCTGTGCAAGAATGCCGATCGAACCAAAATCATTGGTGGCGATAGCGCCTGCGTTATCGACCACTACGGTATTGGCGTTGCCTCCTTCTCCACCGTCACCGCCGATTGTGACGGTCACGCTGCCAGCGGGAATTTCCGGATCAAGACTTGCATTGATACCCGTTTGCGCAGCAAAACCACCCGCGCCCCCGTTGCCACCGATGCTCTGTGCGGCAATTCCAGTGGACTGAGTCCCGGTGGTTGTAATCGAAGATTCATTTACCAATGACACCGAGCCAGCCGAACCGCCCACACCACCTGAACCGCCAAGCGTGACATTGACGTCACCTGCAGATATGAGAGTCGCTGACAGAGCTCCTCCACCCTTTCCGCCCGATCCCCCGATACTGGCTGCAGCGAGACCGAAGCCCAGCGTTCCGCCGGTGGTGATTGAATCGCCTTCGGAAATAAGAGTCACAGTTCCGCCTTCGCCGCCTTCGCCACCAGCGCCTCCAAGGCTAACATTAACTGCGCCGATATTGGCGCCACCGCCGCTGGCCGTAAACCCACCCGCACCACCGGATCCGCCCGAGCTGAGCGCAAGGACACCGTCACTCAGATCACCTTCTGTGACAATATTGGACTTCGTGGACACCGTAACATCGCCACCGGCGCCACCAGAGCCACCGTCACCACCCAAGGCAACGCCTACACCGGTTGTGGAGAGGATATCCGCAGAAACAGCCGCGCCACCGATACCCCCGCTGCCACCGATACTCAGCGCCTTGATCGCTGTGGATACCGCTCCTGCTGTCGAAATCGTACTGTCATCGGCTATGACAAACACATCCCCACCGCCCTTGGCGGATCCGCCACTTCCTCCGACCGAAACACTGACAGCTCCGCTCATGGATACGGCACTGCCCGATATAGTGGCATAAGACGCGCCGCCTGTTCCACCAATGCTCTTGGCCAGAATGCCGTTTGAGGTGTCGCCGCTCGTTGAAATCCCGCCGTCAGAGGTGACAAAAACCTCTCCACCGGCGCCGCCTTCGCCACCGTCACCGCCGACACCAACGTCAACCGATGTCACCGCGATCAATGACCCGGCGACCGTTGTTCCCGAATGACCGCCACCGCCGCCAACCGACGAGGCCAATATACCATGAGATGCGTCGCCCGTTGTGGTGATAGATTCCTTGGAGTTGTAGGTTTCGGAGGTTTTGACGCAACCATTAGAGTATGTGCTTTGGAATGCTCGGCAGACATTGACCGTTCCGCCATCGCCGCCGCCGCCTCCATCGCCGCCAACCGCCGTGCTCAAGGACAGGAAACCCGCCGAAGCTGACGCAGCTACAGTTGTGCCCGCTGTACCGCCGGATCCACCGACACTGTTGGCCACAATTCCCATTGCATGGTCGCCGCCCGTTGTAATGGCGCCTCGGTAGATGACCGAACTGTCGCCGCCATCCCCAGCTCCACCGCCCGTGCCTCCGTTGGCAACCGAAACAGATGCGCCAATGCCAACAGAGGTGGACACTGCGTTACCCGCATGACCACCGCCGCCACCAACACTTTGTGCGACAACGCCACTTGAGAAATCACCTTCGGTCGCGACCGTGTATTCAAAATAATTGTAGTCCCAATCCGTGACTTCTACGTCGCCGCCATGACCGCCGATACCGCCGTCGCCACCAATCGCAACTGAAAACTCCAAACCAATCCCCAGGCTGTTGGAGCCTTTGCCACCGCTGCCGCCGACTGACTGGGCAAAAATGCCGTCGGAATGATCGCCCGAGGTTGATACTTCTGCCCCCGCCGAGACGGTCACGTCGCCACCGGTTGCGCCAATGCCGCCGCTGCCGCCAACCGCGTAAACGCCCGAGGTTGACTTTGACGAGGCTGAGCCACCGCCGCCGCCGATGCTTTGCGCAAGTACCGCTTCGGAGTGGTCGCCATCGGTGGACAGGTAGGTATTCGAACCAACGATCACATTGACGGAACCACCCGTGCCACCAAGGGAGCCGGATCCGCCAACCGAATATATCCCGCTGGCCGAGCCGCCATCGCCACCGCCGCCGCCAATTGACTGCGCGATAATACCCCGTGCGCGTTCACCGGTGGACTGAATGTTCGGCTCATCAATCCAGGTGTCCAGGTTGGCATCCACAATAACCTCACCGCCGGCGCCACCAGCTGACCCGGAGCCTGCGAGACTAGAGATGCCCGAACTGCTCGCGCCACTACCGCCGCCGCCGCCGATGCTTTGCGCGAAAATGACGTCGGAATGTGCGCCATCTGTGGTGTACGTTCCATCGTCCAAAGTGACTTGGACCTTACCGCCTGCGCCTGCGGACTCCGAGCTGGCTCCGTAAGCGACAATCCCGGAAGCGCTGCCGCCATTGCCGGAAAAGCCACCAACACTTTGCACCAGAATGGCGTCAGACTCATCTCCCGAGGTGGAAATCGCACCGTTCATCTCTACTGTTACGGCACCACCAATGCCTGAACCAGCGCCATCGCCGCCGCCGCCGCTACCTATAAAGGAGCTGCCCTCGCCGCCATCGCCACCAGCGCCACCATAGCTGCGCGCAAACAACGCGACCGCGTCGTTGCCAGAAGTTTCCAGCGTAATGCTGTTTGCGTCGGACAAGTCTACATCAATAGTTCCGCCTGAGCCACCGGATCCGCCATCACCACCATTCGCATCTCCATCATTATTTTCTGCGTCGCCACCGTCGCCGCCGTCACCTGCGATGGAATTGAGGAGAACACCGACGGCATCCTCGGTCGATATGGTGACGTCAGAATCCGTGCGCGCCGAGAAAACAACATCTCCGCCTTCTCCACCGGTCCCACCAACGCCGCCATCTGCGTCAGCAAGTCCGAAATTAAAAGCATAACCACCATGGCCACCATCGCCGCCAGACGAGTCAATCACAACGCCAGATGATCCAGCTTGACCAGGGTCGATGGTCACTGTGCCGGTGAAATCGACGGTTGATGTGCCACCTTCGCCGCCGGTTCCCCCGGTTCCAGCGCGTGAGAGATACGCTGCAGCTTTGGACGTTCCACCGTCTCCCGCGTCGCCGCCACTGCTGTCTAGATTAACTGTCGGCTGCAAGGTCTCATCGGAAATGTTAAGAACCACATCTTCGAGGCTGGCCGTAATAACTCCGCCGAATCCTCCATCACCACCCCAGCCGCCATGACCGTCGCCGCCCGAGTCGGAGAAGGCTTCGGCCCCATGGCCGCCAGTACCGGCGCTTGCAGTAATCGCTACCGTCGAATCTGAGCTTAGAATCGTAGTACCCGAGACTTCCAGATAGGCGTCTCCAGCGGTCCCTCCGGTACCACCAGTCCCGCCGGTTCGGTTTCCTGTGCCCCTGTTCTCGCCTGGACTGTCACCGTCAGACCCTTCGGTTAACATGAGGACGCCAAATCCGACCGATTGCTCCGTTGCCTCGATTGTGAAATCGTCTGAGTCCACTCCCAAATCGAGATCCAACGACAAGTTGGGGCCACCCAAAAGGGAGTCGATGCTTTCGCCTACGAAGCCGACTGCTGCGATGGCCGAAGAATCGGAGCTCGATACGGCGATGGAATCACTTGTCACATCTTCAATCTTCAAACTGTAAACCGTTGTTCCACCGGTACCGGTTACTGATCGAAGAATGGGACTTGTCAGATCGCCGGTGCAGGTTTCCGTGGTGCCGCTGGTTGTACAATCAGCGTGTGCCCGAACTGGCATCAGTGGTAAGATAATGGCGCAACTGGCCATTAAAATCATTCGAATTCTTTTTTTTGGTTCGAAGGTCTTCTTGTCAGCCATCCCGTTGGCGGCAATCGTCTTTTTTTTACCATGGGCCCTGAGAGTCATTTCGCTAAAGTCTGGTCTCGCGCATTTAAAGTTGGGCGTGATCTCAAAACCAGCGGATGCGATGTTTCGGAGTAAATCTCTTTCTCCCATAAAGTTTTGGACATGAGAGGGCATACAGCGTGAAAGGCTGATGTCAGGCGTCAGCCTCTTTTCTTCAAAGCTCTTTTTGGGAGAAGAACCCACAAAACACCCCCCGTAACTTTCCGTCGGTAGACTATACGGGGAAACACTATGTAGAACAATTTTTAAGTCAAAATGATTTTATAGGAATCGCGACTTTTAATCTTCAGCAGCACCTTGATATGCAGATTGGACTCGTTCGGAAGTCTCCGGCATGAAGCTTCGCCTCGGCGCGTATATGTGATTGCCGGTGGGCGTTGCGTGTTCTGACTCAGTGTTCCTGCCTCCTATTAAGCAGCGCAACGAGGCTTGCACTAGGTGAAGTTGGCAGTTTGCTTGGTGCTTGGTCATTTCGACCAGAACTACACCTGTGGATCGAACGGGGTTCTGATGCGACGTTCTAAGAAGTTCATCTGGCCTGCTTTGTTTTGCGAGCATCTGTTTGAGTTGTTGAAAGGGGCAGATTCGTGGTGTGAATTGGCCTTTACGGGTCTTGTTCGCGACTTCGATACCGTCCAGCATTACAGCCGCTGAAGCGAAGGCTTTGAACCCGAGCGTCGGTCGCGTGCTGCATCTCATGAAACGGAGGTCCTGCCCGACGATAATGTTCAAGTTCTTTCGCCTCACCAGTCCGATCGGGATCGCGGGATTAAGACCTTTCAACATCTTAGTAACATCCATGATACCCGCAGTATTGGCGTCGCTATGGTTGATCACGATCTTTCTCGGCAAGCCTCTTGCCTCCAATATGCTGGCGAAGAACTCTGTGGCTGCAGGCTTGTTTCGACGATGTGAAAGCATGAAATCTAGGGTTTTGCCGCATTTGTTGACGGATTGATGGAGGTAAATCCACGTGCCTGTTACTTGGATGGAAAGCGTCGTCCATTCTCCAAAAACGGTAACATGGCGCTTTTCTGCAACGTTCCGCTTCTGCAATCGCGCAAGAGTATCGTCCGATCCGACGGTTCAGCGTTGTGTGATCGACCAATATGCTGGGCTCGGACATGGTTTCTCAAAGGTCTCGGTAGGAAACACAGTGGCGGACCCAGAAGAAAAGTGCGATGTGATCTAACAAAATGGCGAATTATGCTGAAAATACCCTCAATGTGCGCTCTCTCGAGCATTAGGCCATTTGCACCGGCGCAGAAAAAGACCGAGACGAGAGCGTTCGTGAGCCGGAGTTATCAAACAGCCTTGAGGTGAAACGGACACTCGTGTAACGCTGTTGCACTTTGTGTTGTCGTCGCACCAAAATCGGTGACAGTCCTGAGTGTTGTCAAATTATAAAAACTTTGATTGAATCTCTGCACAAAAAAAACGGCAAACCAATTGGCTCAGCCTTTCTGGGAGGAAACTATGTTAAGAACCCTTTTGGGGGCCGCTGCTGGCTTGGCACTCACTGCATCTGTAGGCGTTGCGCAGGAAAAAATGCGCATATCACTTCAGTTACCGCTCAAGAGCCATCTGGGTCAAAATCTGGTTCTTTTCGAGCAAGAAGTTGAATCGCGTACTGGTGGCGCGATTGACGTTGAGATTTACGACAGCGCCACGCTCTACAAGGACAAAGAAGTTCCTGCTGCAGTTGGTTCAGGCGCAATTGAAGCAGGCGTGGCGTCATTGACACGTTACGTTGGCGATGCGCCCGTCGTTGATGTCTTCTATATGCCTTTCCTACTCAACAGTGAGGACAAGGTTCGTGCAGCGGTCGCTGAAGGATCTGCGGTGCGAGAAACAATTGAAGCGGAGATCGAGAAAACCGGAGGACAAGTCCTTTACTGGCAAGCCTACGGTGGCGCGATCATGTTGTCGAATGGCAGACCAATTCGTACGCCATCAGACATGGAAGGCAAGAAAGTACGCGTATTTGGTAAAACGCTTGGTGATTTTGTAACAGCAGCAGGCGGCGCCCCGACACTCATCTCAGGATCGGAACAGTACCTTGCCTACCAGCGTGGCACTGTCGACGTCGGTATGACAGGCGTATCGGGCGTAAAATCTCGCAAGCTTTGGGAAGTAATGGATACTATCACTGTGACCAACCATGCCGACATAGAGTTCGTTGTTGTCGTCAACAATGATTGGTGGAATGGGCTGTCTGACGAGATCAGAGGACATATCACGGAAGCAGCCGCTATCGCTCAAGCCAGCGTGCGCGACGAGATGTCGTCGATTGAAGCCGAAGCCTACGCGGCTGCAAAAGAAAACGGCATGACCGTTGTGGAACTGACGGATGACGAGCTGGAGCAGTGGAAGGCCGTCTCGCAGCCCGTTTACGATGCTTACCTCGCAGCAGCGGGCGAAGCTGGTCAGAGAGTTCTGACGGCTGCAGGAAACTAAAATAGGACCTGCGGGCTGTTTGATCTTTAGCGGGCGGCCCGAGTTTTTGTCTCTATGCAATTCATAACGACCCTGTCCCGATTTGCGGGCCTGCTGGGTGCCTCTCTGATGGCCGTGACTGGAGCATTGCTGACATTTGAGGTAATTGCCCGGTATTTCTTTACTAAGCCAACCATTTGGGCGGCGGAACTCAGCCAGCTTTGTCTGATTTGGGGATGCCTACTCTCATTGGGTTGGGTTTTGAACATGCGCCGCCACATCACAGTAAACGCCGTGACAGCGCTGTTACCTGTTTCGGCGCAACGCGTCTGTGTCATAGTATCATTGGCGATATTGATGGCGTTTTCGAGCATCGTCACCTACTGGGGATGGGATGTTTTCCACTATAGCTGGGAACGCGGTCGGACGACGGGATCGCTTCTAAACCTCCCAAGTTGGGTGGCTGAGTTATCGATTCCCGTTGGGTTCGGGCTCCTCACAGTCCAAGCCTTGGTTGAACTCCTGTCACTTAGGCACGGTCATGTATCGTCGCTGGGAGCAAGCCACGAATGACCATTGTTCTAATTCTGGCTTGTCTGTTTGGGCTCCTCCTTCTTGGCGTTCCTGTCGCATTTGCATTGGGTGGCTTAGGGCTCGGAATGCTGCTTTTGGGCGGGTTTTCACCGCTAATGGCCCCTCAGGCGCTGCTCTCCACCCTTGATGGGTTCATTCTTCTGGCAGTACCACTCTTCCTTTTGATGTCAAACGTCCTTCTAAAAGGCGGTGTCGGGCGTGATCTCTTTGCTGCCGTTCAGGCATGGGTCGGTCACTGGCCAGGTGGCCTGGCTGTTGCGACAATACTAAGCTGCGGTCTCTTTGCTGCGATTTCCGGTTCATCTGTTGCGACGGCGGCCACTATCGGGACAGTAGCAATCCCCGAGATGGTGAGCCGAGGATATGACAAGCGCTTCGTCTATGGATTGCTCGCGGCCGGTGGTACTCTCGGAATTCTTATTCCTCCATCCATCCCGATGATCGTGTTTGGGTTCGTCGCGGAAGAGTCAGTTATCGCGCTCTTCTTAGCCGGCATAGGTCCTGGCCTCTTGCTTGTAGCCCTTTTCATGGTCTTCGCCATGATTTACGCACGTCTGTCGCCGACTTATAAACCTGTTGAAAAGGCGGACAGGCGACAACGCGCGCAAACCTCGATCCGCGCTTTGCCTTCTCTTGCTCTCGCGTTGCTCATTGTCTTGGGCTTGTATTCGGGTGCCTTCACACCGACTGAAGCCGCAGCGGTCGGATTTACGGCAGCCGTTTTCATCACGGTTTTCTGGCTCCGAACGCTCACTTGGGCGGCCTTTTGGGAGGCCGTGAAGGAAAGCGCAATAACGACGACGGCCATTTTGCTGATTGTCGCCGGTGCTAAGGTGTTTGGCAAAGCCATTGCACTTTACCGGATCCCACAGGACATCTCGGCTTTCATTGCCGCGAATATCGATGGGCCGCTTGTGTTTATCCTGCTTGTGTGTGTCGTGCTGCTTCTAATGGGCCTCGTTTTCGAAGCGCTGTCCATGATCTTGATAATGACACCGGTTTTGCTGCCTGCTGCCATGGGCTTGGGTTTTGACCCCATCTGGTTTGGCATCTTCATGGTGATCATGGTGGAATGCGCACTGATCACACCGCCCGTTGGGTTGAACCTATATGTTATACAAGCCGTCGCTCGCGTGTCCCTTGGAGAAGTCGCACGTGGCGTCTGGCCGTTCCTTGCATTAATGCTGGTTACCGTTGCGATACTGTACCTAGTGCCAGACTTAGCACTCTATATTCCTTTCAAATGGTGATAGCGGTATGACCCAAGCCGAAAAGCTGCGTAATCTTCTCGAAAAAGACCAATGCCACGTCATGCCGTGTTGCTTTGACGCCTTGTCCGCGAAACTGATCGAGCAGGAGGGCTATGACCTTACCTTTATGTCTGGTTTCGCCGCCTCAGCCAGTCGGATTGGCGAGCCAGACTTGGGACTCATGAGCTACGGTGAGGTAGTCGATCAAGCCAGCAATATTACAAACGCTACCAGTATTCCAATGATTGGCGACGGGGACACTGGTTATGGAAATGCCATGAACGTCAAACGCACTGTGAAGGGATTTGCCCGAGCGGGATGCGCCGCAGTCATGATCGAAGACCAACTCGCGCCTAAACGTTGCGGGCATACGCCGGGAAAGGCCGTTGTTGCGAGAGATGAAGCTTTTGACCGTATCCGTGCAGCAGTTGATGCCCGACAAGAGTTACGAGAAAACGGTGGTGACATTCTTATTCTCGCGCGCACTGACGCTCGTCATGAACACGGCCTTACCGAAGCGCTCCGACGAGCGGATACCTTCGCAAGACTTGGGGCAGACATCATGTTCGTTGAAGCGCCGCGCAGTGAAGCAGAAATGCGTGAAATCTGCTCTGCGGTGCCGCTGCCCAATATGGCCAATATTGTTGAAGGTGGTGAAACACCGGATCTTCCAAATGAAGTCCTTCAAGATATTGGATACTCAATTGCTGCGTACCCGCTCTCCCTGATGGCATCCGCAATGCAGGCTATGGTCACGTGTCTTCGATCAATGCGCCAAGACCAACGCCCGGGACGAATGGATTTTGCCGAAATCCGCCAAAGGGTAGGTTTCGAAGAATATTATCAACTATCCGAGAAATACACTTCATCTGCCAGATGATATCCGAACCGCGACGTGTTAACCGGATAGTTTACACGAGCCGTTTCGCTAGCCAGTGAATCAGCTAGTCACGGGTCGATCGCTCGATATAGAAGAACCCAGTCGACCTGGCGATTACGGGCGAGGTTTGCGATAGAACTCTTATCTTTACTGGGCTACGGGTTTTCATACACAAGCGGTGCAAAGCGCTGGAAAACATGCTATCAACCGGCTCAAGATATATAGTCAGAGTGATTTGTCTAGGCAGGATACACGGTAGCCGACATGGGCAAAGTGCCAACTCTAGATTGATCCAGGCTCCACGCCTGAACATGATCGATGGGTTGTTTACACAGCTTGCAGGTAGGCAAGTTCAAGCCGCTCGAAACTGGGCGGCTTGATGCGAAATACTCCACAATTGTGCCACAGCATACTGCTCATACGCACTCTTATTCCCATATAACACAGTATAGCCTCCAACAAGGGCTCCGTTGATATGGATGTGTTTGCAGTCAAAAGATTTCATACTCACCCAACATCGATAGTCGAAATATTATTGGAGCTAAGGAAAATATATAATCATATTGACTTTATAGAAAGCCTAAAGCATAAGGAATTTGGGGATGTGACTATCGAGTGCTCACTCGCAGGGAGGGACCGACTTCGACCCCCTCGGTCGGTCCCTCGGAAGCCATTAGCAATCAGGACGATGTTCACCAATACGGCCTCGGTCAACTACCTTGGCGCAGTGCAAGAAATTCTGCGTTGCGTTTGGTTTTGGTACACACGATTTGTAAGACACAATTTCCATGGCTCAGACCGCAATTCAGCCTCGAACCATGTTGCTGTCTAAGTGTTACTCGAACGCTCGCTTACAGCACCCCGTCCCAAAGATCAGAGTATCAGTTCCAGCCGCGATGGCGCCTCTGACCATATGCTGGATGAGCGTCTTGTCTGCGATGGGTAGAGGTTCCTTTGGCATGGCGTTGTTGGCGTGAAAGAAACGGGTGCCGAAACCGGCAACGGGGAGTAGAGCTTTGCGAACGAGTTTCATGAAGGCATTACGATACGTATTATATGTGATTGCGGTTATTTGTAGGGTTCACAGGGACCGTAACTGATCCGCACCAACAGCCACGCGGGTCTCACCGCCCATGATCTCCATAAGGACCCAAACCCGCCGATCGGGCGCGATTTTTTCCACCTCTGCCACGAAGTTGGCAAAAGGGCCTTTAATCAGGGTTACCTGATCACCGGGATTCAAGAATTTCGGAGGCAGCAATTTGCCCTTTGCGTCGCAGCGCATCATCAACTGTGAAACCAGATCCAGCGGTATTGCCGCCGGTTCACTGCCGAAGCTCACCAAACGCGTTATACCGTAGGTCGAGTTGACGGTGCGCCAGAGACCGCGGGCGACATCGAAAGCCACAAAGATGTAGCCCGGAAACAGCGGCTGCATCGCGGTGATGAACTTGCCGCCCCGCTGGCGCGTCTCTTCTTCCATGGGCAGGAAAGTCTTGAAGCCCTGGCGCTTGAGATTCTTATCCGCGATGTTGGCGCAGTTCGGCTTCAGCTGCGCCAGAAACCAGCTTGTACTGCGATCGTGGAATGTCATCCTGTTTCCTCATCAAAACCTAATCGCTCACATTCGGAATCGATCTATTCTGTTCCATGAGCGTTGATGTCGGGCACAACACACAAAAAGTGGAACCCGATGGTGTTCTCGGTCGGTGTTGATATCGAAGGACTGCCAAACCGGCTCACTAATCAAACGTGATGCTGAAGCGGAACCGCGCGCGATCCTCAACTGGAGTTGATAGGATCGCACCGGTCGCCCGTGCATACTCGCCAGTGCCACCGGTAATCATAAGTTTAGACGTTTGTGGCTCCACGACCTGAACTCCGGAGAACACCAGTAGTCCCACGCCGGTGTGATCTAGCACCATGGTGCAAACAAAATTACCGGCAGTGTCGACACGGACGCACTGCCCGGCGTTGGTCCCTACGATTGTTCCGTCGGCTTCCTCGAGGGGGCTGTTCCAAAGGATTTGATTGCCAATCCCGTCCGATCGTCCAGACTCGAGATATGTATCGTCTACAGCATTGCTGTAGAGAACAAGGTCTTGCGCTACGACCGGTAGGCCAAGAACAACCAATATCGTAAATAAGAGGCTTATTCGCCTTAGCATCAAACCTGGCACCTTCGCTGATACTTTTGTCCTACCTTCGGTTTCGCCTGCTTGCAAAAAATAGTCAAGATGGATTATTCAAGGATGCGTCTTAGAATAAAATTGAACAACAACCAAGTGCTTTTAATACTAGCGGAATGTGTTTATTAGGTTCCTGTAAACTGGGATGCCAGTTTAAGTCAACGTGATCAAGACTGAGGGAGATACCGCAGATGACAAGACGCTTGTTACTGGCCGCATTATTAACGTTTCTGACAACAGAGGCGTGGGCAGAGCCAATGGTGATCACCTTCGGAGGAAACATCGAGACAAGCAATCGCAGTAGTATTGGGCCGGATGATGTGACGCTTTTCCGAGCGATGGGCGTGGAGTTTGATAAGGGCTACGGCTTTGACCGCGACTCTCTTGGTGAAATCGAACAGGCCAGTATCACAGCGACGATCCCGGGATCTGGAAGTGAGAAAGGCACATTTTCCGGGCCGCTTTTGGATAGCTTAGCAACGCACGTGGGAGCTAATGGAAAGGTCTTGGCCCCTTTGGCATTGGACGGATATCAGCTCGACATCTCACCAGAGTTGATAGACACGCACGCGCCGATACTCGCCACTCATCTCGATGGAAAACCACTCAACTTGGGTGAATTCGGCCCTGCGATCGTCATCTTCCCAGATCAATCGGACGCAGACCTCGATGAAGAAATCAATGCGCTTGAGGTCTGGGCTGTGTATTACATTGAGGTTCGTTGAGAAGTACCCGTGCGTGTACGCTCACTAAAACCCTAGGACACTTAGCCACCTTGTCGGAAGGACTGTCCAGCGAAGGCTAAGGACACCTAAAGTCCTTGTTCGATCCACATGTCGCAATCGATCTGATCCAAACCACTGACGTGTTTTAGCGCAGTTAGAAGACTGGTGGCAGAACACTCGGTTGGGTCAATGTAATTTCTCGCCCTTAGAGCTTGGCCCGGCTAACTCTCTACATGCAGAAACTTAATAGGAAATCGGCTTATGCAAAATTGCGAAAAACTGCGTCCCAGCACCACATATTCCGGCAAACAGGGCTTCGATTATTTCGAAGGCATTGCCAACGAGACGGTGGGTAGCAAAGGGATTTGCATGCACTTGATAACGGTTGCGCCCGGTGGGCGGGCGAGAGCGCACAAGCATGAGGCTCACGAAACTGCAATTTATGTACTTTCTGGCTCAGCAAAAATGTACTGGGGTGAGAGACTTGAGCATGTAATGGAAACGACCGCAGGCGATTTGATCTATATACCGGCGGGAACACCGCATCTCCCGTTTAACGACGGTACAGAGCCTGCTGTTGCGGTCATCGCACGCACGGATCCAAACGAACAGGAAAGCGTCAAACTACTACCCGAACTTGAAACTCTGGTTGCTGAGTGAGGCAGAAGGTATTGAACCGGCCAGCACGATGAGAAAGCCTCAGATCGAGCCTTCAACAAACGGATGTGCCCACGTTCGAAGTCCATAGAACTGGACATTCGAACCTAAGGGAGATGTTTGTGCCACGCTCAAGTTTGCCTTAAATTCTGGGCCGGTGCATCCAGCGGGCGTCCACAAGAACATAGTGTAAGTGGCTAGTAGGAGGCCGCCGCGCGATTGGTTCGACTAGTCTGACCTAGCCCGCACTAAAGCAGTTGCTGAGTATCGACCGCCAACCCTCAGCCTTCTCGCCATCGGTTCTTCTAAAGCACTCCTGCTAAAAGCAGTTGCGATGTTTTCAATTGGAAATGATCGCATTGCGGACCTTCTGCCAGTGCTCAAACGCGTTAGAAAGAATCTATAGATCTATCTCTCTCAATCATGACAGATCTCACGTGGCACCCTTTGTCGACCCGACAAAAAACGCCGGGCTGTTCAGTTTCTCCGCGTGTTAACGGTTAACTATTTGGGTTCTCGACCCGGCACTATAGGCCGGGCTGTATAGTGGCCTTCGTGGTACTTTGTTCAAAAACGGTGTTTTCGACCCGGCACAAGTTGACGGGCTGTGTAGTCCGGTTGATGTTCACCGCCATGCCATAGGCGTTTACGACCCAGCCCAAATTGCCGGGCTGTACAGTGCTACGATGGTAAACCTGCATATATCCGAGTTTTCGACCCAGCACAGAGTGCCGGGCTGTACAGTAGAACAAGGGTCCACCAGCTGAATTGAAGAGTAAATTCCGCAAGGATGATTGATGGTTTTCATTGAGTTTGCCGCTGATACCGCTCTGACGTCTCCAGGTTCTGTCTAAACCGCTGCGGGATTGCGTTAATAATTGTACTCGAGAACACTTCCGGTTGATCCATGTACTTAGCGTCGATCTCCGACTGCGGAACCGGCCAGCGAGGATCGCAAACCCAGATCGTGATGCTATCATCGTGGGACCGAATGCCCCGACCAATAGGCTTCATGCGTAGTAGGTAGCAAGCGCGCGCCACCTATGACTTCATCCGTGTCACTGTCGATGGCTATAACATAGACAGCGTCGGACACATCGTATTGGTCGATTTCTTCACCACGGATTGTATTCAGATCCCACTGGTAACCGGAGACAAAAACGCGTTCCCTTAGCCTGAAGAACTGGTAGAGGTAGTCGAGGTTCGAAGTGGGACAGTCGAACGCTATGATCTTGATGAATTCCATTGGAGCTCGCAGCGGCAAGAGTTGTGACAAGACTTAACAAAATAGTCAAAATAGTTATTTCTCTGTCCAGAGCTAACAGCCACAAGGAAAAAAATGTCACCAATGACCTTATTTGTGCTTTGGCCAAAACCCTTGACAGGCTCCTTTTTCACATCACCCGGTCGCAATTTGAGCTGATTGGCAACTCGAAGGACCGCAATTTACAATGCGGAGGGTCGAAGGCGGTGAGCAGCCTCATCCAATGACGCGACTGACACGCTGGAGATGGCGTTTGTAGCATCAGGGTTTGATCAGTCCACCTTCGTCCAGAAGCCCCGATTGCTCAGTGATAATGGCTCATCCTACGTCGCTGCCGACTTGGCCGACTACCTTGATGCCAAAGGCATGGATCATGTTCGCGGTGCACCGCATCACCCGAAGACCCAGGGCAAGATAGAGCGGTTGCGTCAGACGATGAAGCACCGAGTTCTGCTGGAATACTACTACTTGCCTAGCGACTTCGAATTACAGATCGGCGTCTTCGTCGATCACTACAACGATCACCGCTCCCGAGAGAGCTTGGCCAACCTGACACCCGCAGGCGTCTATTACGGTCGGGGTGTGAAGATCCTGAAAATGAGTGAGGAGATCAAGGAACAGACAATCAGAAACCGCAGGTCGCTGCACCAAGCGGCCGCCGCTTAAACTCAAACGAAATCTGAACCAGAGCGTCCGTTACGAAGACAACAACCCTTTCCAAGAACTCCAAAGATGGACACCGAGCCAATAAACCCCGCCCCACCTGTGACCAGTAGCTTCATCTTTTATCCCTCAATGGTAAATGGGCTGTTAAAGTTGGCGAGCAGCGCGGCGGTCGCGTCTTTCTCGCTCAGCACCGGCGTGCCGGAGAGGGGCCATTTGATACCGATATCTGGGTCATCCCAGCGCAGCGCGCCCTCGGTTTCCGGGGCATAATAGTCGGTACATTTGTAGATAATCTCGCTGTCGGGCTCGAGCGTGGCAAAGCCATGGGCAAAGCCCACCGGGATATAAAGCTGCGCACCGTTTTCTGCGCTCATGGTATAGCCCGCCCAGCGGCCATAGGTTGGGCTGCCCCGCCGAATATCGACTGCCACATCAAAAATTGCACCCCGCCCACAGCGCACCAGCTTGGCCTGCGCGTGCGGTGGGGCCTGAAAATGTAAGCCCCGCACCGTGCCCACGGCCGCTGAGAGAGAGTGGTTATCCTGCACGAACATGGCATCCACCCCCAGCGCGGCATAGGCCCGCTGGCTGTAGGTTTCCGCAAAAAAACCACGGTGGTCGCCAAATCTGGATGCCCTGATTTGCACCAATCCCGCAATGTTGGTTTGATTCAAGACGATGTTGGACACCAGTACCTCACCCTTTAGATCCTGAGGCACCCGCGCCTAAAGTGGTGCGCGGGTACTTATCAAATTGTTTGTCATCAAAAGAAAAAAAACCGCATCGTGCTGCGGAGGTGGGAGAGGAAGCTGCGACTTAACAGCTTTCTATTGTCTCGCGCCGCATTGTGGATCATTTGCACATTGCCAAAATATCTGACACGGGCGCCCAGTGCTTCGGCGCGACGGCAAAGGTCGACGTCTTCCATATACATGAAATAGCGGTCATCGAATCCGCCTAGTTTTCTGAAAAGCCCGGCTTTTATGGCCAGAAAGGCACCGGACGCCCAATCCGAGGTTTGAAGCTTTTCAAGCTGACCGGCACTGTAGCGGCTCGGCCCAGACATGCCAACAAACGAAAGCATGAGAAAGAAGAGCCGCGCTCTCGGCCGCACATTATGGTCGAACCTGTCCGTTTTATTGTTCCAGAGCATTGGCGTCGCAAGCTGGGCGCACTCAGCCTCCGCCTGGGATAACAACAGGCGAACCTGCTCGGGTGTGGCGATGATGTCAGGGTTGCAGATGACGAACCAATCATCGGGATCAGGCTGCACGGTTTCGAACGTCTTGTTATGATTGCTCCCGAACCCGGCTTTGCGGAGATTGAGGCTATAGCTGACCTCGTCGGGCACCATGCGATCTCGATCGGGGATGTTTTCGCGGACGAATATTCGGAAATCGTCTGATGCCGCCAATAGGCTGTTTTCCATCAGCATGTGCTGGTGCCCATGCGAAACGATTGAAATGTAGGTCTTCATGTTTCCTCGATATGGAAGGGATCCAGCGGCCGATCCCCCTTCACCAATAGCGCAAGGTCGGCCACCCGTTCGGCAGAACACTCGACAAGGATCACTTGGGCGGCATCCCCAAGTTGACCGCAAGAGCCTGCCACCGCAGTGCGGTCGTTTGCCAGTCGTCAAGATCTTGGTATGCGGCCAGGGCCTTTTCATTCACAGTGGATGGCCTGCTTCCGATCGTGCGCCGCAGGGCATCCGCCAGACTGTCCGGGTCTCCAACAGGGACCGTCTCGCCGAACTTGCCCACAAAGTCGCCTGTCCCATGCGGTTGCGTTGTGATGACGGTTTTTCCCATTGCGGCTGCTTCGTAGACGGCCAGCGGGATTTCGGACGGCACGACAAGGAACGGCATCGCAATCGCCACCGCGTTGTCGATATGCGTTTGCAGGGCCATTGGCTCAAGGGATGACCACACGAAGATCAGCTTGTCGTGCGACCAGCGGCCCTCGACATCGGCCTTGATCTTTTCCATATCCAAATGCGCGTCGGACCTGAACAAACACAGCAATGGCGGCACATCGGGGCTGTCGGCGATCTTCCGATAGGCGTCGAGGAGGACGAAAGCCCCGCGAATGGGCAGTGGGGGGCCCATGAACAGGAAGAAGGGCGCTTTGGCATGGAGTTTAAGGGCCCGCTGTTCTTCACCCCGGGGGGACGCAAGCACCGGATCGCGCCCTGGAGCAATGGTCATCACAGGCTGCGTGATCTGGCGGGCAAGCTTGTCACGAGAGTAGTCCGAGTTGGCGATGACGGCCTGCACGCCGAGATCGTCGAGAGCGCGCCGAACGAGGCGCTTGGGAAACACCGCTTGCGCGATATAGGGGAGCAGACCCGCAAGCGGCATTTTCCCGATGGCGCGACGCAGATGCCTGAGTTCGAAAACGCTTCCGGGCAGGTAGGCGATCCGGACGCCTGCCATTCCAGCCAGCAATTTCCGCATCATCCGGTTGTGCGACCAGCTCACGGGTATGAACATGGCGTCGAAATCGGCATCGCGCACCAAGCCGTGCAGGGTCTCCCGCATGACCGCGATATCTTCGCGTTGGATCGTGATAATTCCATGTTCCGCTTCGTGGCAAATGGGGTGGCTGGTGTCCGCAATCGACAGGACCAAGACCTCATGGCCTTTAGACCGCAGACCCGCCGCAACCTCCAGAACCGTACGCCATGGCATCAAGCGTGTGTTGCGCGCCGTCAATCCGAAACTGGCTATGAGAATCCTTGCCATGCCTCGTGATCACTCTTTGCCGACTAGCTCAAAGATTATCCCTTGTAGCTTTTCTATCATGATACCTGACTGAAAGTTTGCTTCGAACCGTGCACGCGCAGATTGTCCCAACCGCGCCCGTAAATCAGGGGAGCCAATCAATTGGGACATTCGCTCTTCAGCCGCCGCACTATCCAAATCGGCCAGCAGGAACCCTTCTTGCCCATGTCTCACGGATTCTGAGTTGCCCCCAACGTCTGTAACGATTAGAGGCAGGCCCGTGCGCATCGCTTCTAGGATCGCGACCGAGTGGTTCTCCTGTCTTGATGTCATGGCGAAGATGTCCGCTTCGGAGAGAAGATCGGCAATATCGTTGCGGTTTCCAAGGAAATGGGTTCGATCCGAAACGCCAAGGGAGACCGCCAGGGATTTCAGCTCATCTTCCAGCTCGCCGCATCCAACGATTTCCAGCTCTGCCTTTGGATACTTTTGCGCGGCACCTGAAAACGCACGGAGCAGGACGTCGATTCCCTTTGCCTCAGTCAAACGTGAGACCGTGATAATTTTCACGGCATCCTGCTGACCGCGTGCCATACTATGAATTTTGGGTGTGATCAAAGGCGTTCCGGAGGCGATACCGTTGTGCAAGACCCGCAATTTCCCCTCCGGCACCCCATTGCGCTTTAGGACTGCGGCGCTGTGGTTTGATACCGCAATCACAGCATTGGCGTGACGCTGGAAAAACCTCCTCTCCAGACGATCGAATGCGGCGGCCTTGACGCGCTCTACCATGGTGCGGGGAAAATATGAGCCGTGATAGGTCGACACGATGGGCAGGTTGTCCGGCAAGAGCCCGCGCAGGAGATAGCCCAGGATGGTCGCGTTGAACCCGTTAAGAAAAACGATGTCTGACCCGTTTACCTGAATATGCCGTGCCGTCTCACGTGCTGCGCGAAAGAGCTGTGAAGTTCCGTGTGAAACGATGTTGAACGAGGTGCACGCCTTCGGTGTTTTTTTGGGCCCCATGGTCGGCGGGCGCACGATCACCACATGCGAACGCAGGCCCTCCGGCAAAAATTCGTCCGCCAGAAGGTAACTGTCCAGAACACTGTCGACACCGCCGCCGAGATACCCCCAGATGACATGCGAGACGCGAATGACATCGCTCATTTTGGCAACGTTCCATTTTTCTTTAGGTGGTCGAGGATTGCCTGTGCAACCGCTTGACCAAATGGCTGTACTTGGCCGCCCCACTCTTCGGTATTGGTGGACATGGCCTGCGCAATGGCCACGGCAAATTCGGGATAGGTTCGGGCGCTCAACGCCTGGCCACTGGCCGTCAGGTGACGCACCAGTTCAACCTGATCATCAATAGATTCCGCCAAATCCTGCGATCTTGGTACCAGGACCAGCGGCCGACCAAAGGTCAGCGCATCAAGGCTGCTACCATAGCCGCCTTGCGCCACCACAACATCAGCTTTCGCCATCAGATCGAGAATACCCTGATAAGACGTGTAATCGAAGGTCTGGCACCCCTCAGGCGCGCGGGACGATCCATGTTGAACCACGATCTGGTGGCCCTCTTCTCGAGCCAGCGTTTCGAGAAATTCGACCAGTCGCTCGAACGGGTATGGGTTGGTGCCGAAAAGCGCGAGGATCATGGAGTTACGTCCAAATCATGATCGAACAGCGAAGCTCAATTGGCGGGATTGGGCCGGGATCACAGCTGACAGACAGCACTCTGCGCATGGTTTGCCTGCACCTGCCCAAAAAATGTCTTCGGCAAAGGGTCAAAGAATGCTGGCCACGACCGCTTTAGGATAGAAGGACCGCAAGGTCTCATTCTGAACGATGAACAACGAACTGAAAGGATATAGGATCCGGCCTGTCATGGAGGGCGTCGAGATCCGCGCCCCGGTCTCCACGTAAATGCAAACCGCGCCTGCCATCTTCGCCAACAGAAAAAATGGCACGGTCATCCCTGCGCCAGTCGAAATCACCACATCGGGCTTGTGGTGCCGGACATAGCGAAACGCTTGGCCTAGGTTCTGAAGAAACCCGAAAACCGACCGATGTGGATCGCGGATCGGCACGAATGAAATATCACTCCCAATGTTGCGCTGCGCCGCGCTTGTTTCCGTGATGACCGCGCTCAGCGTCGGCAGATACCGTGCGATGGTGACCAGTTCGGTTAAATGACCGCCGCCAGAAGATATACCGATTAAGCGCACAGCTTGAGAACCTCCTTCGCGCTTTCGTTCGGCGACATCCGGTCCGTACGAACCCCGGACACGGAATAGAGCCGCCGCAGGAGCGTATAGATCCGCACCTTGTTGGGATAGGACTTGTCCCAGACGATATCTGGTCTGCGCTTCTCGACGACGTCTTGAGAGCAGATCAGGAACACGCAAAAATTCCGGGCTTGATGTGGTTTGAGTATGGGGTGGAACAGCCAAAGAACAAATCGGGTTTGTTTGGTCGAAAGGACCAGATCGGCCACAATATCGAACAAAAAGCGGTCTATGATGGTGACATCGCAAGGTTTCACGCGATCAATGATCCACCACTTGGGCAAAATGAATACCGCGCAGTCAAACCATGCCAGACAGATATAGAAATGTGACCACGGGGCCCTGTAGTCATGGTATCCAAGCGGCCCGATGGGGGTCTGCTCATAATAGCTGAACCCAAAAAGCCGTGCGATCAGGTTGAAAGCGCGCGCCAGAACAAAACCAAATCGACGCCAGCTCACATGCACTGGTTTGCTCTCGCTCAACTCGGCGGAAAGCGCTTTGATGATGGAAGACTTCCCGCTTCCGTCGGGTCCGCTAAGAACGATTTTCATCGGAGCGCCGCGTTCTTCTCGAGCGCAACGATTGGATCTTGCGAGTCAGGGTATTTCGTACACATGTCTTGCGATGAAAACAGCAATGCAGGAGTTTCATCCTCTCGCATTCTGTCCAGAAACTCAGATTCGGTGAAGCAGTATACGTCGATCGGAATAAAATTCAGATTGGCCCATATCCGGATGTAGGTCGCGTAGCAGTATGCCAAGAGTGACGGAAGTACTCCAGGGCGGTGTTGAAATCTCACATCTAGATCCGACGTTGATTTCATTTTATGTCGGCTGAAGCTGCCGTATATCAGGATGTCAATTATGCCAAAGCGCGGCGCGGTGGTTTGCATTTTGGTTAGAGCGTTGCGCACTTTTTCGCGGGTGAGCCCGACATCGGAGACAACGTAGCGCATCATCACGGGAAGTTGTCCATTAGTCACGAAATTGAGCGCGTGCCCAACAATAAGTGCAAGCAGGATTTGCAGGCCAGCAAGGTTCAAAAGCAGCGCCGCAATCATGGTAAGGCTGATCTTGAACCAGCGCTCGCCGGGCGTCATGTAGCGCATACCCTGAAAGATGAAATACGAGAGCACCGTAATCATCGGAAGGTTACTTGCAGTATTACCGTTCTGGTATTTCCGTTTTGCCATCTCGTCCTTCATTCTGATTTCTGAGCCACTCGCGCCGAAACACGTGCTTCCGTACAGTGAAATATATGGAGAAATCGGTACCCACAGCCGCTGAAAGCGAGTGATTGTCTGGTTCGAAACTGACATCGATACCCAGCTTTGCACGAGCACACTTGCTGTGGGTTTCAGCACAGACCCCTCGATGATCGCCAAAGTTGCGCAGAGTTAACAAGATGAGGTTCCGAAGGGCAATATGCTCAGATTTCAATAGAGTATACGGATTTGCTCAATTAACTTTGTTACCTGGCAAAGATCATTCGCCTCGTGCCGACTTGTCTAAAACGTTTGGTTTTTCATCTTTACCACCAATACACAGACTTTTGCGGCAATATCGGCGAATGCATAGCCGAGAAGAGACAAGCCCACGCCTAGCAATCCGTGAGACGGTGCGAATGCTAACAAAACACACAGGTATGGTGGCAGAAGAACCGTGTGTATGCGGGTGATATAGTTCTCACGACCACTCATGAACAAGGTATCATTCACAGAAGCTGCTGAACCCTGCAAAGCTCGGGTTGTGATGACCACAACATAGGTCCACTGTGCCTCGGGTGGGAAGCTGGTGTCGAAGATCGTGCCGATAAATGGTAGCATTGCCATCAATATGGCCCACAAGGCTGCAGCCAACAAAATGCTAGCAAAAGTAAAGGTGCGCATTTGGCGCCAGATTTTGGGCAACGGCATTCCACGAAATTTGGCGACGAAATTCTTCATGTAGATGCTGAGGATTGAGATTGGCATTAGAACCAGTCCAGCCATGCGCGTGATTATCGCGTAAAGGGCGGCGTCTACGGGACGAAGGAAAAAGCCCACCACTAACCCGTCGGCCAATGATTGTATCGCTTGGAGTATTGATGTGGTGTAAAAGGAACGGGCTTCAACAACGCTACTGCCAATAGAATCGTGCGATCCAAGGTCCTCCGTGACGCCCGGTGGAGGCCTGTTCACATATATGGTCGTCAGGGCCAGCGTAACAACTGATGCGAAAAGGAACGCGAAAGACAAGCCGAGCGCTGACCCGCGGAATACAATTGCTGCCAGAATCAGAGCTATTGGATTGATGATTTCGAACAATACGAGCGCGAGGTTCACCCGACCGGACCCACGAAGGACAAATATTTGGTTCCAACTGATTGCATAAACGGGCGCTGCAACGACAAGAACAGCAAACGCCCAGGCCACCTCGCGGGCATAGAAATTCCACACGATGGCTTGGGCAACCAGGGCTGATGCCAAGCCGGGGAGCGCCAAGAACCGGCTGATCCGCAGAAGGTGAGTGTAGCTTTTACAATCCCTAGATGCTGCTTCCCGCTGTACGAGATGCTCCAATCCAAGTTGCGCAAAGACCATCGTGAGGCCGAACACACCCAGCGCAATTGTATAGACCCCGAAAAGCTCGGAGCCAAAAAGGCGCACGAGAACGATGATCTGAACCGATTTGAGCGCAATGGCCACTCCGCGCACACTGAGCGATGCGATAATTGGATTGCCAACAAGTTGCTTCGGAGAAACGGTCACAATGGTCAGCTTCGCGGAGCGGGAAACGGCTTCATTTGGCTCTGTTTTCTTCCGACACGCCGGTCTGGAAGCCGAATTCGGCAAAATCCCGAGCGTAGATTTCGTCGATCATCGGGACGATTTCGTCATGTTCCAGTAGAGCGCGATAAAGGCCTGTGTTGTTCGTACTCTTGTTCAGATGCTGCAACGTAACGTCTTTCTTTACTGGGAATCGGGCGCGAATGCACTCTTCTAATCTGGAGAGGCCGGTCGTGGAGAAAATGTCGTCGACCAGCCGCCGCCCCTCTTCGTCGAAAACCGCGTCGCTTGATCAGACTACGTCACCCAATTTCCGGCGTAGCTTACTCTTGTGACGTTGCCACAAAATTGGTAGCCACAAAATTGGTGGGACCGTTGGCCCGCGACGCGATTTCTCGAGCGCTCTGGTGGTCAATTTCAACAAGGGACCCATCTGGTGCAATATTCCAAATGCGCCACCTTTGATCTGTAAGTGATTGGAGAAAAGTTGTGACCCCGCAAAATTTGTCAACTTCTTCATAAACAATTGTAATGTGTAAATCATACACAAGATTTCCCAATCCCTTAATTGCATCGATCTCCGCGCCTTCAACATCGAGTTTAATCAAAAACGGTCGATTTGTAGGCAGGTCACTTAATACGTTTCGTAAGTCAGTCGTTCGAACGTCCGTAGACCTTGCGTTTTTGAACTTCTTGATTCCCGAAATAGAGGCTCCGGCGTGATTTCGCCCCGATGTTTCAAAGCTAAGAAGATCATCATGTGAAGATGAGATGGCGCGGTTGATGAGGCGTGGGTGCCTATCGTTTAGTTCAACATTGCGTTTCAGTTGTTCAAATGTTTTTGGTGACGCCTCAATTGAAATGCAATCACCATCATCAAGGTGGCCAAGCGCGAAAAGTGTCCAAAATCCGTAATTTGCTCCGCAGTCTACAAAAATAGGATTCTGATCAAGTTGGCGCCGTAAAAATGCTTCTACTTCCGGCTCGTAGATGAAGTTTTTTGCAAGCAAGAGATTCCAGTACGGGTCAAATAATTCAAACGAAAAATCGAAGTTGTGGATCCGTCGGGTCACAATCTGCTGGCCCACAATTCTTGAAATTACATTGTTCAAGCGTCCATACCCTCGGTAGGGGTGGAGAGCATATGAATGGGCAAGTAGTGTCGCTAACTTCTGTAGCATTTTTGCTTTTTCTTCTCATAGAGTGAAGGGTTGATAGTGGGCTTGAGAGGGTGTTGGTCCGTTTAATTCATGTTGAGTTGCCAGTTTTTCAAGCTGTAAGTCTCGCCTCTCAATCTCGAAAAAGCAGTGATTAATTCTTCAATCTAGGTGTTGGCGTGAACCCAAGCTCTTCGTAAATGGCAAGATACGCATCGGCGACCCTGGAGGGGGAGCACCGTTCTAGAGTCTCGTGAGCGGCTGTTGCAATTTCCTTCTTGGTAGACCCCCAATCCAAAACTTCAGTGATGGCTTCAGCTAATTTGTTTGCATCTGGCAGGACAATCCTGCCTGTGCGCCCGTCGTCAATAACGCTGGTGACGTCTCCAACGGGCGTGCTGACAACCGGGATGCCGCAGGATAACGCTTCTTTGACAACTGTTGGCGAGGCTTCATGATGTGATGTCAATAGCAGCACTTTTGCCCCGGAAATCGCGTCCGCTACTGACAATGGCGAGACCTGACCCAACTTGGTCACGCTGGTCGCATTGTCCATCTGCTCGATCCAGCGCTCCAGTTGGTCGCTCAGCTCGCCGTCTCCTGCGATTGCGAGCCGAGCGTTAGAGTTGCGTCTGGCAACAATATTCCATGCCTCTAGCAGAAGGGGGAGGTTCTTGACCGCGGCCAAACGCCCGACGAACAAGCAAACGGGATGATTGCCCAGACGGTCGGTAAAATAGCTGCTGTCCTTTGGCCGGAACTCCGAGAGGTCGACCATAGACGGTATGATTCTGATCTCGGAAGACAACACTCGGTCTCCATGACGTGTTTGGAACTGGTCATGGACATCCGTACTTACCGCCACTATCCGATCAACACGAGACAACAGCCAGCCCTCTATGGCTTTGAACAGGGGGAAAACTATGCGCGATAACGTTGGGCCGTAGCGTTCTGGGAACACGGTGAAAGTTCGCCCATGCAGGGTGGCGAGGCACTTGATCGAACGACCGAGAAACGGCAGCGCAAAATATAAGCGATGAACGTGCACCACGGCATCCCGCGAGCCGATATAGCGCCACCTTGCCCAGGCACACTTCATCATAAAAAGGAGCGTATTCTCGGTACTTTTAGCCACTGGGATGTAGCGGATATTGCCGCGCGTTTCCGCTTTGCCGCCAGCACCGAAAAATACTAACTGGCTGCCATTCTCCTCAATCGCCGACACCAATTGTCGAACATAGCGGACGCCACCACCTTGCCCTTCTACGAATGGATTGGTCTGGTAGACAAAAACCAGCATTGGGTCTTGCTTGAATGTCATGAAGTCCCAAAGCTCGAGGAATGGCTGGGGCGTGACTTTTGAAGACGTACGATGGTCGGGCCGATGGTCTGCAGTGTCTGTCGGTTCACATGATGCAATACTATCGAAAGTATCAAGAATACTGGCGACAGAACCATGTTGGTGTGAAGTGCGGAAAGAAAGAATAGTAGTATGTAACTATCGAACTGAGTTCGAACTAGCAGCAACACCATCAAAAAGAGGTATAGACTTACGCCAACGAAGCCCGTGTCATAGACTAGATATAGAAGGTCAAGATGCGGGAATTCTACTCCCTGATTGGCAAGCGTCTTGATGCCATTGAGCCCTTCCGCACCCAACAGCAATGAGAGAAGACTGGGTTCTGAGGAAATCCAGTTCATGATCACGAGTTGAGCTTCTAGCCTCCCGCTGGAAAAGGCGTTTAAATCCCAATCACTACCTATTTGGAATCGATGAAAAAACGAAACGTTTTCCAGAAGATTAGGGTTAAGGACGACGATGAATACCGCCGCGGCGGCTAAAGCCAATAGCTTAAATAAAGACCGCATCCGAAAGAGATTTTTCACAACGAGAATGATAACCAATGAGAGGAAAACACCTCGCGATTGGGTCAAAAGAATTGTCCACAAAGGAACAACTGCCAGCCCGCAAAACGCAAAAAGATGGAGCCGCCGTTGAGCAAGCATGGATGTGAGATAGATGAGCAAAGTGGCGGCCATCAGCGCGTAAGTCGTGCCTGAGCCGAAACCCTTAGATCTTCCAGTTAATGAGTCACTTGGAGAAAAGGTCAAATTGAAATAAATATGTAAAAAGAGTTGAAAGGCTAAAACAACTATGGCGGTGCGAGCGAGTGTTTGTTGATTGCGGGTTCGGAGATCGGTGCCCGCGAGTGTGGTCATTAGCACAAACAGCGGAATGCTTGGGTTTGTTATTAATGACGTAGGATCGGAAAAATTGAAAAGCACAATAGATAACAGCGCGATCGCGGACAAGCAGACTACTTCAATTGAAACAGCTTTGATACGGAACAGCAGAAAGAATGAAGCGATGCCCAGAATAAGTTGTAATGGAAGCGTATTGCCGCCGCCAATGAAGTAGCTCAGATTGATAATCCCTGCATTCAGGGCGATGCCGGCAATCAACGCTATCAACCACCGATTTAGCGCGTATGATGTCACTGACCCGGACCCTTTCTCACAAAATTCAGGATGACACAGTTAGGTGGCATCTGAAATTCGGGCTAAACATGCGCCGATTTGGTCGCGCAGCGCTATGGATAAACCTGACCTCGAGATAGAATTAGAACAACCACCAGAGGTCTCACGCACTTTGAGAAAGGTATTGCAAAAACCGATCGGCTTTCGTGCTCCGGATCTTGTGTAGTAGTGCTCTGGCACCCGCGGGGTCTCGCCTGCGTAGTGCGTAGGATGTTGAAAAATAGAATTAATCAATCGATTGCCTGCTCTTTTTTAGGTCATCTCGAAGCTGTTCGATTTCCTCCTTGAGAGCCGCATATTCAGCCAGCTTGCGTTTCAAAAATCTGCCGGTGGTCAGTGATTTTTCTTTGATACCTTTCGGGGTTAGCACGTAAGCGTATCGCCGCTTATCTTCTGCTGCTGTGAAATTTCCGAGTTTCACCAATCCCTTCTCAATCAGGGCATTCAGCACGTAGTGCATGCCACCGACACTTACTCCAACGGTAGCCGCGAGTTCACGCTGTGACATCTCAGGGTTTTCTTGCAGAAGACGAAGCACTCGAAAATGCGTGTCTTCCTGCAGCTTGGTACGCTTGCTGGTAATTTTGAGATTTTCTCAGGCTACCGCACAAGGTCTGCCCGCTGGGCGCCTTGTTGGATGCAACGTTGATGATGAGGATAGGTTCAACATCGTTCAACTTCGAGCGGTAGCAAATGCTGCGCAAGCGAACAAGAGGAAAATTCAGAGATTCAAGTGGTTTTTCTCATTCCTACCACAGAGGTCGATTTATGGATTAGGCGCAGATCTTAGCGGAGCCTTGCCCTGGTGAAAGGCTTCTTGGGCTTGACCTGCCCCCCCGATACTTCCCTCGATCAGATGTAGAGTTTGCTCAACCTTGTAAAGGAGCAAACGAATGCGAAAGAGCCGTTTCACGGAAGCCCAGATTATTGGGATGATAAAAGAACAGGAAGCCGGGATGCCGACGGCAGAGGTGTGCCGTATCTGACGCTGTGCCAAGTCTAGTATGTTTGCTGCAAAATCGACGTTCAGAAGACCTTCATCGACCTGCACCAAAACTCTCACGCGGTTTAGCTCGCGCTCTCTAATAACCATCCATCCCATGTCGCTCACACTCATTGATAATCAAAGGTAGATCGACATTCCTGAACTGCACATGGGTGACATTTTAACTTTGCCGCTTCACCGCTACACTTCATAAGTGAAATTATGTGAAGTCCGCACATCCGCACTTATTAATAGAGCGAAGAGGGCTTCGCCGACCTGGTTCACAGAAATCTGATCCATAGGGCATGATCGCATGAGCCTCCGACCACTTCGGCAATTTCTGCTGGGTTTAGGCCAAAGTCCACTACCAGATCTTCGACCTGAACCGATTGGAAGCTATCGAGGCTTCGTACAAGCCGGCTTTCTTCGAATGCGATCAATTCGTGAGATCTACCAGACCAACGGACGATCCCGCCGCAGAGTGTCTGGTGTTCCATATCGACCAGTTCTGCCACGGGATCGGCAAAAAAATCGCTCCACTTGAGAAATCCAGTACTGACTGCACGCGCAACCGCCTGTTCGATCGTCCGGCTCTTCAGCTTGGTCGTAATCGAAGATATCAGCGCATCCACTGTTCTGGAGGACTTGCCCGTTTGCCGGGCAATGACAGACGGCATCAAACCCGACGCGAGCATCTTCAGAACATCCAGCTCGTCACCTGACAGGGAATCCGAGGGGAAGTTGAAGACGGTTTCAATGACGTCCAGCGCAAGCAGGTGCAATACCTGGGCTTCGTGGCGCAGGGCAGGGAGCATTGTCGCGATCAGTGCCTCCCATTCGGCGCGAGGTGCATTGGATGTGACGGTAAAAACGCCGCGCTCACCAAAAGGATTGATGACTGGAATAGTCAGGCCGTTGCGACCAACGCCAAACCGTCTGGCTGCCTCAAAAAGCGCTGCATAGTCGGATTGGTTTTCGAATGCTGTCCAATCAATCGGAGCGATCATAGTGGCACCGAACCGGATTAGGGGATCGGCCAGGATCAGGTCGTTTTCGACATAGTGTCTGGTCCATTCAGCTGGAAACGTGGTGCAGCCGTGAACGATGTTTTGCGATTTATCGATATGGGCGTAAGAGGCGTTTTCAAATCCAAACCTGTGGCAAATCTCCTGAAGGCGTGCCTCCCCGGTTTGCCTGAAATCTAGCTCAGAGCCGCCAATATCTGCGATTTTCATTGATCGTCTTTCTGTTCCGCGTTGCCGTCGGGGCCGCATAGCAACCTAAAGCTGAACAAACTACTCGGGATTTCCCGTAGCCAATCACACATACGAATACAGTTCTGTTCTGGATGCGGAAACAGAGCGGAAACCTGCCGATGAGACACATGAAATTGAGAAGCTGGCAGCGCATAAGCCGACACGGCTAAATCCGGTTCTTGTGGTCTTACGGAAGCCCGTCTTTCTCCTCTCTTGCTCTTCGCGCCAACAACCCCATGAAGCTGGAAATCAGGTTCAGCTCTCCTTGTTCATCAGCTTTCACCATGCCGCGCAGATATCCGCCCGGATTAACCACTGACGGCAGCCGTGGATCGCTCAGCCTTGCGTCTGTGATCAATCCAGCCAGGATCGCGCCCATGAGAGTCATTCGATTGATAGCCTCATGCCAGGCGGAGATATTGGTGCCGATCTGCGACAATCGCGACCAAATGCCGGTTTCAATCGCGTAGAGTGTGGGGCTGGGGTTCTGATCGCCACCTCCTGCGATATCGATATGCATGCGTAGTTCAGGCGATGCTAATTCGTACAGAATACGGTTATTCACCCTAGGCAGCTTTTGGGTTTTGTGCGCCGCCGCATCCGTCGGATAATTGCTTTCTAAGCAATGCGCAGGGCCATCAGGCCCGGAGCCAGAACAATGTGGTTCCGAGGCGTCAGCCGAGGACATTAACCTCTCGCCATCGGTGTTACAGGACAGAATTTTTTCTTCAATTTGATCTTGTATATGAGACCCGAAACAAGCTTCGGGCCCACCCGAAATTTCACCGGGTTTAGCGACATGCTCTTCGATGTTTTCCCAAAGGTTATGAGCGGCCTGAACATGCGACCTGAGCCGATCCAGGGACATGTATTTCAGCTTGTCAGCACGCGGCCAGGACCGAAACTCATCCATCATATCTTCGGCGCTTTCAGGTGGGCAGGGGAGTAAAAGCAGCATTGTCAGGCTGTGTTTTACATATCGGTAAAGGCGCGACCGATCTCCGCGCAGCGCGTCATGTTTCTTCTTCTCAGCCCTGATCTGCGCTTGAGCGTCGAGCATCTCGGGCAGAATGTTGAGGGCAGGGGTCAGATAGAGCCCAAGCCCTTTGCGCTTGCATCGCGCCCCATTGGCGCTAAGCCTGCGCTCGATTAGGCCAATGGCTTCCAGTTCGCGTTCGTGGTTGTGGATCGTCCGATCTGTCAAACCGCGCCCAGCAATCAGCGTTTCCTGACGGGCATAGCAAAAAGGTTCTTGAGATGGGTCGCGAAACGCGGATGGAGAGATCATGTCGATGATGATTTCAATGGTGCGAATACACTGCGCCGATGCACCTCTGATCTGTGCGTAGCTGGTCTTCCCCCACTGAAGTGGTCCTCCGCTATGTTTAGGAAAACGGAGGAAACACATGGCAAACAAACGACCGAAGCCAGAGGAGATTG
>NZ_JBQFRZ010000009.1:0-102379 GCF_056537765.1 Ruegeria sp. C2 | reverse complement strand
GGCCCCAGCTTCTGGCGCCATTTCGCGATATTGTCCGCTATGACGATGCTGTCATCCATGATCAGACCGATTGCCATCAGCAATCCGATCAAAGAGATCGTGTTGATCGTCACCCCGACCAGACCCATGAGGAAAATACCACCGAGGAACGAAAACGGCAGCGAGAATGAAATCCAAATTGCTTCGGACACGGAAAAAAACAGGCACATGACCAAAACCACGAGCAGCAAACTCTGGACAGCATTGCCTAGAACCAGATTGATCTGGGTCTCAACGGTTTCGGTCAAATTGTTGACGACCGTAATTCGAAACGGCGCAGGATACCGCATTTCTTCTTGCGCAATTTTGTCAGACACCTGTGCAAAGGCCTTAATGGCGTCATCGGTTTTGCGTTTGCTGACCTGAATGATTGCGGCCCGATCCCCGTCAATAAAAGACTGCTGCTCTGGTGCGGCTTCAAACAATGTGACCTCAGCCACATCTACCAGACGCACGATCCCGCCTTCCGGCGTCTCCACCAGAACCAAGTTTTCCAGGTCGGTTGCTGAACGGCGCGCATCGAAGTAGCGCAGGGTGATCTCGCGCCCCGTCGTTGCGACTGTACCTAAGGGCGCGCGCAAACTGCGCGCCTCAACAGCGTCAGCGACGTCCTTCGGACTAAGCCCAAACCGTCGCAATGCCAGTTGATCAAACGAAATACGGTATTCGGCTTCCGATATACCCGTGACCTCGGCGGTCGCGATCATTGGCAAATTGGCTAATTCTTCCGCAAACGCGTCAGCGTATTGAATCAGGCCATCATGTGTTTCAATGCCCGAAACCGCTACAGATGCGATCACTTCCGTTTGACCAAGAATGCTGACCGACGGAAGTTCGGCCTCTGACGGTAGATCATTAATACTGGAGACTTCTGATGAGATATCGTTGTAAAATTGCCCGATATCTCCGTTCTCCGCCATAGTGAGGGTGGCCGTCGCCAGGTTTTCAACAGACAGGCACTCAATCTCTTCTAGATTGTTAACTGCTCCCAACGCCTCATCGAGAATAAGGCAGATTTGCTCGTCCACATCGCTGGCCGACGCGCCCGGGAATTCGACCGAGACCGAAACTTCGGACGCAGTGAATTCCGGGAAGCTTTCACGCTCCATGTCCAGCAGTGTGGATAGGCCGATTAAACAGACAGCGATCAGGGCGAGGTTTGCTGCGACGGGATGCCGTGTGAAGTATGCGATCATGACTCTTGGCCTGTAGATTCCTCAACAGGCTCCAACAACATACCAATGACTGCGGGTCGGGGGTCGGACAAGACGAGCTGATCGCCGATTGCGAGACCTTTGTGGACAATGACCTCGTCGTTCTGAACCGAACCAGTTTCCACCTCCCGCCGCTCGAGCCGGGATTCATCGTCCAGAACATAGACAAAGCGGGTTGGTCCATCGGTATGCAAAGCTGCGCGTGGGACACGCAGTGCCTCTAGCGCGGACGGCGCAGATATTTGGACTTCAACAAAGGTGCCATTTGAAAGCGGTGGCCCGCGTCTGTCGGGGTTTGGTACGCTTGGGCTTTCTATTCGGACAACCAGACCAACCGTTCCCGTTGTCGGGTCTGCGCTGCCATCAAACCGAACGAGCTCAGCTGGCCATGCGTAGACCTCGCCTGCGACAGACATGCGCACTTCTGCTTGAAGGTCAAAGCTCTGCAACACATCAAAAGCATCAGATACATCCATACCTCGCAGCGCATCGATGGGTTCAATACCTCTTAGCGTTGTGAACAAATTGCCAAGAACACGAGTTTGGAATTCTGCCGTGACTTCCGATGCGGCGGTACTTTCTATTGTGGCTACGGTGTCACCGAAACGAATGAACTGTCCCGGTGACACCGATTTGGCTACAACACGCCCAGTGAGTGGAGTGGTAATGGTCGTGTTTGCCAATGCTCGCTCGGCTTCTTCGATTTCGACAGCACGGGTGTCGATCGTAGCCTGCAGCGAGGCGCGCTGCGCGGGGAGTAACCGCAGCGCATTTTCAAGATTCAAAACCATCTTTTCTTGCGCGAGCAAATTACCGATAGCCGTATCAACAACAGACTGGGATGCACTTCCGCGTTCCAACAGAGTTTCTTGCCGCGCCAACTCTGCCCTGCGTACATCCAAAAGGCGGGTTTCCAGTTCAATCGAAGCCTTCGTGTTTTGCTCGGTCGCTTCCAGTTCATCCAATGCAGCTTGGGCGCTGTCTCGGGATGCAGTCGCCCTCGCTAGTGAGATTTCGTAGTCCCGGGGATCAACCCGCAAAATTTCCGTGTTTTTTGAAATAACTGTCCCCACCTCGAGTTCAGGAGACACGAAGGTTGCGCGCCCATCGACCTGCGAAATTGCTTGCCAGCTGTCCACGGCAGTGACGCGACCATACCCGGATGCGTTCGGTACTGCGGAAGTTGGGGTCAGCGCCATCGTGCGCACGACCGTTACTGTTTCAGCCGGAGGTGTTACTTCCGCCGCGTCTTCACTGGTTAGCCACATGAACCCGCCCACGCCAATTGCCAGAGGGGGGAGAAACAACAGGGGTCGGAAGTTCATGTGACTATTCCTCGGCGTCTTGGGGGTTGAGAGGTTGTGGTCAGGCCCGTTCGACCAACTGCATCCGTTCAGCCTTTGAAATCCTAGGTCGGAACGCCCCCATGATCATCTCTGTAACCAAGGGGATCACGTTCGACATCCCAACCAGCTTCTCAGTGTTTTCACGGTCGAGAAAAGCCTTGCTCAGTTCGCCGTCTGGGATTGAGGCTTTAGCCATCTCCAGCAGTTCCGGCATCATCGGGACCAGAAAAACGAACGCATTGACTGTCAGAAAGGCCGTCATCGCAAGTTTGATCCGCATCCACCAGGCGCGTTCTGCAAAGCCAAAGAATAGGATCAGATCGACCAGGATTTTCAGACCAAGACCGGGCAGAATGAGAATGTAAGCGCTCTGCAGCTTGTAGTGGTAAATGACAGCAGCTGTTTCGGGAGATGGATGTGCGTTGATGGCACCGATTACAATGTGGGATAGAATGCCGCCCACATACATGATGGTTCCAATCTCAGCGATGAATGAGAGAAGCTTTTTCATGGAAATACAGCCTGATGAATTGGTGATTAACGGAACTCAAATGCCTCGGTGTGAATCTTGCTGCGTGGAACGCCTTCGGATTTGAGGTCTTTCATCAAACCGTCCACCATCGGCTTTGGACCACACATGAAATACTCATAGCTATCCAAGGGATCGGGCAGTTTCTGTTTCATCATGTCTACGCGAGCAAAGTTCCCCTCGTCTGAGAACAAGGGCACCAACGTGACGTTCCCCAATCGGGCAGCGTGATCACGAAGTTCATCCAGAAAAATCGCATCCTGCGCTTCGCGAGCTGCATAAACCAGATGAATTTGTCGGGAATCCCCAGACTCCATAGCTCGGATTTTTGACAGAAACGGAGTTAATCCAATGCCACCGGCCAGCCAGATTTGCTTATCTCCAGCCTTCGTCGCGTCAAATCGCCCGTATGGCCCACGAACATTGACGTGACCACCAGGCTGCAGTTCTTCGCGCACCTTGCGCGTCCAGTCACCCAGAACCTTGATAGTAAATTTCAAGTGCCCATCACTGGGAGCGCTTGAGATTGTAAAAGGATGAGGCTCGCTCCACCCTTTGCCTGCAATCTCAACAAAGGCAAATTGACCGGGCTTGAAGTCAAGGTGCGGTCCTGTGGGTTTAAGGACGATCTCGGTGGCCCGTTCAAGCGCATTAACAGCCTCGATTGTGTAGGGTGCCGCAGTTCTCTTGTTCATCCCGAATATTGAATAGATCAGGCAGACCACACCGCATGTTGCGGCGGCCAGCAGCAGCAAACCGGAGGGGCTAAACTGCACAAAGAAGATCTGAGGTGCTGTGAAGAAATGTCCGATCACAAGCACATATACAAGCGCCATGATCTTGTGTGTGGGTCGCCAGAAGGAATATCGGATTTTTCTGTTCAAAGCGATGAACAGACCGATTACGAGAAAGATAAGTCCTAACATCCCAAGTGGGGCAGAAGGAACCAGCGGGTTTTGCAGAGGATCAACGCCCGCCGGAAGCTCCTTTGGTACGCCAAAAAAATGAACAAGCGCGAGCAGAGCGGCAAGCACTCCGACAACTCTATGGGTCTGATACATTCGATCCAACCCACCAAACCAGTCTTCTAGAACCGGAGCGCGCGTGGACAACACTACCGAGCAGGTCATCAGGAGAAACGCAGCCCCACCTAGCAGGGTCGTAGCGGTAGTTCTCGAGTCATGATCCGTTGGCGCAAACACGACATGCAGAAGCCCGAAAACTGCGATCAGGCCTAAGATCAACAAAACACCCTGCCGCTTGAGCATCGCCCGCACTCCTCATGATATTGGCTATGAGCGCGGCACCTCAGCTATTTCGACTGATAAACACCGACTCAACCTGCTGCTTGACTTGTAATCGCAATACTTGCACTTACAATCATTGTAAATGCAAAAATCACTGCAACACTTGCAGGATGCAAGATTAGGGATTAAGGCCATGATCAGGAGCGCATTCCTGATGACCCAAATGAAAAGCACAAAGCACATTCGAGAAAACAGTTTCGGGTTTCTGATCCAGACCTTAGCCCGCGAAATCGACGCTCGGATGAAGCACGCGCTGAAAGAAGTGGACGTCGACGTAAAAGTGTTCGCCAACTTGATGCTGCTGGCTGACGAAGATGGGATCAACCAGAGGGCTTTGGGTGAAAAACTCAATTTCCCGGACTATTTCACGAGCCGAAACATCGATGCGCTGGTCGAAGCTGGCTACGCTGAACGAAGGCCCGACCCGGACAGTCGTCGTTCGTTTCTAATTTTTTTGACGGATGCTGGACGCGAAAAAGCGATGCAACTTCCGAAAATCGTTCGGCAAGTAAACGACCAAACTCTTGAGATGCTTTCAATGGATGAACGCAAGCAAGTCGTCAGCCTTTTGAAAAAGATTGCCAGAATCTCAGATTCAACAATTGACTAATACTATCCTGAGAAATTGATTCTTGCATCTAGCCATCTGTTTCGCAGGCCCTTTGGTTAGATTGAAGATCTCCAATTCAGCTAGTTCAAGCGACACGTTTGTGCATGAACGCTCCCCTGATTGCTTGGTTTGAGATTTCCTGCCCCAGACCAGGCCTTTCCGGTACGCGATAACGGCCATTCTCCGGTTGGTAGTCGTGTTTGCACAGGGCAACCACGTCGGGATGTGTAGAGCGGAAGTGATGTTCATGGATGCAGAAATTCGGGATTGCCGCCTGCAAATGCAGCGCTGCTGCGGTCGAAATTGGCGAGCCGGCGACATGTGCTTGCACTGTGGCGTCAAACACTTGCGCCATGTCGCAAATCTTCTTGGCCTCGGTCATCCCGCCGACGCAGCAAATATCCGGCTGGATCAGCTGGATCGCGTGCTCGCGGAAATAATTCATGAATCCCCAGCGGGAGTAGATCCGCTCGCCCGAGGCAATCGGAGTGTTCACCTTTTCCCGCACCAACCTGTGCGTCTCTGGGTTTATTAGGGTGGTGGGCTCCTCATAGGCGAAACACCGATATTTATCGCAAAGCGCGCCGATGGCGATGGCGCCAGGAGCATCCGTCCGACCGTGGTTCTCGACGATTATATCCACCTCATCACCACAGGCAGAGCGGATCGCGGCCAATCGTTCATCAACCAGCGCCAGCAGCGCATTCGGCACGATCCCCTCAAAAGCGGATTTCGGGATAAGATTTGCTTCACGATCGTACATCGTGAAGTCGATCTTCACCGCGTCATAGCCCTGCGCCATAGCGTACTCGGTGATCATGGCGTAGTCAGACGCCTTGCCGAACGGGCCAATCCTATCGTCCCAACCAAATTGCAGCTGGCTGGCATAGACGCGCTGATCTTCGCGAAACTTGCCGCCCAACAGCTGATAGCAGGGCAGGTCCAGCATCTTGCCCTTGATGTCCATCAGCGCGATGTCGATGGCACTGATGCCCGAAAACACCACGCCGCCACCGCCTTGGCCCCAGATGCTTTCCTTGAACATATGGTCCCAGATGACTTCGTTCTCCATCGGGTCCATGCCGATTATCATCTCGGCTAGATCGGCCACCATGCCGAACCCCGCGGTCGAGCCGACACCATAGCCGATGCCGCATTCACCATCACCATAGATGCCTTCGTCGGTGTGGATGCGACAAACGATCGGATTGCGCATACCCCTCTGATCTCCGGCATCGAGGAAATAGACGTCCACAGATGTTATCTTCATGGGGTCAATCTTGCTTTCCGAGGTTAGTCAAACTCTGCCATATCCGCCTTGCGACGCGCCATTGAATGGAAGTTCTCCATTGTGAACTCGATTTCATCGCCGGTGGTCCAGTCAAAGAGTGCCCTTTCTACCTGTGTCAACGGACCTTCATAGACGTGGATAGCGCAGCTTTGTTCTTTGCCATCCGCCGTGATCGCGTGGATGGCTTCGGGCCCAAGGCGTACAACCTCGCCTGCCTTAACAATACGGTTGCCGCCGTGGCGCAGTTTCCCGGGTTCTTTCTTGTAAAGAACTTCGACCTCGGCACCGCGATAGACAGCGATATGTACCGACATGCAATGTTCGTGCGGTGCAAAAACGACTTCCGCGCCATAGCGACAGGTCCAGATCGAGCAGCTTTCATCCTCGAACAGCATAACCTCGTCCTCTTCCGTTGCCGCGATGGCGTCTGCCAGGTCATCCATCTGCGACAGACTTCCCTCCAGAAAAGCCCGAATAGCTGTGGAGCGATCCTCTGATGCGGCAGCTTGGCGGATTTGGCCGACAAGATCATCTAGGATTGTTGGGATCATGGTCTGTCTCCTTTCGCGTGTCATAGCCTCCTGTCTTTCTGACAAATTGGTTCAATCACGCCTTAGCTTCATTCTGCGCCAGTTGTGGCATTTCCACAGCTTTCGCAATAACAACGTGTTGGCTGGATCGGTTCGAAATGTTTTGATTTTTCAGTCGCTTCCCGCCATGTCAGATGAGTTGCAGCTGCCGTTTGCGCCGACCGCAGCCGCAAAGCGCGGCCCCATCAGGTCACAAATCTTCACACTACATCCACACCGCACTGAGACCTGAAATTCCGTAGGTTTCGCACTCATCTCCTTTTCGCCCCGGCCTCATCCGAAACGATAACCGGTTCCATGCACGGTGGCGATCAGATCACCATGCGGCGCAATCTTCTTGCGAAGCCTTGCCACATGCACGTCCACTGTGTTCGTCAACGGGTCCGCAGTCGCACCCCAGACTGAGTTAAGGATACGCTCCCTACTCATCACTTTGCCTTTATTTGTCATCAGCATCGTAAGTATGGCCATTTCTTTGACGGATAGGTCTTGACGTGCACCATCAACACGGACGCATTGTGCGTCTTTATCCAGGATTATTGGGCCTACGTTTTCTTCCGGCTCACAACACATCACCCAGGTCTTGCAGCGCCGCCTAAGAGCCGCAATCCGGGCCAATAACTCGTCAAAATCGAAAGGTTTGGCCAGATAATCATCCGCACCCTTTTCTAGACCTGCGATCTTTTCATGTGTCGATTCAAGGGCTGTCAGCATCAGGACCGGCGTGTAGTCCTTGCGAAATCGCATCTTGGTGCAAACTTCATGGCCCGAGATACCAGGCAACATGACATCCAATACGACCACGTCGAACTCGTTTTCTCCTAATAGCTCCAACGCCGTTTCGCCATCTTGTGCATGAGTTGGAATCATGCCCTCGGCTCTCAATCCGCGCACCAGAAAATCGGCAATCCCATCTTCGTCTTCAACTATCAAAATATTCATGAAACAGATCTCAATGGAGCGCGCAGTGGCAAGGATATCAGAACCTGCAATCCGCCGAACTCACTATCTGACAGTTTGACCAATCCGCCGTGAGCTTCAACTATGGATTTTACAATTGGCAAACCAAGCCCGTAGCCTGCATCGCGGTTCCCTCCTGCATTGGATCCCCGGTAAAAACGAGCAAATGCGTTTTGCTTCTCTGCATCACTCATACCTGGACCATTGTCTGCAACAGAAATCTCACATGTATCCCCGTTTTCACTAAGTGTTATGATAGTGGTTGTTGCCCCATGGTTATTGGCATTTTGAAGCACAGCCAGAAGTGCCTGGCGTAGACGAAGGCGGTCCACACTGACTGGAATAGACCCATCCGGTTCAGAAATTTCAGAAACAATTGGTGAGAGTGCAACCGCATCCTGGACGATCCTTGATAAGTTGCTCGCCTCTTTCTTGAGCTTCAGTTCGCCACTTTCTTGCCTGGATATCAAAAGCAGGTCGTCGACAATGGCCGATGTATGCTCCGCAGCGACTTTAGAACGGCGCAATGCCTCCTGGAGTTCACTAACCTCGGGCTGCCTGTTGCGCAGGGCAATGTCTGCTTCGCCGCGGATGATTGTAAGCGGCGTCTTCAATTCATGGCTGACATCAGCCAGAAGGCGTTGCCGCCCGCCAGACTGGACACGAGCCTCCTCTAAGAGCCGCTCCAGTTCACTCGTCCGCTGTTTCACGATGGTTTCAAGATCGGTGTTTTTATCTTCCAATATCTGGTGGCGCTCACTCACCTTTGTGGCCATGGAATTCAACAGAGCTGAGACTTGATCTATCTCTTGGCTTCCTGAAACAGCAATGCGCTTATCTAACTCTCCGCGCTCCATGCCTTCCACGCCGCTCAGCAGTCCTTGAAGCGGTTTGGTCACGTTGCGATGGAAAAACCGAATTGCCGCAAATGCCAGTCCTCCAGCAACTACAATAAACGCACCACCCATGGTTGTGACCAAAAGTACCTCTTGGCGAAGCTCTTCCCGTGTTTCCGCAACTTCTTCCTGCTCCTCGTCTAACGCCATTGTCATCAAGGCACGAAACCCAGCCTCGGTATCGTTGCCGAGCAGACCGACAAACGCCATCCAGCGGGTACTGGCTTCGTTAAGTGTTTGTATCTTCGTCCGGCGTTCAAAGTGCCGGATCAATACCTCGAGCTTTGTTTCCAGGCGTTCTAGAAGTTCCAGTTCTTCAATTTCTTCCTCGCCAACCATCTCAATCTCAGTTGCGATGATACCTCGGATCTCCGCGATATCTGACCGAATTTGGTCAGCGAGCGCGCGTGTTTCTGTTTCATCATCAACGTCGGGCGTCAAAAGCGTATTGCCGTAGTGCTTGAATAGCTGAAAACCGTTTGTGGACAGACGAAGATGTGCCTCATAAGAGGCCTGCGCCAGAGCCATACGCTCAATATGATTGCTGGTCCGGTCAATAGCCCAAAAGGCCAGACCACCGCTCAGTAGCGCAAGTAGAAACACTCCAAACGTATATCCAGTTACTACACTGGTCAGGCGCATTTTCTGTTGTCTCCCTCTACTATGCCATGACTGGCAGCCCGCTTCAGATCGCTGCACCCGTCCGAGAGCCAAACCTCCGTACCCGGCGCCTCCTTTGCTCCCAAGGTGTGCACGATGGTCGCACCGTTATTTCCAAGGTTCGGCAGAAGCCTATCGCGGTCAGCCAAATGCGACCAGACATAGCTCTGAATCACAATGCAAACTGGCTCTGCCAGTATCACTTGAACTACGGAAATCCTCAGTTTTTCAGTCGCGGTAAGATTGGTACCACGCTCGGTTACCGTCCCATCAAGACCACCAAGTCGGTCCATCAGTGAACCCAGACCATTCGCGCGCGCGCAGTCTTCTATCTCATGATCAGACGGACGACGCTTACAGCCAAGCGAGAGATTGCGACGAAGAGATCCCTTCAATAACGAAGGATCATCATTGACAAAACCAACCTGCAGTGTGGACCCAGATTCACCATCGAATTCCGCGGCCCAGCCGCTGGTCTCAGAACCAGATACGATGCAATGCATAGCGTCTACCGCGTCGTCAATCTCAAGGATCGAAAGACCAGTGACCTGGCCAGCTGGGCAGTAAAATCGTAGATCACCATCCTTCTTGAGCCACAAGCTCATCGGAGCGTCAACAGACGAACGTGATGGTTCCTCTTCGGTCGAGGCCAAAAGCGCCTCGCAGCGCGCTCGCGCCACGCTCCAAGCTACATATCGGTCCCAAACACCGATCATTTCTTTGATTGGCAGTGCAGCTATCCCCAAAACTGCTAACGCTCCAGCCGTTGTGCCCGGCGCAACCTCAAAATTAAGAGCAGTCCAAAGGATGGCCGCTCCACCGAAACCAAGACCTGCATCAGGCAAGGCTCGTAACAATGAGACGCGACGTATGCGACTAACCGAATTATCTGCGACCGCCCTGCCCTCTTTCTTCAAGCTCTTCAATTCGCGGCGCAATCGCCCAAGCCGGGTCAGAGCGTCCGACATCATGATCCGTTCCATCGCAAAGATTGCCAATTTGGCTCTGCTTTTTCTCAATCGCCTGTGGCGTCGGCGAAGAATTGTACCGAGTCCTACCATAAGCAGAACCGCAGCCAGCAGTGGGAGCGCACCCGCAGCAGCCAGGCGCGGATCAAGCCACCACAAGCAAGTAAATGCTGCAGGCGCAACCAAGGCCCCGACAATCAGCCGATGTACTCCCAATCCAACCCAGCCCCGGGCTGCGGTCATATCCCCAACAAAGCGCAAAGAGAGCCCGCCGACGCTTCTGCGATTTCGAACTTTCTGTGGAAGCCGCGCAATCGCCGAAAAGACGACTTCGCGCAGTTCAATAGCGAAAGAATGTCCAATGGCTTCAGCCTTTGTTCGCGCAAGCGCATTGCAAGTTGCCGTGGCAGCCGCCGAAAAACACAAGAGCCCCACCAGCATAAATGGAACATCAGCGCTTCCGTGCAGTGCTTCGAACAGGCCTCGTGTGGAAAGTGCCGCCAGAAACAGACATGCCGCCTGCAGTACACCGAGCATCACCATGGCGAAAATTGCCCGACCTCGTGGCCGGGCAAGAGGGTTAGGAAGCCTCAAATCACTCATGCGGCAACCGCTCCATCCGAATGTGTCTCAACTCGTTCATTCCGCATCAGGTGAGCGGTCAAATCGGTAACGACGCCAGGGGTACACAGTTCTTCCCGTGTCAAGATCGGCACTCCGGTGACATGGCCTGCTTCCCGCGCACCAAGTGCCGACAGGCTGACCTTGCCTGAGATAGCAAAGGGTGACAGGCCGCAGGTCGAGAGCAACTGCGTGCCGCCGACAGCGCCAAGTGCATCTGGAGCTGCGAAAAGCAGGCCATCCATGCGGCGGATGATTGAAGAGTCTTGCAGGATTTCGCGGGTTTCTTTCTGGAATACTCCGTCGGCAATCTCCACCACGGCCACCGTAGCACCACCTCGGGCCGCTTGCCCAACCAGCGTATCAAAGGACTGTTCGATATCTGCCAAGGGCACCCGGAAGGTGGAAGCATAGCCAGTATCAGTGAAATCACTCGCCGGGATGCCAGCATCCTCAAAGGCATTGAAGTCCCCGAAGGCTCCAGTACCTGTAGCTTTGATTCCAGCCACCTCATAGCCCGCGCGCATCAATCCATGTGCCAGACAGACAGCAGCGGTGGTTTTGCCCGCATTCATCGATGCGCCAAAAACACCAAACACCGTCATGTTTTCCGGCACGGTTGCGGCATCGATCGCATACCGGTCTATATTGACTACAATGCCGTGACGATCCGCCAGCGCACCTATGGGGCGCAGCTGTGTTGGTTTTGACATCGCGTGATGAGCAGCTTCAACTGTGCCCGCCAAGCCGCCACCAGCCAACAAATCGAGCATGTCGCCACTTAGCTTTGCGGCTCCTAGGAACTGATCCGGAGCGTAGCGGTCTCCGAGACAGACCACCACGAGATCGCCAGGATACATAACTGACAAGCGCTGATTTTCCTGCTGAATCTTCTTGTGCTGCCCAATACTGGCGACCTCACACAATATGAGGTCGCCAGCACGCAGGGTGGCTGGTGTGAGTGGGGCAAGCCCTGCGATGTCCGAACGCAACGCACGGCGTGTCGTGAACGCCCATTTGATTTTGTGCCGCACGGAAGCAAAATTGAGTGTCGCGTGGGTTTCCATGTGTTCCTCCTGAGCCGTGGATTGTATTGACAATCACACTTTGTCCGGAACGCGGTTGCAAAGCCTGACGCATGAGTGACGCACGCGTTAAGCAAATATTAACGAGATATGAACGAGCAACGGCCGTTGAAATTCCTCAGATCTGCAACAATGAAAAAAAGGTCAGCAGTGTTTTGTTAATAAAAAAACTGCTGCGGGTTACATCGTCGAACCACCGATCTTGTCGTTGAGAATCTCGAGTATTCTGTTTCTTTGTATTTTCCCTGATGGCCCTTTTGGCAATTCCGGCAAGACATGGACTTGATCGGGGGATTTGAATCGACCCAGCTTGGTTTCGCAAATCTGCAATAGGGTCAGCGACGTCAGTTCGGATCCGTCCCGGATTTTCACGGCGGCCTCAACGGTTTCACCATAGCTGCGACAGGGGCGCGCAAAAGCTGCGGCTTCAACAACGTCGGGATGGGAGTACAGCGCTTCGTCGATCTCACGCGGGGCGATATTTTCACCGCCTTTGATGATCAGTTCTTTCAGGCGGCCGGTGACATAGACGTACCCATCCTCATCCATACGCGCCAGATCACCCGTACGCAGCCAGCCATCGGCTGTAAAAGTACCTGCAGTCGCATCCGGGTTCTTGAGATATTCAAGCATGACGTTCGGTCCGCTTATAACCAGCTCACCTTCAGTCCCATGTGGAACCCGTTGCTGATTTAGGTCCAGAATCGCGGCGTTATTTCCGTACGCAACACCTGGTGAGCCGATCTTGCGCACGCCTGGCGGAAGGGGGTTTGACAGGATCTGCGCCGCAGTTTCTGTAAGCCCCATAGTTTCGATGATGGGAACCTCGAACCGCTCTTCAAATGCGCGTTGCACATCCGGGGCCAGCGCGGATGACGCGGACCGCCCGAACCGCAACTGCTGTCGTGTCTGGGCATCCGGGTTGTTGTCGGAATGCAGCAGATGAGAGATTATTGTCGGGACCACCGAAAACCAAGTAGCTTGCGTTTTCCCGACGTTGTCCCAGAACCGGCTTGCCGAAAACCGTTCGCACATGACCAGCGATCCACCCGAGACGAGCGTTCCCATCACCGTCACGCAAAGCCCGTTGATATGGTAGATCGGCAAAACACAGAAGCCACGGTCCGTGTCTGACAGCTCATGCGCGATAGCAGTGGTCCAGCCTCCAGCCAACAGGCTGGAATGGGTGTGAACGACACCTTTGGGACGGCCGGTTGTGCCCGAAGTGTACATGAGCAGGGCGTGATCATCGGGCGCCAAATCGTAAAGCTCGGCAGTGGCGTCACCGGCGTCGGTGACCTGCAAGGCCGTGGTCACTGCAGGATCGGCAGTTCGGTCAAACAACTCGGTTTGATCTGGGTGCACAAAGGCAAAGCGTGCGCCGCTGTGTTCAAGCGCGTAGGCTACGGCACTGTCGCCCGCAACAAGATTGATCATGGTTGCCCGGAACCCACCACACAGAACGCCGAATAAGGCAATCAGCGCCTCGCGGCAGTTAGGGTAAACAAGGGCGACACTCTCGCCTTTTTGCACGCCCAAGCGGGTCAACATGCTTGCAACGTTTCGGGACGAGCTGCTCAGCTCCGCCCAGCTCAGATCCGGTGCGCCATCGGGGAACACAAACCCGGTTCCGCCCTGATCGGCCCTACGGTCCAGCCAGTCGCGGACTGTGCCTTTTGGCGGTTCCATCATTGCCCGGTCTCCTGCCAATACGCGCCGAAAACATCCTCTAGCGCGGGTTCGCGCGGGGCTATTTCACGCACGACTTTGGTCGTTTGGACGAAGTGCCGCCAATGCAGGTTGGTATCGATTGAGTTCCCACCCCAACTGCCGCATCCCATAGAAAGCGAAAAGGGCATGCCATTGTTAAAGCTGCCACCAGTGGCAAATGTATGCGCTTGATTGACGATGACCCGGCAGGTCGGCAGGTCGCGACCAAGCTCAACCGCGCGCGTGTCGTCGCTGGTGTGAATGCCGACCGAGTGTCCGGCCCCCTGATGGGCTAAAATGCGCGCTGCGGTGGCTTTCGCGGCGGCATAGTCTGAGGCCCGATACAGGGCCAGAACGCGGCTTAGTTTCTCACCGGACAGGGGGTGATTGGGGCCGATGCCGTCGGTTTCGACCGCCAGAAACTTGGTGCCTTCGGGGACTTTCCCGGCCATTCCCAGCGCCTCAAGCATCTTGTCAGCGTCCTGAGCGATGGCTGACCGATTCAGGTGTCCGTCCGGCCAAAGGCGGGAAACGATCCCTGCTTCGTCAGAGGACGGAATCAGCGCGCCTCCCTCAGCTGCCATTGCGGCGACAAAGTCGTCATAGACCGCTTCTACAACAACGACGGCATTTTCGGACGAGCAGGAGGTCGCGTTGTCGAAACACTTCGAGGCCGTGATCTTGGCTGCGGCGGCCGCTAAGTCGGCGGTTTCATCGACTATCACCGTGACGTTGCCCGCACCAACCGCGACGGCGGGTGTCCCGCAGGACTGCGCCCGGTGCACGTTATTCTGGCTGCCGGTGCAAATAACCCGATCCGAGCCTTCCATCAGCCGTTGGGTTTTGGCCTTCGATCCCGGCGCGGGGAGCATTTGAACCAGATCCGCGTCCAGCCCCAGCTTTTCAAACTCGGCGTGAATGAAACTCAGCAGCAGCTCACAGGATGCGACACCTTTGGGCGAGGGCGCGACGACGATCGCGTTGCCGCCCTTCAGGGCATTGATAATGTTGTTGGCCGGAGTTGCAGCGGGATTGGTCGACGGGACGACCGCGCCGATTACGCCAATCGGGCGGGCGATTTCGGTGATGCCTGTTTCAGGATCGTCACTGATGACGCCGTAAGTCTTTGCCTCGGCAATATCGCGCAGCAGGCCGAGGGTCTTGCGATGGTTCTTGGTGATCTTGTCAGGGACATTGCCCAGCCCTGTGGTTTCCACGGCCAGCTCTGCCAACGCCCGATTGCGCGCGGGTTCCATGATCGCCCAACCCGCTGCCAGCGCCGCCTTGTCATAAAGTGTCTGGCTGCCTGCGGCTTCATAGGCGATCTGCGCCTTGCGCGCCTGCGCCATGATCCGGTCAACTTCGGCGATCTCGGGGGCTATCTCGTTCTGAGCGTTCATGTTCATCCTCGATGTGTTTTCCGGGGCGGACCAGACCCGCCCCGGTGGGGGTCGTTCAGAGGCCAGCCAGCAGTTCGTTCAGCGTCTGTTGGCGCTGCGCCCACATCTCGATCACTTCGTCACGTGTCATGATGTGCATGGGCGAGCCGCCCGCTTCCATCTTCTTGGTGACGCGCGAGTTGGCGAACATCTCGGGCACGGTGGCGGCCAGTTTTTCAATCACCTCTGGCGGCGTCCCTTTGGGCACCATTACACCGCGGAAGTTGACCGAGGAATTGTCGACGTCCAGCCCCTGTTCCATCATCGTCGGAACGTCGGGCAGGAACGCATTGCGCTCCAGATCGGCGACGCCAAGGATTTTGACGTTACCTGCCTCTTGCGCGCGGAAGGCATCGGACAGATTGTTGATGCCGCCCATGACTTCGCCGGCTATCACTGCTTTCATCGCCGCAGCTCCGCCGCCTTTGGTCGGGATGTAGGCCATCTTGGTTCCGGCGGCCTTGTCGATCTGCAGCGCCGCGATGTGGTGACCCACAAAAAGACCCGCGCCGGATACGGTCAGCTTGCCCGGGTTTTCCTTGGCGTAGGCCACGACGTCTTCCATCGAGTTGAACTCGCTATCCGCACCAACCACGAACACCGCCGGGTCTGCACCCCAGTTAGCAATAGGCTCAAAGCTGTCCGCCGAATACTCGACACCACCCTTGATCGACTGGGCGATGAAGTGGGGCACGTTATAGGCCGCCAAAGTGTAGCCGTCCGGATCAGCTTGCGTTGCGAACCAGTTCCATCCGACACGCCCGCCCGCACCGGGCTTGTTGATGATGGCGATGGGCATTCCCAGTGCATCCTCGTTCCCGGCGGTCATGGTTACAATCCGTGCCTGGAAATCGGTGGCCCCACCAGCCCCGTAGCTGACCATCATCATCAGCGGTCGTTCGGGATAGTCCTCTGCCGTTGCCGCGCCCGTCAGGCACGCCAGAGCCATTGCTGCCCCTGCAATCAATCTTTTCATTTTCCCTTTCCTCCCTGATTTGGTTCGACCACGCGCCTGCGGGATCAGAACAGAATTTCTCTTGGTGTGTAGACGTTCAAAAGCATCGCAAAGAGCCCGTACATCACTGTTACAAAGACTGCTGTGATGATCCCGCGCTTGATCCAGGTTTTGCCCTCGGAATGCGGTGCGGGGTCATAGATCGACAGCAGGATGAAAAAAGCGATGGTTGTTGCGGTGTAGAACCCCAGCGTTTTTGCGGCCCAGAACACGTAGATCGGTGTGACGATAAGACCGGGCAGCATGTTCACAAACATTGTCCGCGTCACGCCGTTGCCGATCTTGGACAAACCCATGACCGCCTTGCCAAATGTCCACCCGGCCAGCACCACAAAGACAGTTGCGATCAGACGCGGGAACAGGAATGCCTCGGCCGGTTGCTGGGTATAGCTGACCCAGGTCACCCAAAGGCCGACTGCAAATACCATACCCGACCCGAATATGTGCTGCGAGCGGTTCATGCCTGTGCCTCCTCTTTGGTGGTGTAGCGGCGGCTTCGCAGTTCCATCCAGGCTGAGTAGGCGATCGAGGCAAGAACCACTGCGATCAGGAACAGGTTCAACCCACCGGTCAGGAAGTACGACGCCTTACCGACGGTCGCGTCAGCGATCATTCCCCCTTGGATAAAGTTGGCTTCGGCGATGGGTCCTAGGATCAGTCCCAGCACCAGCGGCGCGGCCGAGAAGCCAAAGCGTTCCAGAAAGAACATGCCGATGCCCAGACAGGCCATGACATAGACGTCACCCATCGAGCCCTGAACGGAATAGGCCCCAAAGACCGACAGTGACAGAACGATAGCTGCCATGACGGATTGCGGAACCTGTGCGACTCGCGCCGCAAGCCCTGCAACGTAAAGGCCAAAGATGCACATCAGCACTTGGCCGATCAGCATCGAGTTGATGAAGGTCCAGGCGACGTCAGGATGATTGTCGAACAAATCCGAGCCCGGGAAGATCCCGTGGATCAGCAAGCCACCCAACAGCACGGCAGCGGTCGGGCTGCCGGGGATCGAAAGGGTCAATAGCGGAACCAACGACGGTCCGACCATAGCGTTGTTGGCAGATTCCGCAGCAATCACACCCTCGGAGTGCCCAGTGCCGAACTTGTCTTTCTCGGCCGAGAATTTCTTGGTCTGATCATAGGCCACGAGTCCCGCGATCTGTCCCCCGACGCCGGGGATAAGACCGATGATCGAACCGGTCAGCGTGCCGATGCTCAGCGCACGTGTGCGACTGAAAAGTTCGCGGAAGGCTGCGAGGACTGAGTGACGCTGTACTTCGATGACCTCGGCGCCCGTGTTGTTGCGACCCTTAGCAAACATCGTCAGCACCTGAGGTATCGCAAACAGGCCAATCAACGCGGCGATTATGTTGATGCCGCCACCCAGTGCTGGGTGAAAAATGAATCTCTGCGCGCCCATGATGTCGTCGAACCCGATTGTGGCCAGCCACAACCCGATACATCCCGACAGTAGGCCTTTGACCACCGAGGCGGAGTCAAGCGTGCCAATCACGGTCACGCCGAGAATGGCCAGCCAGAAAAGGTGTGACGGGCCAAAAGCCAGCGCCCATTTCGCCAGCACCGGGGTCAGGAAGATCAGCAGCAATACGCCAAAAATACCGCCAACCGCCGAGGCCAGAAAAGACAGTTGCAAAGCCCGCGCACCCTCCCCCTGTTTTGCCATGGTATGGCCGTCCAACGTTGTGGCGATATTTGCAGGCGCGCCGGGGATCTTCAGAAGTATGGCACTTACGGCACCTCCGGCAACGGTTGACGTATAGGCTGCCCCCAGCAGGATCAGACCCTGCGCCGCCTCAAGCTGGAAAGTAAACGGGATCAGAAGTGCGACAGCCATTGTCGGCGACAGGCCCGGCGTTGCCCCCAGGATCAGGCCGCCAATCGTGCCGCCCAACAGCAACAAAAACGACAACGGTGTGAAGACGTCTCCGAAGTAATAAATGAATTCCATTCAGGGCCTCCCAACCCATCGGTCCACACTTTTACTTTGTTGACAAATCAGGGTAGGCGATGAAAATAGTATTGCAAATGTTTTCATAAATTCGACCGAATGGAAGAATATTATGGCTAATTATCAAAAGGGTAAGGTGGATATTGTAGCGGTTGCAAAGGCCGCAAAAGTGTCACCGTCAACGGTGTCCCGCACCTTTAATCACCCCAATCTGGTCAACCCTGCGACTCGGAAGAAGATCAACCGAGCAGTGCAAAGGTTGGGATACATCCGAAACCGAGCAGCGCAGACGATGCACGGCAAAAGGTCAGGCACAATCGGTCTAGTCGTCCCTACCATCAACCACGCAATTTTCGCCGAAGTCATTCAGGCATTTTCAGATTCCATCGACAGTGCCGGGTTTACCCTTTTGCTGGCATCACACGGTTATAATCTCGACCGAGAATACGCGATGGTCCGCAAGCTGCTGGAGCATCGGATAGACGGGGTGGCGCTGGTAGGGCTGGAGCATTCTAAAGCCACTGTTCAGTTGATCAAGCAGCAGAGAACACCGGCGCTCGCTATATGGAACTACTCAAATGACTGCCCGCTTCCGTGTGTCGGAGCCGACAACCGCTTGGCCGGGCGCCTTGCGGCAGAACACCTGCTTGCATTGGAGCACCGTGACATTGGGCTGATCTTTCCCAAAACTACAGACAATGACCGGGCGCAAAATCGTCTTTCTGCCGTACGTGACGCGCTTTATGAAAAGGGTATTTCCATTCCGAATGAACGAGATTCTGAAGCCCCATACAGCATATCTCAGGCTAAGCAGGCGGCCACATCTCTTCTAACTGAACGTACTCGCCCTACCGCTTTACTTTGCGGAAACGACGTCATCGCACAGGGCGCTTTGTTTGCGGCCCAAAACCTTGGCTTGAAGGTTCCTAATGACCTGTCAATCATCGGTATTGGAGATTTCAAGGGGTCCGCGGATGTTGAGCCAGGGCTCACCACTATTCGCATTCCAGCAACAACCATTGGAAAACTCGCAGGCGAAAGATTCACCAATTATATTATGTCAGACGATCCAGATCACTTCAGTATCTGCTGCGAATTAGAGTGCGTCGTCAGAGGAACAACTGGTCCAGCGGTAGTATAGGTTCAACGTCAGAACAAAATTCTGGTCAACCTAATGCGAATGCCAAACCATAGTGAAGTCAAAACGTGGGGCTTGACCTGCATGCAGCAACAAGAAGCAAAATTACCGGAAATCTCTCCTGAAACAAGCGAAGCGATGTCGCCCGTAAACCAGTGGCTATTGAGCGCTGGTCGTGACAAGGCAAACGTTTGTGAGCTGTTAGAGTCCCTGAATGTCCGTCTGACCGCACTCGATATCCCACTTGTCAAAATGTTTGTCGGGGTGGAGCAACTCCACCCCGAACTATTTGCTGAAACCTATGTCTGGGATGCAAAGAAGGGTACGCAAATCCTTGCCCGCCCTCATGGAGCACAGCTATTGGATAGCTATAAAAATAGTCCTATTCCAAAAATACTTTCTGGTGTCCCGATGATACGGCTGCATGACTTGAGTATTGAGTATGCTTTTGGGCAATCCCTCAAGTCAGACGGCGCCACAGATGCCGTCTTTATGAGTTTGCGCTTCAGTCAAAATCGTCCACAGGTTCTGTGCTGCGCAACAGATCAGCCCTCGGGTTTCACTCCAAAACACGTCATGAAAATCGCATCACTTTTGCCAGCACTCGGATGTGTTGTTGAACTGCTCACAGCTCGCAGAACGGCTGTTCATCTTTTGGATGCTTACGTGGGGCATGATGCCGGTACCCGCATTCTGAATGGTGAAATCACGCGTGGGTCCGGTAAAACTCAAAGCGGGATCATATGGTTTTGCGACCTTGCCGGATTTACGTCAATGAGCGAAGCACTATCCAGTAGCGATTTGATTGGAATGCTAAATCAGTTTTTCGACGCTATGGCCAAACCGGTTGAAAAATACCAAGGTACAATTTTAAAGTTTTTGGGAGACGGCATTCTAGCGTTTTTTGCTTTGCCGGCAGACGTCGATGATCCTTCGAAAGTGTGCTCGTCGGTGTTAAATGCCGCGCGTGAAGCTTGCGAAAACGTAGATCGACTAAACTCCGACCGCAGTAATGTAGGAGATCCGCCGATTTCATTTGGGATTGGTTTGCACATTGGTGAAGTGCTTTATGGGAATGTGGGCGCGGTAAATAGACTTGACTTCACCGTGATTGGGTCTGCCGTGAACTACGCGGCGCGATTAGAAGCGATCACCCGCCGTACGAACTACCGCATTGTGGTGTCATCTGAGTTCGCTGCTCGTGTCAGCGAAACGTTGCCTTTGGTTGGCCTCTTTGAGCTGCCGGGCATTTGCGAACCGCAGCCCGTTCACGGCGCATTGTCGTGTTAACCGCCATTCGATTGTTTCTCATGGAATTTGTTTCACGCCCGTTCGTTAGAAAAAGTACTTGATACCAATGTATGGACCATGCTGGTCGACGTCATAGGCAAATTCACCGGAACTCAGTGTGTCGCTATAGTCGACGCTAAAGTAACGATACCCGAACGTGAACGCGGTCTTCTCCCAAGGTTGATAGTCGAAACCAACATTTGCACCAATCTGGAGGTCATTTCCACCGGCACCAAAACCGCCAAGTTCCAAGGACCCAATCCCAGTCCATTTCTGGTTTAGCCGCCACATCCCGCGTATGCCGACGACTGGTTCTATCCAACCCTGATCTCCACCCAACGTAGGTGGGTTCCCCGGTCCTGGGGTAGTTAGGTCGATTTCCTGACGGATGGAGTTGTACCTCAGACCACCTTGGAGATCGATTGCATACCTCTGGCCGCTGCTGCCGTATTCGCCATCTGAAATACGGTAAGCCCCAAGCACACCAAACCATTTTTGACGAACGTCCACGTTTACCCCGGCACCCAGAGGGCCAGGCAGATTGGAATCCTGTTCGATCCCCACATAATTTGCATCCACGATGATGCCAAAATCCCCGTTCCATGCCTCGTACCGGCCGGCTGCTGCGAAATCGAGCACATCCAGGACGTCACCAAGGTCCAGATCCAAATCCGCGGATTGTCCAGCCACGGTTGACGTACCCGTGGTTCGTAGGGGTGTGAACAGATAGAATGAGGCTCCATGCCGCCAGCCTGTTTCGTTTTGACCTGGCGCAGGTAGAGACTGAGCACGGGAAAGCCCGGGCATAGATAATACGCCGGTCAGAAATACGAGGGCGCTAATTGATCTGCGATGGAGCATCGGATTTTCCTTGCATATTGGCGGCGCTTAGTAGTTGAACCTCAGACCTATCCCGGCACCTTGGTCGTAGGGTCTGTCAGTACCAATACCGACCAACACATCTGCGTAGAGTGCAATTCCAGGGCTGAGGTTCTTACCGATCTGGAATTCGGCGGTCGCGGGCCACGCGTCATTTTCCCAATCGTATGGCGCCTTGATATCTGCTTTGGCCCAATACCCGTCACCAAATGGCTGAAGCGCAATAAGGCGCATCGCAGTCTGGCTGACATCGGTCGAACCGTTATATGAAGCAAAGTGTTGGACCAGAGGGATCAGAGTCAGCCCAGTATTAGTGTTTGCAAAAGCGAACCCACCAAATGGGGCTATCTGATCCGACCCGGTGCCGATGCCTTCGTCGGGGTCACCAAAATCGAGGATCCACTCCAAACCAAGTGCAGACTTCACGCTCCAGGTGTCATTCAAGGGTTTCTGTGAGGGAAAGTAGATCAGCTTGAAGCTGGTCTTTTCGAACCCGTCGAACCTTTCACCAGTCGCATTCGTTGAATTGTAGTGGAGCTCGTATTTTAGTTTTAGATCGGGGCGTAACATGTATGCACCGTCGACAAAGGCATCCTGACGGTCTGCACCCCCTCCCAGATCAAAATACTGATATCGAATGTCGGTATTGTTAACCGCAGCCAAAGGATTTGACGCGTTTTCCTCAGCTTCTGATGCAGAGCCTACCACGAGCAGTACATAGATCAGAGGAACAAGACAATGGAAGATGCGTGACATCAGACACCTAAGAGAAGTTGGATGGTCAAGTTAGACGGCGACAGGTTCTCGCCGCCGTCTACCTTCATCATTGCCAGCTGGAGAAGACTTCTCGGGTCAACTCGCTTTCGGGACGAAGATTCTCAATACCTTCATACGGCACACCCTTGCCCAGCGGCAGATGCGGGTGCTTTGCAATGGTTTTCTGATGGCGCTTCACCATGTCTTGGAAAGATGCACCGGACCATAGTGAATACCCGACAAGCGGATGCTCTTCACGCGGGTCGCGATAGACATTGAACACGGGGGCCGCAGCGCCGGGCTGACCGGGGGCCGGCAAATGCATCTTGAACTCTTGCTTCACGACTGAGCGCAATACGGGCCCTTCGTACACATAGACGTAGTCGCGACGCGAGTTGCCTTCGCCTTCAAGTAACAGCGCCGTCTGGTCAATGCCGTCGATCACGCGGTCGCGCGGGATGCGGTCAGTTGCGCCTGCGATCCGCGCGAAGGTCGTGAACAAATCCGAGACATGTACGATGTCACCTGCTGCACTGCCTGGCTCGATAGCGCCAGGCCAGCGGATGAACGCGTCAGTTCGCACTCCGCCTTCAAGGTGCTGCGTCTTTCCGCCGCGATAAATCAACTGGTTCAGACCGGACGTTCCTTCGTAGTGATACATCAGGCCATTGTCAGCCATAATCATAACGATGGTGTTGTCCGCCTTGCCAGTTTCATCCAGCTTAGCCAGAACTTCACCGATCCAGCCGTCCAGAACCTGCAACTTGTCGGCATGGAAGCCACCATTGCGGGAAACGGCCTGATCCGGATAAGCAAAATTCAGCGGATAGAGTGGCCAGTATTGCATAAAGAATGGGTCGTCCTGCGAGGCGAGGCGGTCAAGCTGTTCCAGTGCCTGACGCTGATAGCGCAGGTTCATTTCTTCGTATTTAGCCTGTGTCCATTCTTCGCCCGGCGCCATGTCGACTTCGCGAGCAAGGCCACCTGCTTCCCCTTCAACGCCGGTTACCAGACCATAGGGCTTGAATCGCTCATCCAGCTGGAATTGGTTGGACTGTCCGGACGGATGGAAGCCAAGCATATTGTTGGCAACCATCGCATCCCGTGTCATCAGGCTGAGTTGAACCTGCTGATGCAAAGGGAATGCGGCCCAGTCAAAACCCTGATTGTGCGGGTAAGCCTGCTCAATATCGCCCTGATGCCATTTCCCGACATGAGCAGTGTTGTATCCTTCTTCCTTCAGGATCTCGGCAATCGTGACTTCTTCAGCTGCAAGACCTTCGCCAACCAGCGCAACTTTGACCTCTTCAACGCCGGCGCGCACCGGATGACGACCGGTCAACATCGCAGTTCGTGTCGGTGTGCAGGATGGCTCAGTATACATTCTCATCAAGGACATGCCTTCGTTGGCAAAGTCGTTGATGTTGGGCGTGTCGAAACCTGTGACGTAGTTCATCGTCCGGTTACCCATTTGACCGAAGCTGACATCGTCGATCAGGATATACAGGATATTGGGCGGCTGGCCGCCATTGGCGTCGCGGATCTCGGCAAGTTTCGCCTCAATCTCGGAGTCCTGCGCATCCCATTGCTCGCCAAACTGTGCGCGTAGGAACTCAAACTCGCCATCATGGATGATAGGCGCATCCTGGGCAAAACCCGCGCCAGCCATCAGCACCATGGCTGTGGCATGTTTCAATATTGATCTCATCGGTATCCCTTCCCCTATGGATTACATCTTTCCTGCGCGCCGCAACGATTGGGTGATTTCATCCCGAAGACCATCCAGGGTATCGCGGATATCGCAGGCGAATTGATACAAGTGGCTTCCCGGCTCGATATTCATTGACAGAAACTCGTCACAAAGAAGCTGATAGTCGCGGCAGATCTCATCGAATTCCGTATCCACGAGCCGTAAATCCGCAATTGCGGATTGGTGATCGGGAAACAGGGTATCAAAAGCGTAACCGTCCAATTGCGATGGCTCATTCGATGGATCAACAAACTTCGCTGAGTTTTCCCCGAATTCACTTCTCACAAAAGGTTTATCGGGGCATAATACGGTGTAACCAATTGCGTAACTTTCTGAAAATATGGGATTATCCAAAAACACATCTACTCAATTGAATGAGAGCGGGTCACCTGCTCCCAAAGATGTGCGGGCGGCACTTCAGCGGCTTGTCAGGTCTTCGACTTTCGCGGGTTCACAGCGATTGCAGGACTTTCTGGTGTATGTGGTCGAAGAATCGCTCAACGGTCGAGCTGACGATATTCGTGCCAAGACCATCGCCATGGATGTTTATGGTGGGACCCTGTCAGAGATGTCGCGCCGTGAAAACGTCGTTCGGGTCGACGCCGGTCGCTTGCGTCGCAAGCTTGCCGAATTCTATGCCGGAGATGGTCTCGAAGAGGGCATGATATTCGACCTGCCAAAGGGCGGCTACGCTCCTGAGATTCTGGTCAGGTCGCCCGAGACGCTTCAACCTCCTCCGTTTGGGCTGGAAATCAGAGTAAACACTTGGCGTCGCCCTTTCGTTGGAGTTGCCGGCCTCTTCGTTCTAGCCTGTTTTGTAGTTGTTGTTGTGTTGCTATCGAAAAAACTAGCCGATCCAGTCGTTTCGCCAGTCGATGGCCTGAGTCGTGACGAGCGCAGCGCCATTTTTGATGCATCCCCTATGCGTCTTCAGGCTGTAAATCTAGCCAATACTGGTCGTGATCTAATCTTCCCGGCCTTGGAACCTGCGCGTATTGACGCGGCCTTAACCATATTCAAGGGGGCAATTGAAAACGACGACAGCTATTTCGGCGGCCATGCAGGCGCTGCGCAGGTCGCTGCGACAATTGCTGTGCTGACATCCGATGCCGACCTAGCCAAGGAAATGTTGAACTACGCCGACGCTCGGGCCAACAGGGCCATCGAGTTGGCCCCGGAAACGGGTTGGAGCCAGTCCGCAATGGCTTGGGTCAAGTTTGCAATGGGAAACTGGCCTGAGGCCATAGAATTTGCACAAAGAGCACAGCGTTTGGCACCACACGACGTACATGTGTTGGAGTTCGTGTCGCTGGTCCTGCTCTTTTCCGGTTCATTTGAACAAGTCGTAGAAATTAGCGAGGACGCACTCTCAAAAATCGAGCTAGAGCGGGGTTACGTGTTTCAGAACGCGATGGGGTCAGCAAAGTTTCATATGAAGGACTATGAAGGCGCCGTGTCAGCCTTTGAACGAGCAACGGAAAAAGGAGGCCCTGTCGGACCTGTATCCGTTGCTTACCTAATTGCGTCACATCAGATGATGGGCAATCAGGCTGAAGCTCGGACTCTATCGGAACAACTCTCACGCGATTGGCCTGACAGTCGCGTGGATGCGCTATTCGAGAAGCTTTTTGCAAATCCGAAACACGGGGAAGACCTTGGTAATGCAATGAGACAGGCCAGTTGGAAGCCACCAGGCTAGGAGCGTAAATCCAAACTTTGGCCGCTAGATTTGCTCTCAATGTCATCGAAACCGAATGCTCAGCAACTGCGCAATGCCTGATTCATGCGAAACAGACGATGTGAAATCGGCTTTCTATGTACCTTCCAACGGTCAAGTTAACCCTCTGGACGTCATGGTTGCTCTTAGCAAAGGTGCCCGTGCCTTGAGGGCTAGGTGTTCGAAGACACAAAGGTCAACCAGTTGGTTACGGGTCAGCCCGCGCGTGAGCGTGACCCATGCGCGAACCGCTTTTTCACAACAGGAGAATTCTGACGACTAGGGCTTCGAGCACACACCAGATCGACTTGCATGAATCCGACACGCAATCAGACTGGCTCGAGAAACACGTCCTCCAGCATACTCTCTGAAACCGCTCCAGGTGCTCCGATTGCAACCAGACGGGTTTCGGGCTTGCGGTTACCCCACGGCTCCTCTCTTGCAATGTCGACGCGTTTGCCGACGACTTGCACTACTACCCGATGGTCCGGATCCTCTTCGGATAGCACAAACCCTTTCACCCGGTAGACCTCGCCAGGCAAACGCTTGATCGCGTCACGCAGTCCGGACAAGGGGACGGGTCGTTCGGATTGCAAGAAGGTCGTCGTGAACTGGGCAGAATGGTCATGGTTCGGACAACCACAACCGGGACCATGTTCGTGATGATCTGGTACTTCGGTATCTAGCTGCTTGGCGGCAAAACGCCCCACCGACAGAAGGATGTCGAGCGGTACTTCAGCGTTAACGGCCTCCACAAGTCGGTAGCGACGGAATCTTGATCCAAGCCAGTCGTGAACCTTCTGAACAGTAGTACGGTCAACCAAATCAATCTTGTTGAGGATAACCATGTCAGAGAAGGCGATCTGGCGTAGTTTCAGCTCCATCTGCTCGGGCGCAGCAAATACTTGTTCAGCATCCACAAGGCACATGATGCTGTCCAAACGGATCATGTCCCGGAACCGTTGGTCAGTGAAAGTCATCGCAATCGACGAAGGGTCCGACACTCCACTTGCTTCAAGCACGATGTATTCCGGTTTTTCCGGGCGCGCGAGAACGGCCTCCACCGTTTCGATCAGGTCATCTCGGATCGAGCAGCATACGCAGCCATTCGCCAGACTCATTACGTCATCTTCAACACCTACCACGAGGTCGGCGTCCACGTTTATTGATCCAAAATCATTCACAAGAACGGCCACGCGCAATCCATGGTTGCCGGTCAGGATGCGGTTTAGAAGTGTTGTCTTACCGGCTCCTAGAAAGCCGGTAAGAATGGTGACTGGGACAGCAGCGGTCGAGCCAAACTCAATCATGGCACTCACCTCCTAGTCCTCGTCTCGCGGACCGATTACATCGGACACCTTGATCGTGAAGTTTTGGGGCCATTCCCCACCAGGCGCACGAAAGACATCTGACGGGTAGTATTCGCGCGGATCGATCTCCATATCCCGGTACTTCTGATCTTGTTGATCTGCGCGGGTGAGCCTTGGGTTCGGCAAGGTAACTTCGTCTGGAAGCTCAATGCGCCCGGCCTCTGCTGCCGCGGCCAGTTCGCGGAATGGCGGAACAGTTCCAGATTTTCCGGGCAACGCCGCCTTCCGGTACCAGATCGCATCTTTGGTAACGTTGACGACAGCCACATCAAGCCCCCATTGGAATAGTCCGTCGTAGTGAGCGCGAATGCCCGCCAGCATTTCAGCGTCGATATCCTCGTCCTGAGTGTAGTGTGTCACCATTCCCAGACGCGGCCTTGTATCAGCAAAGAGCTTGCCCACAGCATAGTGGGAGGTGTGATGTGTATCGATGGTGTAGTTGAACAGATCCTGTGGAATGCCGTATTTGTAGGTCATCAACTGACCAATATCCTGTCCCGACATTTCGGTTACAAAAACATCCACACCTTCGCCGTATTTCCGTGAAAGCTCATCCGGGCGACCATCGCCGGTCCATACAAAGCTCAGACCGTTCCAATCGAGCCGATACCCAACTGCGCCGTCCTTTGCATGACTGCGCGGCCAAGACCGAACAGTCACGCCGTCTTCGTCATAAACGATGCCACCTTCCTGGCGGAAATCGAATTCATTGACTTCGATCTCGTAGCCGTCCCCAATCGGGAAAACATCAAAGGCCTCCAAATGCCATTTGAGCATCTGTTGCATGCCTTTAACCATTCCAGCTGTGCCAAGTTCGGGTGTCCGACCAGAGGGACCATGGATGCGTAGTGGCGTGTAACCACCCGACCAGGCACGGAATGGGTATATATAGGGAATATCGGCGTAGTGGTCGACATGAAGGTGAGAGATGAAGATGTCGTTGATCAGCTGCCCCGGCACTTGCATGGCAATGATATTGCGCACACAACCGGATCCAAAATCGAAGAAGAACCTTTTTCCGTTACCCAGCTCGACCATAATACAGGTGCCCGCCTGATCTTCGCGCGGCGGATAGGGTGTTGAACCACAGAATGAGATGCGCATCTCATCTGGCCCCAACTCCTCACTCAGTGGAAAATAGTTCGCGTTTGAACCAGTCATGTACTTCGTAGGACGGAAGTACTCCGGCAAAGATATGCCGCCTGCGGGTCGACCACCATATGGGTTTTTGAGTGTTTCTCCTAGAGGGCCGTCTCCTTCGTGGGCCTCGGCGCTTCCTGCCGCAAACCCAGCTGCCCCTGTCGCAGCCGCTCCAGTAGCCAAGCCCTTTAGAACACTCCGCCGCGACGGGTCTTCAATTTGGTCTGACGCCTGAGCCTGTTTGTCGTCCTGGTCTTTTCTATTGTCTTCCTTGGTCATGGATCGGTCCTCAGTTAAAAGTATCTCACAGTTTGCGCTTCAATATCCGGCGAAGCTCGTTGATGAGTTCAGATTTGATGTGGGCCCATTCGGCGCGCTCTGAGGCCGTGATCGATGCGTCTTTCGAAAACGCAGATGCTTTCTTCAGGTCTTCGATGACCTCGCCGAGAAGCGCGTCCGTTTCAATGTGCCTCGACAGCACATCGGAAAGTTCTGGAATTTCTTCAATCAGGTCCACCGTCACTGGAAAAATCCCGACACCCACTATCTATTCTCAAATCAAGATGAGTGCGGTTGACCGCAAAGGCCAAGTGAGTCACCGTGAGTTGGGGGTGAGTTGACATTGAACAAATCCAACGAATTGCCAATAAATCAACATGTTGGACAGCCTTCTCCGGAGCTCATCCGGGAAGCTCTGAATCAAATTGTATCAAGTGAAGGGTTTCAAGCCTCGCCCCGCCTGAAGCAATTTCTAACCTATATAGTAGAGGAATCTTTATCGGGTCGAAGCGATCAGATCCGAGGTAAAGCTATCGCTGTGGAGGTCTATGAGCGTCGCATTGATGGCACTGGCAGTCAAAACCTCGTTCGCGTCGAAGCCAGGCGGCTGCGTCGACTGCTACACGCGTTTTACGAAGATCACTGGGACGGTGAAGGTGTTCGCATTTTTGTCGACCCCGGCGGATACAAGCCTCGGTTTTCATACGAACCTACAATCGAAAACCGCGCGTCAGGTACTTGTGACAGCGATGAGCCTGATGGGTGGCGGCGTTCGCTGAAACTGCTGCCAGCCGGACTGGGTGTTCTTGCATTAGTCGCTGTGCTTGGAATCTGGATGAGCCAGGATAACAGGGAGGTTGTGCCAACAACTCGATCCATCGAACAAGCAGAACGTGTGGCGCTTGGCGAACAATCGTTGACAAGACTCCAGGCAGCCAATCTTGCGGATCAAGCCCGCGGCATGCTTTTCCCCGTTTTTGATGTCAAGCGTCAGCAAATAGCGCTGGGAATGTTCCAGCACGCGATGGAACTCGACCCGGCTCTGTCCGACGGCTATGCTGGATCAGCGCAGGTCCTTGCGATCCTGGCGGTGTTGTCACCGGATGAAGCACAAAGGGATTATCTCTTCAATCAAGCCTCAGAAATGTCTGGAAAAGCACTTGAGTTATCTCCAACCGACGCGTGGGCAAACAGCGTAAATGGTTGGGTGCTGGCTGTCAAAGACCAGCCAAACGAGGCATTGAAATACGCAAGAATGTCAGTCGAACTGGCGCCAAAGGATGGCCATATTCTCGACCTTACAGGCATCACTGCTATCATGGCCAATGCCCCTGCACTCGCCGCCGAAGTTAGCAATCCAGAAAGACCCAGATCAGGATCTGGCCGCTTTGGCGCAAGAAACATTTGGGGCGTGTCGCAACTTATGCTCGGGAACTACGAAAATGTTGTCGATGCCTTTCAGGGCGCACCAGCCGCTGGTGATCCTGTCAGCGCTCCTTCCCTATTATTCCAAGCTGTTGCACAGGATCAGTTGGGAAATTCGGGAGAGGCACAACGCCTCGTAAACGAGATGCGCAAAACTTGGCCCGAGTTTCCGTCTGAGTTTCTCGCCGACAGGATTTTTCAAAACGACGACGCAACTCGCAATGCAGTTTTCGAAACATTGAAAAAGTACTGACAAATCCAGCCGCGCGCAACTCATCGAAAAAATGATGCTTTGCACGGCTCCATCCGCTTAATGTGCAATTCCATATCTTTTTGCTCACAACATTTCCAGTTTCAGCTTTCATCAAATAAACACGATAAGTATCCCTTATCAAGTATAATTGATTTTGCGGGAAAATGGGCGCAGAGTGGGCCGTATGAGCACCCCTGAGCCCTATCTCCCCGCCCCCTCCCCTGCCCTGTCGCAGTCTGACCAGGACGCCCTGACCGATCTCTATGTCCGCGGCACACCCGCCAACACGCTCAGGGCCTATGAGCGCGATTTGCTCTATGTAACGGCCTGGAAGGCAGCACGGTTCGGAGTGCCGTTGGACTGGCCCGAGAGCGAGGCCACAGCGCTGGCCTTCATTCTCGATCACGCCCGCGATCTGGGAGATGCCGCGCCCGAGGATGTCGCGCGTCAGAGTGCCGAGATGTTGATCGCGCAAGGGCTACGCAAGTCCCTCGCCTGCCCGGCCCCTTCTACGCTGGACCGGCGCATCGCCTCCTGGCTGGCCTTTCATCGAATGAAGAACCTGACCAGCCCTTTTGATGCGCCGCAGGTGAAGCAGGCCCGTGCCAAGGCGCGCCGCGCCGCCGCCCGGCCCCCTGCCCCAAAATCGCAGCAACCGATTACCCGCGATGTGCTCGAGCAGTTGCTGTCCACTTGTCGGGGGTCCCGGCGGGATTGCCGCGACCGCGCCATCTTGATGCTGGGTTGGGCTTCGGGTGGTAGACGGCGCTCGGAGATCACCGGGTTGATGTTTGAAGACGTCTCGCTGAAGGAGTTCGACGAGAAAAGCCTGGTTTGGATTTCACTGCTGGAGACCAAGACGACAACCAAAGGTGAAACGCCGCGGCTGGTGTTGAAAGGCCGCGCAGCCCAAGCGCTGGCCCATTGGATCGAGGTGGGTGAGATTCAGGACGGCCCCTTGTTCCGGCCTGTTTCAAAAGCCGATCGGGTGTTAACCCGCCGCCTCAGCCCGGATGCCATCGCGCAGATCGTCAAGCGTCGGGCGAAACTGGCGGGCCTGCCGGACGGGTTCGCTTCCCCCCATGGGCTGCGCTCGGGCTTCCTGACCCAGGCCGCGCTGGACGGCGCCCCGATCCAGGCCGCGATGCGCCTCTCCCTGCATCGCTCCATGGCCCAGGCGCAGAAATACTACGACGATGTGGACATCGCGGATAACCCGGCGACTGATCTACTGGGGTGAGTAGTTACTGACTATTTAATAATCCCCGCTTGAGGGAAACTCCGGCTGCTGTGCCTATGTCTTGTTTCCTGTCGCATCTGTTAACGTGGCCAGCGCGGAAACATGTCGCGGCAGATCGCAACGGGAATGCAGGATATCAACAATGATCACCGCGTCCGGCTGATCCAGATAAACCAGGAAATGCTCTCCTGCGCGCACATATCTGAGATCCGCCGCCTCTTCGACCAATATAGAACAACTTCGGCTGGCCACCCTGCCCTCTGTGATGGCCTGACAGCGCGCTATTAGTTCTTGTTCATAAAGATCGGCTTGATGCGATCCAAACTTGTCGATGGTCCATCGGGCAATTTCCACCAGGCTGGATTCAGCGCGGCGTGTCAGTCGAAAGGGTCTGGTCACGCCTTGGCTCGTGCCCTTGCAAAGGCACGACGGATCGCATCCGAACCCCTGCCTTCTGCCAAATCTCCGGCCTGAGCCTGCGCTACACCCTCCTGCAAGCCTTGTTTGAGAGACTCCAGCCCCGCTTCTTCCCGCTCCAAAAGCCGAAGGCCGGCGCGCAACGCTTCACTGGCGTTCTGATATCGACCGGACGCAACCAGATTCTGCACCAGTTGATCCTGCGATTCTGTAAGTACAACATTGCGGGTTACCATGGCGTAAGCCTCCTTTTTGGCAATATATGCCAACGAGACCGTCTGTTCAACGATTGAGGAGCCCAAAATCACTAATTCGAGCAAGCTGGTTTTATGGACGCTAATGGGACGTGAACACACGGATCATGTCTGTGATCCCATATGAATCCAATGACGGTAGAGACTTGCGTCAAAAGCCGCGCCGCGCAAGCACAGCTGCACTGGATCGAGGACAGTTCCGTGTTCCGTCGCAACTTACAGGCGCACAATTCCCGAAACCCCGCCCTCACGGTATGCCATTTCTTGGGCAATTGGCGAGCGGCTGACTCTAGCCGGAATGTTCGCGTGTTTTCCTCTGCGCACGGGCTGAGCTCGGTGTATCTGACCCAGATCGCCATGCCATTCTCACCGCATCGTACTCCCGTACTGGCGCAGAAGTATTGTTACGAAGTTGGTATCGCAGAAAACTCGATAACGAAATTGTTGGTGAGAGAATTTGACCAATCAGCTCAACTAGCTCCCTGCCCTTCCCAATTGCGCAATTTGCGCCAAAAGCCGTTCGGCCTTCACTCCAACTCCATGCTAGAGGCGTTCTACTCAAAGCGGAGCATAGGGAGGAGTTTTACAGGAATGCCTTCGCATGCCTACGTTAGAACTTCATCGACTGAAAGAACCCATGATCCCGCTCAACCGAGTTTACAACTGTAAACCACCCTGCTCTGATGCAAAGCGTATGTAGTCCTCCGCGTTGGAAAACCTACAATATAGGCGAAAATCCTTGACTTAGTGCTATGAATCACGGCTGTTTATCTCAAGTGGCGCAAAAATGACCACATTCTTTAATTTGAGGCAACTACATGATTCCCGTGACACCACTTGCGGCAGAAAGACCATCGGCACTCGCCACGGAAATATCTGAGAGATTAAACTCGGCTATCCGGGAACATCTACTTGCTGCATTTGCCCCCGACAACACCAAATCACTGCGAAATTTTGCAGCGCCAGAAGCTGCTGAACTCTTAGGAGTCTCAGGTCAATTCATGCGCAAAGTCCACGCAGAGGGAACGATTCCTGAACCGAATGACGTACGCAGCGGTAGGCGTTACTATACTGCCCAAGAACTTTGGGAGGCTCGCGAAACGCTTGAGAAAACCTCACGCAAAAAAGGGCGCTATGTCCCTCGCCGGACTGAAGGAGAAAAGCTCCAAGTCTGGCAGTTGATGAACTTCAAAGGCGGCAGCAGTAAGAGCACCACAACAATTCACTTGGCTCACTATTTTGCGCTTCGCGGTTACCGTGTGCTGGCTGTTGATCTGGATCCTCAAGGCTCTCTTACATCCATGTGCGGCATAAGCCCCGAAATAGAGTTTGACGGGCTGACGATTTACGATGCTATTCGATATGAAGATCCGGTAGATATGGCGGACGTCGTGCTTCCGACGTACTTCCCCGGTCTCTCTGTGGCTCCGTCACGGCTTGTTCTTTCCGAATTTGAGACAGAATCTGCCGTTCACTCCAACCCAGACCATCCGTTCTTTACAAGAATACGGAATGCCCTGGCCCAGGTGGAAGGAGATTTTGACCTTGTTCTGATTGATAGCCCACCTCAGCTAGGATTCTTGACAATTGCTGGGATGGCGGCCGCCAGTTCATTGCTTGTGCCACTTACACCTTCGATGCTGGACGTGTCTTCGACGGCTCAATTTCTCGAACTCGCTGGTGCTTACATGGCAGTCATTGAAGATGCCGGCGCTACGCTCGAATACGACAACTTCAAATTCCTGATAACGCGTGACGAGCCAACAGACGTACCGTCTCAACAACTGGCTTCGTTCATGCGGGCACTGTTTCAGGATCGCGTTATGTCAGCCACAGCCCTCAAAAGCACCGCGGTCAGTGACGCCACAATGCTCAAACAATCAATTTACGAAGTCGTGCGGTCAGAAATGACACGCGCAACTTATGATCGGGCAAAGAACTCAATGGATGCGATCGGCTCTGAGGTAGAGCAAATGATCCATCAAGCATGGGGACGCAGCTAATGGCTAGAAAGTCGCTTCAGGAGATGTCGGGGATCGCAAACACCATCGCGCGCTCTGGCCCCAAGGCCATCGATAAAACTCCAAAACCCAATGCCCCTGCTCTTGGTGCGCTTCAGGGCTCTCTTGCCGCAATCAGGGAAATTGACCCTGCTCTGATCGACGACTGGGGGCCTGCCGATAGGCTCGGTGAGTTTACAGCTGTAAACATTGACGAAGAAGACGATAGTTTTGAAAGCTTGATGTCGAGTATACAAGACGGTGGCCAACAAGTTCCCATTCTTGTCAGAAGATCGAAATCCGACGGTCGATACGAGGCAATTTATGGACGGAGGAGGCTCAAAGCCTGTCGTGAACTTGGTATTAAAGTCCGCGCCAATGTTCAGGATATCGACGATGCTTCAGCGCTTCTCGCCAAAGGGCTTGAGAATGCTGCGAGGCGCAATCTTTCCTTCTACGAGAAAGCACGTTTCGCCGAGGCGATCCTGACTTCCGGGCATGACACGGCAACGGTGCGGCAAGTATTGAACGTTTCGAAATCAGGGCTGTCTCACCTGACAAAAATTACGCAACATGTTCCTGCAAAGATTGGTGACATGATCGGCGCAGCCCCAAAATCAGGCCGCCCAAAATGGACCGTGCTTGCAGAGCACTTCGTTGCAGGCAAGCTAGCGGAAGATGAAGCTGCAAATCTTCTTGCAACCATTGAGCCATCGATGTCGTCAGATGATCGGCTGGAAATGCTCCTAAAAGCAGCTGCCAAACGCGGTGCAAGACAAAGAGAAGGTGCAGCCGAACTCAACCCAATCGAAGGCGTTACAATCAAATCTACCAACGGATCACTAACTGTTTCGGTCAAAAGGACCGGAGCTAACGCTGGCTTCGCTAGCTGGTTGGACGAAAACATGGCTGAAATCATTAAGCGCTCACACGCTGAGTTTACAGCTGTAAACGCCAAGAAAAAGAACTGAGGACGAGCAGAAAGGAGGAAGGCAAACAAACAAAACCCCCGAAACCGGAGCTTCGAGGGCTGCTGCGCAAAGCGCAATTCTTAGATTAGACACCTAGAATCTAGCAGCACCCGAATCGCCACACAAGAAAAAACGCTCTTGAGCGAACGGGTAATTTTTGTCTGCCGATAGATAATCATGAAAACACTAACAGCATTGGCTCCAATTGGAGCGACCTTGTCGGGAACGGCAGGGCAGGGGAACAGTACGCCCAAAAAATGGATACTTCTTCGCGCCGTTGAAGAGGCCAGAGAACCTCTTGGGTTAAAATCCACAACTCTCAATGTCCTGAGAGCGATGGTTTCCTTTATGGGCGGTGATCAGATTGCTGCGGACCAGGATGATCATCACATCTGTTTCGCGTCCAACGCGGCGATAGCCAAACGAACTCATGTCAGCGTGCAGACAGTTGAGCGTCATATCTCGACGCTGGTGGACCTTGGACTTATCCGCCGCGTCATGAGCGCAAACGGTAAGCGATGGGCGCGCCGGGATCGCCAGGGCAGGGTGGTCACCGCAACTGGGCTCTCCTTGATGCCTTTGTCTGAACGGCACGCTGAGTTCATTCAGGAAGCCCAGAGGCATGCTGATCGCGTTCTCGAGTTCACTGTACTCCGTGACAAAGTTTCCGCCGCTCTGGCGCGCCTTAAGGAACTCGTAGCAAATGACACCGCGATCTCTGATTTGGTGACCACCGTACGCAATGCTCTGCGTCGCAAACCAGATGCGAATGTACTCAGCGAGCTGTTGGCAGAAATCTCTGTGGAAATCTCCGAGATAACACAGACTGATACAGAAAATTTGAGGGCCAGTGACAGTGAAATTGAGGGGCACAAAGAGGACTCTTTGAATCCGGAAGTTAAGAAAGAAAAGCTTTCTCAGATTCAGGTTTCTCCAGACCAAATGGAGCGCAGTTTTCCACGGCTATGCTCAGAACTACGCTTTGCAAAAGATCAGCACCACTGTGATCGGCTTATGGATGATATCGCCGAGTATCTACGGCTTGGCCAAACCTGGTATGCAATGAAATCAACTTTTGGCCCAGCTATTCGCTTCATTGTTCTCGGATACATCTTTCAACGTGCTGAGAACATACAATCTCCAGGGGCTTACCTGATTTCGTTGCTGGCCAAGATCGAAAAGGGCGAATTGTCTCCAAAGGCAATGCTCTCGCGGACATCCAATGCTACGTAAATTTGGGGAAACAGGATGAAATTTACCGTTTTCAGATTACACCTCCAAGTGATGACTGGATCGAAGGGTCTGAAAAAGGTGAGCTATAGGATTGACCTCTATAAATCACGCAACCATAAATAGTGAGTTATAGAAAGGAAGCTTATACCTCACGATGTGGAACTGGCAGAACCCTGACTGGCCTACCTTTCGTTACGACGCCGCAAGACTCGAACCATACGAGCAACAGTTCCTGTTGTCCTCAGGGGAAGTTCTTGGAGCGGTTCATCATGTGAACACATCGGATCGAGATCAATTGCGTATCGACCTGCTAAGCGAAGAAGCAATGAAGACCAGCGCGATCGAAGGTGAGATGCTGGATCGTCTCAGCGTGCAATCTTCCTTGCGCCGACATCTTGGACTGGCTCCCGACAGCTATCCATCCAAACCGCGCGAGCAGGGCGTTTCTGAAATGATGGTGGATGTTTATTCCAACTATTCGGAACCACTGTCACACGACACCCTGTTTCGGTGGCATGACATGCTTCTGTCCCATGACAGGCATCTGGAAACGATTGGATCATACCGGAGCCATGAGGATGCGATGCAAATCGTCTCAGGCAGGCTCGACCGCCCAACGGTGCATTTCGAAGCTCCACCTTCACATCAGGTTCCGGCTGAAATGGACCAGTTCGTAGCCTGGTTCAACCGGACCGCACCGGATGGTCCCGAACCATTGCGCGCACTGATCCGGGCCGGTTTGAGCCATCTGTATTTCGAGAGCATTCATCCCTTTGAGGACGGCAATGGCCGGTTGGGTAGGGCGCTGGCTGAAAAGTCCTTGGCCCAGAATATCGGTCAGCCAAGTCTGATTGCCCTTGCTTTCACGATCGAGCGAGAGCGGAAGGCTTACTACGACCAACTCGAACGCCATCAAAAGACGCTGGAAGTCACACCGTGGCTCGTCTGGTTTGCCGAAACTGTCCTTACAGCACAGCAGGTGACGCTTGAGCGGGTTGGTTTCTTTATTTCCAAGACGCACTTCTATGATCGGTACCGTGATCAGTTCAACACTCGCCAAAGCAAGGTAATCGCCCGTTTGTTCAAGGCTGGGCCGGATGGGTTCACAGGGGGATTGAGCGCTGAGAACTATATCTCGATCACGGGAACATCGCGCGCCACAGCAACGCGGGATCTCCAGAACCTGGTAGAGAAGGGCGCTTTGATCCGAACGGGTGAACTCCGGTACACGCGATATTGGTTAAAGCTAGATCGGGACGGGTAGGGGGCTGAAGTACGGCACGAAGCGCGGGAAGTGGAAGTTCGCTGCAGTCGCTACGCATGCTCGCAGGAAATGCGGAAGCTGACGTTTAGATAGCTTCCCAAGCGAGCATCTTTCTGTCCCGCCGCAAGGCGGCTCCGAGTTCGTACTTCATATGAATGGTCCATGCCGAAACTGGCGCAATGGGCGGGAAACGAACCTTCGTCGTGTCAATCCCGAACTCCGCTATGCGGCCTAAGCCGAGCTAGAGCTTGTCCACGCCGGTCATATTGATTGAATTCCGAAAGTGTGGAAACGTTCATATGGTAGACGCGTTAACGGCGATATTTCACATGAAGCGTATCCTGTTCTCAGTTGTGTTTTGTTTTCTGCCTGCGATGGTGCTGGCGGACAAAGTTGCCTTGGTAATTGGCAATGCGAACTACCAACATGTCAGCAATCTCAAAAACCCGTCGAATGATGCGATCGACATTGCAGAGGCATTGCGCAGGATCGGGTTTGAGGTCACAACAGGTCTTGATCTGGATTACCGCGACATGCGCCTTGCCATACGTGACTTTGGAGAAAAGGCAAAAAACGCCGAGTCGGTCATCGTATACTTCGCCGGCCACGGCATCGAGTTGGACAACACGAACTTCCTGATCCCTGTCAGTGCGGAACTGCGGAGCGACCGTGACATCGAACTCGAGGCAATCCGCCTCAACACATTGATTAGCTCCATCGCGGGCGCACCCGGCTTGAAGATCGTGTTGGTTGACGCCTGCCGCAACAATCCATTCCTCGCGACTATGGAGCGCACAAACAGCACCCGCTCAATTGGACGCGGACTTGCACGTATCGATCCGGGAGGTGTGTTGGTTGGATATGCTGCAAGGAGCGGAACGCTGGCGCTTGACGGCGATGGCCGCAACAGCCCCTATGCTCAGGCTCTGCTCAACCACATCGAGGAACCCGGACTTGAGATTGGCAAGTTGTTTCGGCGAGTCCGCGACAGGGTTTACACTCTGACAGAAGGCTATCAGGAGCCATTTACTTATGGCTCGCTTCCCGCCAGAGACATTTTTCTTGTTCCAGATGCGGCTGCAGGCTCGACGCCAGAGGAAGAAATTGAGCGTGTCGAAGACCAGATTTATGCGGACTTTGAACTTGCGCGTTCGCTCGGAAGGCTTGATGCGATCGAGATGTTTCTGGAGCGATACGAAGGCGAAAGGGATCATTTTGCAGTCGCGCTCGCCCTTTCGTTGCGGGACGACTTGCTTGCTGAGCACCAGAAGGACGAAGTGCCGGGCAACAGTAGTACTGCGCGAGACAAAGTAGCAGCTCTTGTGCCGACATCGCCTCAAAGCGCGAAGGATGATACAGAGACGCGCAGCCTGATCCGTGATATACAAACTGAGCTAAATCGCGTTGGCTGCAGCGCTGGCACAGCGGACGGTGTTGCGGGCCCACGCACGAGATCTGCTTTCTCTCGGTATATCAGCGCTAGAGAGAATCTTGGACTGACGCCTGAGAGCCTCGAGACCAGTGAAACTCTTGCCGCACTTCGAGGAGAGCAAGGAAGAGTCTGTAATCAGTTGGTCGCGCCGTCTTTCGCGACTTTTGATGGTGACTACATTGTCTTAATCAGACGCAGATGGGACGATGATTATTGGCAAACAACCAGTCGGCCCGACAAGGCCTATTTCCCCGGAAAAATCGAGCCACTTGCAGCCTTGCGCATCAATCGCAATGGAGACAAGCTGACCTTGCTATCTGCCCAAGGCTTTGCGGCCGAAGGGCCTTGGTTTAGGGACTTCACTGGCAAATTCGATGACTCCGGTCAGTTGAAATTGCGCTTCACATTGAGTTCGCATTTCGGGCAGGCGACACCCTATAAGGTCAATATAAGCGTCAAACTGCCCGAAGGACTTTCGCCAGGAAGAAGGCTTGTCTACGAGCCGCGCAGGATTGACGGGCAGTTTTTTCTGAATTTTCTAATACGCCGTGTCAGTTGAAACTTTAAAGCGATGTCCTTGCCTGCTCCGCAAGAAGACCGTCGCTCTGGGCTCCTCGTCGCTGTTCGCCGCAGATTTCGCCAAGGTCTTGTTTGGGCCGTCCGCGAAGACGGCCCAAGTTGTTAGATTTCAATGGCCTCTGCGATCGCAAGCGCATCTTCCAGCTCAACACCGAGATACCGGACGGTGCTGTCCATCTTGGTGTGCCCAAGTAGCAGCTGGACCGCCCGCAGGTTGCCGGTCTTCTTGTAGATCTGTGTGACTTTTGTCCTCCGCATCGAATGCGTTCCGTATGCACTGGCCTCCAGACCGATCGACGTGACCCAATCCCGGACGATCCGGGCGTACTGGCGTGTCGAGATGTGCAAGCGTTCATGGAAACGACCCGGCCATAGGTACTCCGAGCCGACCATGAGCTCATCTTCCATCCACTTTTCAACCGAGGCGCGTGTGCCTTCGGAGATTTCAAAACGAACCGGCTTCTGCGTTTTGCTTTGCAACACCGAAGCTCGTTCCTTGATCTGGCCGGACGCCATCACGTCGACGACTTTCATCTTCACGAGATCGCAGCCACGCAGTTTGCTGTCGATTGCCATATTGAACAGCGCCAGGTCCCGATGGTTCTCGGCGAGTTCAAGTCGAACACGGATTGCCCAGACGTGTTTTGGTTTCAGTGGCCGTTTTTGCCCAACGATGCGCCCTTTGTTCCAAGCCGGGCGAAGCGCACGAATGGCCGGTAAGTTTGGTGTTTCCATGACTGATCCTCCGATCCGCCATGCCCTCCCACAACGACAACCTGACGTTGACGATGCCTCCATATCACGGGATGCTGCGTCGCATCCGAGGTCGGGGCTGAGCCCAAATTGACCAATTCTGTCGTCAGGATCAATTGGCGCATACTGTCAAGAAGCTGCCACTCAAATTCGCGGATCAACGCAAAGCGAGTGAGAGTTTGCGGTCCGCACGTTCCACCAAATGCTTCAATCGGTGGCAGTTAACTTCGGGTCAGACGAAGATCGCTTCAGACGCCATATGTGCAAGATCGAACCCAGATGAATGCTGCACCAATGCGCGAATTGCGAGATTTTCCAGGCTCTGATGCTCAGGAAACGGGAGTGTGAATCCTACGGGGCAAAAGAATCCTTGACCAATTCCAACATCAGCTCTAGTAAAACTGAAATGACGTTTTGCTAGATGAAACGATTGCGAATGATTATGTGGAGCCGCGCATGTCGCGAAGCCACAAACCAACCAACAGTTCGGGAGGAGCCTGACATGATGAAAGATAACCAAAAACTGAAGCTCACCACGGCGCTAGTGGCAGGTGGCCTGGCCATTGCTTCGCCTGCCTTTGCCGAGGGAGAGGTCGTGTTTGCGTCCTGGGGAGGCTCGTTTCAGGATGCCTTGCGCTCAGCCATGCTGGAACCTGCCGCTGGTGCGCTGAATATCACTGTCAAGGAAGATACGACAAACGGCATTCAGGACGTGCGCGCGCAGATCACGGCGGGTGCCGTTGCATGGGACGTTACAGAACAGGATTTGCCTTCGTGTGAAACCCTGAGCCGGGAAGGCAGCCTTGAGCCGATCGACTATTCGATTGTTGACACCACAGGCATTCCGAAAGAGCTGATCCATGACAATTACATCGGCTTCATCAACTTCACCAAGGTGATTGCCTATCGCAAGGATGCATTTGGCGACAATGGCCCGTCCAATTGGGCAGAGTTCTGGGATCTGGAAAACTTCCCCGGCAAGCGCGGTATGCACGGCAAGGTGAACTATAACCTCGAAGCCGCGCTCATGGCGGATGGTGTGCCGATGGCCGAGATCTATGACACGTTGGCCACGAATGAGGGCAAGGCGCGCGCATGGGACAAGCTGGGTGAGATTGCCCCCGAAGTTACCGTTTGGTATCGCGGCGGGTCGCAATCGGCGCAGTTGCTGCGTGACGGCGAAGTGGACGTGATCCATATGGGCCATAACCGCGTAGAAAGCGTGATCGCGTCGGGCATTGATGTGGCCTATGCCTTTGATGGCGGCACGATGGACGTGGACTGCTTGTTGGTTCCCAAGGGGGCTCCGAATAAAGACAACGCGATGCGCCTTATCAACGAATTGCTGAGCGCCGAAGCACAGGCGAGGCTGGCGGTGACCATGCCGTTGGGTCCGGTGAATTCGGGTGCCTTCGGCACCGGGATAATCTCGGATGAGATGGCAGTGAAGGTCAACACACATCCCGACAACTATGGCAAGCAGCTTCTGGTCGATCCGAACTTTTACATCGGCCAGCTGGGCGAGTTGACCGAAGAGTTTGACACGCTGATCCAACAGTAAAAAATATCTGGGCGCGGCACATCTTGTGCTGCGCCCATTTTTGTCAGGTTAGGAGCCCCCATGTCACCTGCAGCCCACTCCCTTCCCATCGATATATCCAACCTGTGCAAGGCCTACGGATCGGTCAAAGCGCTGAATGACGTGTCTTTGAACATCGCCGCGGGCGAGTTCCTGACATTGCTGGGGCCATCAGGCTCCGGCAAGACGACGCTTTTGATGGCGCTGGCCGGATTTGTGCGTCCTGATGGCGGGTCGATCCGGTTTGGCGAACAGGAAATGATTGCAACGCCGCCCCACAAGCGCGGCCTTGGCATGGTGTTCCAAAGCTATGCGTTGTTTCCGTTCATGACGGTCGCAGAAAACGTGGCTTATCCGTTGAAAATTCGCGGGGTGTCCAAAAGCGATCAGAAGGCCCGCGCCGAGCGCGCGCTGGAGACCGTGCAGCTGGGCGGTTATGGCGACCGGCGCATCACGCAATTATCCGGGGGACAAAGACAGCGCGTGGCCCTTGCCCGCGCCATGGTTTTTGAGCCGCAGATCATTCTGATGGATGAGCCGTTGTCAGCGCTCGACAAGAAGTTGCGCGAACATATGCAAATCGAATTGAAGGCGCTGCATGAAAAGCTGGATGCAACTGTCGTTTACGTGACCCATGACCAGCGCGAAGCCCTGACGATGTCGGACCGGATTGCAGTGGTCAATCATGGGCGGATCGAACAGATCGCGACGCCTGAGCGGCTCTATCGCCAGCCGCATAGTTTCTTTGTGGCGGATTTTATCGGGGAATCCATTTCCCTGCCGGTTAGTGTAGCGAATGACACGGCGCAGCTTGGCGAGCGCGTTCTGAAATCCAATACGCCTATTGCGCTGGGCAGCGGAGGCCATCGTCTGATCATCCGGCCCGAGTTGCTGGAAGTCACAGCAGGCGCGGTGCCAGACGCCGCCAATGACCTGTCCGGCCAAGTGCATGACATCATTTATCAGGGCGACAGCGTTCTAGTGATCGTTCAGCACGACAGCGCTGGTCAGATCAATGTGCGTGTGCCTGCCAATCGCGCGGGCCAAACCGGGTTGCCGTCGAAGGGAGAGCAAATCGGCCTTGCCCTGCATCCCGAAGATACGATCATCGTACCGGAACATGTGGCATGAGTATCGCCGAGACGTATGAAGGTGCTGGGACTCTTCAGAATGCCAGCACGCTCAAATCCGAAGAACGCCGCGAAAAACTGACGTTTCTTGGGCTTTCGATGCCTGCGGTTTTGACGATCTTGATCGTCGTCTTCCTGCCGATTTTCTGGCTGTCTTCGCTGTCGTTTTTCAATGCGGCAGGCGAACTGAGCACGGAAAATTACACGCGCATCTTTAGTAGTGCTCTCTATCGGCGAACCTTTGTCGTCACGTTTCAGATCAGCATTGCCGTGACGGTGATTTGCGTCCTTCTCGGCTACCCGCTGTGCTACTGGCTGACAAAGATGCCGAACAAAACAGCGGCCATTCTGATGGTGTTTGTGCTGGTCCCCTTCTGGACCTCGGTTCTGGTGCGGACCTATGCGTGGCTGGTGCTTTTGCAGCGCAATGGGATCATCAATTCGTCGCTGATGTCACTTGGCATTATCGAAGAACCGCTGCAACTGGCGCACAATCTGACCGGCTCCATCATTGGCATGGTGCATATCATGCTGCCTTTTTTGGTTCTGCCGCTCTACGCCACTATGCGCAATATTGACGGCGACCTGGTCCGAGCCGCCGTGGGCCTTGGTTCCAGCCCGCGCGGGGCCTTTTGGCGGGTATTTTTCCCAATGTCCCTGCCGGGCCTTTTTGCCGGCATCGTGCTGGTTTTCATCCTGTCGCTTGGGTTCTTTGTCACACCGGCTTTGCTGGGCGGTGGCCGGGTTCAGATGCTGGCGCAGCGTATCGAAAGCACCATCACAGTCTATTCGAACTGGGGGGCCGCATCAGCCCTGGGCGTGGTCCTGCTGTTGCTGGCGCTGGCGATGATCTGGCTGATGAACCGTGTCTTCGGGCTCGACAAACTGTTTATGCGCTGAGGATCTGAAAATGGAACAAGTCGGACAACGTAAAATCGACGGCCTGTGGCTGACAGTGGTCGGCATTGCTGTGCTGTTCTTTCTCATCCTGCCCACGCTGATCGTTATCCCGATGTCGTTTTCGGGGGCATCCTATCTGGAATTCCCGCCGACATCGCTCTCGTTTCGCTGGTACGTGGCCTATGTCACGTCGCCGGAATGGATGAGCGCAACAAAGACCTCGCTGATCGCGGCGGCGCTGACCACGGCAATCGCGACGCCCCTGGGCTCACTTTGTGCCTATGGTCTGCATTGCTCTGCGCCTCGTATCAGGAGCGCGGCTCAAATCCTTGTGATCATGCCGATTGTCGTGCCAGTGATCCTGATCGCTGTTGGAGTGTTCAGCCTCTATGCCAAGCTGGGGCTCAATTACACACTGACCGGGATCGTGATCGCCCATACTGCGCTGGCGCTGCCATTCGTGATCGTGACGGTGATGTCGGGATTGCAGAATTATGATTTCGATCAGGAGCTTGCAGCGCGCAGCTTAGGGGCGTCCCGTGCATACGCATTGTGGACAATCACCGTACCGCAGGTGAAATTCTCGATCCAGACAGGGGCTTTTCTGGCATTTATCACGTCGCTGGACGAGGTTGTGATCTCGATGCTGGTCTCGGGCGGGGAAAACGCCACAATCACCCGGCGCATGTTCAATTCACTGCGTGATCAGCTTGATCCGACAATCGCGGCGATCTCGACCTGTCTGATTGTCGTGTCCATCACGGCGCTTATCGGTGTGCAGATGATCGGGCGTCGGAAAGACAAGGCACAATGATGCGGGTCTTATTTTTCGCCAAACTCCACCCGAATCTGGCGGGCGGCATCAAGGACCGCCGCGCGATACTTTTCGACGGCTGTGTCATTGAAGCGGACGCGCAGGCCGGACAAGCTGATCGCGCCCAGCAATTCATCTTCGAACCCAAGAACAGGAACCGACAGTCCGGCGACGTCAGGATCGCGTTCACCAAGGCTGAGATAATACCCGGCCTTTCGGATGCTGGCCGCCTGTTTTCCCTGCCGGATGGAATAAGCATCCAGCACCTGACCCGAAGAGCCCATGCTCAGCGGAATGATCTCGCCCTCCTGAACGTGATCCCGCGCAAGCCTTGGCGAATTGACCCGGTAGAGGCACACGCCAGAGTTGCCGCGTTGCACATAAAACGACGCACTTTCGCCGGTCGCATTCACCAAATTCGCAAGCACCGGTCGCACAATTGGCCCCATCCGCAGGTTTTGGCGAAACACGGATCCAAGACGCCACAAAGACGGCCCGAGGTGAAACAGACCCTCGGCGTCTCGCGTAATATGACCAAACTTTTCAAGCGACACGCTCAGACGCAGAATTGTCGCCTTGTTGACCCCGCTGCGGTCCGCAACCTCCTTCAAAGAGAGGCCTGCATCGCCCGGCTCAAAGATGTCCAGCACACGCAATGCGCGCTCTACCGCTTCGACACCACCATTGGCGTCAGGGGATCGGGGCTTGTCGGGCATAGGCAGACCTTTCGACGCAAATCCGTCGCTTTTTATAGCCGGTTTGAGCGCAATTGGAAATCGCAAATAACGAAGGCGTCTGGCAATGAATAGCGCGCGGAAACAAATGATAACAGCTGGTTATGCGGACCTTCCTTTTGGCATTCATTCGCAATGTAAGGCTGATTGTGTTGGGGTTATGGGCGTTCCGAGCGAAGTTAACACCGGGCCCCGATCCGGCACCTCTCTGGCACCCGATGCGCTGCGCAAAATGACTGCCCAACTTGGGATCGGACTGCCTGTAGATGGTCGGGATCTTGGCAATCTGGACCTGTCAGGGGATTGGCCTGCCGCGTTGGAACAACTTGTGACGCAAATGGTGGATCACGGTGTTGTACCCGTTGTCTTGGGTGGCGCGTCTGATGTCGCCTCGGGTGTGCTGGGGGCCTTGCCTGATCTGCCAGTTGTCGCGGCCATGCCGTTGGCCCGGCGTGATATCGCGACGCGAACAGCCAACACGATCTGGGTGGGATTGAACGGCGATCAACCTGCTGGTGTCTGGGATCTGATCAGCCAGCGCAAGATGGATTGGCGCACCGCGCGGCAGTTGGATGAAGGGCACGGCGACTATTCTGACACGCCCGAGCGCGCTGTCTTGTGGATCGACATATCGGTCATTGATCTGGGGCATGCAGCTGGCAGCGTCGGCCTAAATCCCGGCGGGATGAAACCTGAAACGCTGGTTTCCGTCATTGGTGCCATGTCCTGTAAATGGCAGGCGATTGTGATCACCGGCCTTGCGCCTGCGCGCGACACCAGGGGAATGTCGGAACTGGCGGCGATCGAAACCCTGAACGCGGCGTTGCACAATGAGTGAAGCGGCGCAAATACAGTTTGACGCGATCCCCAGTTTTCTGGGCGCATCCATTGGCGATCTGGAAGATCTCGTGCCCGGTCAGGTCGCGATTGCAGGCTATTTTTGTGACAATCTCGCCCGGCCATCGGCAGGGCAACGCTATCTCGCGCGCCAGCTTCGGTATGCGTCCTGCCCCACAGTAACACCCGCGAATGCAATTGACCTTGGGGACGTGAACGTCTTTCCGCTAGAACCTGACAAGCATTTTCTCGCAGTTGCCTCGCAATGTGAATCGGTTCTTGAAACCGGTGCCCGCATGGTGTTGGTAGGCGGCGATTCCAGCGGTTTGGAAGCGCTTGACGTCGCCGCAAGACAGGTCACAGGTGCGGATGTTCCCATCATTGGGGTCAATGGCGGCGCAGTGAGCCATTTGCCCCGCACCCAACCGGTCATCCTGTCTGTGGATTTACAAGAGCTTGCGGGCAAATGGGTATCGCACCCGCATCGCCTGACGGGAATGTCACCAGCACAAATGATCGCGCAAATTGACGCCACCCCGGGCGATACCATCGCGGCTGCGGTTTTTGGGCTTGCCCCGGAACTGGACAACCGTGGCAAGGCTGAAACCCGCGCTGCACTGGCGATCCTGCAAGCGGTCACAGCTCGTCTTGAGAAAGGAGCAGGCTGATGCCTCTACGTTCGGCCCCGTTGCCGCGCATGGCAGGGCATCTGTCGTTCATGCGCTCTCAGACCAAAGCAATCGGCGACGTCCGGTCTGGAGATCTGGCCGTACTGGGCATCCCGTTTGAAGATACAAACGCACCTCATGCAGGGCAATCTCTGGCGCCGCGTGCATTACGCGAAACCTCGGTCTATTTCGGTTGGCACGCAAATCCACAATTCAGTCACCCCGTAGATATCGATGCGCGTCAGGATATCAGTACCGATGGCCTGCACGAGCGGCTTTGTGATCTCGGAGATATTGCACCGGGGTCCGAAGATGCGATCCACGCGGCCTTGAAGGCGGCCATGCGTCAGATCAGCGACAATGGCGCCTGTGCAATCTTTTTGGGCGGATCAGATCGCATGTCCGAGACGGCGCGGAGCGCGCTCCCTCATTGTCAGACAGTGCAGCTTGGCGGTACACCAGCCGATGCGCGCGATTTTCATATTGCGCCCTTGCCGAACGGAACGACCACGCCGGTAAATAGAGATACTGCCGCGCAGCGTGCCGCGTTTTCAGAGTGGCGGGATCCATCAAAGCCGTTGTTTGTTCGGTTTGATCTCTCGGTGTTTGAAACATCGCTCAGTGCGCTTTGTGATCGGCCCCGTTTGGGGGGCTGCGATCTTGCGACGGTGGTGCAATGGCTTGAGCTTTTGGGACGGCACGAGGTCAGCGCCATTATGTTGACCGGTCTGAATCCGAACCGTCCCGGAATGGGTGTCGTGAAGGTTGGCCAACGCCTGATGGTCACGGCTCTTCTGGCGTTTATCTATGCGCGCCTCGGCTTTGGGATTGATTTTCCGCGCCGCCAAACTTCCAAGGAAAAAGTACTGACATGACTGCAGCGATAACGACATTTCTCCCGCCTCTGGCACAACCGGGGTATCGGCTGTTTGATGGGCCTCTGCTCGATGCCGCCGACGTCCGTCCGGGCCAAATCGGTGTGGTGGGTATGCCCAGCGATTGGACACATTCAAGCCGGCTCGGAACCAGGTTTGGTCCCGAGGCGCTGCGTAAGGCAACGACGGTATTGCAATCCATGCGACCGCAGGGGGTCAGTTTTGATCCAGATACGGGCCAAAGAAGCGCAACGGCCAGCGACTGGCTCGTGGATTGCGGGGATGCAGTGATCACCCCTGAGGATGTAGACGCAACCACCGAGGCCATTGCCGCAATGACCGAGGCGCTGAGCGTTGGAGGGGCGATCCCTCTGGCACTGGGCGGTGATCACTATAATAGCTTCCCGGCCTGCCTTGGCTATTCCCGTGGGTTGGCCAAACGCGCACCAAATGCACGTTTTGGGTATATCCAGATCGACGGTCATCTGGATTTCTCTGACCGGCTTGGCGCGTGGGGCAGCCATAACCACGCAACCAATGCCCGTCGGATTTCCGAACTGCCCAATGTCGACGTGTCCAATATGGTTTGGGTCGGGATCACCGGTTGGGTCGACAGCGGTGAACTCGCCTTGATCGAAGAGCAGGGCGGTCGGGTGTTTTCGGCTGGCGACGTACATAAATTGGGGACGGCAGAGGCAATTCGTCAGGCGTTGGAGCATGCCATGAAGGGATGTGACGAACTGTATCTGTCAATCGACATCGATGCGATGGACGCTGGCTACCTCCCCGGCACCGGCTCAATCGTTCATAGCGGTATTACACCGCGTCAGTATTACGATCTGCTGGATGGGCTGGCCGAGGCCCCGTTGGGTGGACTGGATATTGTTGAGGTGTCCCCTCCTCTTGATCCGTCGGAGCGTACCGAATTTCTGGCTGCAGAAATGTTGTTCCGGATCCTGCGTCGCTTCCGCACACAACCTGTGACCGGGGCGGTGACAGAGCAATGATGGACTACAAAGGAACAGAGCAGCTGGGTGGGTTTTCCCATGCAGGAAAAACACTTGCGCCCGCGACACGGCCCTGGATCACAGACCTGTCAGCGCTTTGCCCTTACGAGGGCCTGCAACCCGGGAACCTACCGGAATTTGAACGCGACCCGAATTGGGACAACTGGGCGCTCACCGACAGTCCCAAAGACCCGAACCTGCGCCTGAACTGGCATCTATTTGAGGACGGTGGAAGAAGATTGATGGTCGCCGACCGGATGCTTATGAGCCGCGTCAGCTGGCAGGATCTGGATGATGCGGGGTATGTCCATGGCACAGAGCTGTCGATTGATGGACGCCTGTTTCGCTGCCGGTTGCTTACGGGGGGGGATACGCCCTGTAGTGACCCTTTTCAGGGGGCGACGCGCCCCAATGAATGGGATGCGCTGGTGGGGGGCAGCGGGGCGTTGAACGCTCCGCAACCGGACCCGGCCAATAGTACAGCACCGCTTTGCCCGGATCATCTGACCTCGCCTCATAACCGTTTGTGGAACTGGTTCGGCGCGGTCAGCTGGACCGCCGAACCGGTTGCCAGACGGGCCGATGGGCGGGTGTGCAGGGGCTATCATGGCCCGACCTATTTTTACGTGAATACTGTGGACCACCGGCATGAAGATATCGGGTGGCGACCAGTTCTTGAGGAAGCGCTATGACTGCAAACCCCTTTGCCAACTTTATCGCCGGATCATGGGTTGCTAGCAGCGACGCGGCCCCCAATGTCAACCCGTCCGACCTGAACGACACGATCGGCGAGTATGCCCGGGCAAGCGCCGATCAAACGGTTGACGCAATCGAGGCCGCGGCCGCGGCCCTGCCGAATTGGCGCAAGACATCGCCTCTGGTCCGGTTCGAAGCGCTCGACCGGATCGGGTCGGAAATCCTCGCCCGTGTAGACGAGCTGGGCGATATGCTGGCCCGCGAAGAGGGCAAAACCTTGCCCGAAGCCAAGGCCGAAGCGCATCGCGCCGGGCATTTGTTCAAATATTTCGCGGCTGAGGCGTATCGTGCGACCGGCGACACCTACCAATCTCTGCGCGAAGGTGTGTCGCTAAATGTTGTACGCGAGCCAATCGGCGTTGTGGGCGTAATCACGCCCTGGAATTTCCCACTGGCGATCCCCGCATGGAAAATCGCACCCGCTCTGGCCTATGGCAATACGGTTGTGTTCAAACCTGCCGAACTGGTGCCCGGATCGGCATGGATGTTGTCCGATATTATTGCCCGTGCGGGCGTGCCTGAGGGGGTGTTCAACCTTGTGATGGGAAAAGGCCGTGAGGTTGGGGAGGCAATCGTTACGCACCCCAAGGTGTCCGGGGTCACATTCACCGGTTCCACACCCGTCGGTCGCCATATGGGGGCGGCGCTGTTTGCGCGAGGAGCGAAAATGCAGCTGGAGATGGGGGGGAAGAACCCCTTGATCGTGCTGGATGACGCCGATCTGGATCTGGCGGTGCACTGCGCCGTTCAGGGCAGCTTTTTCTCAACCGGACAACGCTGCACAGCGTCTTCCCGCCTGATTGTGACCGAGGGCATTCACGACGCATTTGTTGACCGTCTTTGCGCGGCAATGAAAGACCTTCGGATCGGTGATGCGCGCGCTCCGGAAACCCAGATTGGTCCGGTCGCCAGTGAAGCGCAGCTCGCCATCGACAAACGATACGTGTCTCAGGCTGTGGATGACGGTGCAACGCTTGCCGCAGGTGGTGGCGAGGTCAAATCCAAAACAACCGGCCATTACTTTGCGCCTGCGTTGTTTACGGATGTGTCACCCGACGCAGCCGTGGCACGAGACGAAATCTTTGGGCCCATCGCCGCCGTGTTACGCGTGCCGGATTACGACGCCGCCCTGGCCACGTCCAACGACTGCGAATTTGGATTGTCCGCAGGAATTGTCACGCGGGATCCCGCCAAAATCGATCACTTCTCGCAGAACGCCGAAGCAGGCATGATACAAGTCAATCTGCCCACCGCCGGCATGGATTTCCACGCACCCTTTACGGGCCGAAAGGGATCCTCTTATGGTGCACCGGAAAAAGGCAGCTATTGCCGCGAGTTTTTCACGGCGGCCAAGGTTGTACACGCGGGGCGCGGATAATGTCGCAGACACCTTTGAAGGGCATTCGTGTTCTTGATCTGACCAATGTCCTTGCCGGTCCGTTCTGTTGTCATCATCTGGCGCATCTGGGCGGCGAGGTTATCAAGGTCGAAGCCGTCGGTCGGGGCGATCTCGCCCGCCAACTGGGGGCCGACCCAGAGCTGAACAAAGTCAACATGGGCGTGTCCTTTCTCGCCCAGAACGCGGGCAAGAAATCGGTCACGGTCAACCTCAAGAACCCACGGGGTCGAGAGATTTTTCTGAAACTGGTCGAAACTGCAGATGTCGTGGTTGAAAACTTCCGGCCCGGCGTCATGACGCGCCTCGGCGTGGGCTACCAGACCCTGAAAGAGGCCAATCCGACCCTCATCTATTGTGCTATCTCCGGCTTTGGCCAAGAGGGCCCGTGGATACGCCGCCCGGCTTATGACCAGATCATACAGGGAACCTCGGGTGTGATGTCGATCACCGGGGATAGCGACAGCGCGCCGCTGCGCGTTGGATATCCGGTGGCAGACACTGTGGGGGGCATCACCGCAGCCTTTGCGATTTCATCTGCTCTGAACGCCAATCCGCGCGGCACCTTTATTGATGTGTCGATGCTGGAATCGGTGCTGGCGACAATGGGCTGGGTGGTGTCGAACTATCTGATCGCCGGCGTCAATCCGACTGCCAATGGCAATGAAAACCCCACTTCGGCGCCTTCCGGTGCGTTTGAAGCGAAGGGCGGGTTGATCAACATTGCCGCAAACAAAGACCAGCAATGGGAGCTACTGACGGACCACCTGGGATTGGCCGCGCTGCGCGAGCGGCCTGAATATGCCACGCGCGAGGATCGCAAACGCAATAGGCTGGCTCTGAAAACTGAGCTGGAGACCGTGTTGAAGACCCGGTCACCGCGCGACTGGGCCAAGGAACTCAATAGCATTGGTGTGCCATCAGGAGCGGTTTTGACAGTGCCGGAAGTATTGGAAATGCCGCAGGTTGCAGACCGCGGTTTCCTCGACCAGTTTGAAAACGTCCCCGGCGTCGGACGCGACATTCAGGTTGCCACGACCGGGATCAAATTGGACGGCAGCGCGCCCACCGTCGATGCACCACCGCCCACATTGGGGCAGCACAACTCTCAAATCTGGAGCGAGTTAGGTCTTTCACCGGAAGACATTGAAAAACTGGCAAAGGATGGCGCGATATGACGGACCCCGCAGGACGCAATGACGCCGATGCCATTTGCCACTGGTGGCGCACCGAAATTATCGACATGGCTCCGGGGCGGATCGCCTTTCGCGGCCACCCGATCCAGGACCTGATCGGAAACGTCAGCTTTGCTCAGATGATCTGGCTCATGGTGCGCGGCAATTTGCCCACGCCAGAACAGGCGGCGCTTTTTGAATGCGCGCTGGTGGCGGGCGTGGATCATGGTCCGCAGGCGCCATCGATAGCCGCAGCGCGTATGGCCGCGACCTGTGGGCTGGGGCTCAACAACGTCATGGCCACCGGGGTCAACATGTTGGGTGACGTGCATGGCGGCGCCGGTGAACAATGCGCCGAGCTTTATTTCGACGTCGCCAAACGGATGGATGACGGCGCTGAACAGGAAGTTGCCGTCCGCGACGGTATCGCCGCCTGGTGTGAGGAAAATGGCAAGATCGTCTCGGGTTTTGGCCACCGTTTCCACAAGCCCGTCGATCCCCGCGCACCGCGATTGATGGCGTTGGTACGCGAGGCCGCGATGTCAGGCACTGTAGAAGGGCGATTTGCCGATATCGGTGAAGCTATACAGACGGAAATCGGACGTAAGCGCGGTGCCGATATCGCGATGAATATCGATGGGGCCACGGCTGTTATCTTTTGCGAATTGGGGTTCCCGGCACCGCTTTCCCGGGGATTGTTCTGTCTTTCCCGCTCGGTTGGCGTCTTGTCTCATGGCTGGGAACAGATTCAACAGGGCGGGCGGAACAAGGGGCCAATGCCGCCGCGTTATCTGCCGGAATATATTGGTGTCAAATCGGAGCGCTAACCCGATGACCATTGATGGTGCGAACGCCTAAATTCACACCGAACTTGGCATTGAAGCGCCACTGGCGTGTGGACTGTTTTGCCGGTCTCGGTCATTGGGCATCCCCCCCTAGAAGCAGACCCAACATGTTAGTCTGAACAAAGATTCACTTCTTTGGTGTTGTCTTTGAAGGTATTTCAATCCAGGCGAGAATCGATACATTTTCACGCTTGTTCTGACGTCAGCGAAGCGCACCGAGCTGCCATCGCGACAAGCGCGGCGAATTCACACTTGGTCCGCGATGCGTGAGTTTGTCGATCGCTGGATTTCGCAGTCGCAGCTAAAGTCCGGTCTGGTGGGCCGCACCGCAGCGATGCGCGCCCTCGGTCAACGGCAGGAATGGGCCGATCTCCTAACAAGTTGTGGAAAGAAATTACGGGATCACCTTAGATCTCAGCGTTATCGCTCAGATTGAACCAAGTTGGCTATGCTAGTTCGCTGATCATCGATTTCAGATGGCGCATGTCGGTACCGCAGCATCCTCCAAATACTTGGATCGACGGATTCTGCCTCGCAATCGCGGCAATCTGTTTACCAAGTTCAGCTGGATCGCCTTCGTCCAGCTCATCTGCTTCGTCAAGTTCCGCATGCGAGCAACTCGAAGCGTTCGCCACAAGGCCTCTCAGCCGGGGGTGGTTGCCAAGCGCTCCGGCGAAATGGGTAGGGTGAGCGCAGTTGACCATAAAAAACAGCGCCGCCGAGTCGGTTGCTGCGTCGATCTGGTCAATTCCGTCCACAAGTTTGGTCCCGTCTGCCAGGCACCCGTCTGTCTCAACAACCAGAGACATGATGATCGGCAGTTCAGCGTCCCGGGCGGCGAGGATGCATCCCGCTGCCTCGCTTGGGCGGTTGAATGTATAAGCGGTGACCAGATCGAGGCTTGTGTCTTTCAGGCTGTGCATTTGAGCGGCGTGGTATTGACGTGCATCTTCGACGGGTACCGGCGGGATGTCGGCGTAAGGATCATGGCGCGGGCCGATGCAGGCCGACACCAGTACATCATCGCGAGCGGCAGCTTGGCGCACGTCTTCCATTAGACTGACCGCATCTTTGTTTACTTCGGCGAGCCGCTCTGCATCGTACCCCAAGGGCGCTGCCCGGTCGGCGTTCGCCATCCATGTGGGCGCATCAAGGATGCATCCGACATTCATTTCACGGGCCAGATCGACAAGAGCCTGCATTTGACCGGCCAGTATCACCCTGGTGCCAGGTTCTTCCAGCAATGGAAACGACGCGAAACCGGGAAGCTCAATTCCATGATTGAAAATCAGGTCGGTGCCAGTGCCGGCGTAAACCAGAAAGGGCTTGTTACCTTCGAGTGGGAGCTGTCGCGCCATTCTGATCCACGCCTATTGCCGTTACCTCTGCACAAGAAACCTACTTTGTCTCGGGCCTCCTGTGAACCTTAGGACTGCGACAGGGTGTATTCCGTCACTCTGATCCCCACGCCAGGCCAAACACCAGGTCATGTCTCGGTCGAAATCACCAGTGGCGACCGGCGCGCTCTGATTACAGGTGATGCAATCCATACAACCGCCCAGTGCTGGCATCCCGAGTGGCATTTTATGTTTGATTCCGATGCTGAGATGGCCGTGACATCCCGTCGGAAACTGTTGGAAAGCGCCTCGGAAACGGGATGTATTGTGCTGGGAAACCACTTCGCTTTGCCGTCTATTGGTCGGGTGAAGGCGGACAACGACGCGTTTCGCTGGGAGGACTAGCCCAGGTTGTATTTTGATGTGCGCGGGTCTGTTGTGGGATGGCGGCTGACGTGAAAGTTCGACGCGCCGCGCAGCTTACAGGCAATGATCGGCGAAACTAAATCTCGAACCCATTGGGCTATGTCACATTCCCTTGAATTCTTGTTTCACAAGCTTTCTCTCTTCACCATTTTGTGAAAGCCTGAAGCAGTTATGAGTGACAGAGTGTGCAATTTTCAGAAAACAGTGGTTCTTTCTGAACTCCAATCAGCTCTCTTGGACGGAATTTGTGATCACTGCGAGGTGACAAGTTCGGAACTGGCCAAGAGTGGAGAGGTGCTGGAAATATGTGGACAAGAGTACTGTTTCGATTATGAAACCGGTGTGTCCACGGAGACTGAAATTTTGTTGTGCCCCAGCTGTCACGAGGCAAACCATCTGGACGCGCAGCGACAGCATAACCCTTGCCACATCTCTGCAAGACGCAGCCGGGAAAACATGGGTTAGTCGATGGGTTCAGGAGGCGAAGCTTTGGAACGGTTTTTGCAAGAACCATCGCTGGTCCAATTTCGGTAGTCTGACAGACCAAGCTCGTCCCACATCCAGCCGAAATCATACTCAGCCACCGGAGAGCCGGTCTGGCGCGCGCTGCGGTTTTCGATTGTCTTCAGCCAGTCTATGACTTTCTTCCTGCCCGCCGTGCTGCGAACGGCCTGGCGCGGGGTCTTGCCATCCAGGGCAGGAATCGGCTGGTCAAGCGTATCGCGGTAATGCTGTTCGAGATATTCGTGGGCCATCTGACGGGCAAGGGCACGGGGGATGTCCTCTTCTTCTGCCACTCCGTTACTCGTGCTGTCATCCGCCATCATCTGTTCGGCGGTCTGGATTGATGTCAGCGGAGATTTCACCAGGTCGCCCAGGAGGTCCCGGACCAGGGCTTCGCCGCGTTCAGCGCGCGCTGTAGAGCTCACAGAAAGTGTGAGTGTCCGACCTTTCAGATCTAGGGACCCAAGCACGGAGGCCCCTGACATTGATTTGTCCAACACGAGGCCGGTGCCGTGCTTGGTGCCGGACGGGGTGTCGAGGTCAAGCCAGGTCCAATCCTTCTGGCCTGAGATCACGAGTTCTGCGGACTGTGTTAGCTTTTCAGATACCTGGCTTTGCGTCACTTTGCTGGCGAGGGGGAAGCGCATGTCGTGAAAGAGCAGGTTGTCGCCATCGCTGTTGCTGATTTGTGGTGGTTCCGGATCCAGTAGGTTCGGCAGATGTGCGAAGAGCCAGGCATTGGTGAAGAGGGGTGCGGAACGGTGTAGCTGATCCTGTGTCAGCCTCAGTTCAACGTCGGGGTTCAATTTCAACACGGAGCGGAGCCCGTCTTCAAAAAACGCGACGGTGTCGGGGTCGAATGGGAGCAGCGCCCCCGAGATCACGTTATAATCCCCCTGTGCGACAACCCGAGCTGCGATGCGATCCCATCGCTGCAGCATCTGCGTCGCGCTGTGTTCCCGGACGGTAACCGGCTCTGCGTCCGAAAGCATGTTGCGCAAGACCATGGATCTGCCGGGGTCTACCTCGCTCACCTCATAAAGGCTGACCGACGCGTCCCGCAATCCTTTGATATAGGCGCGGGTCTGCGCACTCTCCTTGGAACCGCTCCCTTTCAGATAAGCATCCGCAGCGTTTTCGGCGTCCGCTCCGAATGTCCTGCCCAGCAAATCTTCCAGGCCACCACCCCACAGGACCATCGGCCAATCCTCGCCCAGCAAGTCGCCCAGATCCTCGAACTCAAGATCGAAGGCCTCGAGCGCTGGCAGAAAATGCTCGTCCAACACATCAGCGAGCCGCTCATGCCAAATCTCGTCACGGGTGATAAACCCGATGAGCCCACCAAGATCGTTCCCCGTTGTCATCTTCAGCTTCTCCCTGTTTGCCGGACAGGGGCGATTTAGCGCAGATTGCAACCGCCAGCCAGCCCACACGCGTATGCAGACCTGCGTTACATGGAGGGACTTGTCATGGCGAATGCTATGTCTTTGGCTCCCGCCCAAAAAGCTCTGTGAAAAGCTTTTCGGAGCGGCGCAGGCCTTCATCGGTCAGTACCACCGATTTTGCCTTTCCAACCGGGTCCAGGATCAATCCGTTACGGTGCAGGCGATCAAGCGCTCCCCAGTCAAAGCCTTAGGGCCGTCCTGAACCCAGCGAATTCGGGGATGTTGCGAGCCGCTTCGACGACGGGTGTGAGCCCAACTAGTGGATTCGTCAGGGCGTTTCCGCCGGTATTCTATGATTGCTAAAAGATGGTGGTGCTGATCGCTGTCGTATTAGATTTTCCGCAAATATGCCCAAGAGACGTATCCCTTAAGCTTGCGCGCGCGCTCCAAAGAGACGCGGCACCAACGGGTGCCACCGGTCTGCTCACAGCCGTGAACTCGTAGTGCGGTTCCATTTGGAAGACCAACGATCACATTGAACCCTGTTCCAGGCCCACTGCGCATTTTTAGCATGTCACCGTCTTCGACGCCAAAAACCTCATATGTTCCGAGTGACGCGGCCGCCGCCGGTTTAACGTCCATGACGACCCCCAGGAACAAAGCCATTAGGGGTAAAAAGATTGCATTGCGCATCGCGATGTCCTGCTTATTGCCTCAACGACAATCGTAGCAACTCGGGTCACCAAGAGGAACAACTCCAAGACAGAAATGTAGGTGATACCAAAGCTTCAAACGCTACATTTCTTCCAAATGGTGGGGAACCCTGGCCCAGTTGGGGGCATCTTTCACAAAAACCTTGCTCGTTGGCTTGAAGTTGTTTGGCTCATCCAATGTCCCAGCCGCAATGCTCGTCAATCCGAAGGCTGTCACGCCCCACAGGCCTGATCCGCAGGTGCCACAAAAATGCTTGATGACAGGTCGACCTTCCTTTGAGGTCTTCTCAAAGGTCCGTGGTTTGCCTTTCAGCAGCTGCAGGTCTTCCGACTTTATCATGTACCCGGCATAACCGTCCGTTCCGGTCATCGATAGGCAATCACTGCAAAAACACATGAGTTGCATTACTGCGCTGCCAGTGACCTGGTATCGAACCTCACCGCAAAAACATCCGCCTTCCAAGATTTCAGCCACGTTGCCTTCATCCTTCTATTTCGTTTTGCAAGATATGAGAAAACCGTACCTACTCTGGCCAGTGGTCACAACGGTTCCAGCAGCGGAATGTGGAATGGTGCCAATATGAGCTCCTGTACCTGGATGGGTACGAGGCAAGCATCAGACAGATTGAGTTGTCGAATGTTTTCATCACGGTTCTGAATCCTTGCCAATTGACTGTTCCAGCAAAGTCATTGGACAGACGAGCTTTATTGATCGACAATCGCGTCATGGAGCTGACAGACACCACACCTGTGCACCTGATCCATGTGGACCCTGAGATCAACATGGCGCGGTTCTATGGCATCGAGTTGCAGCCGACGTTGTTTGGGGAGGTTTCAGTGCTTCGTACCTGGGGGCGTATTGGCACGAACGGGCAAGCCATGATGGTGACGTATGATGACGAAGCCCTGGCTAGTGAAGCGCTCCACAATCTCGAAAAGCAAAAGCTCCGTCGAGGGTATGTTCCGGTCGGTGAGTGACTTCGGGCTGCAGTCTGTTTCTGTGGCAAATCCCGAGCCTTTCGGCTCGTGAGCAGGCTCTAGGTTTCAGCCGACGTATCGGCTTCCACCCAGAACACCCCAGAATGATCTCCCTGTCCCAGTAGCCCCTGAACCGTCTCAAGCGAGCCGGGGCAGGGGCTTTGGGTCATGGTCGGTCCAAGCCGAGGTGATCTGCCCGTTCGGGTGACGATCCCTTTTGCGCTCCCGCAGGATCAAAGATCCTTTGGCTTCTTTTGTTGGTCAGGCGGGATTTGGACAAGCCAAACGCCACCCGACGTCAGGGGGAAGGCGCGGCCTCCCCCCTCGGACAAGACAAATAGACAAGACCGTGTCCTCGCGCGGGGCGCTGCGGGCCGCACCACTCTTGTCGATTTGTCCTGTCTCGCCCCTCTCCGCGTTCGCCACGGGGCAGGTTTTAGAGACGACGCCCTTTCAGGGCTCGGCTCAAAACCAGCACCAAAGGGGATCAACCCCAGAGGTCGCACCACAAAAGGAGAGACGGTTTTGGACATTGAAAAGACAAAAGACATCGACACTGACACCAGCCTGCAGGCGGCAGAGATTGCGACCCAGAATGACCTATTTCGGAAAGCGCTGATCGATCCGACTGCGGCAATCGAGATGCATTCTAAGGGAATTCAGGGTCAGGTATTTGTCACGCCCGGCGTGTCAGGTGAAGGGATGGAGTTCCAGACTGCAGCTTTGGCAGCGGTGGCGTCGGATGACCAGTTTGACGAGGGCAATGACCCCTATGGCGATCACACCTTTGGGGCGGTGACAGTCCGTGACCAGAAGCTGTTCTGGAAGATTGATGGGGTGGATGCTCCCTCCCGCAACGGCATCGCAATGTGCCAGACTGGCTTTGTGAGAAGTCAGTTCAAAGGAAAGGAAGCATCCATGTCAGAGATTAGCATTCTGGCCGTCGACCTTGCAAAGCACTCGTTTCAAGTCTGCGCGACCACGGCAGAAGGCGCTGTCGTATTCAATCGCAAATTCACCCGTGGCAAGTTAGAGCAGCTGCTCACCGAACATCCGATTTGTCTGGTTGCCATGGAAGCTTGCGCGACCAGCCACCATTGGGGCCGTTTCGCCACAGAGCTTGGTCACGACGTGAGGCTGATCCCGCCGATCTACGTTAAGCCGTTCGTCAAACGGTCTGCCAAAAACGACGCCAATGACGCTGCCGCGATCGCCACGGCGGTGCGTCAGCCGAGCATGAGGTTTGTAAAGGTCAAAAGCCAAGAGCAGCAGAGCCATGCCGTGTTGTTCCGCACCCATCAAACTCTTACGCGTCAGAGGGCACAGCTCATCATCACATTGCGTGGCCACCTGGCCGAGCACGGGGTCATTGTCGCCAAAGGGAATGCTGCCTTGCTCGACTTCGAGAACACTTTGGAAAGTGAGAAGGAACTCGTACCAGTTTTGGTTCTGGAGGCGGCGCGGCTGTACTACCACCACATCGAACAGCTGGCGCAGTCCATCGCCACGCTTGAACGGCAGATGGCCGAAGCAACGAAACGCGACGAAGACATGCGACGCCTGCGAACAATGCCCGGCATCGGACCAATCAACGCAGCGGCATTTATGGCATTTGCACCGCCGATGGAGAGCTTCCGTCGCGGTCGTGATTTCGCCGCTTGGCTTGGGTTGGTTCCGAGACAGCTTTCAACGGGTGGCAAAACCCGATTGGGCCGTGTCAGCAAGATGGGTCAATCCGATCTCAGGCGATTACTGATCACCGGCGCGACGGTCTGCATTCGATGGGCGCGCTGGAAAGGGATCAAGCCAGACACCTGGCTCGGGCGACTACTCGAACGCAAACAAGGAACGCTCGCAGCCGTCGCATTGGCAAACAAGATGGCACGTATTCTCTGGGCCATGGTCACGAAGAAACAGGATTATCGCGGAGGACTGGTGGAATATGCCTGATAACGCGCAAAGATTCGGGCTGGTCAACTCAAGCTGACCAATTCCGGAGAGTGAGGAGATCTACGACGATTATGGGAACCAGGATCGGCTGATCCACTAAGGGAAAACCATCTAAAGGTCAGGGACGAAGTGAGTCCTAAAGATCGATTTGGACCCGAGGTGATCGAACACCATAACGGCCCGTGGCAGTTCAGAGCCACATCTCATGAGGCCTGACACACGACCGATACCGATATCTGAGAACCAAAAAATCTGTCCGAAATCGCCTTGCGAAACCGGGAGCATCCACACACGATCTTTACGACACGGACTACACGTATGGGTCCGACCGGCCGTTTGACACGTCAGTGACGCGCCGCGTTCTGACCATCATGTGCCCCAGCGAATACTGATCTCAATCCCAAACCGGAAAGGAGGTGAACACCATGAGCAATGAAATCTTGCAGCAACGTATCGCAGAAGCGTGGGCGCTAATCAGGAAGGGCGACAATTTCCACATCGCGCGCCGCTTCCTGATCCAACACGCAGCCATCTAAACGGCTCCGCTCTACCCCGGAAGGGGTAGGGCACCCTTAACACGATCTCAAACACTCAAACAAGGATTTGCCCCATGAGCAAAGTCGAAACATTCACCGCACCGGAAACCATCGAAACCGTATCCCTGTCCGATCTCTACCTGTCTGACATCAACCCACGACAGGAGGTTGGTGAGGAAGGTATTGCACTTCTGGCCGACAGTTTGGTTATGTGTGGCTTGATCCAGAACCTCAGCGGGTTGCGCGATACCGATGGCAAAGTCGCAATCGTTGCCGGTGGTCGCCGCCTACGGGCTCTGAACATCGCCGTGACTGAGCGCGCTGATCTGGCACAGGTTCCCGTTAAGGTCACGGACAATCCCTTCGTGGCTGAGCAATGGGCCAATGCGGAGAACACCGCCCGTGAAGAACTGGACCCTGTGGACGAGGTCCGTGCTTATGGCAAAATGGCCGAGAAATCTCTGTCTATTGCCAAGATCAGCAATGCGTTTGGCGTGACCGAATCCCATGTGCGCCGCCGCCTCGCGCTTGCCAGTCTGCCCGCCGCCGTTCTGGATGCGCTCAAAGCCGGTGAGATCAGCATGGGGCTGGCCAAGGCCATGACCGTCAGCACCGAAGAAGAGAAAATTCTGGAGGTTCTGGAACGGGCCAAAGAATGTCGGTGGTTCAGTGAGCATGATGTCAAACAGGCACTGACGTCGGAGGCTGTTAGCAGCACTAGCCGCAAGGCCGTATTTGTCGGGCAGAAGGCTTATGTTGAGGCGGGCGGCACCGTCACCGCTGATCTGTTTGCCGATGAAACCCTATTCAATGAAGGCGCGTTACTGGATCGTCTGTTTGCCGAGAAACTGGCGGTAGAAGCGGAAAAACTGCGCGACGCGGAAGGCTGGGACTGGGTGGACACCCATGAGGAAAGCTACATTCCCTATGGGTTCTCGGGTACGAAAGACATGCACCGTTTGGACATGGTGAGCCGGGACTTCACCGAAGGACAGGCCGAACGGTATGACGAACTTGCCGAACTCTATGAGGGTGAGGCTCTGGACGCGGATGGTGAAAAGGAGCTGGCCGCGCTTGAGGACTATACGGCGCCGTTCTATTCTGACGCGCAGCGCAAGCTGTCCGGCGTGTTTGTCTATGTCACCAACAATGGCGAGATCAAAACATCCCCGGCCTATGTCGCGGCGGAACATGTTCAGGCTGCCATTGAGGCTGGTGTTCTGGCCCCGGTCAAAGAACCGGAGATCAAGGAAGAACCAAAACCAGTTTATTCGCAGAAGTTCATCGACGACATGGTGGCGATCCGGCTGGCAGCGGTTCAAACGGCCCTGCTGGACAAGCCTGATTATGTGTTGAGCCTGTTTGCTTTCTTTGCCACCCCGGCCTCCGGTCTGAGCAGCAATCTGTTTGGGTTTGGCTATGGTGGTGCCGAGCGGAACACACCCGAGATCGATGACCAGTTCATCCTCGACCCGCGTCTTGGCGGAGAACGGGATGAAGCGGCACAGGCAGCCTATGACCAGTTCCACGAGATTGCCGCACAAGGCAGCGTGGAAGCGTTCAAAGCGTTTCGCGATCTGGGCAAGAAGACCCGCAATGGTGAGATCACGGGTTTTCTGGCCCGGCGGTTTCTGACCCAACGCCCGGAGTTCATGGCGGAGATCGAGGCTGAGATCGAGGCTGACATGCGCGCGATCTGGACCCCTTCGGCTGAAAACTGCTTCAAGCGTCTGAAAGGCTGGCAGCTGGATGATCTCTACAAAGACCTGCTGGACCTGCACATCGACGCCGACATGTTCAAAGCCTTCGCGAAATCCAAAAAGGGTGCCAAGAACGAGGCGCTGCACAAGCTCTTCAATGATCCAGAGCATCAAAAGGCACTGGGCGTGACCGAGGCACAGAAAGCCCGGATCGATGCATGGGTGCCGGATTGCTTCTGAAACTGGCAGGGCAGGGCGCAACGCGCCCTGCTTTTCAGCAATGATTTTTGATTTTAGTTCAATGGTATAGGTTGTTTTGACTTGAAAGGTTGTAGCCTGTAGGCTACATATAGGTATGATAGAAATTCGTAAGACGGACCTGTTCGACAAGTGGCTCAAGGGCCTGAAGGACCAAAGGGCGAGAGCCAGGATCTTGGTTCGCATCACGCGGTTGAGCCTGGGCAATCCCGGTGATGTGAAACCGGTTGGTGAAGGTGTGAGTGAACTGCGTATCTCCGAAGGGAAGGGGTATCGCGTTTACTATGTGTCGCGCGGTGACGTTTTGATCGTTTTGCTGTGCGGGGGAGACAAGTCATCCCAGCAAGCCGACATCAAAACCGCCAAGGCGATGGCAAGAGAGTTGGAGTGAAAAACATGGGTGTCAAAACAACGAAGTTTGAAGCGGCTGACTATCTGGACAGCCCGGAAGCCATTCAAGCCTATCTTGAAGCGGCTTTTGAAACCAGCGACACGGCGCTGATCGCGTCGGCACTTGGCGATGTTGCCAAGGCCAAAGGTATGTCGAGTGTGGCCGACAAATCTGGTCTGTCTCGGGAAAGCCTCTACCGCGCACTTAGCGAAAATGGCAATCCCGAGTTTGGCACGGTGCTGAAAGTGCTGAGCGCTGTGGGTGTGACGCTCACCCCGAAAATGCACGTGAATTAACCCACTTTAAAGGCTATCCACCATGTCCACCGATGCAGCTCCGTCTACGGTTGAAAAAGCCGCCCGCCGCGTCTGGAAATCCGCGCAGATGTTCGTCGGGTTTCATACAGACCAGAAGGGCAAGCCGCGCACACAGCCGAAGCTCTGGCCGCCAAAAAACGGGAGCGCGTCGATCCATGGTGATCCCAGCGCGCAGGAGGCCATCGTGGTCGTCAAAGCCGCTGATCCGGACGAGGTACAGGACGTGCAGATCAAGCTGCACCCAAACCGCATTGTTGTGCGCCGCGATGCAGATGCCTGGTGGCAGGGTGTCGCTGTAGATGAGCATACCGTGACGGTCCGAATGGCCGACAACACGATCATCGAAATCCGCCATGACGGATCGGTGAAGCGGCGCTCGGCAGAGGACGAAACCCATGTTGAAGCAGATGGCAGCATCTTCAAGTTCACGGAATTTGCCGAGGCGCATATGACGGGTGACGGGGTGGAAATGACCCGCCGCACAGAGGATCGCATTGCCACGATCACAGCTGACGGTGTTGTCGATCGCGCGCGCAAGCGTTAGCCTGTAAAGAATACCTCCAGATTTTCCTTTGGTTAAACTCGTGGCCCGCTTCGGTGGGCCTTTTTCTTGGCGTACTCATCACTGTATCTGCCCGTGCGCCGGTCTCGCCCCGCGACAGCGCTTGAGAGAGTTCTTGCGGATTACCGGGGCGTCCTACCGAACCCGCCAATCCAAATTGAGTCCGGCTGTTTACCTGATCCGCACAAGCACGGACCAGGGCCGGACCGTCCGGTCTTTGGCCTCCGCCAGTTGGATAGGGCGGTTTGCACCGTCCGTCATTCTTCATCCTTTGCGACGACGGTCATACCGACCCAGAAGGGCAACCCCCAACTTAGAACTGAGCGCCGCGCCTGTGTCGGATCGAGGTGATGTTGCCGCCATCAAAGACATCGTTTTGTTCAGATGTTCCGCGCGCAGCGATCCCAGAAAGCCTTGCCTTTCACCAGGTCTGACAGTTTCAAGTACGTTGCCGGAGAAGATCCTCGGCTGCGGTGTTTCTGAAGGGATGAACATAAGCGGGCAGTCGGGGAAGACGCGCGGCGCCCGGGCCGGGCGCCGCGCTTCAACAAGGAATGTCCCCTGCGCCTGCGGCGCATTCCGCGCGGATCAAATTCCCTGCTGACATCCCCTTGATGCCCGCTTTTCCCTTGTTCATCGAAACACGCCATAGCGAGGATCAAACAATGGCAACTCAAACTCTGAAACTGAGCGTCAAGACCGGTGAAAAAGAAGGCAAGACATTCTGGGATCGATGCGGGGTGCTCTTCGTCAATACCGATGAGACCGGCACCATCACCTCGATCCAGGTCAAGCACAGCATGTTCCCTGGCGTTGAGATGGTGGCCTTCCCGAAGCGCACCGATGACGATCCCGTCACCGAATGACGGGAGGGCAGGGCGGCGCAAGCCGCCCTTTCTTCTGCTCCGGCCGCAGGCCGGACCACATATGCGCCACAGGTGGCGCGCGGTCCTAAGACCGGGCAGGGGTGCCGACCTGCCCCAATGCGGCAGCAGACAACCCTGCCACACCCGCCGCGAAAGCGGCGGGACATTGAGCGCGCTGAGGCGCGCGGAAAATGCCATACTGACCTTGAACGTGCCGGTATGTGACGGGCGCTGTTCGGGCAGCTCCCGCTTTGCGTGATTGCCCTGCGCCGGTCCACCGGCACCCACGCCTGCTGGCTGGAAAAGGGGCAGGACCCTTTTCCCGGCGTGGAGATTGCCTCCAAGAGCAAAACTGTTCCGGGGGCAATTTGAGAAAATACGGATTTCTAAAATCACCCCCGGTTTCCTCTTGGAGAGTATGACAGGATAAGGTAGTTGTGTTACAAGTCATAAAAACAACCAGAGGTATACATTGAGCAAGCCCGGCGACACCACTGTCTTTTCCGTTCGATTGCCGTCAGATGCGTTGGTGCGTTTGGAGGAGGCCGTGCAGTCGCTTGGGGCCAAGAGCCGCAACCAGATCATCCAACGACTGATCTATCGTCTGATCGGGTATCTCGATCCTGACCCGGCCGTTGTCGATCTCTGGCAGACGCACTTGCGGCAGGTTCAGGGTGGATACACCAACCTCAATCAGCTCGCAAAATCGGCCAAACGCGGTTCGGTGATCTGGACCGATGACGACCGGCGCGATGTCGAAAACCTCCATCGTGCGATCATCCAGCACCGGCAAGACCTGAAGGCGCTGATCACCGCGGCCCGCCGAAACCGAGAGCCAGACTCCGCCATTCGCCGAATCTTGCGCGACGATGAGAGGACATCTGAAGCATGAACGTCGCGGCTCACAATTTGACGGCAGGGGACTTTCTGGAGCTAGCCTTCCGGGAAGCGCAGAAGGGTATCGATCGGTCCAAGCAGATCAGCCAGCAGCTGCAAACCGCCAAGCGCATGAAGTTCATGATCTCGCGGGCCTCATCCATCAAGGCGCGGCTTGGTGCTGTGGTTGGAAAGCCCGAGGCGGTTGTGAAACACGTCCGCAAAGGTGGGGTGAAAAAAGCGCATGAGCTGCGCCGCCAGATCAATTACCTGACCGTCAGGGCAGAGGGCGTGTTGGACATCCGCGACAATGGTGTGACCCCGCTCGATGCCGATCAGGTGAGTGATCTGATCGAGACCTGGGCCGAGGATTTCAACGGGAAAACCAACTATGGTTATACCCGTCACATGATCGTTTCTTTTCCCGAAGGCACCTATCCGGATGCCGCGCATGAGGCCGGTTTGGACTTCGCGGATCGCCTGTTTGGGAGCGGTGATTTTGGCGATACCTGGGACTATCTGACCGTGTTCCACAACGACACTGACAACCCCCATGTCCACATCGTTGTGAATAACCGAGGCGTGGAACATGGGCAGTGGTTGGCTATGGGTATGAGCAGCGACATGAACATCGACGTTCAGCGCTCTATCCAGGTTGAGGTTGCCGAAGGATACGGAATTGAGCTGACCGCAACGACCCGCCTTGAGCGCGGTTTGCGGCAGGAAGTTGAGACCGACACGTGGAAGGTTCAGGCCGGACTGTCTGTTGTTGAAAGCACTCCGGAGGTTGAAGTTACGGCCCGCGACATGGCCGGTGATGTGATGACACTCTCCATCGCAAGAATGTCGGATCTGTTTGATGAGCGCGCCAACGCTGTCAAAGACCGGATCGAAGAGTTTGCCATCCAACTCGTTGAAAGTGAGGAACCTATGGTATCGAGAATGGAACATCTGCTGGATCAAGCCCATCATTTTGATGATTACGGCGAGCCAGGAGACCCGTCTTATGTGTCGCCCGAAGTCATGAGCAACTTGCGGCGACACATCGAATTAGGCGGTTCTGAGGAAACAATCGCACCCGAGCTGAAGGCTCAGGTTGTTGCCCATATCAGCGACGTTCGGGACAACGAACAGAGCCATCCGTATCTGTCTGCCCTTGCTGATATTGTCGATGACAAGGCGTTCCAGTCGTCCGCTGATTATGCCCCGGCAGCACGCCGGTACGAGGTCTATATACAGGACACCTTGGGCAAGGGGGCCTATGAGGACTTCCAGACTCAGACCAAAGAATTGCTGCAATCCATCGACAAGATGGAAGGGCTGGCCCGTGAGGTTGACGACCCTCATCTGCGTGTCGCTATGGATATTCAAATTGGCGAGTTGAAGGGCGACGTTGCGGACCTGCGCACCAACGATCCGGACCTTCAAGCCTTCATCATCGAGGACCGCCGCTATTCAACGATGATGGGAATGGGCACTGCCGAAATGGATGTCTTGGATTATTCAGAGGCCGGCAAGTGGGCAGCGATCCGCAAAGAAGTCACCGACACGGCCAGCAGCTACGGCCTCGATGGCGAGGCGTTCGTTGCCCGCTTTGGCGATCATCAGAACGTCACCCTGGGTACAACAATGGGATGGCGCAGCGACGACATTTCGACCGCCGCGGCCCACTTCCAGGCGCAAGGATTACCCGACAGCCACGACCGCGCTGAGGCCGTTGTTGACGAGCTGCACCAGCTTGCGTCTTCCAGGATCATCGCAATCTCAGAAGAACTTTCAGACGTTCACGCCCACGCAACGCACCCGCTCTTGCAGGGGCGCGGTGACGATGACGGGCACAGCTTGTAAGGACTTTAACCGGTCTGCCTGATGCGCGCGCCAACGCCCCAGGCAGACCCATCACAGAGTTTTCCATCAACTCGCAAAGGAAAAACTATGGTTTCGCGTACAGACTATCTTTTGAACGAAGTCGAACACTTCGCACCCTATTCCAGATTTGATCAATCCGCCCCGCGTGAAGATCGCGTTTCAGAGCAGATCGACATCATCAGGAAAGAACAGCAGGCGATGGGCTTTGATCGTGCAGCCATCGCCTCAAACAGCTTCGACATCGAGGACCAGGCCAACCGCCGTGTTGACGAACATACTGCGCAACAAGATCTGGTCGAAGAATTCAAAATCGAATTTGAAGCTGCGGAGCGGTCAGGGGAGCCGGTTGATCTGAACGATATGCAGGCTTTGGTTTCTCAGCACATGAGTGATGCTCAGGAATACGATCTGTATCACCCTTACTATTCGTCCCTTGCGGATCTGAGTGGTGACAAGGATTTTCAGGAGTCCGACGACTACCAGTCGCCCGGTGATCGCTATGTTCAGTATATGCAATCCGCTTTGGGGGAGGCCATCTTTGAGAACTACGAGCAGCAGACCAAGGACATCGTGAACTCCATCGAGAACATGGAGGCTCTTGCACGAGAGGTCGAAGATCCACACTTGCGTGCCGCAATGGACGTTCAGATCGGGGAGTTGAAAGGCGATGTTGCCGAACTGCGCCCATATGACACCGACCTGCAGGCATACACTTTGGCTGATGACAGCTACACCACATCCATGAATGCGGCCGAGTTGGACAACCTGGACCCCACGGAAGCCGAAAAATGGCTGGCTGTGCGTGATGACATTGTGGCGACCGCGCACAGCTTCGGTCTCGACGGAAGCAAGTTCCTGGCCCGCTACAACGATCATGACAGCGTTTCAATCGGCACAACGGCGACTTGGAAAGACGCGGACATTTCCACCGCTGCCGCCCATTTCAACAGCCAAGGCGTTCCGGACAGCTACGAGCGCGCGGAGGCCGTTGTTGGTGAGCTGCACCAAGTTTCATCCAGCAAGATTGCCGCCGTGGTGCAAGAGATTGCCCATACCCGCGAACAGGCTACCCACGTCCATGAGTATGATGGACACAGTCTTTAACCACGGAGGACATGATAGATGATTGTTCGCGCCGGTGAATGTGTTGCCGGGAACAGCGAGACCACCGGGTTGGAGTAATGTGGGGTCTGTTCCGATTGGGACGGACTCTTGTCCTTGGACATTCCGGGCATTCGCTGCACCACGTTTGAATAGGCAAGAAGCGGACAAAACAGTCTTTCGCTGGGACTAAAGCAATGTCCGCTCATAGTTTAGTGATCGTGGTGACAGAGTTTATGATCGGCAAGAGACGCGAGCACATAGCAGTTCTCTGACACTCCTTCGTCATCACAGCCCTTCGAAATCCGAACCAGCTCTTTTTCAAGAGCCCGTAGTCGTTTGATCTTTGCTCTTACTTCGGAAAGTTGTGAGACGGCGATGTCCGTTGCGGCTTGGCATGAACGATCCGGGTGGCCTTGAAGCACAATCAATTCGGAGATCGCTTCAATTGAGAAACCAAGATCGCGTGCATGCTTGATGAAACTGAGACGCTCTAGCCCTGCCACATCGTAGCGCCGTTGGTTGCCTTCGGTGCGTTCTGGTGCGGCAAGCAGGCCCATTTCCTCATAGTAGCGGATAGTCGGAACTTTGACCTTCGTGCGCTTGGAAAGCTCCCCGATAGAAAACATGAAAATACCTCTTGAACCTCTAGTAACTAGAGACACTACACTATGGTCACGACAGATACAAAAAGGGCTTCCCAATGTCAGCATGTTGCGGACACAACGCCAAATTCGACGGCGTATCAGACGACTACAAAAGGAGGCTGTGGATTGTCATTGCTCTGAACGCGGTGATGTTCGTCGTCGAGATGACTGCCGGTCACTATGCAAAGTCTCAGGCACTTCAGGCCGACGCTCTAGACTTCCTTGGGGATGCTTTGACCTACGGTATCTCGCTGGCAGTGATCGGGGCTTCAATCCGTGCACGCACCAATGCCGCTCTGGCGAAAGGGGTGAGCTTGCTGCTGATGGGTCTTTGGGTGTTTGGATCGACCGTGTACCGGGTGTTCTATGTCGGAGTGCCGGAGGCCGAGATCATGGGCATCGTTGGCTTTTTCGCTCTTATGACCAATCTCGCAAGTGTTCTCTTGCTCGTCCGTTACAAGGACGGCGATGCAAATGTGCGCTCTGTCTGGCTATGTTCGCGTAATGACGCCATTGGCAATGTGGCCGTTATGTTTGCAGCTTTAGGCGTCTGGGGCACAGCTAGCGGTTGGCCTGACCTGATTGTTGCGGCGGTCATGGCAACGTTGTTTCTTTCCTCTGCTTTCCAGATCGTGCGCCAAGCGCTCGCCGAGCGTCGGGAAGTTGGCGAACATGAGCATGTTTGACGTGGATTATGACCTTTGATCTCGAATGATACGAAATCGGCTCAATTTAGTTGGAAATACCAAGGACTCTCGCCATGAACCTGAAACGCCGCCAAGTACTGACTTACGCCGCTGGCTTTGCCAGCACAGTACCATTTGCCGCGTTTGCGCAAGACACGCCTTCCGTCCGTGTTCTCAAGGATCCGAACTGCGGCTGTTGCCAGGTTTGGATCGACATCCTGCGGCAGGAAGGCTTTCGCATTACCGAGGAGCGCAGCTTTGGAACACAGCTTGTCCGCCACAAATTGGACAACGGCATTCCCGAAGAAATGATGTCCTGCCACACAGGCGAGATCGATGGCTATATGATCGAGGGGCATGTGCCGGTTGCAGACATTCGTCGTCTGCTGGAGGAGCAACCCAGTGCTGTTGGACTTGCTGTTCCTGGCATGCCCTACGGTTCCCCTGGGATGGGGCCGGAAGATCGTCGTGAGGCCTACGACGTGTTTTTGATCCTCAAGGACGGTAGCACCGAGGTGTTCAAGAGTTACGAAGCGGCCTGAGGCGACGTTCATCGAGCGGAAACAGTAAGGAGGAGAAGATGACGAAGCTTGGATTACGCACTCTTACCTTAAGCGTTCTGTCTATCACCATTGCTACAGTGGGTTGCGCACAACAACAACGAGGAGATTGGTGGGGTCACGGGCCAATGGGATCTAACCACATGAGGTCTGAGCACATGCGTGGTTGGGGGCACGGCAATATGGGGCCTGGCCAGCAGCAGCGCATGCAACGACATTGGACGTATATGAACGAGGACGTGCCCGCAGCCTACCGCGGGGCTCGGAGCACCATTCGTGCAACGCCCGAGAATGTTTCGGAGGGCAAGACGCTATATACGGAAAACTGCGCAAGCTGTCATGGAGCTGAGGGTTTGGGCGATGGTGAAGCCGGACGTTCGCTCGCGCCCTCTCCCGCTCTCCTACGATGGTTCGTTCAGATGCCGATGTCGGGGGACGAGTACCTTCTTTGGGCAATTTCCGAGGGCGGCGAACGCTTCGGAACAGACATGCCAGCCTTCAAGGAAGCGCTGAGCGAAGAAGACCTTTGGAAGATCATCGTTTATATGCGTGCGGGGTTCCCTTGATCTGTCGTCAATCTGTTGGTTTTTGATGAGTGTTTTTGCTGTCGATACTATGACGACAATTCTCAGCAGGCATAAAGCTGACAATGCGCCATTCTAGTAAGCTTCACGGAAGCGGACATATATGTAAGTCGCAGCACGAGCAGGTTAGGGCTCTCTCCTGCCGTTCTCTGCATATTGAAGTAAGGTCCGGTTCGGCCGCGTCCTGTTACCCCCGTCAAGTGAAGGCGCTACTTTCAGCCCGTTTGGCTTTCATTTTCTCCATCGCCATATCTTTCGCTGACCGACTTTTCCGCTTTGCGACCGTGCGCTGCGCATCAAATGCCGCCTGAAGTTCCTGGTCTTTTTCAGAAACCTCTCTGTCCGGGGCAGGGGCCGGTTTCGCATCAGCCACTGCCTTTGCCGTGTCCCTGGCTTGCTCTACAGCCAGATCGAGGTGTGTGCCTTTGATCTTCGGACTTTCGCCACCCAAGAACTGCATGAAATACGGATCTTCGAAGTATCGGATCTTGTTTGCAATCACCGGCATCTTGCCTTCGCGGATCAGCACAACCTCGTTTTCCGGCAGACGACCAACGTGCTCTGGCCGGAGCAGCCGAATGCCTTCTTCACGCTCTGATATGCTGCCCATTTCCATCTTGCCGAGTGCTCGAGACTTCGACTTGCTTATGACCGTTTTGTCCCCGATGGACCTGGACACATGTTCGCGTACTTCGGAATCCTCTGAGGCGGCAAACATCTGGGTTCCAGCGTTTGCCAGCATCGCCCGCACACCCTCGTGCCCATAAATGTCCTGTAGGCGCGACAGTGTTTGCGAAATCACCACGAGCCTGCCCCCGAACGATCGCATGGTGTCATAGGCTTCAACAACGCGCTCAAGATGGCCGAGGCGTTGGAACTCATCGAGCAGCATCAAAACCTTGAACGGCTCATCTTCGCCCGGCTCAACAGTTTCGATGGTGTTCACCAGATCGAGGAAGAACAGGCGAATGAGCGTCCGGAACTCTTTGACCTTTTTCCCTGGCACGGAAAAGTAGATCGAGCTGGGGCGCCGACGCAGATCTTCAAAGTTGATGTCATTGCCCTGCGTGGCTCTTGCTACCGACGGGTTGCGCCAGAGCTGCAGGCCGGAGTTCAACATAACCGAAATCGTTGACCGCAGGATTTTGGATTCTTCGGCTGCAAGATTCAGAAACTCATCTGCAGCTCGCGCATATCCAACTTCTTCAGCCATTTTCTCATAGTCCTTTTGCTTGGTCGTTTTGACCAGGCGCAGGACTTCGGAAATGTATGGCCGCTTTCTTTTGATCGCCAGCATCGCCATTGCGCAGAACATGCCTTCAACACCACCCATAAAGCCCTGCGCGGACGAGCTGGGCGTGTCGAACATCTGAGTTGCAACCTGAATCACTTCTTCCCATCGCCGGTCCAGATTGTCGGCACGTGCTGCGCGGCGCAGAGGGTTGTAGCTGTGGCTTTTGTCGGGGTTCTCGGGGTCGAACATAAAAACCTCATCGCCCATTGCTGCCCGACGCGCGCCGGTTGTCTGGAAAATCTCGCCCTTGATGTCCAGGACGACGCAAGACCCATTGAAACGCAGGACATTCGGGATCACAAAGCCGCTGGTTTTGCCCGAACCAGACGGGGCAATGAACATCGCGTGCGGCTTTTGGACACCGGGGCCGGGCTTATAGTAGATCGCGTTTTTGTCCTTTGGCTCACCAAATTTGGCAAACACGATTTCACTATCCAATTTGTCTTTGAGCTTCAGAACCGACGCATAGCCTTCCTGGACGAGCTGAGGGGCCTTTGCAAAGGTCGCATCACCGTATTTCGTTGAGGGACCACGCAGCGCAGCCGCCACAAATGCAAAGGTCAAAACACCCACTGCGACCACCGCCACCAGACCCATGATCTGCTGCGTCTCTGCAGGCTGTGCCATGAACTTCTCTGGGATCGCCCAGATGTCCAGCCCGCGAAAGCCTCTGGTGTTGATGTATTCGAGAGCCAGCCCGACCACCAACACCGCGCAAGCCGAGGTAGCGATAAAGCCCATTGTACCGGCGATCGCGACCTTCTTGCCCTTTGGGAGATCCTGAAACTCAGCCATCGGTCAGCTCGCGTTTGAAGAAGCACACGATGCCAAATTCAGCACGTGCGACACCAACCATTTCCCAACCGTCTTGCCCGAGCTTCGCAAACTTCTCGCCTGCATTTTCCTCTACCCGCATCAAGACATTACGATACTCAAATTTTTTCATTCTATTTCTCCTTCAGATAAGTTGATCAGCGGCCATCAGGGGTGGGAAGATCACTCCGTTGACCTTCCGTTCGTCACCGATTTTCTTCATGTGAACGATCATGTGAATGGTGGCCCGGATGTCATCGACCACTTCTGACTTTTGAACGGTCGGAGATCCGCGACGCACCATCTTGCTCATGCGTCCAATGGCATCAACGGGCGAGTTGGCGTGCATGGTACAGACTGATCCATCGTGGCCGGTGTTCACCAGCTCCAGGAACATATTCGCGTCGTCGCCCCGGATTTCCCCGCAAACCAGCCGATCAGGCCGGAGGCGAAGCGCCGATTCCAGTAGCTTTGTTGGTGATCGAGGGCCATCTTCTTCGGAACGGTCAGCAAGCAGATCGACAGAATTGGGTTGCTCGATGTCCAACTCGGCCACTTCTTCAATCGTCACGATCCGTTCGCCCGGATCGACGCGCTTCAGCATTGCATTGAGAACAGTGGTTTTGCCAGACGAGGTGCCCCCCGCAATGATCACGTTCCATTTGCTAAGCATTGAGAGGTCCGCCAGCTCGTCAAAGCTCATCGTGCCTGCTGCAAGGGCAGCACGGGCATTTTCAAGCGCGCTGTGATCGTTGCTTTCCGCCAACGCCGCCTCTTTGCAGGCGAAGCTGAACGCGCCCAGATCGACGGTTTTCAAGCGGAGGAGGCGGATCGCCACGGACCCCACGCCGGTTGTTGCTGGCGGAATCACGACCTGGACCCGCGCTTTGCCCTGCTGTGTTGGCACATTGGCCGTCGCAATGGGTTTCTTTTCTCCGAATGTCACATCACTGAAACCGGCCACGCAGCGCCCGATGTTTTCTACATCGTCTCTGTTCAGAGTGATGTCTGTCCTGGTCATGTGCGTTGTGCCCATTTCTTCGACCCAGACCGATCCGTCAGGATTCACAGAAATTTCGCTCAGGCTTTCATCGTGCAACAGATGCTCGATCTTGCCTGTATAGTATTCCAGAAGGCTATTATCGTTCCGCCCGCTCATCAGAAGCTATCGAACACAACGTCGCGCTGCAGGATCGCGTTGATACGACTGCCCTGATCTACAAAGATTGTTGGTGTAATGCGCAGGTATTCATCAAGCGCCGCCGCCGTGGCGTTCTGAAGGTTGGAACCCACTTGCGTTGCCAGATCAGTGCGAACCGAGTTGTTGCTATCGTTGTCAGACACCAGCGCGACAGGCGCTATGCCGATGATGGACAACAACGCAGCCGTGCCGAACCGCTTCCCAAAGTGTGTGTTCACCCTGCCGGTCGCACCAGTCCGGCCTTGACCGTCCGTACCAGCCGATCCGATCTGAGCTGACAGGCCGTCAGGCGTGATCACACGGCTCCAAACGATCATGATGCGTGTTTGCGCCAACGTCGTATCCGCTCGATACTCGCCATAGAGCTTCGATCCGCGCGGCAGAAGCAAACGAGTGCCGTCCATCGAGTAGACGCCACGTGTGATCGTCGCCACGACGCTACCGGGCAATTCCGAGCTGACCGCGCCACCGAACACAGCCGACAAGATCGTCCCTTGCGTTAGGGTGCGTGACGGGTCGTCAATAATCGAGGCCCCCACGATGGGGGGATATTCTTCGACCAGATTGTTTTGCCATGTCGTGTTTTGGTTTTCCTGGTAACCGCGCTGTTCTTCATGCAGGCGGGTGTCGTCTGGCTGGATTTGAACCGGCTGCGGCGCAGCAGAGTAGGGCTGGAATATCACCGGCTGCGATCCGCTGTTAATCGGCTCGTAGTTTTGCCCGGTGGCATTCTGCGCCATCGCGCTTGAGGCCAACGCGACCAGGGCGAGGGTGAGTGCTGTTCTGTTCATCGTCAGCTCCGTTAGTTTCTGCCGTATGGGTTTTCATCGAACACAATGCCGTCCGACTGGTTCTGCCGCTGGCGCATCTTCTTCAGTTCTTCGAGTCTGCGCCGCTCATCATCGGTCAGACCTTGCGCCTGAAGGTGGCTTACGCTGGCAAGTGCCCGGGCCTCCGCATCCGCGATGGCCTGGGCAAGTTCGGTCTGGAACTTCTTCTCGCGCTCATCATATCTGACCTGAAGGCGTTCATTGGTCAGGTTCAGCGTTGCGATTTCACCGTCTTTTTCTGACAGCGAAACTTTGGCGTCCGTCAGCTCGTCTTGCAGTTCGGAAATCCGGCCGTTCTGTTGCTCGATAGTTTTCAAGGCTTGTTTCAGCCCTTCGGACTCGACCCGCACAGACGCTGTCGCCGGTGTCGCGACAGCAATTGTCTCTGGCAGAGCTTGGGGTTTCGGTTCATCGACCTCTGGCCCACGTGCCGTCAAAAGCCCGTATCGCTCACCACCACTCTGTTGCAGAGCGTCGACACGAACTCCGGCGCGAGAGGTCTTGCTGTCTTCGCCCAACACAAACAGCGCGAAGCCCACGAATACTGTTCCGGCGACAGTAACCGTAATGAGCTTCTTGGGCTCAAACCTCTTCCTTACTCGTTGAGGCGGTTGCTCCGCTGCAATCCGCGCCGCAATTGTCTGCTCGCGGTTCATTATTTGCTGCCCCCCGGTTTAACTGTCTGTGAAGTGACGGGCCGACCGCTCACGCTTGCCTGCTGAAACGCGTCGCCATCGTTTCGAACACAGATCGAAGTGTCCTCGATGCGCAGTGTCCAAAGATCGGAAAGACCCTGCACCTGGATAATGCCGCGCTCTTTGACTGTGGTGTTCACCATCAGCTCGCGGCCATCAGGCAGGACACGGAAGATCCCCGGCAACTCTGCATCCTGCGGGATCTGCAAATAGGTGTGAACGCCATCATCCCACACGGCGGTGGGCGCGAAGTCAGCTTTGCCCGAGCGCGAGTAGTTTTGGTTCACAAACCGGCCTGTCGGTTTCGGTTCACTCCGAGCAACTGTGCCACGGCGCTTTGTAGTCCCGCCGCTGTTGTTTTTGTTATAGAACGTGACCCGAAACGGTACTCGTTTACGTTCGGCGGCACTCTCGGCCGGAACCAGATAGAAGTTGTATGTCCCGCGATTGGTCAGAACGGTCAGGTTTGAATCCGAGTTCAGGATTTCCGGTTTGAACGCAATAACGCGACCTTCCTGCAGGCGAGTGATCTGAAAACTCTCGGTGTCGCCCGCACCAATGCTGCGGACGGTTTCGCCCTGCGGAAAGTGAACATAGGTAATCAGGCGTTCACCTACAGGGATGCGGTACACTTGGTTCTCGACGTAATGGAAATGCGTGATGCGGTGATCCGCATTCTTTCCGTCTGGCGTCGGTGTGATTTCAGCGAGCAGTGGCGTAGAGAATGCCAGAACTGCTGCGGCGGTGGTCGCGAGTGTTTTTGACGTACGCAGCATCAGATGTTTCCCATGGCGTCTACGCGGTAGTTGGTGACGACGAAGCCGAAAGGATTTTCCAGAAGCTCATCCATCGACGTCACGATTTTTTCCTCAAACCCGTAGGTCACTGTGACCACGTAGCGGGCTGAGGCCGTTTCTTGGTTTGGCACGATCAGGGACTTGCGGATCTCGACCTGCACCGTCTCATCGTTGACCGGCGAGACGCCCAGAATTTCCGTCTGCACCTTTGTCTTGGGCGTATAGATTTCATCCGGATGGCTGTCGTTCGACCCATCCCACAGTTCGCGGTAAGACGTTTCGGCCAGCTCATTAGAACGACGCAGTACCGATTTCAGGCGCTCGTTGTTGTCCTGGACATCATAGGTTTCCCGGTCGCGCACATAATTTGCGACTTCACGGAAGGCCATCGCTTCAGATGGTTCCAGTTCTTCGACCTTTTCAGTCAGCAGCACCGGCAGCTTTGTGTCCGGATCAATGGAGAATGGCACCGCCCGGATTTCCTTCAAGGGAAGGAGCATCGCCCAGCCAATAATAGAGGCCACGCCCATTGCCATACCGACCATGCCGAATACTTGCCATTTGAAGGCATCGCGGCGTGCGCCCAGAAAGAGTTCTTTTTCGTGATCTGTCACGTGTGACATTTGCTCTGTACCTCGATTTATGAAGATTTATTGGCGCGAGCTTGTCGAATGCTCTGCCGGTAACGGTCAGCGGCGTAGCTCTGACGAGCTGCCCCATCCTGATTGCGGGCTCTGTGCGCTATGTCCCGACGCGCTTGCATTGCGCGAGACGCGCTGTCACGAACGCCAGTCCCGTCACGAGCTGCGGAAGCCATAGCGGCGGCAGTTTTCCCACCGGCAACAGCACCGCGCGCGCCATCGCTGGCAGTGCCCAATGCACTTCTTGCGGCTGCTACCGCGCCGGTTGCCACGGCAAGACCGGAGGATGCCGAAACTATCGCGCCAGACATGCCGCCAGCCAGTGACGGGATTTGCGTGAGCATGACGATAGCCACGATGCAGATTGCTAGAAAACGCCCGCTCGCTTCCATGTCATTAACATCAGACAAGGAACCAAGCTCCGAAGCGAAAAGCGCCTGAATAAGAGAAACGATGCCTGTCAGAACGACGATGACCATGATCAGGCCAACGGTCGTTTTCGCCCAGGCTGCGAAGATATTGGCTGTTGCCGAGCTGAGTAGCGTTGCGATGAAAACTGGCGCTAGACCCAGCAACACCGCCAGACCGCCTTTTGCGATGAGTGCCATGCCAGTGCCAAAGGCAACGATGACGGCCCCAACAACCCAGAGAATAGCCCCGGTGATGCTCAAGCCCCAAGTCGCGTTTTCAATGGCCTGCTGGCCCATCAAGAAACACTGAAGCGCAATCTCATCCAACGCTTGCCATACATTAGTGGTTCCAGTGAGTGCCCCGGCAATACTGTCCGGCAAGGTTTGGACGCCTTGATAGATTGGTTGGAAAAAGGACCAGCTCGACGCCATTCCGATGATTATCGTCGCCCGAATGATCCAGCCTACATAACCACCAAACCCAATTTCTCTGATCTGAAGTACGCCGTTGATCAGCATCGCTACAAAGATCAGCGCAGCAATAGCCCAGAGGGCGGATGCGAGATCCGCCGCAAGGCTGGTGTATGCTTGCTGAGAAAAGTTGCTGATTGCTGATTCAATCGAGCTGACGAAATCCTGAATCACGGCCCACAAGCCTCCTCAATTACAGGGCGCAGCGCTTCCAAGCGTTCTTGCTGCGTTGCTTTGAGCGATTTGAGTTCGCTGGATGGCTTTGACCAGAAATCGCCCTGGTCAGCGCCCACCAACTCGATTGCAGCTTCGCGGCTGAGGTTGCCGAGCGGGCATTCAGTGCTGAAAGCTTCATCGGATTTGCGCAGTCGGCATTGCTCAATGGCAAACTCATGAGCAGCGATCACTTGCTCATTCAGAATGGCATCGGTCCAGTTGCCGACGACATACTGTTGATCCGCGCCCTGACCAGCGTTAGCGAGCTGTTCAACTCCGTATTCCTTCAGGGGTTTTTTGAACGCTCGCACGCCCGAATAACCAAGACAGGTCCGATATTCCCCAAATGTCCAATCAACATTGGGGGGAAACGGCAGTCTGGCCTCAGCACTGGCCGACGACCCTAAAAGCGTCGCCGTCAGTGTGATCAGGGCGAAAGTGGTGCGGCTTTTCATTGGGTTTCTCCTCTTGCGTAATTGCTAAGCGTCTTTAGGTCCGCTGCGTTTGCAGCCAGATCTGTGCCCGACGCCAGAGCATTAGCAGAGGTTGTGCGCAAGATTTCAATTTCAACTTGCAAGAGTTTCAGGAGAACCGCCGTGTTGTAGTCGATGGCGTCCTTCAGATCTTCTTGCTGGCCGATTTCATCGCGCAGCTTTTCGGCATCTTCAGCGAGCTGACCGGCCATGTCATAGCCCTGTTCGCCCAGAGCGGACGCCATCAAGCCAGCGCCACCGCGCTCCGAGATAATGCGCCGGGCTGGCACGTCTGACGTGCTGAACTCTTTGAGGATGCCATTATTCAGACCCAGGCTGATCGATCGGCGCTCCATCGCGAGCCCGGCCACGCCCGGAAGATCACCAATCGTATCTTCGGTCGCGTCCAACGCGTATCCGAGCGTGTCAGCAGCGGTCGCCAGCTTCAAAAAGCTGCGGCTGTTGAACTCGTCCAAATCTGTTAGACCAGAAATGGCCTTGAAGGAGTTCTCCAGCATCGCGCGCTGCTGCTCGAGCTTCTCATATTGTTGTATCAGCTGTTCGTATTGGCGGACCATTTCTGCGACTTCGCGGGCCGAATTGGCGGCGTCCTGTGCAATGGCTGTGGCGTCGACGGTCGGAACACCTTGGGCTGCTGTAACGACGGGCAGGGCGGCCAGAACCGAAACAGCAATGGTTGTCCGCAATTTCTTTGCAATACTCATTAGACAAGCTCCAAGTTTTCAGGGGGGGTCATGCGCTCAAAGTCGCAGGCGCATTTGCTGCGATAGCCCGAATAGGTGCTGGTGCAGGCCGAGACGGCGGCCAGAACTACAAGGGCGATTACAAGGCGAGTTTTCATGTGATTTCCTTCCAGAAGATGGGGTTTTTTCGCCAGTCAGGATCAGGGAACGATTTTCCGTCTGATCCGCTCAGAACACGGAGAAGCGGGCCGAGAGCGCCGACATCGACATCGAGCCAAACACTCTCATCACCTTTCTTCATGAGCATTACGCGGTCGCCAAAATGCGCCCTCAGCGCGCCCAGCTCTGAATCGTTCAAGCCGATTGCCCTGTAATCCGCTTCATTGCCGGATCGAGAGGGGAACAAGAGCTGCGTGCTGGTGTTTTCCAGGATCGACTTACTTGCTGCCGACGACAGGAGGTGATCGGGGATCTGCGTCATCATCATCATCATGACGTTCAGCTTCCGATACGTGGTGTAGGCATTTATGAGGATGCCAGCGCCATAAGGGTTGCCAGCAATTACCCATGCTTCATCAATCACAAAGACAGTGGGTATCTTGGTGGCGCAGCGGCGTTCGATCTGGCGCATGACGTAGCTGATCCATGCCAGCCGCACCAATTCGTCATCCAGAACCTCGGAAATGTCGAAAACAAGATGACGGTCGCCAGCAGCAAACGGATCTGAGCCACCCTCGCCAAACATCCAGGACAAGCGGCCTTCGCCAGCCCATTCACTTGCACGCTTGTACAGGTTCTTGTCATCGTCAAAAGCTCTGAACCGTTCCACCAGTGAATCGAAGTTCTGAAGCGCAGGCGGCAAAGTGGCATTCGCTTGGCAAGCCCGCGTGATTTCATCCTTCTGATCGGTGGTCAGTGGTTCGTCATAGCTCAACAGGGCAATGACCCAATTGGCGAGCCAGCTTTGCCCAGCCTCATCCGTTTCCGTTTGAAACGGGTTCATGCCAGTGGGTTCGCCCACCCGGACGCGGGTGTACTGCGCACCGAGCGCCCGCATTGGAGCCTCCATTGCCCGGTCTTTGTCAAAAGCGATGATCCGCGCGCCCTGTGCAACCGCCATTGTTGCCAGCAGCATCGCGATCACAGTTTTACCCGAGCCGTTCGGTCCAAGAACGATCGTATGCCCGGAGGGCAGGTTTTCAGGGTCGTTACTGGTCTTGGGAAGGTGAAGCGAAACATCGTAGCTGTCCCCGTGCGTTGTCGGGAACGTCGCCAATGGCCCCGGCCAGGGTAGCTTTTCCGCATCCAACCCTTTGGGGCGCATGTGGAACGCAACCATGTCCGCAAAGTTCTGGTCCGTGATCAGTTCTTCACGGGCGCGGAACGCGAAATTGCCGGGATGCTGCGCGAAGTATACCGCACGGGCCGACATCGCTTCGCGCTTCACTGTGCCGCCTGAAATCTGGATTTCGCCGATGATATGTTTTTCGGCGGTTTTCAGATCTTCCTCTGTCCCGAACACGCAGATCGACAGATGGTGCTTGCCGAGTGACATGGTGCCGGAGGCAATGCCGTCCGCCAGAATAGACAAATCCTCTTCGAGAGACTTTGCCTTGTCGCCTGCCGAGCGCATTTGTCCCGACTTGCGGCGTTCCATTTCCTGCGCCTGGGCGCGGCTGATCGGCAGGAAGGATTGCGAAATCACAACATCAACCGGTAGGTCCAGCCCGTCGAAAATGCCGGGGAACGAAGCCATCGGGTAATTCTTCAGGGAATAGACACGGATGGAGCGTTCCTGATCGTCGCCCGTGACCAGTTTGCCGCGCTTGCCCTGAAACAGCACATCCTCTTGCGGCATGTTGAAGGCGATGGGTTCTGCAATGTTCGTGTGAATGATCGGCTGATACCGACCGTTCAACAGCATTCCATAGTAACCCAGCCAACGCCCCTCGCTGAGCTTCAGCCGGCGCACCCGGGCCTCGCCCAGCGTGCCCGCCAGTGTTGTGAAAACACCGTCGAGCTGTTCGATCATTTCGCGGCGTTCCTCGTCTATCGTTCCAGACGACATGCCGAACATCTGTTTTGCCCGCTCATCCTGCCGCTTTTGCAGAATGGCGCTGATGATGATCTTGCGTTCTTTCAGCTTTGCATCGACGGAAGCTGAGCGCATGGCCTGTGCCACTGCACCGGCAAAGCCGGTTAGATCTGTGATGACATGACCCGTCTCAGCCGGGACGGTCAGTCGATGAACGTAAAATGCCACGTCATTGGGTGTTGTGCGCAACACACGCTCAAACCGTTCGGCAAGGAACTCGAACTCGTTTTCGTCCAGCGTGTTTGCGTTGACACCGGTGATTTCCGCAGCGGCGATAAGACCACCGTTGCGCGTGGAAATGACCTCATCGTCCACGACGTAGCCATAGGGCAACATCTGAAAGAGGCTCATTTCATCCTTGCGCCAGCTCGGCTCGATCAACGAGCGGGCAAGGGTCCACATGCTTCGGGCAGCAGGCTTAGGCACTATAGTAATCTCCCCCATGATGCTGGCGGTTTTTGGTGCGCGGAGTTTTGGAAAGGGTTACGGACAGGACGCGGAAGAAAGCCGGTTCCCATTCGTAAAAGAGGCGAAGCCCGGTGTAGAAAACAAAACCCGCAATGATTGCTGGCGCTATCCCGAACATGAAGAACGAAAGCATGGTCATCCCGAGGATCACCAGCAGATATATCACGGGTAGGCCGCCCCATTCAGCGGGGCGGCTCAGGCCGCGAAAGACCGTATTGCGGCGCGGCATCGATCAGGCTCCGATGAAGGTGTCGGCGAGGCCAATGACGGCACCGACAACGATTGCGACCACCGGGCCTTTCAGTGATCCCCAGCCGAACACGTAGGCGAGACAGCCCCAGATGAAGCCGACAGCGGCAAGGCTGACGCCAACGACTTTGGAGTCGGCCAGCGTTTCGTTGATGAAATCGCCAATGGCATCTTGCAGCCAGCCAGCGGAGGCGGGCGCTGCGGTGATGATGAACGCTGTGATCGCGAAAAACGCCATCTGCTGGTAGAATTGGGCTCTTTTCATGAGGAATTACTCACTTTGCTTAGGATGATCCGCACGTAGTTGCGGGTTTCGGTGAAGGGGGGGACGCCGCCATATTCGACGACGCGGTGAGGCCCGGCGTTGTAGGCGGCAAGCGCCAGCTTCCAGGTTCCGAACTCGCGGTACTGCGCTGCCAAATAGCGGGCACCACCGTCGAGATTTTCAGCAGGGTTCTTTGGGTTCACGCCCAGGTCTTTCGCCGTTCCCGGCATGAGCTGTGCAAAGCCATAGGCACCTTTGGGCGACAGAGCGTCAGCCCGATACCGGCTTTCCTGCCAGACCAGCGCCATGAACAACTCGGCCGGAATGTCATGGCGTTCCGCCGCTGCGTGGATTTCTTTGACGATACGCTCCTGCGACCAGCCGCCCGAGGATCTGCGAGGCCGCGGTGCCTTGCCCGCAATCTCGATCTTATCCTGTGGCTTGGCCTTCGGCGCTTCCGGTTTTTCGTCAAGCGTGTACTCACGCATCCGGATTGGGCGAACGACGCCATTGACGATTTTTGCCCGCGCACCGTTCAGAAACACGCTGCCATCCGGTTCATACTCGATGACCTGGGCAAGAGCGGGGCTTGTCGCCGCAAACCACAGCAAGAAAGCCAAAGTGGAGCGACTGAAAAGCGTCCTAAGGAGTTGGTTAACAAATCCGTGATCGGAATTGATTTCGCGTTGTTTTGAAAAGATTGGCTTGGGTAGTTTTGATGGTGCCGCTTCGCTTTGATTGGCGGAGTCGGATAGGTGGTGGGCACAGCCCCATCTGGAGCTCACCACGTTCTCTCTTCGGTGTAGCACCACATGCATCGAAGAGAGTTCCCCGCGGAGAACATCACTCGTTGTTATGTAGTTCAGCCAAGATTCGAAGGCCAAGGCGATACCCTTTCCGTTCTTCTAAATAGGTCAGTAGTTTTTACATAATTACTATTATGAGGTTGCGGTTCCGATCATCTGAGCAGCAGGGAATTGGATGCCGGGACACATCACTGAGCCCTTCGCGGGCTTCGCAGACAGCCAGCGTTCAGCTTGGATCAATCAGCCGGAAGGTCTGACCAAAGTGTCGGGGATGTCCTGTTCGGCGCTGTCGCTGGTCAGTGCTGTGCCATCGCAAGTGCAGATACGTTGTTCAGGGTCGTACCCATTGACTCTGGCGCGGTGCTGTCCGATCTAAGATCGGCATCTAGGGTTACTGTTTTTACCATAGTACAGTTCTCTCTTGATGTTTGAGGAATGCCCGGATGGATTTGGGGCGTTTCTTGTCCTGTCGGTTGTTGGCGCAATCGACAGGACCGCTCATTGCTCAGTTATTTCGCTCCATTTTCTGCAAATCGTCGCTCAGTCCTTTCGTCTAGCCGCACCAGGACCCGCGTTTGCCGCCCGAATAGGGTCGCGCGAGACCTTCGGATATCAGAGTTTTACCTATCTCCTGACCACCTGAACGTCCGACCGCGAGGAAACGGTCATGCACGTCCAGGTCTGGTTGGATAACCAATTCTATCTGCCCACTGGTCTGAATGATCTCCGTCAGGCGGTCTTTGGCTTTCAGACCCAAAGCTCTCTCGGCCTCACATTGTGCGCGGAAGGTCTCAGGAGTGTCGAAACCGATGAGGCGGTAGCGGTCATCACCGTGGTCGATGGTGTCACCATCAACGGCAATCACCTCGGATGCGCTCAGGGTTATTGTTTGTTTTGATGGTTCAATCCAGACCGCAACAAAAAACAAAGACGCGAGTGTAGCGCTGAGAAACAAGAGCCGTTTCATGCGCCCTGCCCCAGCATTTTGATGAGCCGGGTTCTCGAACGTGACCGATCAGGTTTTGGATTTCGCGTCCAGGGCCTGAGCTGCTTCGAGACCCTCTGGGGTAATCGACTCGATCGTATAGTCTGATTTGACGCAGAGAATGCGCCCATCACCAAATTCCTGATGATGCTTGAAGAGGCCCGGCCAAAGATCGAACTCTCTGGGCTCAGCGCCCGCTCGAGAGATCTTCGACTTGCACAAGGCCCCGACATAGTTCGGCGAGCTGTAAATGCAGTGGTACTTAGGTCGTCCAAGGGAAGCGAGTCCGATAAATTCGTAGCGGCATGTAAAGGGAACCTGATCCTCTTTCAGGCCCCGGACCATCTCGATGGTTACCACAGTGTATTGTCTCTTGTTGTCCGCCATGACGACCCCCTATGGGCCGTCTTCTACATCCAAAAGTTGTGGACTAAAACACAATCTACGTCAATATAAGAAAACCCGCCAATATACGATATTGGATTGTCAGAAATATATTGGCCGGATATTGCTTAGGCGATTCGCAAGCAGGAGAGACCATCTTGAAACACTCAAAATCCGGAAATCGAACTCGCGCGAAGGCCCTTGCAGTTGCACTCGCTGCACTGCCAGCCACGCAGGCTCGTGCCTATCCAATTGACTGTGCCATATTCCTTTGCCTCGCCGGGGGTTGGCCAAGTTCGGCTGATTGCGTCGCAGCCAAGGCGGAGTTCATTCGGCGCATCACACCCTACCCGGTCGAACCGCCGCTTCAACTCTGGCGCTGTCCGATGAATACGTCACACAGCCCCTCGGACTTGGGTCCTATGGAACGGTTGGAAGCCATCAAGCGCACCAGTGCTAGCCCAGTTCCAGAGCTTCCATCGGATGACACCGCTAAGCCAATACTGGTAGACGCAGCGATCTCGATAGGAAGGATCGATGCACATCACGGCCAATACGGTGACGGTTTCCAAGCCACCCCGATCAGCGTCGATCTTTCTTCTTCCGATTTCGACGTTGTGAGATCCATCAGGGTTTGGGATGTGCGCCACTACAGCTATCGCCGTCGTTCAAGGGAGGGAGATTGCGAGCGTTCGCTTGATCTTGTGGTTGGCACCTACGACGATAATACGAATTTTCGCTGGTCCGAGCGCGCTCCTGCCCCAATCCCTTACTGGCTGCCACTGGGCAATCGCTGTGAACCTCCCAGCTACTTCCGCGGCGTTGGCGTCGAGTGGACCGACACATTCGGGTTCAGCGACTACGAACTCATCCGATATTGAGGTGCTGACCTGCGGTACAACGCGTTGCTCCTGGCTATGCCACCAAAAATCGCCAGCTGCATTTTTAAACCAGGCCGATTGGCCCGGAGGAAAAACTTAATCCCAGAAACAAAAACCCCCGCAAGGCGGGGCCTCAGCGGGGATCTTCTTAAGTCACGTTTGATCACCTGATTTATAGGAAACTCCAAAATTACTGACAAGGACAAACGCATCTGTGCGAACGGTTTTTCTGTGTTTATTTGCTGAGGTTCAACCTGCCTTGCTTCCCCAAAGAGAAGCAGACTATGAGACCCCTTAACCATACCGAACACCCTGCCCCGCTAAGCTGCGATGCCAATACTGACCTTTGCCAAGGGAAGCCAATACGATGAGCTTTCGGCAGATCGCATCCGTCCATCACCACGAAAATATACGCTTCCACAACGGCCTTCCCGAGGGTTGGAATCGAGACAGGTTTCGGCAGCTCTGCGTGGGATATGCGCAGATCAGAGGCGCATCAGCCCATTGTATTCGCACCTTAGAGATCATCATCGATATGATTACGCCATGTGCTTTTCGAGACCCGTCTCAGGAACCCTTTTGCTACGCGCGCCAGGAAACCCTCATTGCCGGTCGAGGCGTGACAGATCGGACAATCCACAATCACGAACGAGAACTGGAAATGATTGGCCTGCTCGAACGCAGGCTTGGTGCAAATGGGGCGCGTTGTAAGCGCAAGGGGCTCGGCCTCTTTCTGACCCCTGCCCTAAACCTCATTTCAGAGATGCGCGACGCAGACGAGCAAAGCAAAGCCGAGAAGAAAGAACATGACGAGCTGCGCGGGGATCGATCACGGCTTTACCGACATGTGAAACACAGCTTGGCAGTGTTTGCCTCGCTCCCCTGCAGTCCTGAAGGCCTGGAAGACATGATGGGGGAACTTCGATCCTGGCCGCGTGCCGACAAGCTGAAATACATGTCGCTGGATGGGCTCAGATCACATGTTCAGGCAGCTCACGATCTTTGGAAGCGGATCGAAATATATGTTAAAAAACCCGGTGAATTTTCGGGTGAACCCGAAGCCTGTTTCGGGTGCCATATACAAGACCAAATTGAAGAAGAAATTCTGTCTTGTAACGCCGATGGCGAAGTTACAATGCCCTCGGCTGAAGCCTCGGAACCAGATTGTTCTGGCTCCGGGCCTTACGGCCCTCCGCATTGCTTAGAAAGCAATCATCCGACAGATACGGCATCAAGCAAGGCCCAAAAACTACCGCAGGTGAATAACCGCATCCTATATGAACTGGCCTCACCCGAGCTGCGTATGCATATCGATATCGCCGGTGGCGGAGATCAGAATTCCAGCCCGTCGCTCTACGCGATTGAGACCGGCGTTTCGGCGCGATTGTCGGAGATCGGCGCCAATGCCTCCGCATGGCATACGGCGATTGACCGTTTGACCGTGATGGGTGCAATCCTGGCCGGGTTGATCATAGACGCGAGGCTGAGTGATCCGCGCCTGCCGCCCGTGGTTAATCCGGGCGGATACCTTCGCGGTATGGTGCGCGCAGATGAGCGCGGGGAGTTGAACCTGATTTCCAGTTTCATGGGTTTGTTGGCACGAAGAGCCCGGGAGGAGGAAGACGGGTTTCCGCAAGACCCCAAGAAGCGGATTTAACCGTGTCGGGTTGCGCGCTGCCAGCTTCTCCAATTCATGTGTCTCATCGGCAGGTTTTTGCTCTGTTTCCGCCTCCAGAACAGAAGCGTATTCAAATCTGTGATTGGCTACGGGAAATCCCGAGTGGTTTGTTCAGCTTTAGGTTGCTAATCGGCCTCGACGGCAACGCGGAACAGGAAGACGGTCTATGAAAATCGCGGACATTGGCAATTCTGAACTGGATTTCAGACAGACCGGGGAGGCGCGCCTTCAGGAAATTTGTTCCAGGTTTGAGCTGGAGAATGCGTCCTACGCCCATATCGACAAGCATCACAACGTTGTCCACGGTTGCACCACGTTCCCGGCCGAATGGGTCAGGCATTACGTCGACAACGACCTGGTTCTGATTGATCCCCTTATTCGATTTGGCGCCGCAATGATTGCCCCGATTGATTGGGCTGTGTTTGATGATCAGCGTGAACACGCACCGCTATTCGATGCAGCGAGAAAATTTGGTGTGGGTCAGCACGGACTATCCATTCCGGTTATCAATCCGTTTGGGGAGCGTGGCGTCTTTACGGTTACCTCCAACCTGCGCCGTTCCGACTGGGACGCCTTGGTCGGGAGTATGCTCCCTGCCCTTCGCCACGAAGCGCAGGTCCTGCATCTACTCGCGCTCGATGTGATTGATACGGTTTTCAACTTTCCTACGGATGCGTTGTCCGATCAGGAGATGGATGTTCTGAAGATGCTCGCATCAGGATTGATCCCATCCGTAGTTGCTGGCCAGACGGGGCTCTCCTCCAGAATGGTGCATGCTTTGACGTCTTCGATCGTCACAAAACTCAAGTGCCGGACAACGGAACAAGCAGTGGCGAGAGCTGTCAGCACAGGTATTCTTAAATGGACCGATTTCTTTGCCGACCCGGTCGCCGAACTTGCGGATGTTGAAGGACAGACCCTTTGCGGCGGGATCGTGCGTTGGTCTGGAAGATCACACGAGTTGATCACCTTTGAAGATGGTCGAACGGTGCGGAACTTGGATAGCTTTCAGGCGGTTCAGGTCCAGGAAATTGCCAAAGACTTCAATCTGGATGCTGAAAGGATCCTCGAAGAACTTGGGCCCAACCGGGATCAATGCGTGTGGATCAGGCATCTCTGAGTTCGGCCCACGTGCACCGCTTGATTTGCAAAATTGTGAGCAGGGGCAAGTTTCACATAATTTCACTTACAGGCCGTCCTTCTGGCCGTAGTCAATCTTATGTTAATTACAAATTTACTGGGACACCTTTGCTTGGGGAACTGCCATTCGAACTAGACGCAGCTTAAGACCGAATTGTGCCCGACGGTCCGAATGTCACCGATTTCCAGGACTTTGCAAAGTCGAGCGTGCGGCTCAAGAAGAGACGTCCAGCGAAGCTCTTCAATGCCGCATTCGGTGCATACGCGAATTATTGCTATTCGCACCACTTGCTTAGTTACGGTGATTATGGATACCAGTCCTTAGAAGCTTTGTCCGACATAGACGTAGACAAAACCATCACCTTGGTTATTTCTCGTTACGTCGACAGAAAAGTCTATCGGGAAGTCATTGGAAACCCGATACCGCAGTCCCAGACCACCTGCTACCCGATTTCCATCGTCTGTTAATGAGGAGAAACTCGATCCGGTCCATCCGATGCCTCCAAATACGACAAAACCGAACCGACCGCTCAGCCTCTGCCGATACTCAATCTGCGTCGAGACTAAGTTAGTATCGAAGAACTCAGTCGGGGTGAAACCGCGGAACCCATCTGTGAAGCCGATGGAGCACTTGTCAAAAAACGGAGTTTCATCTGAAGCCTGACACGCAGACAGGCGGGTTGCCAACACCGAACTTTGGCTCAACGAATGGAAAGTATCAAAATTTGCAAACGCGTAAGTGTAGCTTCGTTCTACCCCTTCAATAACGTCTGCAAGATTTAGCTCAAAACTTAGGTTTGTTCCTGTTGTCGGATAATCACTGTCGTCCCGTGTATCTCGGTCAGCACGCAGGCTAAGGGCCAGATACTCGCCAGTAAGATCTGGAAGTAATTCATCAGGGATGCGATCATCTTCCGCCGCGAGTTTGATCGTGCTTTCCAGATACCGAACGCCTGCACCTACCGAAAAGTTACGACCTAGATCACGATCAAAACCGACTTCCACGAATTGGCCTTCCTGTTCCAATGGGAAGCGGGTGCCGCCAAAGAAAACGTCATAGTTTAGATTCGCGGTGGCTAGCGTTGCGTCGAAATTCCACCCGCTTCTGAAAGACAAATCTCCGGAGAAGCCATAAGCTTCGCTTCCATTGGAAGATCTCATAGCACCGAGACCAAAATAGGATGTATCTGAGTCTTCAGACGTTTGGAAAAGATATCCGGCACCAAGTGCAAGACCAGAATCCAAAAGCGGGTTTGAGAACGGAACCGGGACGGCGAGAAATGAACCATTTCGTAGCCCGTACGCCTTATTGGTATCCTGTTCGAGGGTCGGTCCGAAGCTTTCTTCGATAGCGGTTTCATTTGCGCCCGCAGCAAACGAGAGAACACCTTGAAGTAATAGTATGCTCGGAACCGTGCCACGCAGACACCTCTTGATCGCGCTCTTAAACTCAGTTGGGTACAAATGCGCCATTGATTTAGACTACTCTGACCGATCCGATTTGGTTGCCAAATCTTACTGGACTAGCGCCTGATAGACCTGTCGCCTCCACCGGCGCGGTTGCCGGGTTTGGGACGGCCTCCGCTTCCGCCTCCCAGAGCGGGACGAGTGCCACCACCTGCGTCTCCTAGGGCGGGGCGCGAACTACCGCTTGCAGGTGGGCTGGCAGGGGGTTGGCTGAATTGCGGTTGTGGGTTTGGCGCGGGCCCGTTGCTCAGAACACCTTCGCCCTGCTGGCGGGCCTTCAGGTCGCGCCTTAGCTCATCTGTACGGGACGGCTTGTTCTTTGCGGGCAGCGTGGAGGGATTGCCATCCGCTAGGCGCCGGGTGTCGTTGATCTCGCGACGGGCTTCCCTTTTGCGGTCATCATCGGGACGCCAGACGGTGTTTCGGGAGTTTTCGATGTCGATATCGATATTAACATCCCCGTCGATGTTCGGACGTGTGTTCGGGTTGCCGATGATCGGGCGTCCGTTCCATCCTCCGCAGTTGCGGCACCCCCAGTAGTAATATCGGTCATCATCATCATCGAAAATCTCGCTTATGAGATAGACTGTGCCTGCCGCAAATAAGATGTTGCGCAGTGCGTCGCCGGTCGTGTCTTCCTGCTCCACGTAAACTGTTTCGGTGTCATATTGCGGGACATAGACAACCTCCGGATCAGTGGGCTGAACAACGACAGCATCCGTTGCATCTTGCGTCACCGTCATTTCATCACCGGAAACAAGCGTGCCGGCATTGATCGCAGTCTGACGCATGGTTTGTACTGCGCCCAAGACGTCCTCTGTCTGCGCCAGCATCGCCAGCCCCATGGTTTCAGTCCAATCGATATTGGCGGCCATACCTGATATGACCTCGGGAAAGCCAATGGCCAACACCTCCACACTTTCGTCAAATCCTTCCGCCTCGATCAGCGGGGTCAGCTCATCTGCGGTGGCACCCTCATTTTCGGCCAGAAGGCGTTCCGCTTTCACCACTTCGAGGGGCTGCGTTGCCGCGATGAACAACTGGGTCAGGACGGTATCGGGAAAAAGGGCAACGGGTGCGACAAGCGCTTCCAGTTCCGCCTGCGTAAGCAAGTCCGCGTCTACTGCTGCGTCATTTGTTTCAGATGTGGTTTCGACGCCGCCGTCTTGGTCGGGAACAGCGTCCTGCGCATGGGTGGTTGTCGCAAACGCAGCCAGACAAGCAACACAAAGAAGATTAAATTTTATCGACATGGCCCTGTCCGACCCCCTCGTTCACAACGGTATTGCACTCTGCGTAGCTACAGAGTGGATCACTTTTCGATCTTGCTGATTTTCGTTCCCTGAAGGCTCGTGCCTGCCATCAGACCTTCCTGGCCGAAGACTATGGGAACGATGTCTCCATTCAGGTCACTTGTGCCCATCGATGCCGACCAACCTTGGTCGCCACCAACCAGCGTTGGACCAGTACCTGCTTCCCAACCATTGTTGCTGCTAAGGTATTCGAGAGCCGTGTCATTTAGAAAAAACATGGCGTAAGAGAATTGCTGAACGCCCGCCTGAAACCCATACGATGCGCCCGCAATATTGTAGTATCCGGTCGTATTGCCGTTTTCCCGCAAAGCTCCCTCGCCATATTGCCCACCAACCATCAGCCCACCCTTGGTAATCTTGGGAAACACCAAGACTGCAACAGCCTTCTCAGACAGCTCTTTGGTCTCAGGTGAGCTTGCGTAGAGCTGCGTAAGAACCTCATTGACGCCATTGTCAATTTGAGCCGCTGTCATGCTTTCGGTCGCATCCACAACAGCTTCGCTTGCTCCCTCTGCGGTATCTCCAACTTTCTTGGCGACGCCAGAAACGCCTTCTGTGACTTTGTCCAGCAGCTTCTGAGCATTCACGGGTTGCCCCAGTAACAGATGTACAAACCCAGCTATCGCGATTGCTGTGATTGCTTTTGTAAGTTGCATTTCTTCCTCCCACTTGACTTGCCGGTGCATCACTTGCGCCGCGCTAAAAAGCCTTCTTGCCAGGTACGTTGACAGCCGTGCTTGGTCGCTACGTACGCCGTTTCTGCCATTGGGTCCTCAAACAGAAACCCCCCCAATTCAGACGTCGTCCGCATGTCATTTCCTTGAACTCCAGCACGGCAAAACTGCACCGGTCGCGCGATTGGAAAATGACGAACATTCAAACATCAAACACCATGCGGAAGCCCTGATGTGTGGTGGTGCTATCCCGCGTGTTTCCCGACCGGGCCGCAATTCGATACCGCCAGCAATAGGTCGCGTGGCAAAGGTACGATCCGCCCTTCAGCAGTCGAAAACCTTTCATCCGATCGAGCTTCTTGCGGACGCTTTTCTTCAAAGAGGGAATTCGGTATGGATCAGCAGTCCACTCCCAAACATTCCCAACGACATTATAGAGACCATAGCCGTTTGGCTTGAATGACGAAGCAGGTGCAGTTGCTGCGTAGCCATCCAGCTCAATGTTCCGATGCGGGAAAGTGCCTTGCCAGATGTTGCAGGGAAAGAAATCGCGATCATTCGGGTCTTCTTCACCCCAAGGATATCTCACATCCCCCAGCCCGCCGCGCGCCGCATGTTCCCACTCCGCCTCGGTCGGCAATCGGCCACCTGCCCAAGTTGCGTATGCCCGGGCATCGTTCCAGGAGACCTGTACGACAGGGTGATCCGGAAACCAGGCGGTCCCAAACGTGCCGGGACCGTTAACGTCAATCCAGTTGGCGCCTTCAACGCGACGCCACCATTCCGTACCTGCGACACCAAGAGGGTTGGGGGTATCATCCGGCACATCGAGCCAAAAAACGAAGGACCATCCAATTCTTTGGGCATCCGTGACGTATCCTGTTTCATCGACAAATCTTTTGAACTGCTCATTGGTGACTGTGGTCGCACCAATGCGAAACGGCTTGAGCGGCTTGGACCGCCGCGTCTCTTCACCATCGTCAGGTATCAACGGATGCGAAGTGCCGACGATTGGGCTGCCGCCAGGGATTTCGAGTGTCCCGTCCAGCATCGGTGCTGCGGCACCGGCTCTCAGCGCGAATATTCCTGCGTTCGCATTTTTTTGAGGACTCGGGGCACAGCAAGACCTATTCGATACCGACATAGACATGCACCTGTTGCATCGCTTTGTTCATAGGTAATTCAGCTTCTTTGTGATCCAGTAAAGGATTTCTGCCAGCGCGGAGATCGCTCCGGCCTCTTCGGTAATCACTAGGGCGGTGCCGGACGCACCAAGCTTTGTCGTCTTGTCACTCAGGTCGTTCGGAATGTCTGCGATCACGATGTATTCCGATGATCCGGCCAATTCACGGAGCGAGGGGAGGCCGCTCCTTGTATCAAGTGCTCCTTCACTTGTTGCAGGAGGTATGTCTCGGATGGTTGTTTCAAACTCTTGGCCTGGAGCACTGCGCATCGCGATCCTGATCTTGTCACCCGCGGAGACGTTCTCAAGGCTGCTCAGCGGCAAGGTCGCAATCAGGACGCGATCTCCCGGAACCACAAAATTGACCGCGCCCTGCAGTGTCGTAACCCGGTTTCCGGGCCTGAGCGAGAGCCCCGTCACCAAACCATCGGCAGGCGCGCGAATTACCGTCTGTTCAAGCACCCATTGTGCCTGAGCCAGCATGTTCTCCACTTCGACGACACCCACATCGACGCCGTCCACCTGCGCTGCGAGACGCCTCTCAAGGCCCGCTTTTCGGGCCGCCGCCGCACGCAGGTTCGTCTCAAGTTGCTCAATTGTGGAAACGGCCTCCTGCAGCTGGAACTCTGACGATGCGCCCCGGTCTGCGAGACGGATGATGTCATCGCGCCGCGCAATGCCAAAGGTTAGCTGGGCTTCAAGTGATGCAATATCAGCTTCGGCGGCTGTCAGGTCATGGCCCAACTGGTCCGCTTCAGCCTGCGCAGAAGAAAGAGCGGCTTCAAGCCGAGCCACTTCTGCGGAGTATTCGGTGTTGTCGATCCGAAAAAGCACATCGCCCTTTGCCACCGGTTGATTGGGCTTCACAGCCACTTCCGTCACCGGGCCAGAAACGTTGGGCGCTATATTGATCACCGCGCCTTGAACGGATGCCGTTCCTGTGGGTGTCGTATGATTCAATGCCCCGATGACAACCAACGCGATGAGAATACTGCCACCATAGATGACAGTCTTAGAGACAGCGTTCCACGGTAACAGGCGGAGTTTTGAGAACACGAGCCAGGCGAGCCCGAAATACAGTGCCAAAACAATCAGCATTTAATGTGCCTCATCAGGTATTCATCATCCAATCAACTCCGTCGGCAATAGGAAGGCCATTCACACGGGTTTCCTTAGTTGGGAGTCGGTTGTCGTTGCTTCTTTCGCGGCATTAGAACGAGAGCTTCGCGCCGACTATGGGCCCGGAGAATGAGAGATCACTCACAACGTCTGAGTTCCCGATATTCCAGTCGAGATGGCGGTACCCAAAACTCAGGTTCCAATTGTTGATCTGGTAGTCAAACGTGATACCTGCCTGCCAGGTCAGATCGCTATCACCCCCGCCAACGTCGGTAATAAATGAAAAGGCCCAACGATCTGCTATTGGGAAGACGCCTCGCACGCCTACGATGGCATCAGTGTTGGAGATTGACCCGGAAACGCGCTGTGAACCGTTACCAACAGCCAGGTTCGCCGTCGTGTCCATGTCGAGGTAGCGGAAGCCACCAAAACCGACCAACTGACCATCCTGCGTATGTCTGAAGTCATACCCGACGGAGCCGGTGAATACGAAACCTGTAACGTCCGCATCTGCGCTGGCCGGGATGCCCGGTCCTACAGCACTGTCTTGATCTGCGCTTACATCGAGGTACTGAAAATCGCCTAATACTGAAATCGGCCCGTTGTTTGCTTCCAGTGCGCCCATCAAACCGAAATCAAGGTTATCAAGTAAGTCTGAGAAACTCACGGTCATGCTTTCGCCGGTGACCGTGGTACCACCCAATTCAGGCGCCCAGAGATAGATAAACGCGCGGAAGTCCCAATTATTTTGATCAGCAAAGGATGGCCCTGCGACACAAGTCATGATCGCGGTCAACGCGGTAGTGCTAATGAGCTGTTTCAAACAACTTCTCCATCTTCGTGTGGCAACTAGATGCCCGGCGGCCCAAGATCAGGGCCGCCGGAGTTCTGTCATTGATTGGGAGAGTCCTTGCGGACGATAAAGGCATCAACTGCGGCCTGTGTTTCTGGCCGAATGTTCTCTATACCTTCGTAGGGCATTCCAAAAGCGGGTGGTGTGTCCGGATAGTTCTCTTTGCGCGCTTTGTGCCGAGCTAGAATACGCACGAATTCCTGGCCACCCCATGCGCCGACTTCTGTCGAAACCGAGTATTCCTCGCGTGTATCGTGGTACAGGTTGTAGAATTTCGCCACGATCGGGTTCTCGCCTGGAGGCGGCAGCTTCAGCTTCAGCTGATCCTTTACAATGGCCTTTGGCTTATCATCGGAATAGATGATGACATGGTCACGGCGTCCCTTTTGCTCATCGTCGAACAGGATTGACGCTGTCTGGTCCACACCATCTACAAGCCGGTCACGCGGGATATACTCATCAGCCCCGGCGAAGCGTGCCAGCGTCGTATAGATGTCAGACACATGGATGATGCTGTTCAGCATGCTGTCCGCCTCGATCATTCCAGGCCAGCGGATAAAGGCATCTGTACGCACACCCCCTTCGGTCGTATCCGATTTGCCGCCACGGAAAATCATCGGGGTATAGCCGGATTGCGGCGAATACTTGGTGAAATGACCGTTGTCGCCCATCACCACAACGATGGTGTTGTCAGCGATGCCCAGCTTCTCCATTTCATCAAACATGTCGCCCAGCCAACGGTCGACCAACTGCATCTTGTCCGCATAAAGGCCCCCATTCGGCGACTGCGGCCCCTCCCGACCAGTTCGCGTGTTGTCGAGCGGCAGCATCGGCCAGTATTGCAGGAAGAACGGCTCTTCTCCTCCAGCAAGGCGGGACAGCTCTTCCATCATTTTGTCCTGAAACGCCTGGTTCATTTCACCATATTTCGCGGCATTCCATCGCTCGCCTTCTTCCATCCGAATCTCACGGATCGGGCCTCCAGCTTCGCCTTCGATAACGGTCATCATGTGCGATGCGTCAGGTCGAAAGAATGCGTCCAAGGTGTAAGTGGGCAAGTAGTCATTATTCGCGACCGACACGCCCTCTTTGATGGCGTCGTCATTGAAAATCGTGAGCTGACCCTGCTGGTGTACCGCCATCTGGGCATAGTCAAAGCCCTGGTTCATGGCCCAGCTCTCAGCAATGTCACCCATGTGCCACTTGCCAACGTGACTGGTTGCATACCCGGCCTGTTTCAGAACTTCCGGCAGGATGACTTCATCACCCGGTAGGCCAAAGCCCGCGATATCAACCGCAGTGTCGCCCATTCCCATACGGACCGGCAAACGGCCAGTCATTTGTGCAACACGGGTTGGCGTGCAAGATGGCTCGGTGTACATGCGCACCAGGCGCATAGCCTCGTCCGAGAAATCGTTTATGTTTGGCGTTTCATATCCGCGCAGCGCGTTCAATTCCGGGATGCCCATATCGCCGAAACCCAAGTCATCAATCAGAACACTGATGATATTTGGCGCTTTGCCGCCGTTCGCTTCGCGAAAGCCTGCCAGCGCATCATCAACGGCAGCGTCATCCTCAGCCCACTGAGTGCTGCGCTGCGATTGCAGGATATAATACTCAGCGTCATGATTGATCGGCGCTTCCTGTGCCAGCAGCGGCTGCGCTGCCAAGGCAATAGGAGCAATTGCTAACCAGGTTAGTTTCATACTCTTACATTTCCTCTGATTGACTTTGCCAGTTCTCTACGGATGGTTTGGAGTGATCGATGATTGTACGCTCTGGAAGTGGGATTGGATTTCTTGTCTGAGCCCAATCAAGCACTCAAGCACATGTACATCTGTGGTGTGGTCTAGATTGCTCAGTTTGTGAATTTCGACAAAGTCGCGGCACATCTCAGCAAAAACTTCATCCCGCTGATAGAGCGCGCAAACGTGTTCAAACCCATTCTCGAAGCACTCTTCTAACCCAGCACTCCACAATTCTTCGATTTCCACAGCAGGCCTCCGGGAACTAGCGGACAAGGATTGAATATTTGAATGAGAAAATTAGGTATAGTTTTATATGGTATGTTACGGTTACACTGAACCCGTAACTTCATGATATTATGTTGTTATTCATGGCTTTGGGATTCGGAATGCAAGGTCAAAGTAAGATCGTTTTGGACAGCGACGCAGTCGTGGGTGCCTTGGACCGTGTCGTGTCGAGTAAAGCCTTCGCCGGAGCTGACCGCCTCAAAGAGTTTCTGAGGTACATTGTTCAGGAAAGTATTGCGGGGCGCGGCGACAAAATACGTGGAAAAAACATTGCTCAGGACGTTTATGGCCGGAAGTCTCAGAAGGACATTTCTACTGCAAATGTAGTGCGAGTCGACGCGGGTCGTCTGCGACGGAGACTGGAAGTGTACTATTCAGACGAAGGGGCAAAAGATCCGCTACGAATTCAAGTCGCCAAGGGTGGCTATACGCCTCAGTTTGAAGTTGCACAGAGCCAAGAAAACGAGACTAAACCAAAAAAGAGCTATGTTAGACTGTACTTTATTGGTGCCGGTGCGTTTGGATTGTTGGCTATTGCTGCGATCACTTTGTGGATTTCGGTGAATGACCCAAACAAGGTGCCGAAGAACTCCCAGTCTGACTCTCGTCAAAACGCAGAACGAGCGGCCCTGTTTGAGGAGTCTCCCACTGCACTTCAAGCGCGCAATCTCGCCGAGGAAGCGCGCGGCTTGTTATTTCCGGCAACGCAGCCGACGCGCCTGCTTGCTGCGCTAACGCTTTTTGAAAAAGCCATCGAGTTAAACCCCGATTATTTCGGTGGATATGCCGGAGCTGCGCAAGCCGCAGCTATGTTTGGTGGACTAGCCCCAGATGGGCCAGACCGCGATCAGATGTTCGAGCAGGCGCGACAATACGCCGAGGAAGCATCGCGATTAGCTCCCGCAGAAGGCTGGAGCCAATCTGCCATGGCATTCCTTTTGATGTTCGAGAGGGATTTCGATGACGCAAACCGCTTGTCCAAGCGCGCAGTTTCATTGGACCCGGATGACCTGATCACACTTGAAATCGACGCGATCATCGCTTTTTTTTCAGGTGACTTTGAAAGGGCTATCGCCAACTCAGACCCGGGTTTGCACCTGAACCGGCGAGGATCGCGTTTTCCTTGGCGAAACGTACTTGGCAATGCGAGTTTCTACACTGGAAACTACAACGAGGCCGCAAAACACCTGATGGAAGCTGCCGCATCGGGTGGTCCGGTCAGTGAGATCAATACCGCGCATCTGATCGCTGCTCTACAGGCGACGGGTAGAACACGAGAGGCGCAAAAACTAGTTAAGGAATACAATGAAGCTTGGCCAGATAGCCGGATCGAAGAACTCATGCTCCGCCTGTTTCAAAATCCGCAAGATGCAGAGAAGCTGATTGCTCAGATGCGACAGGCTGGATGGGTGCCCTAATCATTCCGGCCAGCATAGTGAAAGCCCTACCCTTGAAGTTTGAAATTTCTGTCCAGGATCGTGGCAATCATTGCAATCCTAGCCAAGAAGATTCCTTTGCCTGCACAAGTGAAATTCAAGGTATTCGTCTAAGGCATTGGCCTTTTTTGGTTCCGGCTGAATTCTCCGATTTCCAGCCCAGATGCTCTCAAACCGCGACACTAATCGCTGTTTGCCTGATCAAAATCGGTCGCTGCCATCTCTCGTACTTCAATAGTCAAGAACCGCTCAAAACCAGATGTTGGAGCCCTCCCCGGCGCTTCAAACGGATTGGAAAAAGAAACGGTCATGAACAGGATCAGCCCAGAATAAGCTGCAAACATGGAGACCAGTGTTAAATTCAATGCCGTCGCGGGCCATGTAAAAAAGGCCGCTGATATCAGAACAATACCCACAAGAGCAGCCATACTGAACAACGCCCTTGATGCACCACGCGCTGCGTTCTCGCGCCGTTCCCGCAATTCAGATATCTCTCGCACATCTTCAAGCATGAATTGGTGTAAACGGCTTTGTTCGGAAGTTTCAGGGGTCATCCGCAGCAACAGGGCATATCCTGCCTCCCAATGTTGCCATGCCAGTTCTGAAAGCTCTTTTTTACTGGCGAGTTGTGGCCATTCTTCTTCCGTGACGATCAAGGCATATCGAGCAAAGCTCTGCCGCAACGCATGTGTTTCGACATGCCCGTAACGTTCGGCGTCATGGTAGATGTCGCTAACCAGTGAAGCTTCTCGCGCCGCAGCTTGCGTAACATTGCGTACTCCCGCCAGGTCCTGCGCAAATACAAGCGCCAGAACCAATCCATGCAAGGCTCCAATCCGAAACAGGACAGAGACTGCCAACTCACGTGTTTCCTCCTTCACAATCCTGTTGCGAAAAGCCAAACGCGCCAAGAAATAGCTGACAAGCGCTAAGACAATAATTGAACCAATGAAGGCAAAGGCTGAAAAATACTCGATTGGACCCATCGTCAGTGGCCTCTGGAATAGCTTTGAATATCAACAAGGCTAGGTAACGGTTGCATGGCGCGCCCGTATATCTCGTTCCTTTGAATGCTGCGGAAAGCATGAACGGCTGCTTTGGGGTTCAGCCTGTCACTAGTCACTTTCGCACCTTGAAATTCGCAACAAAGATGGTGGCGATGGTTGTGATCGTAGCTACGAAAATTCCAATGCCAGCAACGGTGAAGATCATCGTAAAGACCTTTCCCGCTGCGGTGATGGGCGCAATATCACCGTAGCCGACAGTCGACATGGTGATGACTGAAAAATACATCGCATTCAAAATGCTCCAACCCTCGACGAGTACGTAAAAGCAAGTACTGACAAAGACCAGTGACGCGGACATTGCGAGCAAGTGCAGCGACCGTCCATCTGTTAACGCCATAGCCAAGGCTCGAAACAGGCCAATATAATTGAATAGAAAGTTACTCAGCATTCCGGTTCTCGGCCATTGAAACGTTAGGCAGGCTCCAGTGTTGAACTGTTATTCTTGTGGCCCTGCCGATTTGCACGCCACTTTCTGACATCGACAAAGTCGAAATAGATCCCAATCACAGTTGGGAAGACGAAGATCACGAGCAGTGTTGAGGCCAGCAGACCAAAAGCTACCGCCGCCACCAATGGGACAAGGACCTGAGCCTGTGGGCTGGTTTCAAAGAGCATAGGCATTAAACCGGCGAAGGTTGTTGCAAAGGACAAAACCACGGGACGGAACCTATGGCGAACCGCGTCAATTGCTGCGTTCAGATAATCGCCATCCTCGATCTCTGATTCAAAAAACGTCAGGAACAAGATAGCATTATTCACTACGATACCCGCTAACGAAGCAAAGCCGATGAAGCTCGGCATTGAAATGTCGATACCGAGAGCAAAATGCCCAAAAATGGTCCCGATTAACGCAAAAGGAATGCTGAGCATAATCATGAACGGCAGGGTGTAGCTGTGGAACTGAAAGGCGAGGATCAGATAGACTCCGACAAGGCCCGTCAGCAGCGCAGTAGAAATCGAGGCCTGCGTCTTCTGCTGCTCCTCCGTGGCACCCCCGATACCTATCGAGACTTCGGGGTACGATTGTTGCAAATCAGGCCCGATTTGGTCTGTGACGAGGGCCGAGACAGCGGTTGAAGTAGTCGCTCGGCGGTCGATCTTTCCAATAATTCGGGAAATGGCTTGCCCGTTCTTTCTGGTGATCTGCGCGTAGGCTTGAGTAAGTTCAATGTTGGCAACGCCCGACAGTGCCACTTGCTCACCGGTTGGGATTGTAATTGGAAACTGCTCTAGATCGGCAAGTGTTGGTACTGAGTCGCCAAGCTCAACGCGGATTGCGACATCTGAAAACTGTTGGCGGAAGCTATCTGTCTCAGTTCCCGAAAACGCAGCCCGTAGTTGCGCACTTACGCCCTGTGGGGTCAATCCGGTGACATAGCCGAACTCCGTCAGCGAAAGTCGAATCTCAGATCGGCCCTTCGAAAAATCCTGATAGGCTTCGGTCACGTCATCTCGAGCGATCAGCCTTTTAAGTAGCTCATTGGTCGCAGCCTCCAAATTCTCAAGATCGTGTGAGGCGAGTTCCACGTCCAGATCGTCTCCACCGGGGCCAGCCGCGATCTGCGTGAAATTGCTTTGAACCAGATCCGGCAGAGGTCCCGTAGCTTGTTTCCAAAGGGCCAGTACGTCATTTGCAGCGACGTTGCGCAAATCGCTTTCAAGCAGATCTGCGGTAACAGTAGCCGTATAGGCACCATTGTCTTTGACGTCCTGATTGACCGAATACTGAACCAGAATACGCTCGACTAGAGGCTGAGCCTCTTCGGTTCCAGGCGTCAGCTCCGTGTCTACTCGCTGCAGACCCGAAATCAGTTGCGCCACAGCATTCTGAGTGCGCTCGATGGGTAAGCCAGAAGCCAAGGCGATACGCGCCTCAATTGTGTCACCTTCGGTCTCTGGAAAGCCGACAACTTTAACTAGCCCGGATGCCAGCATTCCGATGCTCAGGATTAGGATCGCAAAGACCGATCCCAACGTCGCGTACCGCCATCGTAGCAGAGCCGAAGCGACTGGAATGAAGAACCCATCGCGCGAGCGATCCAACAAGCGTGGTACAAAACGCCGGGCATTTTTAACCGCATCGGCACGTGTATGAGCCATATGATGAGGAAGGATCAGAAATGCCTCAATCAGGCTGGTGATCATCGTCAGCAGTAACACGATCGGGATCACCTGAAGCACTTTTCCGGTTTCACCTGAAAGAAACATCAACGGGCCAAACACGCACGCAGTGGTCAGAAAGGATGACAGTACACCTGGCATAACTTCCGTAGCGCCCTTGATTGCAGCTTCTTTAGGCCCCAGCTTCTGGCGCCATTTCGCGATATTGTCCGCTATGACGATGCTGTCATCCATGATCAGACCGATTGCCATCAGCAATCCGATCA
>NZ_JBQFRZ010000008.1:0-114323 GCF_056537765.1 Ruegeria sp. C2 | reverse complement strand
CTGCGGTCAGCGTCGTCTTGCCGTGGTCAACGTGGCCAATCGTGCCGATGTTGACGTGCGGTTTTGTACGCTCAAACTTTTCCTTTGCCATTCCTCAGGCGCCCTTTTGCGTTTTGGGGACCCTCGGTCCCGTGGTTACATCTGCGCGCGCGAGATATTTGGTTCAGGGACGAAAATCAAGCACATCCTGAGGGAAAAGCGGATTAGGACGCCGGATTTTGCGTGACCTGCTCGGATTCGAGTGGCTGGATCAAGCCGGGCCGCTTGTCGAACCAACCATCGTCCTTGTGTTCTTCGGCCAGCCATTCCTCAACCCGGTCGGCAACTTTCAGGGCCAGGCCGTTCATCTGCTCTTCTCGGGTTCGTGCATTTCCCGACCCGGCCAAGGCACTTTCACCAGTGGTATCTTCAAGCACCTGGAACTGCTTACCTTTGGCAAGGAACTCTTTCTTCTCGACGTCATAGACGTTGACCAGAACGATCGCTGTGCTTTTGGGATTGTAGATGACGGGCACGCCCGGAGGTGCCAGCATGTAACCTTCAAGGCTGATACCTATGTCGTATTCCTGGGTTCCCTCATAGCGGCCAAGCCGGATATCAACCGCATTTTGGATGGCATCTTCCCATTCCTTCGGCGTCGCATCCCTCGAAATCGGCCCCTGCTTGGCTTTCTCGGCAAACGCATAATTCACACGAAGTTTGAATTCGCCCAACGACTCGGGCTCTTCATAAACCTGTGTCTGGGTGCACGCGCCCATCAGGGCCAGCCCGGTGATCAGTGTCAGAATGCGCAGCATGTTTCTCGTCTCGATAGGCCTGTTTTCTTTGGATGTAGCGCACCGACACGGGTTGTGCCAAGCCGTATCGGCATAATTTCACCAAACGGGCGCGCAGATCACGAGAACTTATAATTCCGCGGGAAGCCGTAGGGCGGTTTTTTACCGACGCCTGCACGCTTAGCTAGCCATTGAGACATATCGGCCTCGTGCCGGGTCTTGTCGCCACCCATCGACCATTTCAGGCCTTCTTCCCAGTTGAATGTGGTGATGTCGGACAGGCCGCCATCCAGTTCCAGCGTGCCCTGCCGCCCCCGCGCCATATTGTATTTCTGCAAGCGGACGCCTTTGCCTCGGGTCATCTCGGGCAGTTCCTCGGTCGGGAAGACCAGGAATTTGCCGTTCTGGGACACCACGGCCACATGGTCGCCCTCGACCGGCTTACAGATCATCGCAGTTTCGTCGCCTTTGACGTTCAGCACCTGCTTGCCGTTTCGGGTTTGTGCCAGCACGTCATCCTCGGGCACCATGAAGCCGTTGCCCGCATCCGAGGCCACCAGCAGCTTGCGCCCCGGCTTGTGGATCAGGATGTCGATAATCTGTGCCTCGTTCGGCAGATCAACCATCAAGCGCAGCGGTTCACCCATGCCCCGCCCACCGGGCAGGTTGGCGGCGCTGACCGTGTAGAAGCGTCCGTTCGACGCAAAGACCAGCAACCGGTCCGTGGTTTCCGCATGGAAGATAAACCGCGGACCGTCGCCGTCCTTGAACTTCAACTCACGTTTCAGGTCGATATGGCCAGTCATGGCGCGAATCCAGCCCATCTGCGAGCAGACGACCGTGATTGGTTCCTTGTCGATCATCGCCTCAAGCGGCACTTCTTCGACCTGTCCGGCTTCAGCAAATTGCGTGCGCCGCGCGCCGCCTTCGTAGTCTTTGCCGAAGGTCTTCTTGGTCTCTTTCAACTGCTCGGCGATCTTGGCCCATTGCAGCGAGGGATCGGCCAGCAAGTCTTCGAGGTTGGCGCGTTCCAACATCAGCTCGTCGCGCTCGCGCACCAGTTCCATCTCTTCCAGACGGCGCAGACTGCGCAGACGCATGTTGAGAATGGCGTCGACCTGAACTTCGGACAGTTCGCCCTCGCCCGGTTTGGGCGTGACATAGTCGGATTCGTCGGTCGCGCGGACATGGTCGATACTCCAATCCTCGCGCATCAGCGCGGCTTTGGGGTCGTCGTCATAGCGGATGATGTCGATCACGCGGTCGAGGTTGAGGAAGGCGACGATAAAGCCCTCCAAGACCTCCAAACGATGGTCGATCTTGCCCAAACGATGGCGTGAGCGGCGGATCAGCACCTCTTGCCGGTGATCAAGGAAGGCGCGCAGCACTTCCTTCATCGAGCAGACCTTGGGCGTCACCCCGTCGATCAGCACATTCATGTTCAGGCTGAACCGCACCTCTAAGTCCGAGTTGCGATAGAGCATGCCCATCAGCACCTCGGGGTCGACGTTTTTGGAACGCGGCTCAAGGATCAGACGAATGTCATCTGCGGATTCGTCGCGCACATCGGCGAGGATCGGGATTTTCTTGGTTTGGATCAGTTCCGCGATCTTCTCGATCAGCTTGGATTTCTGAACCTGATACGGGATCTCGGTAACGACGATCTGCCATTGGCCGCGGCCCAGATCCTCGACCTCGAACTTGCAGCGTAAGCGGAAAGAACCGCGCCCGGTGCGATAGGCCTGCGCGATGTTCTCGGGCGGCTCAACGATCACGCCGCCGGTCGGAAAGTCCGGGCCGGGTACGTAATTCAACAGCGTGTCGTCACGCGCATCCGGCGTTTTGATCAGATGTAGGCAGGCGTCGCACAGCTCCGAGATGTTATGCGGCGGAATATTCGTCGCCATGCCCACCGCGATACCGCTCGCCCCGTTGGCCAGCAGATTCGGGAACTGCGCGGGCAGCACGACCGGTTCGGTCAACGTGCCGTCATAATTGTCGCGGAAATCGACGGCGTCTTCGTTCAGACCCTCAAGCAGCGCCTCGGCCACGATGGTCATCCGCGCCTCGGTGTAACGCGAGGCCGCCGGGTTATCGCCGTCGATATTGCCGAAGTTCCCCTGCCCGTCGACCAGCGGGTAGCGGACGTTGAAGTCCTGCGCCAGACGCGCCATCGCGTCATAGATCGCAGCGTCGCCATGAGGGTGGTAGTTGCCCATCACGTCGCCGGAAATTTTCGCCGACTTCCTAAAGCCACCGGTTGCACTGAGTCGCAGCTCGCGCATCGCGTAGAGGATTCGCCGGTGAACCGGCTTCAACCCGTCCCGTGCATCGGGCAGAGCCCGGTGCATGATGGTGGACAATGCATAGGTCAGATAGCGTTCGCCAATCGCGCGGCGCAACGGTTCGGCTATCTCGCCCCCACCTTCGGGGGCCTCCATATTGGGGTCGTCGATCGTGTCGTTCATACATGATGTGATACGACGCAAGCGCGCGCGGGTAAAGCAATCGGCAGATATTTTACTGGGGACAAGTCGGGCTTTTTGCAACAGGGGGAGGCAAGTATCGGATTTCCCCCATTTTTCGACTCGATGCCCGATTTATGGTAACCTCTCAAACATTAAGACTGCTGCCTTTTATTGTTGTTACGATTGCCAGGGGGTGCGCCATGACGCGCGTTATTATTATCACTTTCGCCGCTCTCGGTTGGAGCTTCTACGTGATGAGTGGTGGACCGGAATTCGAGCCGCGCGGTACCCGCGCCGAACAGCCCGTTCGTATCGCGTCAACACCCACACCATCGCAAACGGCCCAAGCCGAGGAGCTGGTCACCAACGTCGCCGCCCGCGCGGTTCAGGCGCGGGTTCAGCCCGAACCCCAAACCGAAGGCGATCCTATCGTCGTTCTAACGCAAGTCGCGGCCGATCCGCTGGAACAACCCACCGCGTTTGACGATCAAGGCGCAAGCTTCACTCTGGCCTCGCTGGAAGATGGGCTCGCCGGGCTGCAGCAAACCTCGACCGAGGTGCAGGACGACGTCACCCCTGAATCGCAAATCATTGAACCCGAAAAAGACATCCGCGAGATCGCGGGTACCCGTGTGAACATGCGCGACGGCCCCGGCACGATCTATCCGATCATCGCCAAAGGGGTAATCGGTCAACGGGTCGAGGTTCTGGGCGAATCGGGCACCGGCTGGTTACGCCTACGCCTGCTGCCCGAACAACGGGTCGGGTGGATCGCCTCATCGCTGGTTCGAAAGCCAACAAACTGACGCAACTGTGTCATTGTCCTGACCAGAACCACGCCGTAGCTATGGGCGAGGTACACAGGCGGGGACGATATGCAGAAATCGATTCTGATCACGGGCTGCTCATCCGGAATAGGGCTGGACGCGGCGCATGGCATGCGTGCACGGGGCTGGCGTGTCTTTGCCTCATGCCGACAGCAGCGCGACTGTGACAGGCTGCGCGCGCAGGGTTTCGACAGCCCCTTGATCGATTATACGAATGCCGAAACCATTACCTCGGGCCTGCGTCAGGTGCTCGAGGAGACTGGCGGCGCCCTGGATGCGCTGTTCAACAACGGTGCACATGGTTTGCCCGGCGCGGTTGAAGATGTACCGACCGACGGTCTGAGGCAGATTTTCGAAACCAATGTCTTCGGATGGCATGAACTGACCCGCCAGGTGATTCCGGTCATGCGCGCGCAAGGTCATGGCAGAATCGTTCAGAATTCATCCGTTCTGGGACTCGTCGCGTTTCCATGGCGCGGGGCTTATGTAGCCACCAAATACGCGATCGAAGGGCTTTCGGATACGCTTCGGCTGGAGTTGCGCGATACTGACATCAAAGTCATCCTGATCGAACCCGGCCCCATCACCTCGAAAATCCGCCAAAACGCCATTCCAGTCTTCGAACGCTTTATCGATTGGGAAAACTCGGCTTTGCGCAAACGATACGAGGAATCGCTGCTCAAACGGCTTTACGAATCCTCGGGACCCGACAAGTTCGAACTGCCCGCCTCGGCCGTGACCACCAAGCTGGCCCATGCGGTTGAAGCCAAACGCCCGCGCACCCGGTACTATGTCACCACACCTACCTATATCGCTGGCTATCTGCGCCGTATCCTGCCAACGCGCACCATCGACCGCATCCTGTCGGACATCTGAGGCGAAATTACCCGTTCGCTTTTGCGGGCGATGAGGCTAGATCGGGCGCAACGAAACAAAACACGGACGGTGATCTTATGGACCTGTTGATGGTCGTACTGCTTCTAGCCATGGCGGCGGTGGTCGCCGTGCTGGTTATGGGCATCGCCAATTTTGGAAAACCCGGCAAAGATGCTGCAATGAAAAGCAACAAGATGATGCGGCTGCGTATCCTGTTTCAGTTCATTGCCGTGGTGTTGATCGTGCTCTACGTCTACCTGCGCGGACAAGGAGGCTAAGAGATGGTCGTACTCAACAAGATATATACCCGCACCGGTGATGACGGCAAAACCGCACTCGGCAACGGGGAACGGGTTGCCAAGTATTCCGGGCGCGTTGCGGCTTATGGCACCGTGGATGAGCTGAATTCCTTCGTCGGCGTGGCACGCACCGAAGCCGAGGGTGAAGTCGAGGCCGCCCTGTCCCGCATTCAGAATGACCTGTTCGATCTGGGCGCCGATTTCTGCCGCCCCGACATGGACAAAGATGCCGAGGCCGACTACCCGCCCCTTCGCATCATCGCCGCCCAAATCGATCGGCTTGAGGCCGAGATCGATGTGATGAACGAAACGCTTGAGCCCTTGCGCAGTTTCATCCTGCCCGGCGGATCGCGTCTGGCCGCGCATTTGCACGTATGCCGCACTGTCTCGCGCCGGACCGAGCGGCTGGCCGTTGAACTGACCAATATGGAACCGGTAAACGAGGTTGCGGTCAAATACCTCAACCGCCTCAGCGACTGGTTCTTTGTCGCCGCGCGCTGCGCCAACGATGGCGGACGTGACGATGTGCTCTGGATTCCGGGCGCGAACCGCTGAGCGCACCCGTCGCGGGGAAATTAAATTTCGTTTCTTGTCGAAAAAATGACAAAACGCGACGTCTCGAACCCATGACGTGACGATTTTGCTCTGTTGCCGGACATCGCGACCCGCTATCTAGGCCGCGAGAGCATTGGTGGAGTCGCTGCGCGGCTTGCCGTTTTTGTAAGGAGCATACGCAAAAATGAAGGTACTTGTGCCTGTCAAGCGCGTGATCGACTACAACGTGAAAGTTCGCGTCAAAGCGGACGGCAGCGGTGTTGATCTCGCCAATGTCAAAATGTCGATGAACCCGTTCGACGAGATTGCAGTAGAAGAGGCGATCCGCCTGAAAGAAGCGGGCAAGGCCGACGAGGTCGTTGCTGTTTCGATCGGTGTAAAGCAGGCGCAGGAAACCCTGCGTACCGCGCTCGCCATGGGTGCTGACCGCGCGATTCTGGTTGTTGCAGCCGATGATGTTCACACCGATATCGAACCGCTGGCCGTCGCCAAGATCCTGGCCAAAGTGGTCGAGGAAGAGCAGCCGGGCATCGTTCTGGCAGGCAAGCAGGCGATCGACAACGACATGAACGCCACCGGCCAGATGCTGTCGGCCCTGCTGGGCTGGTCGCAGGGCACCTTCGCATCCGAGCTGGACATCGAAGGCGACACCGCAAAGATCACCCGCGAGGTGGATGGCGGCCTGCAGACAATCAGCGTCAAGATGCCAACCATCGTGACCGTTGACCTGCGCCTGAACGAGCCGCGCTATGCGTCGCTGCCGAACATCATGAAGGCAAAGAAAAAGCCGCTGGACGAGAAAACCGCCGCCGATTACGGCGTCGACGTCACTCCACGCCTGGAAATCGTCAAGACCGATGAACCCCCGGCGCGCGCTGCGGGCATCGTGGTCGGCTCGGTTGACGAGCTGGTCGAGAAACTCAAAGAAGCGGGGGCTGTGTAATGGCTGTACTTCTGCTTGCCGAAGTCAACAATGGCGAACTGAGCTTCGACGCCACCGCCAAAACCGTTGCCGCCACCAAATCGCTGGGTGACATCACCGTTCTGGCCGCGGGCGGCTCTGCCGCTGCTGCAGGTGAAGCTGCTGCGAAGATTGACGGTGTGTCCAAAGTGCTGGTTGCCGAAGATGCCTCGCTGGGTCATCGCCTGGCGGAATCGACTGCAGCCCTGATCGTAGGTCTGGCCGATGGGTACGAGCACATCGTTGCCCCCGCGACCACCGACGCCAAGAACGTGATGCCGCGCGTAGCCGCGCTGCTGGACGTGATGGTGATCTCGGATGCGTCCGGCGTGGTTGACGGTTCGACCTTCGAGCGCCCGATCTATGCGGGCAACGCGATCCAGACGGTGAAATCGAACGACGCCAAGAAAGTCGTCACCATCCGTACTGCCAGCTTCGATGCCGCGGGCGAAGGTGGTTCGGCTGCTGTCGAGACCATCTCGGTCGGTGAGAACCCCGGGCTGTCCGAGTGGGTTGAGGACAAGGTTGCCGAAAGCGACCGTCCGGAACTGACTTCGGCTGGCGTTGTTGTCTCGGGTGGTCGTGGTGTCGGATCGGAAGAGGATTTCAAACTGATCGAAACCCTGGCCGACAAGCTGGGTGCCGCCGTGGGCGCATCGCGTGCCGCAGTCGACTCGGGTTATGCCCCGAACGACTGGCAGGTCGGCCAGACCGGTAAGGTTGTTGCACCGGACCTGTATGTCGCTGTCGGCATCTCGGGCGCGATCCAGCACCTTGCGGGTATGAAAGACTCAAAAATCATCGTCGCGATCAACAAAGACGAAGAAGCGCCGATCTTCCAGGTTGCCGATTTTGGTCTGGTTGCCGACCTGTTCCAGGCAGTGCCGGAACTGACCGAGAAACTCGGCTGAGTTTAGGCGAAGATTTTTCGTCGAAAAATCTTGCAAGGCCCGCCAATGGCGGGCCTTTTTTGTTACAGATCAGCATCCTGAATGGAGGAAGACAGCACCTCAGCAATTCGCCGGTGTGTTGCCGGGCCGATCATGTGCTCGGCCATAGGCTGCTGTATCGTGCCGAACAACGCATCCTCAAGATCATCGGAAACCCCCGAAACCTGAGCATGTATTTGCACCACTTCCGCGCAGAATGAACTCAATGCGCCAAGCATCATTGCCTCGATTTTGAGGCGTTCATGACAGTTGTGACCACTGTCGCCTTCATCTACCTCAAGCGCCAACAGCACCACAGGTGAAGCGAACCCCTTCAAGACCGTTTGCAGATGACTGAGCCAGCTCTGACGCAATCCATCCGCGACGATGTCGAAGCGCGAATCAGGATGCGCTTGAAGTCGCGCGAGCAAATGACCCACAAAGTGGATATCCGTAAAATCTTCTTCGGGATAAAGCCGCACCAGCTCTGGCGTCGGGGCAACAAAACGGTCATTGCGGCGTGGATGCACGCGATAGAAGCGATTGGTGTGGCCCGTCAAATCGGGCGCTTGCAACACACACAGCTCTGACGCGTTGGCGAGGCTTATCAGGCTCCTGTCCCGCAATAAGGTTTCGGCCCCGCAATAAAGGCTGCCGAAATTGATGCAGCGGCGACCAAGGCGCTGCTGCAGAATCGTCGGATAGGGGCGATCCACGAATCGACCGAAAGTCTCTTTTCCCCCGATACAAGCGACATAAGGCCGGTCCAAAGCCCGTTTGGGGCCTCGGAACCGCAGTTTCGACGCCGTATAACTGCACGTAAGTTCAGCGGGATCCCTCACGCCGATCGGTTGATAGCTCATCTCACTCACCCAAATTTTCACCCGGTTGCCATCTTGCCGCCGCAGGTGTTGAGAAAACCCTAATGCGCGCATTTGAAGCGAATTTGACCTGTCCGATCCCCTTGCCGCCCACCCGGAACTGCCGATAATGTCGCCATAACCTGCGAGCAAAGGCACCAGAACATGGATGTAAAATCAGTCGGAGTGATCGGCGCCGGTCAAATGGGCAACGGTATAGCTCATGTCATGGCCCTGGCGGAGTATGATGTTCTGCTCAATGACATCAGCCAGGACGCTCTGGACAGCGCACTGGCGACGATCGAGGCCAATCTGGCACGGCAGGCTTCGCGCGGGAAGATCTCCGATGAGGCGCTTCAGGCTGCAATGGGCCGGATTACGACAACACTGAACCTGCCCGATATCGGACAGACCGATCTGGTGATCGAGGCCGCGACCGAACGGGAAACGGTCAAACAAGCCATTTTCGAAGATCTGCTGCCGCATCTGCAGCCGCATACGATACTGACTTCAAACACCTCGTCCATCTCGATCACGCGTCTGGCCAGCCGCACAGACCGGCCGGAGCGATTCATGGGGTTCCATTTCATGAATCCTGTCCCAGTCATGCAGTTGGTCGAACTGATCCGGGGCATTGCCACGGATGAAGAGACGTTCAAGGCCTGTAAGGCAGTCGTAGACCGGCTGGGCAAAACCTCGGCCAGTGCAGAGGATTTCCCTGCCTTTATCGTCAACCGTATCCTGATGCCGATGATTAATGAGGCGGTCTATACGCTCTATGAAGGCGTCGGGAATGTGCAGTCCATTGATCAGTCCATGAAGTTGGGGGCCAACCATCCGATGGGGCCGCTGGAACTGGCAGATTTCATTGGGCTGGACACCTGTCTAGCGATCATGAACGTGCTGCATGACGGGTTGGCGGACACCAAGTACCGCCCTTGCCCGTTGCTGACGAAATATGTCGAGGCCGGATGGTTGGGGCGCAAAACCGAGCGCGGGTTCTATGATTATCGCGGTGAGGTTCCGGTGCCGACACGATAGGGATTGAGAGGGCCAGCCCTCTCTTGAGCCTGTGGCTCAATTCACTCCCGGGATACTTTTGACCAGATGAAGAGCGGATCAGCGCTTGCCGAGGGCGAGTGTGTGATCGCGGAGCCAAGCCATGAAGCCACGCGGGTCACGTTCCAGCAGCGCCATGTCTTCGTCCGGGATCGGCTCGCCGATGACCGGGGATTGCGGCTTATTGCAGGAACGGACGATTTCATGCAGCAGCAGACCCTGGCGCAGGATCGGCGAAATCTGATTGGCGACTTGATACCAGCGCGAGTTACTGCCGGGGAAGAAGATCGGGACCACCTTGGCGCCCGAGCGACGGATCATTTTTGCCGTGAAGACGTTCCATTCCCGCTCGATTGCCGGGCCAAACCAATCATCGGACGACATCACCACGCCCGACGGGAACAACGCCACAACGCCGCCGTCGGCCAGATGTTTCATCGCCTTGCTGCGCATCTCGAGCATTTTGGCCTGAGCCTCGGGATCGTGCGGGAACGGCACCGGGATCATGAACGAGGTCGCGGCCTCATCCAGACCGGTCAGGACCGAGCGGGTCAGGATGCGATAGTCACTACGGACCCGACCGATGAGTTCGGCGAAGATCATACCATCGACCATGCCGTGCGGGTGGTTGGCGACAACCACAACAGGCCCCTCTTTGGGGATGCGGGCGATCTGCTCGGCCGGAGTCGTCAGATCGATACCCATGGTCTTGAGCGCGCCGCCCCAGAATTTCTGGCCGCGATAATGCTCATTTTGCTTTTCGAACTTGTTGACCATGCGCAGGATGGTCAGTTTTCCCGTGCACCATTCAATGGCGCGAATGGCCGTGGACGTCCAGGCATCGTCAAACGAGTTGGCGTAGGTCAGGGTTCTGCGGTCGTAAATCTCACCCTGATCAGTGTCGTGATCTACTACAGGACCTGTCTTGGTATCGTGCGTGGTTTCCGCCAATTGCCTTGTCTTTCCGTCCTTGGTGTCTTGGCCGTCAGAATCCCTCGCCGAACTTGTCGTTCACCAGAGTTTCCAAAGCTTCTGCCAACGCCTCAGCATCCGGGCCGGACGTCTCGACGTCAATAGTGGTTCCGCGCGACGCTGCCAACATCAAAAGGCCCATGATACTGTCGCCCGAGGCAGAAAGCCCGTCGCGAGACACCTCGGCGCGTGCGTCGAAGCCTTCGACCACCTCGACCAGCTTGGCAGAGGCGCGGGCATGCAGGCCCTTTTCATTTATGATTTTCAAACTCTTGTTCGTCATATGAATGTATCCGGTATCAATCCAGCGTCACATTTTGCGCATTGATGTATTTTCGTCCAGCTTCCAACGCCAAACGCACCGCCTCGGCCAGCGGTAGGTGGCGGCTTTTGGCCAGTTTGATCAGCATGGGCAGGTTGGCGCCGTACAGGATTCGCCGATCCTGCGGCGCACAGGCCCGCAGGCTGAGATTCGACGGGCTGCCACCAAACAGATCGGTTACGACGACCACGCCATCGCCCTGATCGACCGTATCGGCGGCACGACAGATTTCAGCCTGTTTTTCTTCGCGGTCATGGTCAGCCTCAATCGGAATGGCGATCAATCCGGGCTGTTTACCAACCACATGCTGCGTGGCGGACAGATATTCCTGCGCCAACCCCCCATGTGCAACAATTACGATCCCGATCAACTCGGCCTCACATTCAAAGAACGACGCTCCATTTCGCGGTGCCTAATTGACACCTGCTGGCCCGCTTCTGCAAGGGCCTTTGCAACAGCTTCCGCAACCGCGACCGACCGATGCTGGCCGCCCGTACAACCGAAGGCCACCGACAAATGCGTCTTGCCCTCGGCCCGGAACGCCGGGAGCAATTCGATCAGCAGATCGACAACCCGGTCAAAGAAAGCGCTATAGTTCATATCCGACTGAACATAGGTCGCGACATCCGGGTTTCGACCATCTGCGGAACGCAATTCCGGTTGCCAATAGGGATTGGCCAGAAACCGGCAATCAAACACCATGTCCAGACCGCGCGGCAGGCCACGCTTGTAAGAAAAGGATTCGATTGAAACCGCCAGATGACGCCCGCCTTCGGGGGCGAACCAACGCTCAACTTCTTCGCGCAGCTGGTGGACGTTCAGGGCGGTGGTGTCGATCAGGGTATCAGCAATCTCTCGGATCGGAGCCAGCAGTTCCTTTTCCTGGCGCACGCCGGTTTCCGGGCTTGCATCACTGGCGACCGGGTGGCGACGACGGGTCTCCGAGAAGCGTCTCAACAACACTTCGTCACTGCAATCCAGATAGAGAATGGTCAGGTCCACCTGCTCCATTCGCCCCAGTTTCGCAGCCAGTTCGATGAAACCGATTGTCGAGAAATCGCGGTTGCGCGCATCGATACCCAGCGCCATCGGGCTGCCCGGGTCTGAACCGTCCATAAGCCGCGACAGAAGACCCATCGGCAGATTGTCGATCGCCTCGAATCCGAGGTCTTCAAGGACGTGAATAGCGGTCGAACGACCCGCGCCAGAAGGCCCTGTTACCAATACGGTACGGCGTTGAGCGGTCATGTGTTCGGCCATTCGGGGCTCACGCGTCCCATTTTCAGAAGCTGCAGCAATGCTGCCGGTAAATTGGGTACGGTGGCGGCGCGAAGCAAGGGAACAGTTTGCTTTAGTATTCTCACGTTGGTTGGTTCAGGCAGGCGCGCCGGCTCAGCCTGATCCAAATCGATCACATATGACAACGGGACAGACCTGACAGCTTCGGCCTGCAGAAGGCCCACGCCACGCGCCTCGATCAGACCGCTTAGATGCGGGACAGCGGTGGCCATGACCTGTGCACCTTGCATGGTCAGTTCGGTGCGATCATCAGCCACAAGCTGCGCGCCCAAGGCCATCATCTGCAAGGCTAGTGCCGATTTCCCCGCACCTGACGCGCCCACGATCAGCAAGCCCGCATCCCCGACAGCCACGCAAGAGGCATGGATGCATGCGCTTTCTTGCTCTGCGATGTCGGTTAAAAGCCCGCCGCCCATGACCTAGACGGGCAGTCCGACCACAAACCGCGCGCCCAGCGGTTCGGAGGTGGCATCCGCCTCGGTCGGGCGAATGTTCTCGGCCCAGATCACACCGCCATGGGCCTCAACGATCTGCTTCGAGATAGCCAGACCAAGGCCCGAGTTGTTGCCGAAATGCTCTTCCGGGCGTTGCGAATAGAAACGTTTGAAAATCTTGGTAAGGGCCTGATCCGGGATACCCGGGCCGGTGTCTTCGACCACAACAAGCACGCGGTTATCACGGCGGCGCACCCAAACGCGGATCGCGTCCTGGTCCTCGCAGAAGGAAATAGCGTTGGTGATCAGGTTGACGAAGACCTGAGCCAAACGCGCTTCAAGCCCGTTGACCACGATAGGATCGGACGGCAGATCCGTGATATAGTCGATACCTTTGGTGCGCGCCTCTTCCCCAAGATACTGGCCGATATTGTTCAGCAGTTTCAGCAGATCGAAGGGCTGTTCCTCTTCCTTTACCAGCTCCGCATCCAGCCGTGATGCGTTCGAGATGTCACTGACCAGACGATCCAGCCGCCGCACGTCATGCTCGATCACGCCCAACAGTTTTTCGCGCTGATCATCGCGCTTGACCATGCGCATGGTGCCGACAGCGGATTGCAAACTGGCCAGAGGGTTCTTGATCTCATGCGCCACATCTGCGGCGAACTGCTCGTTCGCATCGATGCGATTATATAGCGCGGTGACCATACCGCGCAGCGCCTGGCTGAGGCGGCCGATCTCATCCGGACGTGCGCTGAGATCGGGTATGCGGATCCGCCCCGGATTGACGCCGGTGCCGCGATCCTTGCCCATCTCGGCTGCTGCCGCCAGATCGGCAAGCGGGTTGGCGATCGTCGAAGCCAGAACAAGGCTGAGACCAATGGACACCAGCAGGGCTACGACAAACATCTGCAGGATGCGCTCTTGCTCCTTGCGGGCCAGTGCGTCGATTTCACCTGCGGGGCCTGCCATGGCAACCGCACCCACGGGCGCATCATCCAGCAGAATCGGGGCGACCGCGACGATCACGGTCTGGCCGACGCCATCCTTAACAGCCTGAACCTGCATCCCGCCATCAAGCGCCTGCGGAATCATCTCTTGTACGCGCTGAGCCAAAGTGGGCAGATCGACGTCAGCAGAACCGCTGAAAACCGCTGAGATGCCGTTCCAGACCGCATTCAACGCATCGCTGATCAGTGTGCCTCCGGTCGCGTTGTCTGCATTCTGGCGCAACAGGCTGGGCAATTCGGTAGAAGCTGAGGCGCCCCGCGTCCAGCCGATCAGCGTGCCGGTGCCGTCATAGACAAAGACCTCGCCACCTTCCGGCAGGCTAAGGCCAGCCAGCGTGTCCCGTACATCCAGCGCGGCTGCGCCTGCGGGGGCGGGCTGGCGCAGCTGGGTTTCAAACACGTTGCTGACAAGCTGTGCATCGCCAACCAGATTGCGCGCCGTTTGCTGCACACGCTGCTTGCGCGAGTCGTCGAGATAGAGAAGCCCGGCCACCAGAATGACCAAAGCCACTAGGTTGAATGTAATGATCCGGCGCGCAAGTGCTGAATGGCGCAGGCTGAACAGGTTGCGGCGCGAGCGTTTGGCCCGCAGCTCGGCAGACTCGGGGTCCAGGGGGATGACCCAATCATCCCCTAGAACGACGTCCGCGTCGCGCACTTGATTGGCGTGTTCAGTATCGCGCACGAGACCCTTTTACCCCTTAAAAACGGCCGCGCCTATTCTTCGTTGTACCGATATCCGATACCATAGAGCGTTTCGATGGCCGAGAATTCAGAGTCCGCGGCCCGCATTTTTTTACGCAGGCGTTTGATATGGCTGTCGATCGTCCGGTCATCTACATAAACCTGATCGTCATAGGCCACATCCATCAGCTGATCGCGGCTTTTGACAAAACCCGGACGCTGCGCCAGGGCTTGCAGCAACAGGAACTCGGTCACGGTCAACGAGACGTCATTGCCTTTCCAGCTGACCGCGTGGCGAAGAGGGTCCATCCGCAGATCGCCCCGCTCCATCACTTTGGTGTCGCCTGTGGCCACACTGCCGGCGTCGCCTTCGATCGCTTCCTGACGGCGCAGCAGAGCACGGATCCGTTCAACCAACAGGCGCTGCGAAAACGGTTTCTTGACGTAATCGTCGGCGCCCATGCGCAGGCCCAGAACCTCGTCAATCTCATCATCCTTTGAAGTCAGGAAAATGACCGGCATCTGGGTCTTCTGCCGCAAGCGCTGCAACAGATCCATGCCATCCATGCGCGGCATCTTGATGTCCAGCACAGCCATATCCGGCAATTTCTTGTTGAATGCGTCCAGCGCAGCCTGACCATCATTATAAGTTTCGACTTCGAAGCCCTCAGCTTCGAGAGTCATGGATACGGACGTCAGAATGTTTCTGTCATCATCCACCAGTGCAATCTTTGACATCGGGTTGGCCCCTCATTCCTGCTCACATACGCGATATTCCGCTTATTAGTAGGGTATTTTTGTCTTTTTTAAGGCCGCGAATCAAACTGTATCTGCGAATCGTGAGATAGTTGCCACACAGTTGCGACAAAAAAGCCGTATCGTTTCCCGGAAAACGGCCCGCATATTCATCACGAAATACTTGGTTGCGCTAAACTTTTACTTGGTTGCGCTAACTGCGTCAAACCCACCTGTTCATGCCTTGAACGACCATGATAAGACCCGCCTGACCGCCGGTCTTAGATCGGCATCTGCCCCAATGGCGCAATTGGCCCGAATGCCTCCGCGCCGCCACAGGAGAAGACACACATGACATCTGGACGGGTTAACCCGCAATTCCGCCTCGAGGATCAGGGCATCGAGGGTCTGGGCAATGTCTATTACAACTTCATGGAACCGGCGCTGATCGAAGAAGCGCTGAAGCGCGGCGAAGGCACCCTTGGCAACGGCGGCGCCTTTCTGGTGACCACCGGCAAATTCACCGGCCGTTCGCCCAAGGACAAGCATGTCGTGAAGACCGACAGCGTGGCCGACAGCATCTGGTGGGAAAACAACGCCGCCATGAGCCCCGATGGCTTTGACGCGCTCTACGAAGATATGCTGGCCCATATGAAAGGCCGCGACTATTTCGTGCAGGACCTCGTCGGCGGGGCCGACCCAAGCTATTCGATCAATGTGCGCATGGTGACTGAGCTGGCCTGGCACAACCTGTTCATCCGTCACCTGCTGCGTCGTCCGGATCGTGAGGACTTGGACGATTTCACCGCAGATTTCACCATCATCAACTGCCCCAGCTTCCAGGCCGACCCGGCCAAGCATAACTGCCGCAGCGAAACAGTGATCGCGCTGAACTTCGACCGCAAACTGATCCTGATCGGCGGCACCGAGTATGCGGGTGAAAACAAGAAATCCGTGTTCACCCTGCTGAACTACATGCTGCCGGAAAAAGGCGTGATGCCGATGCACTGTTCGGCCAACCACGCGGTCGGCAACCCGGTCGACACTGCCGTGTTCTTCGGCCTGTCGGGCACAGGTAAGACCACCCTTTCCGCCGACCCGACCCGCGTGTTGATCGGTGATGACGAACATGGCTGGTCGGATCGCGGCACCTTCAATTTTGAGGGCGGCTGCTATGCCAAGACCATCAACCTGAATGCCGAGGCCGAGCCGGAAATCTATGCGACAACCAGCAAATTCGGCACCGTGATCGAGAACATGGTCTTCGATCCCGAAACCAAGGAACTGGATTTCGACGACGATTCGCTGACCGCAAATATGCGTTGTGCCTACCCGTTGGAATACATCTCGAACGCGTCCAAAAGCGCGCTGGGTGGGCATCCGAAGAACATCATCATGCTGACCTGTGACGCGTTCGGCGTTCTGCCTCCGATCGCGCGACTGACACCGGCGCAAGCGATGTACCACTTCCTGTCGGGCTTCACCTCGAAGGTTGCGGGAACCGAGCGTGGTGTCACTGAGCCACAGCCCACCTTCTCGACCTGTTTCGGAGCACCTTTCATGCCCCGCCGCCCCGAGGCTTACGGCAACCTGCTGCGCGACAAGATCGCCCAGCACGGCGCTACCTGCTGGCTGGTCAATACCGGCTGGACCGGCGGTGCCTATGGCGTAGGCAGCCGGATGCCGATCAAGGCCACTCGCGCGCTGCTGACCGCCGCGCTCGAGGGATCGCTGGCTGATGCGGAATATCGCAAGGATGCCAATTTCGGCTTCGACGTACCCGTCTCGGTGCCTGGCGTACCCGAGGTTCTGCTGGATCCGCGCCGCACCTGGGACGATCAGGCAGCCTTCGACAAGCAGGCCGACAAGCTGGTGCAGATGTTTGCAGAAAACTTTGAACAGTATCTGCCTTTCATCGACGAAGACATCAAAGCCGTGGCCATCGGCTGATTGAAACTGGGGGCTGTTCCGGCCCCCAATTCACCGCATGCTTACGTTGCGGAAACCACATGCACACGGACAAGTGCATTGCCTGTAAGCTCAACTTGAGCTATCCCAGCCTATCATCAGAAAACCGGTTGATCCGAGCGTCCTCACTCACACCAGCGCTTGGGCGACCCGCCAAAGTAACGATTAAATCCACTTGGGGATGGTGTCGAACTGACAAAAACCAAAGGGCTCGACCCTTTCACAATACTCAGTCCGATGCAGAACATGACAGGTAGACCATGACCGAAATTTCAAAGCTCACCGAATTACGCAAATTGATGCAGAGTATGGAACGCACCCTTGGGCTCGAAGAGCTGTCTCCGGTCGAGCGTGACATTTATTATGCTGCGGAAGAGCTGTCAAAAGACGACAAAGAGGTGCGCACGTTTGGTCTGATCGAGCATACCCTGGTCCAGAGCGTCTCGCGCCCGACTTTCTTCCGCGCACTGAAATCGCTGGTGCAGAAAGGTTATCTGTCCCAAAGCGGCAGCGCCAACCGCGGGCGGTATCTGGTTCATGCGCCCAGGTGATTTTCGCCCACCTGTCGACAACGGCTGAACCCCGTGCGCAGATGGGCCTCTGACACATTTTTTGCCTCTTTGGCCTACGTGGCGGCATCTTTCCTCACATTCGAGGTTCTGATGCCCCTGCAAAACGTGTTCTTTCCAGAGTACCCCAGCCACGCCAGCCTGCTGTTCCTGCCACATGGCGTTCGTGTATTGGCAGCATGGTTATTGGGGTGGCGCGCGATCTTCGCACTGCTGCCCGGCGTCTTCATCGTCTTTGCCATGATCGGCGGCTGGGATGTCTTCATGCCCAGCAGACTGCTGGCAATCGCCATAGCGGTCACCACGGTTCCGGCAGCATTCTATGCCTGCAAAGCGCTGGGATGGGATCTGTTCCCCCGCGCAGATCGGAGCCCGTGCTGGTCGTGCATCATGGGCATCGGTGTCGTGACCTCATTTCTGGTCTCGGGCCTGACCAACATGGCGTTCGGCAGCGCCACCGCCGAATACATCGCTTATCTGATCGGAGATATCTCGGGCCTGTTCTTCCTGATGCTGGGCCTGCACTTCGCTTTCCGTTTTGCCGAGAGACGCAGCTAACCCATAATGCCGCGCCTCAGCAGGTTCAGCCCAGCAATCAGCAGAACCAGCAATGTGAGCCGTCGGAATTGCGCCTGATCGATGCGGTCCTGCAGAAACTGGCCACCGCGCATTCCGGCCAGTGCCGGTACAATCAGCAACGCAGAAAACACCGCTGTTTCGGCCCGTAAAATTCCCGAACCCAGATGCGCCACGATAAGCGCCACGGCGCCCAAACCATAGATCACGCCCTGAACCCGCATCTGATCCTTTTTCGGCGTATTCAGCGCCGTCAGATAGGCCACGGTTGGCGGCCCCCACACACCTGAGATGCCACCGACGGCACCAGCCACTGCGCCAACCATGGCTTCAACCCGCAGGGAAGGTGCTCGCAGCGTCAGCTTCAGACCAAGCAGTTGCACCAGGGCGAAGAACGAGACCGGCGCGCCGAGGATCAGCAGAAAAGCCTTTTGTGACAGTAGGTTGATCAGCTGAGCACTGGCCAGAAGGCACACCAGCCCGACCCCGAGAAACACCCTGAATTTTCGGACCGACGCCACGGCGGCAGGTACACCTTCGCGCAGGGCTTGCACCCCGTTGGTCACCAATGTGGGCAGGATCAGACCCGCCAGCGCCAGTTCGGGCGGCAGCATCATGCTGAGCCCCGACACCAGCACCATCGGCATGGCAAAGCCAACCATGCCTTTGACCCAGCCAGCGACGAAAGCCACGACCAAAGCAAGATAAAATTCCTGCGGGGACATCAGCGAAAACAGTTCCATCGGCCCTTCATATCAGCCCAGGATTTTTCTGCATTGCAAAATTAACTGAGAAATATTTGAACTTTTCACCGGCTATTTGCGTATTTTTGTTGCGCTGCACGTGCAGCATGATATGACCAGACGACCCAGCAGAGGACGTGATTCATGGCCCATGACGGACAGGATATGACGAACATGACGCAGCCAGCGGTTTTGCCCGACCTTCTGACACTCAGCGCGGCTGCATTACCCGCTGTTGAAACGGTGTTCGACAAAGCGCTCGTTTCCGTGCGCGCGATGGTGACCAGCGAAGGCCGCATCTCGGGCGCGTTGATCGAAGCACACCAGACGGCTGCGCATGGGCTGGCCTGGCTGGCGACCTATCACCAGTCGCTGCAGCAGATGCAACGCTGGGCCGAAGCGCTTCAGGCCGAAGGCAAATTCGGCGAGATGGAGCAATTGCTGCACCAGATCGCATTCGGCGAATATCTGCACCAGATCGCCGGTGGTATCCCGATGAACCAAGGGGAAGTTGTGCGTTTGCAAGACCTTGGCCTCGGCTGGGACGCATTGTCGGGCTTCCAGTGCAGCGAAGTGCAGACCCTGATGGCGCAGGCCAATTCTCAGGCCGCCCGCATCCGTCTCGTTGAGCTGATGCAGGACCAGTCCGGCGCCACCATGTTTGGCGCTTCGGGTCTGGACGAAGAACTAGAAATGATCCGCGACCAGTTCCGCCGCTATGCCGTTGAAAAGGTTGAGCCAAATGCTCATGACTGGCATCTGAAGGACGAGCTGATCCCGATCGAGATCATCGAAGAACTTGCCGAAATGGGCGTGTTCGGCCTGACCATCCCCGAGGAATTCGGTGGGTTTGGCCTGTCCAAAGCCTCAATGTGCGTGGTGTCCGAGGAACTGTCGCGCGGCTATATCGGTGTGGGCTCTCTGGGCACCCGCTCTGAGATTGCTGCAGAGTTGATTATCGCGGGTGGCACGGATGAGCAAAAGGCCAACTGGCTGCCCAAGCTGGCCAGCGCCGAAATTCTACCGACTGCCGTTTTCACTGAGCCCAACACAGGCTCGGATCTGGGCAGCCTGCGCACGCGGGCCGTCAAGGACGAAGACGGTAACTATAAGATAACAGGCAATAAAACATGGATCACGCACGCGGCGCGCACCCATGTGATGACCTTGTTGGCGCGGACTAATCCCGACAGTACCGATCACCGTGGGCTGTCCATGTTCCTGGCTGAAAAGACACCTGGAACCGACGAGAACCCCTTCCCCACGCCCGGCATGACTGGTGGTGAGATTGAGGTGTTGGGTTATCGTGGCATGAAGGAATACGAGCTGGGATTTGACGGCTTCGAAGTGAAGGGCGAAAACCTGCTGGGCGGCGAAGAAGGCAAAGGTTTCAAGCAGTTAATGGAAACCTTCGAGTCTGCCCGCATCCAAACGGCTGCCCGCGCCATCGGCGTAGCGCAGAGTGCTTTGGACATTGCCATGCAATATGCACAAGACCGCAAGCAGTTCGGCAAATCTCTGATCAATTTCCCTCGCGTCTCGGGCAAGCTGGCGATGATGGCGGTCGAGATCATGATCGCGCGACAGCTAACTTATTATTCTGCTTGGGAAAAAGATCACGGTCAACGTTGCGACCTTGAGGCCGGGATGGCCAAGCTGCTGGGCGCACGGGTTGCTTGGGCGGCGGCGGATAACGGCTTGCAAATTCATGGCGGTAACGGCTTCGCTCTGGAATACAAAATTAGCCGCGTGCTTTGTGACGCGCGCATCCTAAATATCTTTGAAGGCGCCGCAGAAATACAGGCGCAAGTCATCGCGCGTCGATTGCTGGGCTGACGCCCGAAGCGACGCGGTTTCCCCAACTGAACCCGGCCTTGCGCCGGGTTTTCTTTTTCTTCCGTGTTGTACGGACCTTCAGGCCTATTTCTTCCGAGTTGTACAACTCGGTTTCAGGGCTTAATGGGCGAAACTTCCCCCTCGGATCGGGTGCAGAAATCAGGTAAAGGGCGTCAACCAAACCCAGCGCCCAAGCTGGCCAGAGGAGAATCGAGCGTGAAGATCATCATCGCAGTTTTGGCCACCTGCATGGCCCTTGCCGGATGCGCCATGGCACCAAACACCGGGCCCGATGATGTGGACCAGTTGGCACAAGCGATCCAGCAGCTTGACCCGAAGGTTGACCCTGCCGAGGCGCGGCGTGCAGCCGAGATATCTTATGCCTATTCCAATCAACTGAAACAGGAATGGAACGTCACCGATTCGGCCATCATTCACAACGCGAAGATCATCAACGGGTTTCGTGAAAAAGGCCTGTGTAACGACTGGGCGCAGGCCATGACCACACGCCTGAAGCAAGAGAACTTTCAGACACTGGACCTGCACTGGGCTACCTCTCCGCCAACCGCGTTCCGGATCATCCACCATTCAGCCCTGATCAGTGCCAAGGGAGATTCGATGTATGAAGGCATCATCCTCGACCCGTGGCGCAACAGCGGAGTGCTGTACTGGGATCAGGTGCGCGAGGATACCAAATACAATTGGCGACCCCGCCTTGAGGTGCGCGAAGAGCTGATCAGCGGCGTGAACCCCTACTGACAGGATACTGCGATGTTACGTCTGACCTTGCTCCTGCCCTTGCTGACCTTGTTCCAATGTAAAGAGGATGAGACGCTTGCCGCCTATGGCGCGGCGGATCAGACATGGGCGCTGCAGGAGATCGACGGACAGCCTTTTGAGGCCAGCGCCCTGCTGCGCTTTCCCGAGGAAGGGCGGATCGAGGGCAACGCCCCCTGCAACACCTATTCGGGCAAGCTGAACGCGCCGTATCCGTGGTTCGAGATCGCTGATCTGGCCGCCACCCGTGCGGCTTGTGCCGGGCTTGAGGCCGAAGGGTTCTATTTCGCCGCGCTGATGGCGATGACGCAATCCGAAGTGTCCGGCGATGTGCTGATCCTGCGCAACGAGGACGGGCACGAGATGGTGTTCAAAGCCGTCGAGTAAACTGCGCCACAAAGCGCGCGCGTGCCTCTGGCAGCGGAGTGTGGCCCAGCGACGGGGCCAGATGGTTTTCCAGAAAATACCCGGTCGTGCGCAGCGCGTCGGCAATCTCGTCATCCGGCGCAGCGCCTTCGCCGCGCAAACAGGGTGGCAACGGCAGCAGCTTGTCTGCCCACTCCCCTGCCCCCGCCGCACTGACAGCGCGGCCCGTTTTCGGAGAGACATAGACCAGCCCCTCGGTCGCGCCCGTCACCGCGCAGCTTGAAAGGTCGAGGCCAAAGCCCAGCTCTTCCAGCAGGGCCAGTTCCCAGCGCAGATAGGCCAGTGGCCAAACCTCATCCTGCCCCAGCAAATCCATCAGCTGTTCGGTTTGCTTGTAGATCGCGGGGTGCGGTTCGCGTTCGGGCAGGCAGAAAGACAGAAGCGCCACCACCGCGTTCAGCCCCGCCAGCGCCAGCCGCCCCGAAAACGCAGCCGCTGCGCGCGAGCGCAGGGGTTCGACCTGAAAGGTGCCCAGATGTTCCTCAAGCCGCGCGCGCCAGAGCACGTCCAGCTGCGCGCCGGGTTGCAGAATCGGTGCAATCTTACGGCTGGTTCCCCCGCGCACGACACCCGCGTGACGACCGTGGGCTTCGGTGAAGACCTCGATAATCGCCGCCGTCTCACCATGGCGGCGAGAGGTCAGAAGTATGCCGTGATCACGCCAGTCCAAGCTTGGCCTCGTTCAGTCCCAGATATGTCCGCAGGAAATCTTATGGCCGTTACAGGTGCAAGGTACAAACGGGTCAGGTCAGCTTTGTGGAAGATCTTTTAAACACGTTGCGGTTCTGTGCTTCAGCTGTTAATGTTCACTTTATGTTCTTATCAATGGGATTTCAGAAATGTCACTCAACTATGTCATGATCGGTTCAAACGACGTCGCCAAAGCACGCACTTACTATGACGCGGTTGTGCCCCGGATTGGTGGGAAAGTTATCGCCGAATACATGCCGCACGCTGTCTGTTATGGGCTGCGCGACGGCGGATCGATGTGGGTTGCAACGCCGTTTGACAAAGAAGCGGCGACCGTCGGGAACGGCAATATGGTTGGCCTGTTGTGTCAAAGCGAAGCGGAAGTGCGAGAAGCGCATGCGGCGGCGCTCGCCAATGGCGGAACGAATGAAGGTGATCCGGGCGAACGCCCCCAATATGGCCCGAACTTCTTTGGAGCCTATGCGCGCGACCCGGATGGCAACAAGATGAGTTTTGTCTATCTCGGCGACGAAGGGTGAAGCTGTTCTTCAGAACGTCATACCTGCGTGGATCAGAATTCCGATGACCATCAGCAGGTTCAGCACCATCGAGATCCCGTTGCCCACATAGATGGGCAACTTTCCCACCACCAACCCATAGGCGAACCACAGAAACGACAGTGCGGCATAGAGCGACCACGAGAGCAGCGACTGACCCGTCGCGTGTTGCGAGTGGGTAAAGTAGAGCTTGATCAGCTGCGGAAGCGTGGCGAATGGACCGACGACGCCGACAAAGACCATGAAACCCTCGAACCGCTGCATCCAGTGGCCAAGTTCCGATTTTTCCAGTTTCTCAGCAATCGTTTCAGCCACGCAAATACCTCATCGTCTTGCGCCATACTAAGGTCAGGCCGGTACTGACCGCCCGGGTTCAGCATCAAAATAGCCGCTTTGATCCGCGCGTCAAAGGCCCATCCAGCGGGGTTTATTCAAGCCCTTCTTCACCCAGCAAGTGCCGCCCCTGACGATCTTCGACCTCAACTACCCAGAGATCAGGGTCAAAGCTGCGTTGTCTGGTAACGGCGGCATCCACATCAGCCTCGGGGCCGCTGGAGAGTTCCACCCATTTTCGTTCGCCGCTCATCAGGTCGAAACTGCGTTGGAATGCTATTGCCTGACCGTCGAGCGTATTGAGTTTGACCAGCACCGCGCCCGCAGTGTCATCGCCATGGACCACGACGAAGGCCGGGATTTCCTGAAACCGAAGCCGAGCGAGATAGGCATGAACCCAAAATTCCGCAGTCAGCCGGGTCATCGCGCGGACCTCGCCGCTGGACATAAGAATTTTCGGCGAAAATTCTTGGCCTCAGTCATGCGTTGCCGTCTTTGAAATCCAGACCCATTTCCGAGTAACGCTCGGATTCCTCCAGCCAGTTGGGCCGGACTTTCACCTGCAGGAACAGGTGGATCTTGCGGTCGAGGAACTCTTCGAGTTCGGCCCGCGCCGCCTGACTGACGGCCTTGATGGTCTCGCCCCGTTTGCCCAACACGATGCCTTTGTGGCCGTCACGCATAACGTAGATGACCTGATCGATCTTGGCCGAGCCGTCTTTGCGCTCTTCCCAGTTCTCGGTCTCGACCGTCAGCTGATAGGGCAGTTCCTGATGCAGGCGCAGGGTCAGCTTTTCGCGCGTCATCTCGGCGGCGATCATGCGCATCGGCAGATCGGCGATCTGGTCTTCGGGATAAAGCCATGGGCCTTCGGGCAGTTCCGAGGCGAGCCATTTGCGCAGATCGTCGACGCCGTGGCCTTTTTCGGCCGAGATCATGAAGGTTTCGGCAAAGGGATAGCGTGCGTTCAGGTCGCTGGTGAGGGCCAGCAGCTTCTCAGACGGAACCTTGTCGATCTTGTTGATCGCCAGCGCGATGGTGCGGCCCTGCCCGATCTCTTCGAGCCCTTCGAGGATGCGTTCGACCCCTTCGGTGATGCCGCGATGGGCCTCGACCATCAGCACGACCACATCCGCATCAGCCGCCCCGCCCCAAGCGGCGGCGACCATCGCACGGTCCAGACGGCGGCGGGGTTTGAAGAGGCCCGGGGTGTCGACAAAGACTAGTTGCGCGTCACCTTCCATCGCCACGCCCCGGATGCGGGCACGGGTGGTTTGCACCTTGTGGGTCACGATCGAAACCTTGGCCCCGACCATGCGGTTCAGAAGGGTGGATTTGCCTGCGTTGGGCTCTCCGATCAGGGCGATAAATCCGGCGCGTGTGGTCATGTGTTCTGCGATCCTGTTTGCAAGTGCGCACCCCTATAGCAGAATGCCCGGGCGGGCCAGAGGGATTTGTCGCATTGCGACCCGGCCTGTGGATTGGGTCAAGGTGGTGCGCCGCGCCAAAGCCAGCCAAGCGATCATCCTTTCAGTGAGGCAAGACGTGAGACGTCACAGGTTTCTCCCGGGCAGCGAAACTGCTGCGGGAGTGCTTGACCTGATGACGGATACGATGTTGCCGTCGAAGGGTAAGACGGTCGAGATCGGCCTGGTCGCGGACAATCCCGGTGGCTGGGCGTTTCATTGTCATGTGATTGAACGCCAGAAAACGGGTCTGACCGGATTTCTTCGGGTTGCTTGAAGATCGAACTGGCTGCGCCAACCCGATCGATTGGGGGGCCAGCCCCCCAAACCCCCTGAGATATTCTTGGCCAAATGAAGGAGGGATCCGGTGCCGGGGTGGATGGTGTTGCTATTGCGTCAGCGAATCCAGAAGTGCTTTGGCCGCCGCCTGTTCAGCCTGACGTTTAGAGCCTGCGGTGGCTTGCGCTTCGGTGCCGTCCTGCAGGCGGGCGGCGATGGTGAAGATGGGGGCGTGGTCGGGGCCGGTGCGTTTGACCTCAACATAAGCAGGCGGTTTCTGGCCGCGTGCTTGCGCCCATTCCTGTAGAGCGGTTTTGGCGTCGCGCGCGTCGGCCTCGACCTTGTGGATGCGGTCGCCCCAGAGGGCGAGGATGACGTCTCGGGCCGCCTCGAAGCCTGCGTCACGGTAGATGGCGGCGATAACCGCCTCCATCGCGTCGCCCAGCAGGGCCTGTTTGCGGCGGCCTCCGGACAGCATCTCGGACCGGCCCAGTTTCAGCACCGCACCAAGGTCGATCTGGCGGGCGACGTCGGCGCAGGCCTCTTTGCGGACCAGCGCGTTGAAACGGGGGGCGAGTTGGCCTTCGGAGGCTTTCTTGTCGGCCTCAAGCAGGGCTGTGGCCATGACAAGGCCCAGCACGCGATCACCCAGAAATTCGAGCCGCTGATTGTCGGGGCGCGTGGGTGAAGATACCGACCCGTGGGTCAGCGCGCGCACCAGCAGTTCGGGGTCGGAGAATTCGTACCCCAATCGCTGCTGGAATGCCTTTATATCGGCCGATAACTTCAATTGACCGCCTTGAAGAAGCGATCACCGCGCCATGTCCAGAAGAACAGCATCGACCGGCCTGCAGAGGAGAACATGATGCGGTCGGCGCGACCGATCAGGTTTTCGTATGGGACGTAACCGACCCCGCCAGCAGATTGCGGCAGGCGGCTGTCGGCTGAGTTATCGCGGTTGTCGCCCATGAAGAAATAGTGACCTTCGGGCACGGTGTAGATGCCGGTATTGTCGGACCCCTGATTGCCGATGTTCAGTACATCGTATGACACGTCATTGGGCAGGGTTTCGATCAGGCGGGTCTTTTCGCATTCTCCACCAAAGCCTACGGGGCCGTTTTCGCAGCGCGGGCGCAGGCCTTGCGGGCCTTGTGGTTCGGCCAATTCACTAAAGACGCCATCGGGTTGTTGCGGCACAGGGGTGCCATTCAGGATGATCTGGCCCTGACGCACCTGAACCCGGTCACCCGGCATGCCGATCAGGCGCTTGATATAGTCGCGGCCCGTGACCGGGTGGCGGAAAACGATGACGTCGCCGCGTTCAGGCTCGCCGCCCAGAATGCGGGTGTTGTCGCCTTTCATCCAGCCGCAGATATCTTCTGCGTCGATGTTCAGTCCGACGCTGGGGATGATCAGGCTGGGGCAGGACGCGTAGGAATAGCCATAGGCCATCTTGTTGACGAACAGGAAATCCCCGATCAGCAGGGTCTGCTTCATCGAGCCGGACGGAATCCAGAACGGCTGAAAGAACAGGGTGCGGAAAACGCCCGCGATCAGCAGGGCGTAGACGATGGTTTTGATCGTCTCCCAGACGGCGTTTCCGGATTTGGCTTCCTCGGCCATACTGCTCTCTCCAGTCTGTGCGTGGTTGGGGTGCTACATGCGGGTCGGTTGGGGGCAAGTCAAGGCTGCGCGGGCGCTTCGTGAAGCGGGCGGGCCTCGATCACCACAAAGGCCTGCGCCCAGGGGTGATCGTCGGTCAGGGTGACGTGGATGATTGCCTCATGACCTTCGGGGGTCATCTCGTTCAGGCGTTCGGCGGCCCAGCCGGTGACATGCATGACGGGTTGGCCGGTGCGCAGATTGGTCACCGCCATATCCTTCCACGCGATGCCCATGCGCAAGCCGGTGCCCAGCGCCTTGGAACACGCCTCTTTCGCGGCCCAGCGCTTGGCGTAGGTGCCTGCGGTGTCGTGGCGGCGTTCGGCCTTTCGCTGTTCGGTTTCGGTAAAGACGCGGTTGCGAAACCGGTCGCCGAAGCGGTCGAGCGTGCCTTGGATGCGGTCAATATTGGCGAGGTCGGAGCCGATGCCCAGGATCATGCGTTTCTCAAGTCTAAGGTGGTGCCAATCAACTTTAAATGAGACCCAATGGCAAGCAGATCGCGGGTCATGTGCTACAGTCGAACTGTTTTGTGTAGTCTGGCGGAGCTGGCCATGTTGAGAAAGGCGTTCATTTCAATCCTTGCACTCACCATTGGCCCAGTTGTCCCTGTGCTGGCCGAGCCTCAGCCTTGTGGTTCCGAGGCAGATCCCTGCCGCGTCGACGCGCTGAGCTATCGGGTGGTTTTACCCGAAAATCCCGAGAACGCGCCGAGTGTCATCTTCTTGCACGGCTATGCAGCGACGGCAAACGCAGCCGTCAATCGCGCCGCACTGGTCGATGCCTTTACCAGCCGTGGCATCGCATTCATCGCCCCCGACGGACAGGTTGATGTCGGCAATCCAAAAATCCTGGATTGGGGTGTGCATGATGGGCACCGCTGGCCTCGGGATGATTTGATTGCTCTGCAGAAGATCAAAGAGGATGCTCTGGCACGGTTTAAGCTCGATCCGGGCAGAATCCTGTTGGCAGGTTATTCGCGCGGCGGGTCTATGGTATGGGACAAGGCTTGCACCGATCACGAGTTTGCGGCCGCCTACGCCTCGGCCTCTGGCGCGTTCTGGGAACCGATGTGGCGGCGCTGCAGCGGCCCCGTGCATATGCATCACAGCCATGGCTTTGCGGATCGCACCGTCCCCTTCGAAGGGCGCGAGGCAGTCTTTGGCGGTCTGCATTTCGAGCAAGGCAGCGTCATGAAATCCGTCGGCATTCTGAACCGCACAAACGGCTGCGGGCAGATGGCAAACAAGGTAAAAACCGAAGGGCCAAACTGGGACAAGCACTGGTCCAACTGCACAGCCGGATCAGTCGTTCTGTCGCTTGGCCCACATGGTCACGGGCGGCAGAGCGATTGGCCAGATCGGGTCGCCGACTGGTTCCTGGCCCTGCCAATTGGTCAATAGTGTCAGACCTCCAGCACCACGGTGCCGAGCTTTTGTCCGGCCTCGACCATTGCGTGGGCTTTGGCCGCATCCGCCAATCCTCCGCCGGGGACGACGGCGTGGGTTAATGCGTCCTGCTCCAGCCATGCGCCCAATTGTGCCTCGCCGCGGCGGCGGGCGATGGCGTCCAACTGATAGACGATCAGCATATGCAGACGGATGTTCTTGAACATGAAGCCGTAGAAATCCAGCTCGGGCTTCATTTGTGAGGCCGAGGCATAGCTGGCGATCGTGCCACAGGGGCGGATCATCGCAAGCGAGGCCGTCTGGTTGGCGGCGAAATCGACCTCGACGATGCGGTCGACGCCGGCGCCTTTGGTCATATCCATCACCGCCTCGGTCACGTCTTGGGTGCGGTAGTTGATCCATTCGGAAGCGCCGGAATGGGCGGCTTTTTCGTCAGAACTGACGGTAGTGATCACCCGTGCCCCGCCCAGCGCAGCCATCTGGCAGGCGTAGCGCCCGACGGTCCCTGCGCCTCCGGTGACAAGGATGGTCTGGTCGGTGATCGGGCCATCGGCAAAAAGCGCGTACCATGCCGTCATGGCGGGAATGCCGAAACAGGCGCCCTCGGCAAAGCTGGTGGTGTCGGGCAGATGCACCGCCTGATCGGAGGGGAGCGCGATGTATTCGGCCCCGGTGCCGAACGCGCGTTGCCATTGGCCGTTCCAGATCCACACACGCTCACCCACGCGGACCGGATCGACACCTTCGCCAACCGCCTCGATCACCCCTGCCCCGTCCGAATGGGGGGTGATCACCGGGAATTGCATCACCGCGCCCGGACGCGCACCGCCGCGCAGCTTGACGTCGGAGGGGTTGATACCGCTGGCGTGGACGCGCACCAGCACCTCGCCCGGAGCGGGGTCGGGCGTGGGCATGTCGGTTAGTTCGAGAACGTCGGATGCGGGACCAAAGCCGCGATATGTAATTGCCTTCATGACAACCTCACCGTGAAAATTTTGTAGCTGGCCACGCCGAAGAAGCCGGCGAAGGCAAAATCGAACCAGCGGCGGGCGCGGCGATAGGCACTGACCATCCGCGCAGACGAAAACAGGAAGGCGTAGCCGATGAAGACCAACAATGAGCCCGCATAGAGCATGGCGAAATAGCCCAGCAGCATGGCAAGGCTGGCATCGTTGGGGGCGACGATAGCGTAGATCGATCCCCAGCTGAGGATCGCCTTCGGGTTGGTCAGGTGGATGGCTGCGCCTTTGGCAAAGATCGTGCCCAACGAGCCGGTAACCGGCTTGCCCAGCGCAACCTCATCCGAGGACATGGCACGGCGCAGGGCCTTGAACGCCAGCCAACCCAGATAAGCGACGCCGATATAGCGGATCACTTCGAACACCCAGACATTGGCCAGCATGATCGCCGACAGCCCCAGCGCGGCGGCTATGCCCCACGCGGCGGAGCCCGCGCAGATGCCCAGCGCAAATGCCAGACCGGCAGTGCGGCCCTCGTTCATGGCGGTTCCGGCGATGCCCATCGTGGCAGGCCCCGGAGAGCCCCCGGCCATCAGCCAAGCGATCCAGATTGCTATGAAGCCAGTGGTGATCATCGCGTGAAGGCCGATCTGATCAATCCGAGGCCCGCAACGGCGAACAACCCGGCGACAACTCCGTCGATCCAACGACGGAAGCGGCGATATCCGGCCATCATACCGCTTATCGAGAAAAACATCGAATAGAGGAAATTGTTGAGAAAACCTGCAAGCATGCAAATCAGCGTCGCGACGACGACCGAGAGCAGCCCATCCTCAGGCCCGAGGCCTACTGACAAGGCCGCCATCCATGCGACAACCGATTTCGGGTTGGAGAGGTTGAGGAAAAGCCCGCGCCAGAACCATTTGCCCTTGGCGGGGATGGAAACTCTGGCCGCGTCAGATTGCAGAGCAGAGCGTCCCGACTGCCATGCAAGCCACAATAGATACAACCCACCCAGCACCTTGAGCATCATCAGAACATAAAGCGAGCTTTGCAGAACCGCGCCCATTCCGCTTGCAGCAACCAGCCCCCAGAATACCAGACCGCAGGACAGGCCCAGGCCATAGATAAGGCTGGTCTTACGCCCGAAGCTCATCGCCACCGCGGCGTTGGAAATATTTGCAGGGCCGGGTGAGACTGCGACGACGAAAAAAGCAAGTGCTGTGATCGCCAGTGAAGTGAGGTCAATCATTCCCGCGCCTCGTCCATCAGGCGGCGCATTTCGTGGACCGCTGGGGTGAGGCCGCGGAAGATGGCTTCGCCGATGAGGAAGTGGCCGATATTCAGCTCGCGCACTTCGGGGAAGGCCGCCACCGGTTGCACGGTGTCGTAGGTCAGGCCGTGGCCGGCGTGGACTTCCAACCCAAGCGAATGGGCATAGGCAGACATTTCGCGCAGGGCTTCCAGTTCGCGCGCGGCATCATCCAGTTTGCCCTCGGCATGGAAGTCGCAATAGGCGCCGGTGTGCAGTTCAATCACTTCGGCCCCGATGCGGTGGGCGGCGTCGATCTGGCGTCGGTCTGCGGCGATGAAGATCGAGACGCGGCAGCCCACATCGCGCAGGGGCGCAATGAAATGGGCCAGCTTGTTTTCCTCGCGCGCGACTTCGAGCCCACCTTCGGTGGTGCGTTCCTCGCGCTTTTCGGGGACGATGCAGACGGCGTGCGGCTTGTGACGCAGTGCGATTTTCTGCATCTCATCCGTCGCGGCCATCTCGAAGTTCAGCGGCACGGTCAGCGCCTCCATCAGCCCTTCGATATCGGCGTCCAGGATATGGCGGCGATCTTCGCGCAGGTGGGCGGTTATACCGTCGGCCCCAGCCTCTTCGGCCAGTTTCGCGGCGCGGATCGGATCAGGGTATGCCCCGCCACGGGCGTTGCGGATGGTGGCCACGTGGTCGATATTCACGCCCAGACGCAAATGGTTGTCAGACATCTTTCGAATCCTTCATTGTCCCTGAGGTCGAGCCTAGTGGTTTTGTTGGAAGAACGTCAGCCTCTGCCTGTGCAAGGCGTTTGATTTGTTCAAACTTCGCCTTGATCTTGGCGCGGCGGCGCTGCTGATAGGTGCGGATCAGCGGCAGGCTGAGATAGGCGCAGATCACCCCGGCCACGATGCCCGGAATGACGCCGCCGATCATGTAGGGAAAGAACACATCGTCATAGAACCGGCTGAGCCCGTGCCAGTCGGCCTCACGATCCGTGAACATGGCGATGCAATTGTCTTTGAGGTCGCCCATCGCATCGGCAAACTTCCCCATCAGCCCGTCCGTGTCATGCTTGCGGAACTTGGTGCCCAGCATGAAATGCCCGGTTTGCAGGCTGATGACCGCTATCGGCACATAGGTCAGGGGATTGCCGAAGAACGTGCCGCTGAGCGCGGCCAGAATGTTGCCGTTCAGCAGGCGGGCCAGGACTGCGGCGACCAGGAAATGCAAGCCGTAGAAAGGCGTGAACGAGGCGAATACCCCTGCCCCGATGCCGCGCGCGATGCGTTCGGGGCTGTCAGGCAGGCGGCGAACCCGGTGTTTGACATAGTGAAAGGCGCGGGTCCATCCACCGCGCGGATAGACGAACTCGGACGCAATCTGAACGGCTGAGCGGCGATCTCGGCGCTTGAAAACCACTCGTGATCACCCCTTCTCAGCCAGCCGCGACAGCGGGTTTCGCGCTTTCCCGGTACCGCTCGACCGCGGCAACATCGCTTTCGGCCTCAAGCATCAGCATCAGCGAATGCAGCTGTTCAAGGTCACGCAGTTCGACATTGATCATCAGGCGGTAAAAATCCGGTTTGCGGTCGACGAATTCGAGGTTCGAGATATTGGCCTTTTTCTCGCCGATCAATGTGCAAATGCGCCCCAGCACCCCGGCATCGTTGCCGATGGTCAGATCGAGCGTCGCGCCATAGACCGCCGGGTGGGTGCCCGAATGCCAGTGCAGATCGACCCAGCGGTCAGGTTCGTTTTCATATTCGGACAGACGATCGCAGTCGATGGCGTGTACTACAACGCCCTTACCGCGAAAGGTGATGCCGACGATCCGCTCACCCGGCAGCGGCTGGCAACAAGGCGCGCGGTCGAATTTCTGGCCCGGTTCAAGCCCGATCACCGCACGACGGGGAGAAATCGCATCTCCGTCATCCTTGGTAAGCTCGGGATATACCGCCTCGACCACCTCATGGGCGGTAAGCTCGGCGCTGCCCAGACGGGCCAGCAATTCATGACGATCTTTCAGGCGCAGGTGTTTGGCGGCGGTGTCCAGCGCCTTGTCGGTGGCCTTGCGACCGAGATTTTCGAACCCGGCGCGGGCGAGTTCCTTGCCCAGCTTGATAAAGCGTTCGCGGTCCACCTCGCGCAGGGCCCGGCGGATGGCGGTGCGCGCCTTGCCGGTGACCGCAATCTCCAGCCATGTGACTTGGGGCATCTGGCCGTCGGCGGTGATGATGTCCACCGACTGCCCGTTCTTGAGGCGCGTCCACAGCGGCACGCGGATCGTATCGACCTTGGCGCCGACGCAGGCATGGCCGATGCGGGTATGGATCGCGTAGGCGAAATCAATCGGCGTCGCCCCGCGCGGCAGTTTCACCACATCGCCTTTGGGGGTGAAGCAGAAAACCTGGTCCGAGTACATCTCGAGCTTGACTGCTTCGAGGAAATCCTCGTGATCATCTTCGCTGTCGAACTGTTCGGTGAGGTTGGAAATCCACTTGGCCGGATCGACCGCAAACGGGTTTTCCGAGCGCACACCGTCACGATAGGACCAATGCGCCGCAACGCCGGTTTCGGCCACGTCATGCATCTGACGGGTGCGGATCTGAACCTCGACCCGTTTGCCGTCGCGGCCCGATACAGTGGTGTGGATCGAGCGGTATCCGTTCGATTTCGGCTGGCTGATGTAGTCCTTGAACCGCCCGGGCACCGCGCGCCAACGCTGGTGGATCGCGCCGAGGGTGCGATAGCAGTCTTCCTCGGTCCGGGTGATGATGCGGAATCCGTAGATGTCGGAAAGGCGCGAGAAGCCCTGATCCTTCTCCTGCATCTTGCGCCAGATCGAATAGGGTTTCTTGGCGCGGCCAAAGACCTCGGCCTCGATCCCCGCCTTTTCCAATTCGTGGCGCATGTCGCCGGTGATGCGATGGATCACATCGCCGGTTTCGCGTTGCAGAGTGATAAAGCGGCGGATGATCGACTGGCGGCCTTCGGGGTTCAGCACGCGGAAGGCAAGGTCTTCGAGTTCCTCGCGCATCCATTGCATCCCCATGCGGCCCGCAAGCGGCGCGTAAATATCCATTGTCTCACGCGCTTTTTGCACCTGCTTTTCAGGGCGCATCGCCTTGATCGTGCGCATGTTGTGCAGGCGGTCGGCGAGTTTGACCAGAATAACCCGAAGGTCCTTGGACATGGCCATGAACAGCTTGCGGAAATTCTCGGCCTGTTTGGTCTCACGGCTGGACAGCTGCAGGTTGGTCAGCTTGGTGACGCCATCGACCAGCTTGGCGACCTCTTCCCCGAACAGTTCGGAGACCTTGCCATAGCTGGCCTTAGTGTCCTCGATCGTGTCGTGCAGCAGGGCCGTGATGATGGTCGCATCATCCAGACGCTGTTCGGTCAGGATGGCGGCAACGGCAACGGGGTGCGAGAAATAGGGCTCGCCGGAATGGCGGAACTGCCCCTCATGCATCTGCATCCCGAACTCATAGGCCCGAGCGATGCGTTCAGCATTTGTCTTGGGATTGTAATTGCGGACCAGCGCAATCAGGTCTTCTGCTGAAATCATCCGGTCCGCACCTTTGTCGCTGGGATTTACCCCTGGCCCTGAGCCTCCATCAGAGCGCGCAGGAGCTTTTCTTCGGACATGTCGTCATCCGCGGGCTTGTCGGATTCCGCACCCATCAGCAGCGCCATCTGATCTTCTTCGGGCTCATCAACCTCGATCTGAGTCTGGTTGGCCTCGATCAGACGCTCGCGCAATTCATCGGCGCTCTGGGTTTCGTCGGCGATTTCGCGCAGCGAGACAACGGGGTTCTTGTCGTTGTCGCGGTCAACGGTGATCGGGCCACCGGCAGAAATCTCGCGCGCCCGGTGGGCTGCAAGCATCACCAGTTCGAACCGGTTCGGGACCTTGTCTACACAATCTTCGACCGTAACGCGGGCCATGGGGCGCTCTCCGTAAATGAATCCGTGGCAGGAAGGGGTTTATCTAAGCGCGAATCCCCGCCTTGACAAGCAGGAAATGCCGCAAATGCGAGGATCACAGAGGCTTGACCTCGGCCACATCCCCGGGCGGCAAGGCGGCAACCATCTGCGTCACGGTCCGGCCCAGCACGGGATGGCACCAATCGGGAGCAACATCCGCCATCGGAACAAGCACAAAAGCGCGGTCCTGCAGGCGGGGATGCGGCAGGATCAGCTGATCCGGCGCGGATTTGGCCTGATCCTCGGGCGGCAGGGTCAGCCAGCGGTGATATTCGGCCTGATCGGGCAGCACCAGATCGCCCCAGCAGACCAGATCGAGGTCCAGCGTGCGCATCCCCCAGCGCTGTTCGCGGGCGCGGCCAAACTCATGTTCGATACGGTGCAGCAGGTCCAGAGCCGCCTGCGGCGTGAGGTCCGTTTCGATCAAAACCGCAGCGTTGACATAATCCGGCCCTGCCCCCGCCGGAAAGCAGGGGGTGGCAAAAAACCGGCTTTGGGCGCGAATCACTAACCCTACGTTAACCATTGCGCGCAAAGACTGCTTGAGTGTCACCTCGGGCTCATTATCACTCAGAGTGAGATTTGCGCCCAGCGCGATGACTGCTTTTGACAATGATTTGACCACTTCGGACCCCACATTCGGACCAGAGAATACTTGCGATGTAAGCCAAAAGGCCTATTTTAAGCGCACCATTGCACTGACCAATTAATTTACACTCACGGAGCTCACGGTGCGGTGGCTTATACCGGAAGGACCATTTTTATGTTTTACAAGGACGAACGGCTAGCGCTGTTCATCGACGGCTCGAATCTTTATGCAGCCGCAAAGGCACTGGGGTTTGACATCGACTACAAGTTGCTGCGTCAGGAATTCATGCGCAGAGGCAAACTGCTTAGAGCTTTCTACTACACAGCGCTACTGGAAAACGACGAGTATTCCCCGATCCGGCCCCTGGTGGACTGGCTGCACTATAACGGCTTCACCATGGTCACCAAACCGGCCAAGGAATACACCGACAGCATGGGGCGTCGGAAAGTCAAAGGAAATATGGATATCGAACTGACGGTCGATGCCATGGAACTGGCACCGCGCGTGGATCATATCGTGCTGTTCTCGGGCGATGGGGATTTCCGCCCGCTGATTGCCAGCCTGCAACGTCAGGGCGTACGCGTTTCGGTCGTCTCGACCATTCGCAGCCAACCGCCGATGATTTCAGACGAGCTGCGCCGCCAGGCGGACAACTTCATCGAGCTGGAGGACCTGCGCGACGTGATCGGCCGACCTCCGCGTGAAATGCCGACCGAGCCGCGCAGCATTGCGGCTGCCGGCGGTCAGTAACTCCACCAAACCCCACCACTCACTCACCCATGGGGTTTGACGGATTATGTGCGGCCAGGGCCAGAAGCCCTGGCCGCACCACTTTTAAAGGGATAGGTGCTGAAAACACCCCTTTGCTAACAGTGATTCATGTCAGGTAAATGACGCGCTCCTGTCTGGACCATGGCAATGAAAAGACCTAGGTGTTCGGTCGAGGAGAACGCCGAATGAAAAAGCCGCCGCTGACACTGTATCTGGCCGCCCCGCGCGGGTTCTGCGCCGGTGTGGATCGCGCCATCAAGATCGTGGAAATGGCCCTGCAGAAATGGGGGGCTCCGGTCTATGTGCGGCATGAGATCGTGCACAACAAATTCGTCGTTGACGGTCTGCGCGCCAAGGGTGCGGTGTTTGTCGAGGAGCTGGATGAGTGCCCCGATGACCGCCCGGTGATTTTCTCGGCTCATGGGGTGCCGAAGTCGGTGCCTGCCACTGCTCAGCAGCGCGAAATGATTTATGTCGACGCGACCTGCCCGCTGGTCTCAAAGGTGCATGTCGAGGCGCAGCGCCATGCGGATGCCGGGCTGCAGATGATCATGATCGGCCACAAGGGCCACCCCGAAACCGTCGGCACCATGGGGCAACTGCCCGAGGGTGAGGTGTTGCTGGTCGAAACGGTCGAGGATGTGGCACAGGTGAATGTGCGCGACGCCAACAAGCTGGCCTTTGTCACCCAGACGACACTTTCGGTCGACGACACCAAGGATATCATCGCTGCGCTTGAGGCGCGCTTCCCGGCCATCGTCAGCCCGCATAAGGAAGACATCTGCTATGCCACCACCAACCGGCAGGAAGCGGTGAAGGCGGTTGCGCCGAAATCCGATGCGTTGCTGGTGGTCGGCGCACCGAACTCGTCGAACTCGCGCCGTCTGGTCGAGGTCGCCTCGCGCGCGGGCTGCGAGTATGCGCAGCTGGTACAGCGCGCGACCGAGATCGACTGGCGGGCGCTGGAGGGGATTTCGAGCATTGCCATCACCGCCGGGGCATCCGCCCCCGAGGTGCTGGTCAATGAGGTGATCGATGCGTTCCGCGACCACTACGAGGTCACTGTCGAACTGGTCGAGACCGCCGTCGAGAATGTCGAGTTCAAGGTCCCCCGCGTATTGCGGGAGCCAGCATGAGCGGTATCCCCCGCGCGCCACTGTTTCTTGGTTTGGCCGGGCTGATCCCGTTTGTCTGGGGGGCGCTGACCTATCTGAATGGCGACCTGAACGATTGGGGCCGACAGGCGCTGGGGTCGCGGTTCGTGGGGCCATATGTTCAGCTGTTCTATGGCTCGGTGATCCTGAGCTTCATGTCCGGCGTTCTGTGGGGGTTCGCCACCAAGACCTCGGGCAGCAAGGCCGCGACCTGTTATACGCTCTCGGTCCTGCCCGCGCTTTGGGCTTTCCTCAAGACCGGCGGAGGCCCGGTTAGTGCGGGCACCAACCTGATGTACGGGTTTGCGGGCTTGCTTTTGCTGGACGCACTGTTTTCTTACTGGCGACTGACCCCGGTCTGGTGGATGCGGCTGCGCATCCTGTTGACCGCCATCGTGCTCGCCTGTCTTGCCGTGGGAGTTTACCTATGAGTGATGACCGGACAATCAATGCCTATACCAACCGGGTGTCGGACTATCTGAGCATGCCCCTGCCCACCGAGCAGCTTGAGGCGCGGCAGGCCTTTACCGATGCTGTTGGCGAAGGTGGATATGTGCTGGATCTGGGATCGGGACCCGGATCGGACAGCGCATTTCTGATGCGGCAAGGGCTGAAGGTGCGGGCATTGGATGCCACGCCCGCCTTTGTCGAGCACGCGCGCGGCAACGGCGTGGACGCGCATCTGGGCACGTTCGACGATGTCACCGAAGTGGCGAAATATGACGGTGTTTATGCCAGCTTTTCGCTGCTGCACGCGCCGCGCGCGGATTTCCCACGTCATCTGAGCGCAATCCACCGGGCGCTGAAACCCGGCGGCCAGTTGTTTCTGGGAATGAAACTGGGCTCGGGTGAACATCGCGACGAGTTGGATCGTTACTACACCTATTATACGGAGGCCCAGATCGAGGACGCGCTGACCACCGCCGGATTTGCCATTGACCGTGCCGTGCAGGGTGTGGGCAAGGGGCTGGCCGGATCTTATGACGGGTTCATTCTGGTGTTTGCCCATGCCTGATTTGTTTGCCTATACCGACGGAGCCTGCTCCGGCAATCCCGGCCCCGGCGGCTGGGGCGTGCTGCTGCGCGCAATGGACGGTGAGACCGTTCTGAAAGAGCGCGAGCTGAACGGCGGAGAAGCCGAGACCACCAACAACCGGATGGAACTGCTGGCCGCGATCAGCGCTCTGGAGACGCTGGAGCGCGCCTCGGAGATCACCATTGTCACCGACAGCGCCTATGTGAAGAACGGTGTTACGGGGTGGATTTTCGGATGGAAGCGGAACGGCTGGAAGACCTCGAACAAGAAGCCGGTCAAGAATGTCGACCTGTGGCAGCGGCTGGATGAGGCGCAAGAGCGGCATCGGGTGACCTGGGAATGGGTCAAAGGCCATGCGGGCCATCCCGAGAACGAACGGGCCGACGAATTGGCCCGCGCGGGCATGGCCCCGTTCAAACCCAAGAAGGCGCAGGCGTGAACGGGCTTGCCCTGCTGGACTATGCTTCGGTTCTGGTCTTTGCGCTGACCGGAGCGCTGGTCGCCAGCCGGGCGCAGCTGGATCTGGTCGGGTTTGCCTTCATCGCCTGCCTGACAGCGGTTGGCGGTGGCACCATGCGGGACCTTCTGCTGAATCGGCATCCGGTGTTCTGGGTTGGTCAGCCCGACTACATCCTGATCGCCTGCGGGGCGGCGGTGCTTGTGTTCTTCACCGCGCATCTGGTGGAAAGCCGGTACAACTGGCTGGTCTGGCTCGACAGTTTCGCCCTGTCCATCGCAGTGGCCGCCGGTACCGGTGCGGCTCTGTCGCTGGGTCAGTCCGGTGTCATCGTCGTGCTGATGGGCGTCACCACCGGCTGTCTGGGCGGGTTGATGCGCGACGTGGTCTGCAACGAGGTGCCGCTGGTGCTGAAACAGGGCCAGCTCTATGTCTCCTGCGCTTTTGCCGGGGCCCTGACCGCAGTGTTGGCGACCCGCATTGGGCTGGAGGGCCTGATTGCGCTGGGTCTGTGCGCTTTGGTTTGCTGGGCGTTGCGCGCCGGTTCACTGTTGTTTGGCTGGCAATTGCCGGTTTACAAGGCCCGACCACCCCGGCGATGAAGCAAAGGACACACGCGATGGTTCTCAGATATTTCTACCTATCCGCCGCATTGTCGTTACTTGCAGCCTGCGCGGACCCGTATAACCCGGTCAGCTTCACAACCGAGGGGGAGCAGATCGTCGCCAGCGGCACAATCGATCACACAACGCTCAGCGCATTTGAAGATGTGATCGCGGAAAACCCCGGGATCAAAACGCTGGTGCTGCAGAATATCGAAGGCTCGGTCGATGATGACGCGAACGTGGTCTTCAGCCGTGTCGTGCGCGAGGAAGGGTTCGATACGGTGGTGCCGTCGGACGGGCTGGTCGCCTCGGGCGGGACTGATCTGTTTCTGGCGGGCAATCGACGGGTGCTGGAACCCGGCGCCTGCGTGGGCGTTCACAGCTGGGGCGGCGGCGGGTATGTGGCCGCAGACCTGCCCGAGGATCACCCGGAACATGACCGCTATCTGGACTATTTCCAGGATATCGGCGTCGATCCCGGTTTCTACTGGTTCACGCTGGATGTGGCCTCGGAGGACGAAATGCATTGGATGACCGCTGCCGAGGCAAACCAGTTCGACATGACCTCGCGCGAGGCGCCGCGTCTGGGGTCGACTGCCACTTGCGAGGCGCGTTAACGCCGCAGATAGGTCTGCCAGAGCCAGATCACCAGGAGCGCGCCCAGCACGGCCCCAACAAAACCCGACAGCCACCCCATCACTGTGATGAGCGTGCGCAGGATCAGCCCGCCCACCAGCGCGCCGATGATGCCGATGAACATCGTGGTCGGGATATCGGCCTCGATCCGCATCAGGCGGGTGGCGAGAAAGCCTGCGGCGGCTCCGATGATGATCAGGGCGACGATGGGCATGTCACTTCCTCCAATGGGTGGGCACGATGATCAGCGCGCCGATCGAGGACAGCACCGCGTCCAATCCGGGCGGGCCAAAGCTAATGCCGAACATGATGCGGACGAAATAGAACAAGAAGGCCCCGCCGACACAGATGATGATCGACTGCAGATAGCCGTTATGGGTGAAGCCGGTCTTTTCCGACAGGTAGCCCACAATCCCGGCGATCACGACGGTGCCCATCAGGATCATGAACATCTGGCTTTACTCCGATGACAGGCGGGTGCCGACCGGGATGGGCCAGCCCCGCAGAAACGTTTCCCTATCCTGCGCGCCTTTGCCCGCCCGTTGCAAGCGCAGCAGTTCGACCGCGCCTTCGCCACAGGCCACGCGCAGCTGGTCGTCCAGCACCTCGCCCGGTGTGCCCTGCCCTTCGGCCAGCCGCGAAGCGAGGAGCTTGATCCGGTCACCTTCCATTTCGGTCCACGCGCCCGGGAACGGAGAGAGGCCGTGAATTTTTCTATCAACTTCGACGGCGGGGGCGGACCAGTCGATCCGCGCTTCGGATTTGTCGATCTTGGCGGCGTAGGTGACGCCCTCTTCGGGCTGCGGATCGGGGATCAGGGAAGGAAGCTTTTCCAGTGCTTCAACAATCAGCGCCGCACCCATGTCCGATAGTCGGTCATGCAGCTGCGCGGTGGTTTCCTCGGGGCCGATATCGGTGACCTCGCGCAGCAGAACGGGGCCCGTGTCCAGCCCGGCCTCCATCTGCATGATGCAAATGCCGGTCTGCGCATCACCCGCCATGATCGCGCGATGGATCGGCGCGGCACCGCGCCAGCGCGGCAGCAGGCTGGCGTGGATGTTCAGGCAACCATGGGCCGGAGCGTCCAGAACAGCTTGCGGCAGGATCAGGCCATAGGCGACGACCACAGCAATATCCGCGTTGAGCGCAGCAAAACTGTCCTGTTCTTCGGAGGATTTCAGCGAGATCGGGTGGCGCACCTGCAGACCCAGCGCCTCGGCGCGGGCATGCACCGGGGTTGGGCGGTCTTTCTTACCGCGACCGGCGGGGCGTGGGGGCTGACAATAAACAGCAGCGATCTCGTGCCCGGCCTCGACCAGCGCATCTAGCACCGGGACCGAGAAATCGGGGGTTCCCATGAAGTTGACGCGCATCGCTACCCCTGTTTTTTTGCCTTACGCAACAGCATGTCGCGTTTGACCTTGCTGAGCTGGTCGAAATACATCCGTCCGTTCAGGTGGTCGATCTGGTGCTGCACACTGGTGGCCTCGATGCCAACGAAATCGCGGCGGTCGATCTGGCCCTGCTCGTTGAGAAACTTCACCGTGACCGCTCGCGGGCGTTTCACCTTGGCCGAGACGCCGGGCAGGTTCGGGCTGGCTTCTTCATGCTCGCGCAGCTCGATGGAACTGTGAAGGATTTCCGGGTTGGCCAGACGCACGGCGCGGCCCCGCTCGGTTGAGCCATCCACGACAGCCAACCGCAGCATCACCCCGATCTGGGTCGCGGCGAGGCCGACGCCGGGCATCGCCTCCATGGTGTCGATCATGTCATCCCAGATGGCGCGGATGTCGTCGGTGATCTCAGAGACGTCATCAGCCTTGGTGCGCAGGCGTTTGTCGGGCCATGGCAGGCAGGTGCGCACCGTCATGTGCGGGCCTTTTCGCGTTTCAGCTTCTGCATCTTGCGAGTGATCATCTGGCGCTTGAGCGGTTTGAGATAGTCGATGAACAGCTTGCCGTTCAGGTGATCGATCTCGTGCTGCACACAAGTCGCCCAGAGATCATCGAAGGTTTCCTGCTGCAGATTGCCATCACGGTCCAGCCACGTCACGTCCACGGTCTTGGGGCGCGTGACCTCGGCATATTGATCGGGGATCGACAGACAGCCTTCTTCATAGACGTTGGTCTCGTCCGAGGACGCAATGACCTCGGGGTTGAACATGACCAGCGGGCGCGGGGCCTCGCCTTCTTCCTTGACGCAATCCACCACGATCAGCCGATCCAGCACACCGATCTGCGGTGCCGCGAGGCCGATACCGGGCGCGTCATACATCGTCTCCAGCATGTCATCGGCCAGTTTGCGCAGATCATCGGTGATGTCGGCCACCGGCGCGCAGACCTTTTTCAGGCGGGGATCGGGATGGATCAGGATATTGCGTTTCATGGGGCTGATTTAGGCCATCGCGCCCGCCTCCGCAACGGCCCCCTTGCACCTGATGGATTTGTGGTTAGCTTTCGCCTCGACAGATGGAGATGACATGACTTTCAATGACCTGATCGACCGCCGGGGCACCAACAGCTCGAAATGGGACAAGATGGAGAAGCTATACGGCGTCTCGCCCGAGGATGGGCTGGCCATGTGGACGGCAGATTCCGACTATGCCACGGCCCCTTGCGTGATCGAGGCGGTACGGAAAGCGGCTGATCACGGCGCATTTGGCTATTCGTGGATGCATCCTGAATATCTGAACGCGGTCCAGTGGTGGATGAAGACTCGCCATGGCTGGGAGATCGACACCGATTGGATTCTGACATCGCAAGGACTGGGCAACGCCATTGCGCTGTGTCTGGATGTCTGGAGCAAGCCCGATGATGGCGTAGTGATCTTCACGCCCGTTTACCATGAGTTTGCGCATAAGGTGAACAAATCCGGCCGTCGTGTGGTCGAATGCCCGTTGGTGCGTGAGGGTGAAACTTACGCGCTTGATCTGGACGATGCGCAGTCGCGGCTGGACGGGTCGGAAAAACTGCTGTTGTGGTGCTCGCCGCAGAACCCCTCGGGCCGAATTTGGACACCGGAGGAGCTGCGCGCTGTAGCCGCGTTTGCCGAGCGTAACGGGCTGATCCTGGTCTCGGACGAGATTCACCATGATCTGGTCTATCCGGGCAATACCTTCGTGCCGATGGATGTGGCTGCTCCGGATGCGCGCCCGTGGACCGTGACCCTGACCGCTGCGTCGAAGACGTTCAATATCGCGGGCCAGCGTACGGGCAACATGATCATCCCGGCTGCCAAGCTACGGGCCGAGATGCGGCACCGGATCACCACGCTGGATTACGACCCAAGCGCCTTGGGCGTCGCGATGATCACCGCCGCTTATTCGCCGGAAGGTGCGAAATGGGTCGATGCGCAGGTCGCGCATCTGGATGCGAACCGGAAACTGTTCGATGCCACCATCGCCGAGATACCCGGCCTGTGGTCGATGCCCTTGCAGGCGACCTATCTGGCGTGGGTCGATTTCTCGGGCACCGGGATGAATCACGATGAATTCGTAAAGCGGCTGCGCGAAGACGCGCGGATCGCCACATCCTCAGGTCCCGGTTTCGGCACCGGCGGAGAAACCTTCGAGCGCTTCAATCTGGCCACGCAACGCGCGCGGGTGGAAGAAGCCTGCGCGCGGTTGAAAGCTGCTTTTGGCGATTTGCAATAAACCCCGTCTGAGACCGAACGGAGGCCCATCATGCCCAATCCCCTTTTTACGCTTCCGGACATCCCAGGCATCCCGGTACAGGGGGATCAAGCGACCTATCCGATAGGGCGTATTTTCTGCGTGGGCCGCAATTATGCTGCCCATGCCGCCGAGATGGGGCATGAGGTGGATCGGCAAGCTCCGTTCTATTTCACAAAATCAGCGCCTAACGCGGTTTTGACCGGGGCACATGTGCCTTATCCGGCGGGCACAGAGAATTATCATCATGAAATGGAACTGGCCGTTGCAATCGGAAAGCCGGTCTTCCGGGCCACGGCTGAACAAGCCCACGTGGCGATCTTTGGCTATGGGTGTGCCCTGGACATGACGCGCCGCGACTTGCAGATCCGCGAACGCAACAAACAGCGCCCCTGGGATCTGGGCAAGGATGTGGAAAACGGCGCGGTCTTCGCCCCGCTGACCCGCGCTGATCACTGGAGCCCATCAGACGACAAGCGCATCTATCTCAGCGTCAATGGGCAGGTGACACAGGATGCCACATTGTCAGAGCTGGTCTGGAAGAATGACGAACTGATCTGCCATCTATCGGGTTTCTATCATTTGCGCCCCGGCGATCTGATCCTGACCGGTACACCCGCTGGCGTTGGGCCCGTGGTCGTCGGAGACCGAATCGAAGGCGGCATTGATGGTTTGGCCCCCGTGCACCTGACCCTGACGGCCCCCGAATAAACCGTCCGACCCGATACCTGAGAATCCTGTGGCACCAAAGCTTCCGGACCGCCGAAGGCGCGGCGGGGTGTTCGTGCCACGGGTCAAGAGCTGCGCTTCAGTCGCGGGATTCAAGCAATGCGATCGGCGCATCCGGCGCGCGGTAGAAATCCAGCGGTGCCTTATCGGCGGCCACGGTGTTGCGCTTGAATTCATAGCGCATCTCACCCGCCGCTTCCTCATCCGCGATGATCAAGCATTGGTAGAGGTGGTTGGCCCCGTCATAGATATCGACCAGCCCGCGCAGACGCGGCGTGGTTTCGGCCTCGACCGTGAAGCCATCCTTCCACAATGTCAGAATTTTGAAGGTATTGTCGCCCACTTCCACCCGCAAACGGCTGGATTTCTTCAACGTAGCGATTCGGGCGGCGTCCAATTCGGCGCGAATTTCCTTGGAAACATAGGTACTCATAATAAACTTCCCCCCTTTACTCTCTCTATTCTGGACCAGATTGTGTAAAAATCCAGTGAACTGCGTCACTTGGGGCCGAGGATTTGCGATCTGTTGCGCAGTCGTCCCGCCTCTGCCTGTGCACGCATGCAGGCCAGATGCGCGCATGGTGAAATAGGAACGCGGCACGGGACGGCCTATCTTTGCCTCAATCGCAATGCGGAGGAATGATGATGGGCCTGCTTGTTGACGGCGAATGGCATGACACCTGGTATGACACCAAATCCACCGGCGGGGCGTTCAAACGCTCAGCCGCACAGTTTCGCAACTGGATCACTGCCGATGGCGCGCCCGGCCCCTCGGGGCGCGGCGGGTTCGAGGCGGAAAGCGGGCGTTATCACCTCTATGTCTCACACGCCTGCCCCTGGGCGCATCGCACGCTGATCTTTCGTGAGTTGAAGGGGCTGAGCGATCACATCTCGGTCTCGGTCGTACATCCTGACATGCTGGACAAGGGCTGGACCTTTGAGACGGATACGCATGGTGCAACGGGGGACAAGCTGTTCGGACATGATTTCGCCCATCAGATCTATACCCGCGCCGATCCCAACTATTCAGGCCGCGTGACGGTGCCGATCCTGTGGGACAAGGTGGAGAAGACCATCGTGTCGAACGAAAGCTCGGAAATCATCCGCATGTTCAATGCGGCCTTCAACGGGATCACCGGCAACGCTGATGATTACTGGCCTACAACGATGCGCGACGAGATCGAAGAGGTCAACGCACGCATCTATTCCGACATCAACAATGGTGTCTACAAATGCGGCTTCGCTACCTCGCAAGAGGCATATGACGCCGCTGTCGGCCCGCTGTTCGACACGCTGGACTGGCTTGAGGATCGTCTGGGTCGGAATCGCTACTTGATGGGTGATCGCGTGACCGAGGCCGATTGGCGGCTGTTCACCACGCTGATCCGGTTCGATCCGGTTTATCACCTGCATTTCAAATGCAACAAGCGGCGGATGGTGGATTACCCGAACCTCTGGGCCTATACGCGCGAGCTGTATCAGTGGCCTGGCGTGGCGGAGACGGTGAACATGAACCACATCGTGCGCCACTATCACTACAGCCATGACAGCATCAATCCGCATCGGATCATTCCGGTAAACCCGGTGCTGGATTATTCAGAACCTCATGGGCGGGATCAGCGCCCGGCGGCGTAGTGTTCCACCATGGCCGCCAGATCCTCGGGCGGGGTCGAGCTTTGGACATAGGCGCAGGCATTGGCGCTGTGGGCAAAGATTGATCCGTCCGAGAAGAATGTGGTGTTGGTGACGAAGATCACCCGAGCCTCGGGCCTGCGATAGCTCGCGAAATCGGCGACCGCCAAGGCGCTGCCGGTTTCCAGTACCAGATCCAACACGATGATATCGAAGGCAGTGCCATAGAGCGCGAGTATCGCGGCCTCTTGCGTTTCGACCAAAGTGACCTCGGCCCCCTGCCTTTGCAGATGCCGTTGCCAGACCCGACCAAGGTCGGGGTTACTCTCAACAATCAGTACTTTCATTTGCAACAACCTCGGCACGTGATATGGGTGAGTGGTGCCGACCCCTATGGTCCGTGATCACGCGATTTCCTTAACAAAGTGTTAACAACGCCTGCACAGGGCTGTGATCCGGCGGATTCACTTGTGTGAACGGCAAAAATCCGCTTGAAGCAGCGCAACACGGCAATTCCGGCAGGGGCAGATGGCTGAACAGGATGACAGATTGAACCCTCGGGCCGCACGCGATCATGGCGGCGGGCTGGACGGAGCCATGGCTCGCTATGGTGGCGCGCGAGGCGACTGGATCGACCTGTCAACCGGGATCAACCCGCACCCCTACGCGGTATCCGGACTGCAGCCCTCGGACTGGATGGAACTGCCCGACCATGGTGCGTTCGAGCGGCTGACGGATGCAGCGCGCGCCTTCTGGGGTGTGCCAGACGGGGCGGCGATTTTGCCAGCCCCCGGAGCCTCGGCAGTGATTGCGCGCATTCCTGCGTTCGCCGAAACGGGTCGTGTGCAGATTACCCAGCCAACCTACAACGAACACGCGGCGGCCTTCGCGGCGCAGGGCTGGACAGTGCAGGACAGCGGGCCAGCCGACGCGCGCGTGATCGTCCACCCCAACAACCCCGATGGGCGTATCTGGCAGGACGCTGACGCCAATGCGCCGCTGACCGTTATCGATGAGAGCTTCTGCGATATCGCCCCGGAGGCGTCGCTGATCCAGCTCTCGGATCAGCCCGGAATGGTTGTGCTGAAGAGCTTTGGTAAGTTCTGGGGCCTGGCCGGTCTGCGGCTGGGATTCGCTATTGGCCAGCCGGACCTGATCGCACGGTTGAATGACCTGACCGGCCCGTGGGCGGTGTCAGGCCCTGCCCTGCGGATCGGCGCGCAGGCATTGCGCGATACTATGTGGGCCGAGACCACCCGCGTTCGTCTGGCTGACGAAGCGGCGCGGTTGGACCAGCTTGTCACGGTCAATGGCGCGCGGCTGGTCGGAGGCACCAGCCTGTTTCGCCTCTATGATGTGGATAACGCCGCCGCCTGGCAGGATCGGTTAGCCCGCGCGCATATCTGGAGCCGCATCTTCCCCTACTCCGATACCTACCTGCGCCTCGGGCTGCCGCCTGCGGATGGCTGGGCACGGTTGGAGGCGGCGCTGTGAGCACCGCCTTCGTATTGGTGTGCGCGCTCTGCCTGGACGCCGCATTGGGCGAACCCGATTGGCTGTGGTCGCGCATCCGCCACCCGGCGGTGATGATAGGTAACGTGATCGGCTGGCTGGACAAACGCCTGAACTATGGCGCGCACCGGCGGATCAAGGGCGTTGCCGTTGTTCTGTTGCTGGTGATGGGGGCCTACCTGCTGGGCCGGGGCCTCGCCCTGCTCGGTCCCGTCGTCGAGATAGTGATCTGCGCAATCCTGCTGGCGCAGAAATCTCTGGTTGAGCATGTGCGCGCTGTGGGCGACGGCCTGCGCGCCTCGCTGGCCGAGGGGCGGACGCAGGTTGCAATGATCGTCTCGCGTGACACACGGGATATGACCGAGGCTCAGATCGCCCGCTCTGCCATCGAAAGTGCCGCTGAAAACTTGAGCGACGGGGTGATTGCCCCGGCATTCTGGTTTCTGGTCGCAGGCTTGCCCGGGCTACTGATCTACAAGGCCGTCAACACCGCCGATAGCATGATCGGTTATCGCAGCGAGACATACCGCGCTTTCGGCTGGGCGGCTGCGCGACTGGATGATGTGCTGAACCTGATCCCGGCACGGCTGACATTCCTGATGATCGTGGCGCTGTCCGGTCAATGGGCGCGGTGGGGCGAGATGGTGCAGGATGCACGCCGCCATATCTCGCCCAACGCGGGCTGGCCCGAGGCCGCGATGGCGCGCGCGCTGAACGTCGCGCTGGCCGGGCCGCGCAGCTATGACGGGCAGATGCGCGATCTGGCCTGGGTCAACGGCAATGCCCCGCGTGAGATCGGCGCGGCGGAGGTTTTCCGCGCATGTGACATGCTGTGGCGCGTCTGGGGGCTTGCGCTTGGCGTCGTGTCGGTGTGGGTTGGGCTGAACTTTATCTTTTGAAGGACGCCGCATGCGTTTTCTCTCTGCCCTCGTGGCCACCGCCCTGCTGACCTCTCCCGCCTTCGCGCAATGTGGAGGAGGCTTCAATGGTTTCGTGAAAGGCCTGAAATCCGAAGCGGCGCAGCGCGGATTCGAAACATCCACCGTCAACGCCTTCTTCAAGGGTGTGAAGCAGGATGGCGCGGTGCTGAAAGCCGACCGGGCGCAGGGGGTGTTTCAGAAACCGTTCATCGATTTTTCACGCCGCCTGATCTCGCAAAACCGGATCGACCGGGGCAAGGCGATGTCGCGCAAATACGACGCGGTGTTCGACCGGATCGAGCAGGAATACGGCATCTCACGCGGTGTTCTGCTGGCTTTTTGGGCTTTCGAGACCGATTACGGCGCGTTTCAGGGTGATTTCAACACCCGCAACGCGCTGGTGACGCTGGCCCATGACTGCCGCCGACCCGAGCTGTTCCGCCCGCAGGTTTTCGCGGCGATCGAGCTGTACAGCCAGGGCAATTTCGACCCTGCCCGCACCACCGGCGCATGGGCCGGAGAGATCGGTATGGTGCAGATGCTGCCGCAGGACATTCTGGACAACGGCGTTGACGGCGATGGGGATGGACAGGTCTCGCTGAAAACTTCTGCCCCCGACGCGCTGATGTCCGGGGCAAAGATGCTGTCGCATCTGGGTTGGCAACCGGGTCAACCCTGGCTGCAGGAGGTGACGGTGCCCTCGCAGATAGACTGGTCGCTGTCCGGTCCGGGCAAACCGCGGTCGATCTCTGACTGGCAGGCCATGGGCGTCAAGGCGCGCAACGGATCACTGGCAAACCTGCCTGCCTCCTTGATTCTGCCGCAGGGGCATACGGGGCCTGCCTTTCTCGCCTATCCGAATTTCGACGTCTATTTCGAATGGAACCAGAGCTTCGTTTACGTCCTGACCGCTGCCTATTTCGGCACGCGGCTGGAGGGTGCGCAGATCTATGACGCAGGCAATCCTGCCCCGGGACTGTCAGGCGCGCAGATGAAACAGCTGCAGAGCAAGCTGCAGGCGCGCGGCTATGACGTGGGTAAGATCGACGGCATTCTGGGCGCGGGGACGCGCGCAGCGGTGCAGGCCGAGCAACAGCGTCTGGGACTGCCTGCGGATGCGTGGCCGACGGCGGAGTTGTTGGGGCGGTTGTGACGCGGTGCCTGCATTGAGCCCAAAGTCCCAAATACCGCGGTTGCTTTAAATGACTGCTTTGACGTTGGTGTAGCTCAATACACGCTTTGAAAAATCTTGGACGTATTGACGCTACTCTTGGTGCGATCCTGAGACCACAATTCATAACGAATACCATGCTTTGCAAGTTCCAGAAAAACCCGATGGGGGTTGATGCCTGCTGCTTCGCGATCAAAGGTCAGGACTCGGTCATCGGTCAAATAAAGCTCGAAGCGTTCCCTGGTTTCGGTGTACTCACCATCGCTGTCTTTGCCTGTACAGAGAGTTTCCAGCCTTAATGCCTTTGCAATATCCCCAAGTGCAATGTCCAAAGGTAAATTCTCACAAGGTATGGCTGCGTCCCACTTTAGCCTGCCAGCACCTATTGTGGCTTTCCAGTCTCCCGGTGTGTTTAAAACACGCCATGTTCTTCGTCCCTCGCTCAATGCAAAAGCCCCTCCTACCAAAGCGCAAAGAGCAAAAAGCACTTTGAAAACTCCCCCGATATGATCAGTCGGGTGAATAGAGGATAGGTATAGTACAGGCCATATCAGCCCGACGCAGACCCACAAAATATGTATGCTGGCGACGCGTAGCCTCGATGATCGGATAACGGACTGTTTTATCATAATTGATCGTTAGCACGGAACGGTACCAGAAATATGGCGACAGCTGCGTCAGAGTATGGATCGATCGTTTTCACCGAGTCGCATTCCGGTCAATCAACGCATTATCGGAATCGAGATTTTTCTCGGCATAGTGGGCATTGGAGGAAATGGTTGACGGTGCATTTCCGCTTCATTCCGGCCGCACCGGATAGCGATCTCCTTTCTCGTCGATCAGGATCAGCCTCTCGCCGCTGTGCACATAAAGATCGCACCGCCCGAATCCGTTGCGATAGGCGATGCAGACGCTGCCGTCTTCGGCGATGGAATAGGTTCCAAAGGCGGATTCTCCGCTGGCGTAGGTGTAGGAATAGGCACCCCCGGCCGAGAATCTGGACTGACCGTCGTCGTAGAAGGTCAGTGTCTGACCGGCCAGCGCCTCCAGCTCTTGCGGGCTAAGGGGCACGTCGCCCGGTTTAGTGGACCATTCGGCAGCTGCCAATGGCGTAGCAGTCATGAGGGCGAGGATGAGGTAACGGGTCATGCAGACAGCTTAACCCAAGACGGATAAAACAGCTCATAACGTTGAGGTGAAAAGTCAGGCGACCATCTGTTCAGCCTTCTTCAGATCAACCGAGACCAGTTGGCTGACGCCCTGTTCCTGCATGGTCACACCGAACAGACGATCCATCCGCGCCATGGTCACCGCGTGGTGGGTGATGATCAGGAAGCGGGTGTCGGTCTGGCGGCACATCTCGTCCAGCAGGTCGCAGAAGCGGGTGACGTTGGCGTCATCAAGCGGTGCGTCGACCTCATCAAGCACACAGATCGGCGCGGGATTGGCGAGGAAGACGCCAAAGATCAGCGCGGTTGCCGTCAGCGTCTGTTCCCCGCCCGACAGCAGGCTGAGGGTCGAGAGTTTCTTGCCCGGTGGTTGGCACATGATCTCAAGGCCCGCATCCAGCGGATCGTCGCTTTCGACCATGACCAGATTGGCCTCACCGCCACCAAAGAGGTGCTTGAACAGCATCGCGAAGTTCGAGTTCACCTGTTCAAACGCGGTCAGCAGGCGTTCACGACCCTCGCGGTTGAGGCTGGCGATGCCGCTGCGCAGGGCCTTGATGGCCTCTTCCAGATCTGCCTTTTCGCCGTTCAGCGTGTCGAACTCTTCCTGAACTTCTTTGCTGTCCTCTTCAGCCCGCAGGTTCACCGCGCCCATCGCGTCGCGCTGGCGCTTGTGGCGATTGACCTCGGCCTCTAGCGCGTCGGCAGCAGGCATCTGATCGGGGTTGGTATCGAGCTGATTCAGCAACTGGTTCGGCGTCAATTGCTGATCCTCGGCAATCCGTTCAGCTGCTGCAACCACGCTTTCCTTGGCCGCATCACAGCGCGCCTCGGCCGCTGCGCGGGTTTCGCGGGCTTCCGAGGCGATGCGTTCCGCCTCGCGTTCCGCCAGCACGACCTCGCGCTGCGTTGTTTCGGCCTCGGCCAGCTTGTCGGCAGCCTCGGCCCGGCGGGCCTCGGCGGCTTCGATCAGCTCGTTCAGTTCCTCGCGGGCCTCAGCGATTTCGCCGGGGGCCGCCATGGCGTCCGAGAGCTCATCCTCAGAGCTTTCCTTGCGTTCAGCCAGTTCGGAGATCCGCTTTTCCGCCGTCTCCAACCGGTGCCGCCAACCGCTGAGGTCCTTTGTGACCTCTTGCGAGCGGCGAGTACGGGCCTCGCCTTCACGGCGCAACTCATCATGGGTCGAGCGGTGGGTCAGCATGGTGATCCGCGCGGCCTCGACCGTCTGTTTGATATCTTCGACCTGCGCGCGGGCGCTGTCGAGGTCGCCCAATCCGGTCAACGCGCCCTCTGCCTCACGCAGCTGGGCGCGGGCGGACATGGCGTCTTCCTTGTGACGGTCGACTGCGAGGGTCAGGGTTTCGAGCTTGCCCTGCGCCAGATTGCGGTCGGCCTCGGCCCGACTGAGCATCCGTGCGGTTTCAGCCATGCGCTGATCGGCAGCGCGACGGGCTTCGCGGGCGCGGCGGTCGGCTTCGGTGACGTCGGCCAGTTGCTGCGAGAGTGTTTCATGCGCGGCGCGGGCGCCATCGGCTTGTGCCTCGGTACGGGCGAGTTCCTGCTTCAACGCTTCCAGCTTGTTGAGCTGTTCCAGACGCAGGGCGGCGGCGCTTGGCGCATCCTCGGCCCAGGCGCGGAACCCGTCCCAGCGCCACAGATCACCCGATCGCGAAACCAGTCGTTGCCCCGGTTTCAGCGACGCCTGCAGACGCGCGCCCTGATCCGCATCAACCAACCCGATCTGCGCAATGCGGCGGCTGAGGCGGTCGGGGCCAGAGACATGCAGGGCCAGCGGTTCAGCCCCATCCGGCAAAGGTTGGTCACTGTCATAACCAGCAACCTGCACCCAACCCGACGGCCCGTCGCCTTCGACCAGCGGCGCACGCAGATCATCGGCCAACGCCGCGCCCAGTGCCTTTTCATAGCCCGCTGCCACGCGCAGCAGGTCGAGCACCTGCCCGCCCTCAGCCGTGTCGCGTTCCACCAGCTTGGCAAGCGCGGTGGTTTCGGCGCGGATTGCGCCCAACTCGCCTTCAGCCTCGGAGCGCTTTGCTCGCGCCTCAGCCTCACGCGCCTGCGTGTCGTTGCGCAGCTCATCCGCAGCGGCGAGTGCTTCCTCGGCAGCCTCGGCGGCTTCGCGGGCTTCTTCCTCGCCCTCTTGCGCCGTCTCAAAGGCCTCACTGGCGCGGGCCAGCGCATTGCGCGCCTCGTCCACAGCGGCGCGGGCCCTTTCCTCTTCACCCTCGGACCGAGCCAGGGTCTTGCGGCTGTCTTCTACCAGTCGTTGCGCCGATTGGTGGCGGGCCACCAGACGGGCCATGTCTTCGGTTTCCTGCGACAGGTGATCTTCGCGATCCTGCAGCACCGACGCGGCCTCGCGCGCAACTTCTGCAGCTTCAGCGACCTTCTCGTCATAACCCTCAGCGGCTTTGGCCAGCTCGCGCGCCTCCCATTCCAGCCGTTCGATCATCTCGCCCGCATCGCGGTTCAGGCCGGATTCGCGTTCGATGTCGTTGCCCAATTGCTGGATCCGGTTGGTCAGAGTCTCGATGGTCTGGCGCGCGCGGGTTTCCTGATCCGACAGCTGATCGCGCTGCACCTGCTGGCGCTGCAGGACTGCGGCGGCAATGGCCTCTTCCTCGCGCAGGGGCGGCAGGGTTTCCTCGATCTCGGCCCGTTTGGCAGCGGATTCGCGTGCGGCGGCCTCGGCGCGCGAGGCTTCGGTGATCCGGTCGCGTAGCTTTTCCTCGGCCGCCTGACGGGCCATGTCGGCCTCTTTCCAACGGCGATAGAGCAGCATCCCTTCGGCCTGACGCAACAGCTCGCCGATCTCACGATAACGCGCAGCCTGACGGGCCTGGCGGGCGAGTTGTGCCAACTGCCCGCCCAATTGTTCCAGCACGTCATCCACGCGGGTCAGGTTGGCCTCGGTGCCTTTCAGTTTCAGTTCAGCCTCGTGGCGGCGTTGATAGAGGCCTGAGATGCCCGCAGCCTCTTCCAGAATGCGGCGGCGCGCGCGGGGCTTGGCGTTGATCAACTCGGCAATACGGTTCTGCCCCACCAGTGCGGGCGAATGCGCCCCGGTCGAGGCATCGGCGAACAGCATCTGCACGTCGCGGGCGCGGACATCCTTGCCGTTGGTCTTGTAGGCGCTGCCCACGTCGCGGGTGATACGGCGGACAATCTCAAGTTGGTCGCTGTCGTTGAAACCCGAAGGCGCCAGACGTTCCGAGTTGTCCATGGTCAGAACGACCTCGGCAAAATTGCGCGCGGGCCGGGTTGCGGCACCGGCAAAGATCACATCCTCCATCGCGCCGCCGCGCATGGATTTGGGGCGGTTTTCGCCCATCACCCAGCGCAGCGCTTCCAGAAGGTTGGATTTGCCGCAGCCATTGGGACCGACGACTCCGGTCAGCCCGTCCGCGATGATCAGATCGGTCGGGTCAACGAAGCTTTTGAAGCCGGTCAGTTTGAGTTTGCTAAAGCGCAATGGCTGCTCTTGGTATGATTCCTATGGTTCGGAAGTCTGCGCAAGGGATGGGGGAGGTGTCAACGTGAATGCGCAGGATATGGGACATCTGGTCGAGTTATCCACAATATCTTGGCAAAACTACGCAGGGTTTCGCGCATCTCAGTAAGGTGTGCATTCGAAAACCTGATATCCGTAGTCGCCGGAATAGCCATAATTGACGCATTCATAAGACCGCATCATGAGCGCCCCGAAAACCAGCTTTTCCCCCAGTTCGCGGTCGCAGCCCAGCACCCCCACGGTGACCGCCGCGTCGCCCAGAACGTCCAGGAGCGGGCAGCCTGAAACCTGCGCCATGGCCAGCGCGGCCCGGTCGCGTATCGGCCCCAGACGTGGGGCGTATTGCGGGTTCACGCGGACGGCCTCGGCCAGCTCATTGCGGACGCGGACGTCGAAGACGCTGCCATTCACCGCGACGCGCGTTGCGGGCAGGTCGCGAAAATAAGGCGTGCCGCCCGAGCAGGCGGCAAGGAGCAGGAAAGCGAGCAGGCGGATCATGCCGCTGTTTTAGCGGCAATATGGTTAATGAAACCTTTCCTGCCTCAGGTGCGCAGCACCTCGCCCAGACGGCGGATACCCTCGCGGATCGTGTCCTCATCCGAGTTGGAAAAGCTCAGCCGGATCGTGTTGGCCCCAGTGTCGTCGGGGTAGAAGGCTTGCCCGGGGACAAAGGCCAGTTTGACCGTTTCAAGCGCGCGGGCCAACAGGTCAGCCCCGTCCACATCCTTGGGCAGGGTGACCCAGATGAACATGCCGCCCTCGGGCCGGGTCCAGTCGACGCCATCGGGCATATGCTGGACCAGGGCCTCCAGCATCGCATCGCGGCGGGCAGCGTAGGTGCGGCGCAGCATGGGGACATGCGTGTCGAAACAGTCCCGTGCCACCTGACATACGGCCATCTGGTTGATGGTCGAGGAATGCAGATCAGCGGCCTGTTTCAGCAGCACCAGTTGCGAGATCACCGGTTTCGCGGCAACCACCCAACCAACGCGCAACCCGGGCGACAGGGTTTTCGAGAAACTGCCGCAATAAATCGTCCGGCAGCTTTCAATCGAGCCTTTGCGGGCCTGTTCCAAAGCCAGAATCGGCGGGATCGGGTCGCCGTCATATCGCAGCGCCTGATAGGCGCCGTCTTCGATCATCGCACAACCCAGATCATCGGTAAGATCCAGCAGAGCCTCTCTGCCCCGTAGATCGACCGTCTCACCCGTCGGGTTGGCGAAGTCGGCGGAGAGATAGGCGAATTTGATCGGGCTGCCCTCGGCAGCCTCCCGGTATTCGGCGGCCCTGCGATTACCGTTGACGCTAAGCTGGTCAAAGCGTGGCTCATAGGCGTCGAACGCGTTGAGCGCGCCCAGATAGGTGGGCCAGCCAACCAGAGCCGTATCGCCCGGAGACAGGAACAGTTTGCCGAGATAATCCAGCGCCTGCTGCGAGCCGGAGGTGATCAGGATGTTGTCGATGTCGCAGTCCACACCGATCCCACGCATGTAGCCGACCAGCCAGTCGCGCAGCGGCGCATAACCTTCGCTGACTGAATATTGCAGCGCCTGTGCCTGCTGATCGGGTCCGAGCGCATTCTGGAACGCTTCGGCAAAAGCCTCTGCCGGAAACAGGGCCGGATCAGGAATACCGCCTGCGAAGGAAATGATACCGGGCTCGCCCAGCAGTTTCAGCAACTCGCGGATTTCAGATGCCTTCATCCGGGATGCGCGGGTGGCATAGAGTTGATCCATCGCTACGGGCCTCCTCTGCCCTTGTGGTGAAGATTAGGCAAAACACCTCTTATGTCAATAATGCTGACCTAATGTTTCAATCCCTGTGAGCCGCTTGAACACCCGGCCCAGACATGGTCATGTGAGTTGACCAATTTCCAGTGAAGACCTCATGCCCTTTCACAAAGTTCAGACCGAAAAACTGTCTCTGGCCGTCATGCGCCAGATCGAGCTGCTGATCCTGCGCGGCATTCTGCGCCCCGGCGAACGCCTGCCCTCGGAACGGGAACTGGCCGAACGGATGGGCGTGTCGCGCCCGTCGCTGCGCGAGGCGATATCAAACCTGCAGGAGCAGGGGTTGCTGACTGCCAAGGCCGGATCGGGCATCTATGTGGCTGAGGTTCTGGGATCAGCCTTTTCTCCCGCGCTGATCCGGCTGTTCGGAAATCATGATGAGGCGGTGTTCGACTATCTCTCGTTCCGGCGTGATATGGAGGGGCTCGCGGCCGAGCGGGCCGCCCGGATGGGTTCGGACAGCGACCTGAAAGTGGTGCAGACCATTCTGGACAAGATGGAAGCCGCCCATGCGCGTAACGCTACTGAGGAAGAGGCACATCTGGACGCCCAGTTCCACATGGCGATCATCGAGGCCAGTCATAACGTGGTGATGCTGCACATGATGCGCTCGATGTTTGATCTGCTGCGGCAGGGCGTGTTCTACAACCGTCAGGTCATGTTCCATCAGCGCACCACTCGGGAAGCTATCTTGGATCAGCACCGTGCCATCAACACAGCCCTGCAGGACCGTGACCCCAAGGGGGCCCGACAGGCGGTCGAGGATCATCTGAACTTTGTCAAAAGCTGCATGGCCGATCAGCAGAAGGCCCTGCACAATGAAGAGATCGCGCAGCAGCGACTGAAGCACGAGACCGGCGAGGTCTGATCGCTCACGATCGACACGTCTACAAACAAAAAAAAACCCGAGCGTCTGAGACCCTCGGGTTTTTTCAAATCGTTTGATCCAGGCGATCAGTGCAGCTTTTCACCGACATCCGCGATGGACGCATCGATCAGCTTGTTCGCCTGAGCGGCAGTCATCTGCTTGGCCAGCACGGCGTTGGCTGCCGAAACAGCAACGGTGATGGCCTGATCGCGAACTTCCTTCACGGCAGACGCCTCTGCTGATGCGATCTGATCCTGTGCAGCGGCCAGACGACGTGCAATGGATTTCTCCAGATCAACTTTGGCCTGCTCAGCTGCCAGAACCGCATCCTCTTTGGCTGCGGCCACGATGGCGTCTGCCTGAGTCTGCACTTCGCGCTGCTTGCGCTCGTACGAAGCCAGCAGGCTGCGCGCTTCTTCGTGCAGGGCACGGGCTTCGTCCAGTTCGGCCTGAATGCCTTCGGCGCGATTGTCCAGCGCGCCACCGATCATGCCGGGAACCTTGAAGTAGAACAGGACCGCGATGAAAACGATGAAGCCCAGAAGGACGACAAAGTCGGTGTTGCCAAGCGAGAAGAACGGGCCGCTTGCAGCCAGCGCGGGGCTGGCGGCACCAACGGTCAGGATAAGGGCAAGAGTGTTCCGCATGTCACTTATCCTTTCGTCTGCGCGTCTACGGCACTGTTGATGGCTTTGGCATCTGCCTCGCCGCCCAGTGCGGTGACCAGTTCAGCCGCCGTATCCTTGGCAACCACTTGAATGCTTTCCAGCGCACCGGCACGGATGTCGGCAATTGCCTTTTCCGATTCAGCCGCCTTTGCAGCGATTTCCGCGTCCGCCTTGGCAATTGCGTCATCCAGACCAGACTGGATTTCGGCGCGGGCTTCCGCTGCGATACGCTGTGCCTCAGAACGGGCATCGGCCAGCGCTTTGTTATAGGCCTCTTCGGCCTCGACCGCCTTGGCCTTCAGATCTTCGGCCGCAGCCAGGTCATTTGTAATGGTCCCCTGACGCTCAGCCAGGATTGCCGCGATGCGAGGCAGAGCCACGCGGGACAGGACCAGAAAGATGACGACCAGCGTAATGACCAGCCAGAAAATCTGGTTGGGGAACCAATCGAAGCAGAGCTGCGGCATCCCGATGGCAGAGCCATGCGAGTCGACGCATGAGCCAACTACTTCTTCGCTAATGGGTTCAGTCGCCATGATGTCCTCCGTCGGAACGTTGTCTTTACAACAGGTGGGCCGCTATGGCTTGGACCCACCTGCGCGTAAGGATCAGGTTCCGCAGATTAGACGGCGAACATCAGCAGCAGCGAGACCAGGAATGCAAAGATGCCCAGCGCTTCTGCGAATGCGATACCGATGAACAGGGTTGCGGTCTGCGAAGCAGCCGCTGAAGGGTTGCGCAGGGCGCCGGCCAGGAAGTTGCCTGCAACGTTGCCCACCCCGATTGCGGCTGCGCCGGAACCGATTGCTGCCAGGCCTGCGCCGATGTGTGCGAGATCGCCTTCCATGAGAATTCTCCTTACGATTTGGAAGTTTCGATGTTGGGGGTTCGGACCTTAGTGCGACGGATGCAGCGCATCTTTCAGATACACACAGGTCAGAATGGTGAAGACGTAGGCCTGGATGAAGGACACGAGGACCTCAAGGCCATACATTGCGGTGATCGCCAGAACCGACACGGGCGAGATCACGGCAATCGCGGCAAAGCCTGCGAACACCTTGATAACCGCGTGGCCTGCCATGACGTTACCGGCAAGACGAATGGAGTGGCTGACCGGGCGTACGAAATACGAGATCAGCTCGATGATCGCCAGGACAGGGCGCAGCGCCAGCGGTGCGCTGGAAACCCAGAACAGGCCCAGGAACGCGGCACCGTTCTTCACGAAACCCAGAACGGTCACGGTCAGGAATACGGCCAGCGCCAGCGGGATGGTCACGGCGAAATGCGATGTGGTTGTGAAGGACATTGGCAGCATGCCCAGGAAGTTCGCGCAGACGATGAACATGAACAGGGTCATGACATAAGGGAAGTACTTGACGCCTTCCTTACCGCAGATGTCTTCCAGCATCTTGTAGATGAAACCGTAGGCCAGCTCGGCCACCGACTGCATCCGGGTCGGAACAATCGCGCGCTTGGACGTGCTGAGAACCAGCAGGGCAAAGATCGCCGCAATCGCCAGGAACAGCCACAGGGTCACGTTGGTGGGCGTGTACCAGGCAATCGCACCGTCGCCAAAGAGCGGCTTGACGATGAACTGGTCCATCGGATGGAAAGCCAGGCTGCTGCCTTTTTCTACGGTGGTCTCAGTTGCCACGTTCAGTCCCTCTCGTCCTTCTCAGCCGCGCTTGCGACCGTTTGTTTATCTTGAACCTCTTTCGCGCTGCGGAGCATAACCTTCACGCCCGCGACAAGGCCCAGCAATGTGAACAGCACCAGAAAGATCGGGATTGTCCCGAGCAGGCTGTCCAGCCCGTATCCGATGCCAAATCCGATCCCCAGACCGGATACCATTTCGATGACCATCCTCCAGGCAAGCTCGCCCCCGGATACGTCAGCATCTGCGCGGGGCTTAGGCTGTTTCGCCTTTTTCGCCGCTTCGATCTTGGCCTCAAGCTGCGCCATACGCTGCTTTTGGTCGTCATCGGTCACGGGCGGTTTCCTCGCGCTGTCTTGAGGCTAGGTGCTAAGGCGGTGCGCGCGCAGAGTCAACGGCGTATAGGTCGCACCTTCGCCGCCGCTAAGCATAAGATTTTTATACTAAAAATCTTGCATGCGCAAAGCCCGGTGGAGGCTCGGGACAACCTCAGCACGCGGACCGGGGCGAATTCGCATATTCAACCAAATGGTTGACCAAACTCAAAGGCTATGGTTCAGCGGGACCATGTCCAGTGATCTCGACACCGTATTCGCGGCCCTTGCCGATCCGACCCGCCGCACCATCCTTGCGATGCTGCTGGAGGATGACATGGCCGTCACCGACGTGGCTGAACCGTTCGAGATGTCACTGGCCGCGATTTCGAAACATCTGGTGATCCTGACCAAGGCAGGGCTGATTTCTCAGGAGAAACGCGGGCGGGTCAAATGGTGCAAATTGGAACCCGATGCGCTGCGCGCCGCCTCGGTCTGGATGCAGGGGTTCGGACAATTCGAACCGGTCAATCTGGATGCGTTCGAGCGGTTTCTTGAGGTCGAACTGCCCTCGGAAGAGCCCTAGGCGTCAGCGCACGACAAAGACAGACATACTGGCATGTTTGGCCAGATAGCCGGCATGGCTGGAAAACAGATAATCGGTGATGCGCGGCGCGTGGGTTCCCACGACAATCAGATCGGCATCGATTTCTTCTGCGGTCCGGGTCAGGTCTCCGTCGACTTCCACCGCGACATCGACCGAATGGACATTGCGCGTATGAACCTCGGCCCCGCTTTGTTCGGCGATTTCGCGGGCGCAGGCGTTCAGCTTTTCCTCTATCGTGTCTTTCTTCAGGGCAACGTCGCCGGGCTGCGTTCCGGTCACGCTGACAATGGTGATCCTGGCACCCTGCCATTTGGCCAATTGCGAGGCGACCGCAACCGCCTTTTCGATCTCAGGCGGCATATGAAGGTCAATCGGGATCATGATATGTTTGAACATTACGTCTTCCTCCTCCGCCTAATGCATAGAGAAATTCGAATGTAATGGCTTTGACCTGCCTCAAAAGGGGTCAGATGCGGGCAGAGAGGGCTATTCCTGAATGGGGGCGGTATTGGCCGGGGCGTCCTCGCCCTTCAGCAGCAGCAACAGGGCCACTGCGGTCAGGACCGCACCGACCAGAACCAGCGCGGTCGGCGCAGGGCGGCCCAGCGAGATTTCCCACAGGATCACCCAGCTGGGGATCAGGTAGGTATAGGCCATGACCTTGGCGGCGGGCAGACACAGTGCCGCAAATTGCACGAGAACAAAGCTGGCGGCTGTCGCAAACAGCGAGATGTAGATCAGAGTCAGCCAGACGATCCCCGGCAGTCTCGCCCAATCGGTGGCCCGGATATCGGACCAGCCCCACAGGGTCAGGATCAGGCACCCGGCCAGAAGCGTGCCGAAGGCGAAGACAACCGCGGGTTCACCTCGGTTCAGTCGCCGCACCATCGGTGTATAGATCGCATGCGCGGCGCAGCCCCAGAAATAGATGATTTCTCCGACCCCGATCTCGAAAGCCTGAAAGGCCTGCCAATCGGCCCGGAAGATGACCCAAAGCGCCCCGACCGCGCCGACCGTCAGGGCCAGTGCCATGCGCGGGGTCGTTATCTGGCGCAGCAACACCCATCCGGCCAGTGCCGACATGACCGGGGTCAGCGTAAAGACCGCCGCCGCACTGACCGGGGGTGCGGTTTTCAAGCCATAGAACATCAAAACGAAATAACTGCCAAAGAGTGCGCCCAGCACCAGATAACGCCAGGGTGCCTGTGCCGCGCTACGCGAAATGCCCGTCGTGGCAAGCGCCGCGACGCCGATCACCACCGCCGCAATTGCAAAGCGCGCCGCCGTGATCGCCGAGGGCGCGATCTCGTTGGCTACCATCGAACCCAGCGAGAAGCTGCCCGCCACCAGTGCCGAGAATACCAGCATGGCCAGATGGCCGCGTGCCTGCGGTGTCACGGCAACCAGCCCTTGGATTGATCTTTCAGGAAGGACAGGAAGGATTGTACCTTGGTGGTGCGATGCAGATCCACGTGGGTCACTAGCCACAGCTTGCCCGACCACTCGGGCAGAGGCTCCATCACTTCGACCAAATCGGGGTCGCGCGCGGCCTCCCACCGGGCCATGAAACCGATGCCAGCCCCGGCCAGAACGGCTTCGCGCATGCAGAAGTTGTTGGTGCAGCGGAAGGTGATCGATTGCTCGGGCGCATTGGCGCGCAGCCAGCGGGAAAACGGCGCGCGGCTGTTTTCGTCGTCATTGCCGACGAAGTGGTGGTTGCCGAAATCCTCGACACCGGTGGGTTTGCCATGGCGGGCGATATAGGTCTTGCTGGCAAACAAGCCGATCTCTTGCGGGATAAAGGGCTGCACCACGTTATCTGGCTGATCCGGCGCGGCCCCGGCGCGAATGGCCACATGCGCTTCGCCATATTCAAGACGGAACAACCGGTCGCCGGTCAGGTAGCGCACGATCAAACCCGGATGCGTCCGCTGGAATTCGCTGAGCGTCGGTACGATCAAAGGGGCCAGCGAAGCCAACGACGTTACCACCAGCTCGCCCGAGACATCATCGCCGCGCCCTTTCATGCGGCCAACCAGCTGGTTGAACTGATCCTCGGTCGCCTGCGCCACGCGCAGCAGATCCTCACCCGCTTCGGTCGGGGTATAGCCGCGCGCGTGACGCTGGAACAGTTTCACGCCCAACCGTGCCTCGATTGCGTCGATATGGCGGATCACTGTGGCATGGTGCACACCCAGCACATCCGCTGCCCCGCTGACGGTTCCCATACGCGCCACCTGATAGGCGGTTCTCACTTCATCCCAATTGTCCATTGCATCTGATCCAATGTGCAAATTCTAACAATGCTTGTTGATATATCCGAGTTTTGTTCACAATCGCAATAGTCATATTGAGGCAACAGAAGGTAAATCCGCAACAAAGGACACCCCGAAATGACCAATACCATCCTGCATATCGACGCCTCTGCCCGCCGCACCGGATCTGCGACGCGTGATCTGTCTGACCGGGTGGTGCGCCACCTGAACGCCAGCCGGATCATCCGCCGTGATCTGGCCAGCCCCCTGCCCCTGCTGACCGAAGACTGGATCGGTGCCAATTTCACCCCCGCCGACCAGCGCGACGCGGTACAGCAAGACCTGCTGGCCCTGTCAGACGAATTGGTGGCCGAGCTGCAAAGGGCCGATACCATTGTCATCGGGCTGCCGATCTACAATTTCTCGGTTCCCGCAGCGTTCAAGGCCTGGATCGATCTGGTCGCCCGTGCGGGTCTGACATTTGCCTATTCCGAGGAAGGTCCCAAAGGCCTGCTGGAGGGCAAACGCGCCATCCTCGCTGTTGCTTCGGGCGGTACCGCTGTCGGCTCCGAGATCGACTTTGCCACCACCTATGCCCGCCATGTTCTGGGCTTTATCGGCATCCATGATGTCGAAGTTATTGCCGCAGACCGCATGGCATTGGACCCTGAGGCCACTTTGTCCAAGGCACAGAAAGCGGTCACAGAGCTGGCCGCCTGATTGACCTGCACCCCTTGAACCGTCCAGTCTGCGCCAAGGCAAATCAGCAGACTGGGCGTTTCACATGAAGAAGATCGGGATTTTGGGTGGTGTAGGCTGGGCTTCGACCGTCGACTATTACCGCGCGATTTCCGAAGGCGCGGGCCGGTATTTCGCAGAGCGCGGCCATGGATCGCCACTGCCCATTCCACCCATGACCATCGAATCCGTCACCCAAGCCAAAACCCGCGCCTTGCGCGGCGTGGCCGGTGATGAGGAAAGCTGGGCCGCTTTCGATGCCGTGTTCCGAGAGGCCCTGCTGACATTGCAAAACGCAGGCTGTGATTTTGGCATCATCGCCTCGAACACACCCCATGCGCGCCTTCATGCAATCCGCGCCGGGGTCTCGATGCCCATTCTCAGCATTTTCGATGCGACTGCAGACGCGACCGCCTCAACCGGTACGACCAAGGCGCTGGTTCTGGGCACGACGGTCACCATGCAGGCCAGCAATTATGCCGATCGACTGGCCAAAGAAGGCATCACCGCAAATCCCCGGCTGCCCGAGCCCGAGATTGCCGAGATGCAGGCGATGATCGACAGCGATTTTTATGGCGGCGCGTCCGGCACCGCCCGCTCTCGCTTGTTGGCCTTTTGCGACAAACACGCCTCATCCGGTACGGCCATTCTGCTGGCTTGTACCGAGTTGCCGCTGGCCTTCCCCAATCATCTTGACGATCCGGTGTTCGAGGCGGATGGCCACCTGTTCGTCAACCCATCAGCCGCCCATGTCGCTGCGGCATTGAACGAAGCGCTGGACAGGTGATCAGGGCAGCCAGGTCACCTCGCACCCGATCCTGGCAAAGAATGTCATCAAATCATCGCGCGTGAACGCGACGGTGCGGTCATTCACCAGCGGGTGCATGTAGATCACGTCTGCCCTCTGCGCCGCGGCATCCATGAAAAACCGAACGTCATTCTGAACCCCGTTGATCATGGCCAACGGGCTGACTGCACCGGGACGAATGCCCAGATTCTGCATCAGCCGATCGGCCGAACCGAAGGACAGATTGCCAATCCCCAATTCAGAAGCCAGCGCCTTGAGGTCAATCTCGCGGCTTTGTTCCAACGTGACCAGATAGTTCCGCTTTTTCTTGTCGCGCAGGTACAGGTTCTTGAGCCGCAGGGCGTTTTCGCCCGGCACCATGAACGGATCCTCAACCCCTTTGGCGTCTTCCACCGTGCGCAGCGGGATATGGGTGTGCAACCGATAGGGCAGCCCCCAATCGTCCAGCCGCGCCAACAGCGCATCCGAGCTGAGCGGCAATGTATCCTGAAAGGTAGATGACGCGTCCATGGGAACCTCCTGTCTGACGCGCTCATCGCGCAACGGCCGTGCAAATTCAAGCCACGACAGATGCAGCGTTCGGTGCTAGCGTGCCGCCATGAAAGTTGCACGAAATACATCGAACCAGTTGATCCTGTCAGATACGCCCTGGTTCATCGGCATCACGCTGGTCTTCTTCATTCTGGCCTTTGTCGGCGCTGGCCTGTTCATGGTCAGCGAGGGTGGTGAGAGTATCTTGTTCGGTATCTTCTTCGCACTTTTCGGCGGCGGGATGGGTGTCGGAGCGTTCTGTGCCTTCGTCCGCCGCGTGCAGGTCATTCTGGATCGCAACAAAGACAGCGTCCTGATCCGCAGGCAATCTGTCTTTGGTTATGACGCAGTCGAACACAAGCTTTCAAACCTGTCGCATGCCGAAATCGAAAGCACCATTTCGCGTAGCAACAAGAGGACATCGACCCTCTATCGTCCTGTCTTGATACTCGACAAAGGCATGAGCGCCGGACGGCATCCGATCGTCGAGGCATTCTCGAACGGGCGCGGCGCGCATCAAATGGTTGACGCGGTCAACACCTGGCTACCCGCGCGGCAGCAGGACGAAACCCGGGAACAGGCCTGACGGTCATGGGCTTTGTCCGTGCTCCAGCCATGCCTGCTCAGCCGGGGTGACCATCTCGGACAGGCGCGCATCATATCGGGCCATGTCATCTGCGGTCAGCTTGCCCTCCCACTTGTTGCTGGTCCCCGAGGCGAAGAACTGAGCATAGTCCTGAAACGCGCTTTTGAACCCAGGTTGTTGCGACGCATGTCTGGCGTTCTCTTTCATCGAACCAAAGCTTGCAGCCTGCGCGATCTCGTCGATCAACGCCGGCTCGATCTCCGTCCCCATGATCCCGGCGATCCGTGCCACCTGCCCCGGCAAGTCCCGGCTGAGTTCCGCGTAATGCAGGAAATGGATATTCGGCAGATGCCGGAACTGCCGAAACGACCGATAATGGTGGACGAACGAGGCCAGCGTCAGATCGTCGGTGCCTTTGGATGAGGCGGGTCGGTCGAGGAACATCGCGAAGGCTTTGGACATATCCTCGGGGAACATGTAGTCCAGCCAGTCGTCTTTCATATTCGCCACATGGGCGCGTAGCGAGAAATGCACGTCGACCGGGTGGCGATGCACCACAAGATAGGTGGCGTCAGGGGAATAGGTGATCCCGTCCAGCGGCGTGTGGGTCTTGATGCAGCGCCTGTGCGTCTGCGCCGCCAATAGCGTGTCCTGCTCCTCGCGGTCTCTGAACCCGCAATCCAGCCAGGGTGAGACCCGATTGTTGTAGATCGCGGGATCTGCGGTTTTGGTGATCAGCATGCGGACCAGGGTCTGCGTCCATGTGGTACCGCATTTGGGCGGCGTGCAGACAAAGATGTCATCCGGGCGGATTTCGAAGCTGGACCAGATGTCGGTATTGGTGACTTCACCAACATAGTCTCTGGTGCGCTGCGGTAATGGTTGACCCATGATTAATCTCCAGACCTGACCCCGACCTCAGGACGCTACACCAACCGGACTTTTGCTCAAAGCGCTTGCCTTGACTCAGGGGGCGCTTGGGCGTAGAGGACCCCAAACATCCGGAAGCGTTTGATCTTCCGGTCCCTTGAGTCGTTCAGGGATCGCCCCCCACCAGCGAGTTTCGCCCGTGGGGGCAATTGTGTATTTAACCGGTGTTTCTTATCTGAGAAGCGCCACCAGATAACCGGCTAAGGAGGCCGAAGGCATGTTTGAAAATCTATCCGAACGCCTTTCCGGCGTCTTTGACCGGCTGACCAAACAGGGTGCCCTGTCTGAAGAAGACGTGAAAACTGCCCTGCGCGAAGTCCGCGTTGCCCTGCTTGAGGCCGACGTCTCGCTGCCGGTGGCGCGCGAGTTCGTCAAGAAAGTACAGGAACAGGCGACCGGTCAAGCTGTCACCAAATCGATCACGCCCGGCCAGCAGGTCGTCAAGATCGTGCACGACGCGCTGGTAGATACACTGCGTGGCGAGGAAGACCCCGGCGCGCTGAAGATCGACAACCCACCTGCCCCGATCCTGATGGTCGGCCTGCAAGGCTCGGGCAAGACGACCACCACCGGTAAGCTGGCGAAACGCCTGAAAGAGAAAGAGGGCAAGAAGGTCCTGATGGCCTCGCTCGACGTCTATCGCCCAGCGGCGATGGATCAGCTTGCGGTTCTGGGCACGCAGGTTGGTGTAGATACGCTGCCGATCGTACCCGGTCAGACGCCGGTCGATATCGCCAAGCGCGCCAAGCAGCAGGCGACGCTGGGTGGCTATGACGTCTACATGCTCGACACTGCGGGCCGTCTGCATATCGACGAAGTCCTGATGGACGAGGTCGAGCAGGTTCGTAATGTGGTTGACCCGCGAGAGACGCTTCTGGTGGTCGACGGTCTGACCGGTCAGGTCGCCGTGGAAGTGGCCGAAGAGTTCGACGCCAAGGTCGGTATCTCGGGCGTGGTTCTGACCCGGATGGACGGTGACGGACGTGGCGGTGCGGCCCTGTCGATGCGCGCAGTCACTGGTAAGCCCATTCGCTTTGTCGGTCTGGGCGAGAAGATGGACGCGCTCGAAACCTTCGAGCCGGATCGGATCGCCGGTCGTATTCTGGGCATGGGCGACATCGTTGCTCTGGTCGAAAAGGCCCAGGAAACGATGGAGATGGAACAGACCGAGCGCATGATGAAGCGCATGGTCAAAGGTCAGTTCAACATGAACGACCTAAAAATGCAGCTGGAGCAGATGATCCAGATGGGCGGCATGCAGGGCATGATGGGGATGATGCCGGGCATGGGCAAGATGGCCAAGCAGATGGATCAAGCAGGTCTGGACGACAAGATCCTGCGCCAGCAGATCGCCATGATCCAGTCGATGACCAAACGCGAACGCGCCAACCCGCAGTTGCTGCAAGCCAGCCGTAAGAAACGGATTGCAGCCGGTTCGGGGATGGAGGTCAGCGACCTCAACAAGCTGCTCAAAATGCACCGGCAGATGTCGGACATGATGAAAAAGATGGGCAAGATGGGCAAAGGCAAGATGCTGAAACAGGCCATGAAAGGCATGTTCGGCAAAGGCGGCCCCTCGCCCGAGGAAATGGCCGCAGGCATGGACCCCAAGGCGCTGGAACAAGCCGCCAAAGCGATGGGTGGCAAGATGCCCGGCGGCATGCCCGGACTGGGCGGCGGCATGGCCCTGCCCCCGGGTCTAAGCGGGTTCGGAAAGAAAAAATGACACCAGCACGCTGCACCCAGCCCCCGTCCGGTAAGGCGGCGATGGCAGCGGCGCAGTATCGCGCGGCCCTGCCGGTCATTCAGACCCGGCGGCTGGTTCTGCGCGCACCCACACTGGACGATCTGCCGGTATGGACGTCGATCTGCAAAGACAGCTTTGGCGATACCGAGCAGGAAGCCTGGACCGAATTCTCTTACTATACGTCCGGTTGGCTTCTGCATGGGCATGGATTGTTTGCCGTCACCCTGAAAGAAGATGATCGGGCCATTGGCTTCGTCATTCTGGGCCTCGAATGGGACGATCGCGAGCCCGAGCTTGGCTATATGATCGACGCGGATCACCGCTTGCAGGGATACGCGACTGAGGCTTGTTCTGCCGTGCGCGATTTCGGCGTTAATCTCCTCGGATCGGGGCAGTTCGTAAGCTACGTGTCTGCCAGCAACACCCGATCGAACGCACTGGCCGAACGGCTGGGCGCATCGCGAGACGCAGTGGCTGAGCGCGCAATCGGAGCGGATCAGCATGTCTGGCGTTACGGAGAGGTGCGGTCATGAGCTTCTCGCTGCCCATCCCCGTTCTTGAGACCGAGCGCCTGATTATGCGTGCACCGTCCGAGGTTGATCTGGACGCTGACACCGCGTTCTTCGCCAGCGATGCCGCAAGGTTTGTCGGCGGGCCATTGCGCCGGGATGAGGTCTGGAGGGTGGTCGCCTCGCTGCTGGGCCATTGGGCGCTGCGCGGCTATGGGTACTGGAGCGTCGATGAGAAAGACACCGGCGCTTATGTCGGTCGCATCGGCCTGTGGTTCCCCGAAGGCTGGCCTGAGCCTGAGGTCGGCTGGACGCTGATGAACCACGCCACCGGCAAGGGTTATGCGACCGAGGCCGCGCTGGCCGCACGCACGCATGCCTATGATGTGCTGGGCTGGGATACTGCGATCTCGCTCATTGATCTCGACAATCACGCCAGCAAGGCTGTGGCCAAACGTCTGGGGGCGCAGTTCGAATATCACTATGAACACCCCAAGTTCGGCAAGACCGAAATCTGGCGGCATCCGGCGCCTGCCGATCTTGTGAATGGCGGAATGGAGGCCTACGCGTGACCTCTTTCACCATCCCCACCGTCGAGACCGAGCGTCTGATCCTGCGCGCGCCGCAACTGGATGACCTGCCCGCGATGACCGCGTTCTTCGCGACCGAGCGCAGCCATATGGTTGGCGGCCCCAAGAACGAATTCGAGTGCTGGAGCTCATTGTCGAACCGGCTGGGCCATTGGGCGTTGCGGGGCTATGGCCTTTGGCACCTGACCGAGAAATCCAGCGGCGCGTTTGCTGGCTGGGCCGGCATGATCTACGTGCCCGGCTGGGCCGAACCCGAGCTGGGCTGGACCCTGATGGCCGAGTCCGAGGGCAAAGGTCTGGGCTTTGAGGCTGCGGCGGCTGCGCGTGACTACGCGGCAAGGCATCAGGGTCTGAACGGTGTGATTTCGTACATCGCCCATGCCAATGACCGCTCACGCGCTTTGGCCGAACGGCTTGGCGCATCGCTGGAACTTGAGAATGCTGAACTTTTGGGCAAACGCGCCCAGATCTGGCGCCATCCGCAGATCGACCTGACCACCGAAAGGACCGGCCAATGACCAACCCCGTGACACAGGCTGCCGCGCTGTTGAAGGACCACCGCGAAAGCATCGACCGGCTGGACGCGATCCTCGTCTATACGCTGGGCGAGCGGTTCAAGCACACGCAGGCTGTTGGCAAGCTCAAGGCCGCACACGACCTTCCCCCGTCCGATCCTTCGCGCGAGGCCGCGCAGATCGCACGGTTAGAAGACCTGGCGAAAGAGGCCGATCTGGACCCCGATTTCGCCAAGGCTTTTCTGAATTTCATCATTCAGGAAGTCATCCGACACCACAAGAAACATCAGAATTAACCGGAAACGATCCCGGTAAACGCCATCTAAAGGAGATACCACCATGGCAATGAAAATTCGTCTCGCCCGCGGCGGCTCGAAAAAGCGTCCCTTCTATCGCATTGTTGCGGCTGACAGCCGTATGCCGCGCGATGGCCGTTTCATCGAAAAGCTGGGCACCTACAATCCGCTGCTGCCGAAAGACAGCGAAGAGCGCGTGAAAATGAACATGGAGCGCATCCAGTACTGGCTGGATCAGGGCGCTCAACCCACCGACCGTATCGCACGCATGCTGGAAGCAGCTGGCGCACGCGACAAGGCCGAGCGCAACAACCCCAACAAGGGTACCCCGGGCAAGAAAGCTCAGGAGCGCGCGGAAGAGAAAGCTGCTAAGGCTGCTGAGGCTGCCGAAGCTGCAGCTGCCCCGGCCGAAGAAGCTGCTGCAGAAGAATAAGCAGGCGGACGCGTGCAGGATCAGGCTTTTACCGACGATTTTCGCACGCAGTTCGATCTGTTGATGCGGCTCCGGCGTGATGTGCGCCGGTTCCGCACCGATGCGGTAGACGAGGCAGTGCTGACGCGCTGCCTCGACGCGTTTCGGCTGGCCCCCTCGGTGGGGCTGAGCGAACCCTGGCGCGTGATCCGCGTCAAAAGTGACGCCGCGCGGGACGCGGCATTGAAGAATTTCCAAAGCGCGAATGCTGAGGCGTTGGAGGGCTATTCCGGCGAAAAGGCTCGGCTCTACAGCCAGTTGAAACTGTCGGGCATGCAAGAGGCCCCGGTGCAACTGGCGGTATTCTGCGACGATGCCACCGACAAGGGGCAAGGACTGGGCGCGGGCACCATGCCCGAGATGCGGCGTTATTCCGTTGTTTCGGCCATCACCCTGTTCTGGCTCGCACTGCGCGCCGAAGGGCTGGGGCTGGGCTGGGTGTCGATCCTTGAACCCGACCGCATGGCCCGAGATCTGAATGTGCCCGAAACCTGGCGTTTGATCGGCTACTTCTGCGTGGGCGTGCCCGAGACCGTATCGGACACGCCGGAACTGGAACAGGTCGGCTGGGAAGACCGCACCGACACCCTGCCCGTCGAGGTACGCTAGACATGTTCGGATTGTTACGGCTTCCCATCCTGCTGATGATCGCCTTTATTGTGGGCGTGTTCTTTGAACGCTCGAACCAGCGCGAGGCCTGCGAAGGGGTCGGGCAATGGCGGGGCGGACTATGTGTAACGGAAGGCTCAAATGAGTGATCTGATCTGCGTCGGCAGCATTGCGGGATCCTATGGCGTGCGCGGCGAGGTGCGGCTGAAAAGCTTCTGCGCTGTGCCCGAAGATATCGAGGCTTATTCGCCGTTGACCGACGAAGAGGGAAAAGAACGCTATCCGGTCGTTCTGACCCGCCCGATCAAGAACGGTTTCTCCGCCCGGCTGGGTGGGGTCGAGACCAAGGAGGAGGCGGATGCGCTCAACGGCCTGCGTCTTTACGCGCGGCGTGATCAGCTGCCGTCTCTGCCGGATGATGAGTTCTATCACACCGACCTGATCGGGCTGGAGGTCTATGATACCGGCGGCACCCTGCTGGGGCGGGTCAAGTCCGTTCAGAACCACGGTGCCGCGGATTTGCTGGAGTTGCACGGCCCTGGCCTGAAAGCCACGGTCCTGCTGCCCTTCACGCTGGAGGCAGTGCCCACGGTTGATCTGGACAGGGGCCGTATCATCGCCGATCCGCCCGAAGGCCTGCTGTAATGCGCCGCGTGCTGCTGCATCTGGGTCTGCACAAGACCGGGACGACGGCGGCACAATCCTTTCTGTTTGAGAACCGAGCGCTGATCTGGCCGCATCATGCACTGGTCCTGCCCTATCGCACGCGGAATTCCGGCTTGTCCGAGGCTGCAACGCGCTACTCGCTCTATGGCACGCCCGGCGCGCTGAGCGATTTCAGCGATCAGATGCGGCAGTTTCTGAAATCGCTGACTTTCGGCCACAAGCGCGGGCTGGTGCTGAGCGAAGAGAATTTCTCGGGCCTGCGACCCAGCCGCAATCTGGCCGTCGGGTATGAGGCAGCGCCGGAGCTGGCCACCTGTCTGATCGATCTGGTCCGCGAACGGTTCGCACAGGAAGAGCTTCAGATCACGCTCTACCTGTCACTGCGCCAGCGTGAGAGCTGGCTACGTAGCCTCTGGGCTCATGACCTGCATCGCACGCGCATGGTTCTGGATTTCGACACGTTCCGCGATCGCATGGCACCTGTCGCGTCCCCGCTATCCGTCGCGGAAGAGATCAGGGGCCGGTTGCCCTCGGTTCAGGTGCGCAGCCAATGGCTTGAGGATCTGCGCACGCGTCCCTTTGGCCCCGGAACACCCTTTGCCGATTTTCTGGACCTGCCCGCAGCAGAGGCCGCGCAACTGGTTGGCCCAACCCGCGCGAATACCGGCTTGCCCGAAGACGTGCTGGCACGGATGCTGGAAATGAACCGATCCGCTCTGGACGATACGGCGCTGATCGATCAAAAGGCGGCTTTGGTTGAACGCGTTCAAACGGATCTGATCGGCACATCATGACAGACACGCCCGCAAAATCTCATGGCCGCAAAGCCATCCGCCCGACCCTGAAGCCGCGCGAACTGATGAACCCCAGCCCAGACCTGCATGGGGTGTGGAAAGCCAAGATCATCACGCTGTTCCCATCTGCCTTTCCCGGCGTTCTGGGTGAAAGCCTGACGGGCAAGGCGCTGCAGGAAGGATTGTGGCAGCTGGAAACCGTCGATCTGCGTCAGTTCGGCGTCGGCAAGCACCGCAATGTCGATGACACCCCCGCGGGCGGAGGCGCGGGCATGGTCTTGCGGGCCGATGTACTGGGCGAGGCCATCGAGCACACGATGGCGGGTATCCAGGGTAACTGGCCGCTGATCTACCTCAGCCCACGTGGCCGCCGGATGGACCAGCGGATGATGCAGAACCTGGCGCGCTGCGATGGCATGACGCTGCTTTGCGGTCGGTTCGAGGGCGTCGATGAGCGCGTGCTGGAACACTACGGCGTGCAGGAAGTCAGCTTGGGCGATTTTGTCATGACCGGGGGCGAGATCGCCGCGCAGGCCCTGATCGACGCCACGGTACGGCTGATCCCCGGCGTTCTAGGCAATCAGGCGTCAGCAGAGGAGGAAAGTTTTTCCTCGGGCCTGCTGGAGCATCCGCAATACACCCGTCCCGCCGAATGGAAAGGCCGCGCGATACCGGATATCCTGATGTCCGGCCACCATGGCCGTATCGCCGAATGGCGCCACGACATGTCCGAACAGATCACCCGCGAGCGGCGGCCTGATTTGTGGGAGAACTATCGCAAGACACAGAACGAAACGTCCGATTGACGAACAAAGTGTGGCCCGCAGGTCGCAGCTTTGGGGTTTCTTTGAACACATCTTGTGGCTGATGAAACTTAAAAATACTCATCTAAAAGATGTTGCTTAAATCAATTTCCAACCCCGTATCACGGATTGTTAGATTAAGAAAATCATTTGTCTGGCTGTGCTTGGGGTTTCGGCCTGCACGACCAAACCTCTTGAAATGTCGGTACCCACGCAGGCGGGGCATAACCTGCACTCGGCCCGGGTGGCGGTTGAGTATTGTGCCTCAGAAGCGGATATCGGCGGCAATGCTGCTGTGATTGGTGCATACCCTGCTTTCATTCTGATGTCATCGGTTTTGGTCGGTTCAGTTACCGCCTATACCGGTCGGCATGAATTGCGCCGTCAGGGTGAAATTGATCAGGTCGATCGCTGCATGACCGAACGTGGGTTCGAGCGCCGCGACCTGACTGCTGGTGAGCGTTTCTGGCTGCGAGATTCGGTCGGAGAGGAGCGTGTGCGTCGGCTTGACCACCTTGTGAGTGGTGGCACAATCGAAACCTATGGCGTGCCAACAACTTAAGGTGTCCCCGCCTTCCACCGCGCCCAGATTTCAGGCGCGCCGTTGAAGGTGTTGATGTCCACCTTGCCCTGCACACCCGGCACCAGCCCGGTGCCGGTGTACTGCCAGAACCGCCAGATTGCGCGCGGATAGACGTTGCGGGGATGGCCCGCGACCGAGCGCAACCAGAACTCGGTTTTGGGCAGGCGACCGATATCGGTGTCCTGATAGAAATCCACGGTCGTATAGACGATCGGGCGGCGGCCATAGTGACGTTCGAGGATATCGAGGAACTTTTGCGCCTCGGACCGCACCGTGCGGCCATCGGGGCGCAGGGTGCAGGTTTTGGAATGAGGCGTCCACTCCATATCGAGGACATGCGGCAGGTCGGCCCCTCTGGGCACGTTGCGGATGAACCACCGGGCTTGTTCCGCCGCGGGACGGCAAAAATAGTAGTAGTGGTAAGCGCCCCACGGCACACCTGCCGCCTGTGCCCCGCGCCGATGCTCTTCAAACATCGGATCGGTGAAGTCCCCGCCTTCAGTCGCCTTGATGAAGACAAAGCTGACGCCCGAAGCACGGGCGGTGCGCCAGTCGATTGGACCCTGCCAGCGCGACACGTCCAGACCATGCACCGGATAATGCCCCGGATGCCGCCCTTCCCACGGGTGCGGGTCGGCATCCCCGAACGCAGGGAAGATCACTGCAGGAGGCGTCGTGTCCGCAAAGGCCTGAGGCTCGACGGTCTGGGGGGCGGGGCCGCGGCGACCGCAGGAGAGAACGGCAAGGGCTATGGCAGCCAGCAGGAGGGCTTTGCGCATCATCTGGAATATCTCAAATCTGCTCTTGTAATTGCCTCCAGAATGCCTGATCGGGCGGACAAGGCAACGATACTTTTGCGCGACGGCAAAAACCCACCGCCACAGGTCGCGAATTATAGCAGTTTAGGCTTGATCCCTGCCCTCAAAGCCCGTAAAGCACCGCAATCCGGTGTAGCTTTGCGCGACTCCGGTGTTTTGGTTTGCATCATGGCGTGACGCCCGGCTTTCTTCAGCCAAGGCGCGTCAGGGCGGACCGGACCAAAGGAACATTCGATCTGATCTCTGGCGGGCTGTACGCAGGACCCGGTGAAGACCAAGAGCTCTCAGGCCGTGCCCAAACTTCGTGGACCAACCACGAGCAGATAGGAGTTAATGCGATGGACCTGATCGCACAGCTTGAGGCGGAACAAATTGCCGCCCTGGGGAAAGACATCCCCGACTTCAAAGCCGGTGACACCATCCGTGTCGGCTATAAGGTGACCGAAGGGTCGCGCACCCGTGTGCAGAACTACGAAGGCGTCTGCATCGCGCGCAAGAACGGCGAAGGCATCGCCGGATCGTTCACCGTCCGCAAGATTTCGTTTGGCGAAGGCGTGGAGCGTGTGTTCCCGCTGTATTCGACCAACATCGACAGCATCACCGTTGTCCGCCGTGGCCGCGTCCGTCGCGCCAAACTGTACTACCTGCGCACCCGTCGTGGTAAATCCGCACGTATCGCAGAGGTCACCAACTACAAGCCCAAGGCTGGCGCCGAGGCGTAAGGAGCGGAAAGATGAAAAAAGACATCCATCCCGATTATCACGTCATCGACGTCAAACTGACCGATGGCACCGTGGTTCAGATGAAATCCACCTGGGGCGCCGAGGGCGACCAGCTGGCCCTGGAAATCGACCCCTCCGTGCACCCCGCATGGACCGGGGGCGGCGCGCGTCTGATGGACGCCGGCGGCCGTGTGTCGAAGTTCAAGAAGAAATACGAAGGTCTGGGTTTCTAAGCCTAAGCCGTTTGACATGCGAAAGGCCGTCCTTTTGGGCGGCCTTCTTTGTTTTAGCCTGCCGCGTTTTACATCAGGCTCAGAAATCAAACCCAGTCTGTACAGGGGGTGTGTACGGCTCGATCATATCCTCGCCCTCGGCACCGCGCTTGATGGGTTTTACGGTGTGATATTCAAACCGGCCCTCGTAATGTGTGCCCAACGATTGCTGCGCCTCTTGCGCCGTCGTAACGCCGGAAAGCCAGTTTTCGATCTCATCCGGGGTTAGGATCACCGGCATTCGGTTGTGAATATGCGCAATCTGCGGGCTGGGTGTGCGGGTCAGGATCGTGCAGCTGTGGCTGCCGTCAACGGTTCGATAGAACCCGGCAAAGAACATCGCTGAGGCGTTGCGCTGAACCGTGATGTAGACCGGGCAATCATGGCCTTGATCCTTGGGCCATTCATAATAGCCCAGCGCTGGGATAAGGCAGCGCCCCTTGTTCCAATATTCCTGCCAGAAGCTAACATTTTCGATCTTCGAATTGATCATCGGCTTCTTGCTGCGCGGGTCCTTGATCTGCCAGCGCGCCGTGGCCAACTCAGCCCTCTCACCGTCCCAACGGACAATACCAACCCGATTGGTGGGAGACACATTGTACCCGCCCGAAGGCAGTTGTTCGGGCAGATGAGGCGAGACCTTGCCGTAGAGAAAATATTCGATAATCGCCAGCATTTCCCGCTGCGTCAGATGACCGGCTGCAAATTTTCCACACATGGCAAAAGCTTAGGCCGATTGATCGGTCGTCACAAGGGAACCATTGGGCCGTCAGTCCCTGGTCAGATCCACCGCGCTGTGAACAGGTGGGACGGGTCCCTTCAGCAACATCAGCGCAAGCAGCATCGCCACGATTGCCGCGATTGCAGCGACCAGCATTGCGCTGTCAAAGGCGTTATCCTGAAGATCGCGCAATGCTTTGGCCAGCTGTGCGCCGCTATCCGGGTCCAGCCCCGTGATCAGTTGCTGAACCTGACTGGGAGTGCCATGCGTCAGAGCATGGGCTAGGTCGGCACGTTGGGTGGACCCTGCGGGCAATGCATCGATGACCTCGGACAGCCCTCGGCGGATGGTGATGGATTCGGCCAGTCCTCCGACAACCGCGCCCAGGGTCGCTCCGAAATACAGGAATGCGTTGATCACGCCTGATCCCTGGCCGACATGTTCTTCGGGCAGCAGGCGCAGACCGAGGCGGGGCAGCAGCGAAAAGCCGATCCCCAGACCGATCCCGACGATGACCAGTTTCCACCATATCCCCGAATAGCTGGTGGTGTTCGTGGTCGTCATCAACAGCAGAAATCCACAGGCCATGAACCCCATGCCCAGCGCGACCGGCCATTGAAAGCTGTAGGGCGCCAGGAATCGCGGCGCGGTGACGGATATGATGAACATGCTGATACTGAGCGGCAGGATCGCACTGCCTGCGCCAATCGCGGAGTATCCGAATGCATCGGGCGATTGGACGAAGACATTGAAGTAGACAAAGAAGGCAAAAAGCGTGAAGCCGGTGAAGAACATTCCGGCCGCCGCCATGAAGTAGCGAGGATGACGGAAGTATCGCAGCTCGATCAGCGGGTCCCGGCTGCGTCGGGACGTCAGGACGAGCGCCACCACCGCGCAGGCCGAAACAGCCAGCGGAACCAATGTCAGGGCCGTCCCCCACCCCCTGCTTTCCCCATTGCTGAGTGCAAAAGACAGCGGGCCGAGAAGCAGGATCATGGCAATAGCCCCGGCATAGTCGAATCTGGCATCGGCCTGACGCATGTCCGGGACATATTTGTGTTTGCTGACTTGCAGCCCGATCACAAAGGCAATGGCGAGCAGCACCAGATCCGTGGCGAACACGGCTCTCCAACTGATATAATGCGCAAAGGCGCCGCCAACGATGGGGCCGACGCCGATGGCAAGGCCAACAATCGCGCCCCAGGCACCGGTGACGCTTGCACGCTGGTCCTCGGGCGTGGCGGCGGTCAGGATGGACAGGGATGTACCGAACAGCGCCGCAGCCCCTGCCCCTTGCGCACCGCGCCCAATCAGGATCATCGTCGCATCCTGCGAAATCAGGGCAAGGGTCGATCCGACAGCAAAGACGATCATACCAAAGAAAAACACGCCCATCTTGCCGGTGATATCCCCCAACCGGCTGACAATGGTCACAAGCGTCGCGCTGGCCACCGTATAGGCCGCCATCACCCATTGCAGGCCCGAAGGGGTCAGATCGAACTCGGCCTTGAGGTTGGGCAGGATGGTTGCAACGGCCGTGGTATTGAACCCGACAACCATCATGCAAATGGCCGTCATCAGCAGCACCATGCGCGCGCCACCCGCAACAGATTCGCCATCGGGTTGATTGGTCGACATTGCTCCCCCCTGCAGAAAGCCGCGCGCCATCGCCGCGCGCCGCCAATTTAACACACGGGCATTAAAGCATTTTTCTACGTTCAGGCATAGGGCGTCAAATCCAGTAGGACAACGCCAGCGGCAGCACAAGGATCGTCGCCAGTGTCGACACCAGTATAAAGCCAGCCACATCGGGCGCATATTCGGGCACGTGTTGGTCGATGAACAGATAGGTCGCGACGGATGATGGCATCAGGCAACAGAGAATGACCGCCCCACGTTCCGCCCCGGTAAATCCGAACGTCCAGACCAATGTGCTGGCGATGACAATGGCCAGCCCTAGGTGCAAAACTGTCAGCAGAAGGGCACGGCCAAGGCTTTTGATGCGCAGTGTCGCAAGGGTATGGCCAAGCGTCAGCAACATCAGCGGAATTGAAAGTCCGCCCAGAATGTCAAAGGACTTGGAGACCGGCTGCGGCAAGCTGTAACCCGTCGCCATCAGCACCAGAGACAAGGCCACCGCGTAGATGATCGGAGAGGTCGCAAGCTTCCTGGGTGAAAACTCCCCGGCCGGTATCCACATGCCAACCGTGAAAATACTGATCAGGACCACCACCACAAAGGCCATTGTGTAGGCCATCCCCGCGTCACCCAGCGCCAACAGGGTGATCGGTAAGCCTATGTTGCCCACATTGCCGTGCATCAACGGGGTCAAAAAAGCGCGGACCGGCAGCCGCAGCAGCTTGAGCAGCACAAACCCCATCACGCCGAAGCCTGCGATGGCCAGAGCAGCCGCCGTCATGACGTCCAGAAAAGTCCCGACGGCGATCTTTGTGGTCGAAAGATGAGAGATGATCAGCGTCGGATATCCCACCTTCGAGACAATCCCGCCAATAACTTTGTTGTCGAACGGAGCTTTGATCAGGGCCAGCCCATAACCGATTCCAGCGCAGATCAGCACCGGCAAAACCACGTTCAGGACGTTAAGAAACAGGTGATCCAAAGACAGTCCTCGATCGCGGTTGCCATGTCCGGACAGTGAAACAGAGGGGGCAGTTTGACAAGTGTTCGCGCTAAGCCCCGCCCGCTGCTTGGTTTTCCAAAATCGTCTCTGATATTGTCCCTCAGAGACGCCCGAGGTCCTTTCCTTCGCCGTCCACACAACATATAGTGGCAGACAACAACGTGTGGGCAAACACGGCGGGACTTGGGAATACAGGCATGGCACATATCATTGTGGTCGGGAACGAAAAGGGCGGCGCAGGTAAATCGACCGTGTCGATGCATGTGGCCACCGCTCTGGCGCGGCTGGGGCATAAGGTCAGCACCCTGGATCTGGACCTGCGCCAGCGCAGTCTGGGGCGCTATTTTGAAAACCGCCTGAACTTCCTAAATGGCTCGGAGTTGTCCCTGCCCAGCCCGCGCCATCACGATCTACCCGAGATCGACGCCAGCATGTTGAAACCGGGCGAGAACATCTATGACCATCGCCTCTCAGCCGCTGTGGCGGAACTGGAAAGCGACAGCGATTTTATCCTGATCGACTGCCCCGGCTCGCATACGCGACTGAGTCAGGTGGCGCACTCGCTGGCCGATACGCTGATCACACCGCTGAACGACAGTTTCATCGATTTCGATCTGCTGGCGCGGATCGATTCCAAGGGCGAGAAAATCCTTGGACCATCTGTCTATTCCGAGATGGTCTGGAATGCTCGCCAGTTGCGCGCGCAGGCAGGGTTGAAACCGATCGACTGGGTGGTCGTGCGCAACCGGGTCGGGACCCAGCGCATGGTCAACAAGGAGAAGATGCAACGCGCGATCGAGATGCTGTCACAGCGCATCGGTTTCCGCATCGCCTCGGGCTTTTCCGAGCGGGTCATTTTCCGCGAGCTGTTCCCACGTGGCCTGACCTTGCTGGACCTCAAGGATATCGGGGTCAAACAGCTCAACATCTCGAACATCGCCGCGCGGCAGGAATTGCGCGACATGATGAAAGAGCTGAACCTGCCGGGTGTTGAGATCGATTTCTAGATCATTTTGGCGCGTACTGCGTCCCGATTGCCCGGTCATAAGATTGCGAAAACTCGGCAGTTCCCACTTCTGCGGATACAGATCGCGCTATCTCTCACCGCCGCCTGCGCCATACACCGTAAACAGCTCTTTCGGCTCTGCCACTCCGCGCAGCATGTAACGCCCGACCGAAATCAGTTCCTGTTCGCAGGGCTGCGCCGCGCGTGCGACGTCGTCCGAGATCAGGATGCGCTGCCCCAGTGAGCGATGCATCCCCGCGATCCGTGCTGTCTGGTTGACTGCAGGACCGATTACAGTGAAATCCAGCCGGGTGTCAGAGCCGATATTGCCATAGAGGATCTCACCCGAATGCAGGGCCAATGTGTAGTTCGACACAGGCTGGCCATGGGATGTGCGCTGCGCGTTCAATTCGGCCATCCGGTCCTGTAACAGGGTCACCGCACCCAGCGCCGCGCGGGCATCGGCATCGATCTCGCCGACGTCAAACATCGCCATCACGCCGTCGCCCATGAATTTCAGGATGTTGCCATCGCATTGATGCACCACCTCCACCACCACGGCGAGGTAATCGTTCAGCATGTCGATGACCTCGGTGCCCGGCAAATCCTCGGACAGGCTGGTGAAGCCTTCAAGATCAAAGTTCCAGATCACCGCATCGATCTGCTGCAATGATCCCCGGCGGATCTCGCCAGACAAGACCCGCTGCCCGGCATCGCGCCCCAGATAGACACGCATCAGATCCTTCGAAACGCGCGCATTCGAAGCTGATTTCAGCGCCAATCCTAAATGAGGCAGCGCGCTGTTGATCAGCTCCAGATCATCGTCGCCGAACCCCTCAGGCGCATTGCTGGCCCAAGACATAAGCACACCGTTTATGGCCCTTTTTGCATCCCGCGCACCGCGATGGGTTGGCACATCAAAACTGACGCCGGTGGCGTAGTAATCCGTCGCGCCGTGTTCCCGCAGTTCGTTCAGCAGGGGAAAACGGCTGGGTTCATTCTGGTCGACCAATCGTTCACGGACGGCGTCGACATCATCGTTGAGGATGACAAAGAGCGGGCTGCTCTTCCAGACCTCGCTGGGCTCTTCGGTGTATTCAAAGGTCTGAAAATCCCCGCCGCGTCCTTGATACCAGCTGTAGCCGGTGCCGCCATAGACGGGATGCAACGCCGGTTGGGCCGCGTGAAATCGCATCAGCGGAACGCCCAGCTCGACCAGTTGATTGCAATAGCCGTCCAGCAGCGCTTCTTTGTCCGCCCCTTCCAGGCCGCGTGTGACAAGCCAGTCGATCAAAGCATGGGATTTCGCCGCGTTGGGGTCCGTGGCTGTCATTTCACCTTCCTGTGTCCGTTCTGCTGTTGATCTGGGCGCGGCGGCCTCAAATTACCAGTGCGTCAATCCATCCCGGCCAAACGGCGCAGCATCATCCGCAAAAGCGCCGCCTCGCCAGTGGTGAAGCGCGCCGCCAGCTTTGCGTCATAGTCGCGTGCTATGTCGCGCAGCTCACGATACACGGCCTGGCCCGAATGTGTCAGCGACAACTGCTCGGACCGCCGGTCGTTCTCATCCCGCAAACGTTGCAGATAACGGCGCTGTTCCAATCTGCGCACCGCGCGGCTGATCTTGGTCTTGTGGATTTTGGCCCGCAGCCCGATCTCTTTTGCGGTCATCTCGCCATAATTGCCAAGGTGAAACAGCACCCGCCATTCGGTGCGCAACATGCCATAGCGATTCTTATAGACGCGCTGGAACTCGAGCGAGCTTTCCTCGGCCGCCTGATTCAACAGGAATGGCAGGAAATTTCGCAGATCAAACTCATCTTTTTCGTCATTATTCTGCTGGGTCATTCTTGTTAGTTACAAAATCAACTATTATCCGACAAGCAGCAACTTGAAGGAGCGTCCGATGAATCGCCCCACCGATCCGCATAAGATGACTCAGGCCAGTACGCCTGTTGGCACCCATCCCGGCTATATGCCCGGCTTTGGCAATGACTTTGAGACCGAGGCCCTGCCTGGCGCGCTGCCACAGGGCATGAACAGCCCGCAAAAGTGCAACTATGGCCTTTATGGTGAACAACTCAGCGGCACCGCTTTCACCGCCAACCCGCCGGAACGCACGTGGTGCTATCGCATCCGGCCTTCGGTGAAGCATTCGCATCGCTATGAGAAAATCAACCTGCCCTATTGGAAATCGGCCCCCTGCGTTGATCCGGACGTGATTTCGCTGGGACAATACCGCTGGGATCCGGTGCCGCATTCGGATGAGGGTCTGACCTGGCTGACCGGTATGCGCACGATGACCACCGCCGGAGATGTAAATACGCAAGTCGGCATGGCCAGTCATATCTATCTGGTCACTGAATCGATGGTGGATGACTATTTCTTCTCGGCTGACAGCGAGTTGCTGGTGGTGCCGCAGGAGGGCCGCCTGCGCTTTGCAACCGAGATGGGCATCATTGATCTGGAGCCCAAGGAAATCGCCATCATCCCGCGCGGGTTGCTCTATCGGGTTGAGGTGCTGGAAGGCCCGGCGCGCGGCTTTGTCTGTGAGAATTACGGGCAGAAATTCGAACTACCCGGACGTGGACCGATCGGGGCGAATTGCATGGCCAACCCGCGTGATTTCAAGGCCCCGGTGGCAGCGTTTGAAGACCGCGAGGTGCCCTCGACCGTGACTATCAAATGGTGCGGCCAGTTCCACACGACGAAGATCGGTCATAGCCCGTTGGATGTTGTGGCATGGCATGGCAACTACACACCCTATAAATACGACCTGCGCACTTATTGCCCGGTCGGCGCGATCCTGTTCGACCATCCTGATCCGTCGATCTTTACCGTGCTGACCGCGCCTTCAGGCCAGCCGGGTACGGCGAATATCGACTTTGTCCTGTTCCGCGAACGCTGGATGGTGATGGAAGACACGTTCCGCCCGCCCTGGTACCACAAGAACATCATGTCCGAGCTGATGGGCAACATCTACGGTCAGTATGACGCCAAACCGCAGGGCTTTATTCCCGGCGGCATGAGCCTGCACAACATGATGATCCCGCACGGACCAGACAAGGAAGCCTTTGAAAAGGCATCAAATTCGAACCTCGGACCGGACAAGCTGGAGAACACCATGTCCTTCATGTTCGAAACGCGCTTTCCACAGCATCTGACAGCCTTTGCTGCGACCGAAGCGCCGCTGCAGGATGACTACATCGACTGCTGGAGCGACATTGAGAAGAAATTCGACGGGACGCCGGGCAAAAAATGAGCATTGAGACCTGGATAACCTATGTGCTGACCGTCCTGCTGCTGATGAGCACACCCGGACCCAGCCAATTGCTGATGCTGTCAAACTCGGCCACCAATGGGTTGCGTCACGGGCTGTTCACCGCCGCCGGAGATCTGACGGCCAATTTCCTGCAGATGCTGGCCGCAGGGCTGGGTCTGGCCGCCCTGATCGCCACGTCGGGGACCGCGTTGGCAGTGATCAAGTGGCTGGGCGTGGCCTATCTGGTGTTTCTCGGCGTCAAGCAAATCCTGAAAGCCCGAACCGCCGCCACCGGCGAAGCCCCGCGCGCCAGCCGCAAGGCGTTGTGGATGCAGGGGTTCATCACCTCTGCCGCAAACCCCAAGGCGGTGGTCTTCTTTGCTGCTCTGTTTCCGCTATTCATTGATGGCGCGCTGCCCTTCTGGCCGCAATTTGCCATCCTCTCGGCCACCTACCTGATCGTGGACGGGTTGTTCCTGACGGCCTATGGCGCCAGCGCCAGTTGGCTAGCGCAGCGGCTGCAGGGGCCTGCACGGCTCTGGCTCGACCGGATCGGGGGCAGCTTCATGATTTTGGCGGCAGTTCTGCTGGGCTTCAAATCCCTGCGCGCTGCCTCGTAACTGAAAGACATAAGGACGTCACATGCCTTTGATGAAATCCTGGGTCGCATCGGCCAACTCCGCCGACCACCCGTTTCCGCTGAACAACCTGCCTTATGGTGTGTTCTCGACCGAAACCACCGAAGCCCGCTGCGGCGTCGCCATCGGCGACATGATTTTCGACGTGACTGCCGCCGAGGCCGACGGGCTCATCACATTGTCCGACGAGCCACTGTTCGATCTGCCCTTCTGGAACCCGCTGATGGAGGAAGGCCCCGCCGTCTGGGCCGCCCTGCGCGAGCGCCTGACGGCGCTTCTGGCCGAAGGCTCGGACGAGCAACACAAGATCGAGGCGCTGTTGATCCCGCAGAGCGATGCCGAGATGCACATGCCTTTTGCCGTCAGCGAATATACCGACTTCTATGCGGGTCGGAACCACGCCTTCAATGTCGGCACCATGTTCCGCGGCCCCGAGAATGCGCTGCCCCCCAACTGGCTGCACATCCCCATCGGCTATAACGGGCGCGCGTCTTCCGTTGTCGTTTCGGGCACCGATATCCGCCGCCCGTGGGGTCAGCTGAAATCCCCCGATCAGGAGCTGCCTGCTTTCCTGCCCTCCCGTCGCTTTGATATCGAGCTAGAGATGGGTGCAATCGTGGGCACACCGTCTGACGGCCCAATTTCAGTGCAGGAGGCCGATGACAACATCTTCGGCTATGTCCTGCTGAACGACTGGTCGGCACGCGACATTCAGGCCTGGGAATACCAGCCGCTTGGACCGTTTCAGGCCAAGGCGACGGCGACCTCGATCAGCCCATGGATCGTGACCAAAGCGGCGCTGGAACCGTTCCGCTGCGATACGCCCGCGCGTGAGTTTGAGTTGCTGGATCACCTGAAAGACTGCGGTCCGATGCTCTATGACATTGACCTATCGATCACCATGGCCCCCGAAGGTCAGGGGCCGACGACCATCGCAAGCACCAACTACAACCAGATGTATTACTCGGCGGCACAACAACTGGCGCATCATACGACTTCGGGCTGTCCGATGAATACTGGCGATCTGTTGGGGTCAGGCACCATCTCGGGCCCGACCAAACCGGAGCGCGGCTCATTGCTGGAACTGAGCTGGGGCGGCAAGGAGCCCCTGACGCTCGACACCGGCGAAACCCGCAACTTCATCGAGGACGGGGATACTCTGACCCTGATCGGTGCCGCCAAAGGCGATGGCTATACCATCGGCTTCGGTGACTGCACGGGCACCGTTCTGCCCGCGCTCGAAAATCCGTTCGCCAGAGATTGATGCAGGTTCGGCCCACATATTCAGAGCGCGCTCTGCCAGTCCTTAACGGCCTCGATGGGATAGAGCAGCATCAACACGTTCAGTGTCAGACCATCGCGGATCAGCGCGGTGGTCAGGATTTCGAATCCCAGCGCGATGGTAACCGTCATCCAGATCGGCAGACGGCGGGCCAGCCAGAAGCCCAGCATCATCGCGCCGATATCGGCGATCGAGTTGACGACACTGTCGCCGTAGTAATCCAGCGAGATCGTGACCGCGCGGTAATGTTCGATCACGGCATTGGTGTTCTCGGAAATCTCCCACGCGACTTCGATCAGGGTGGCGATGAACAACCGCCAGCCAACGGCAAGGCGGCGCGCCACCAGCCACAGAAGGCCGTAGAACAAAAAGCCATGAATGATGTGGCTGGGCGTGTACCAGTCTGTCAGGTGCTGCGAGCTTTCGGAACTGAAGGTTTCACCATGCCACAGCTTGACAAAACCGCATTTGCAAATCGGTTCGCGCCCCATCCACAGCAGGATGATGGCGCAGGCAATGACAACACAAGCGGTTGCCCAATAAGGCAAAAATCGACGTTCAAACATATGGCGACAACATCATCAAAGCCAGTCGCTGTCCAGAAGGGAAATCACTGATATGGCCAAGGCATTTGCGTCCCAGGGGGACATGTCGGAAAAGAAAATCAGCTTCACCGAGGTGGGCGAAGGGCTGTATGCCTTCACCGCCGAAGGCGATCCAAACTCGGGCGTGATCATCGGCGATGACAGCGTGATGATTGTCGAGGCGCAGGCGACCCCGCGTCTGGCCAACAAGGTGATCGAATGCGTGCGCTCGGTCACGGACAAGCCGATCACACATGTGGCGCTGACGCATTACCACGCGGTTCGTGTGCTGGGCGCCAGCGCTTTTGGTGCGCAGCAGATCCTGATGTCTGACATGGCCCGCGCCATGGTTGTTGAGCGTGGTCAGGAGGATTGGGACAGCGAATTCCAACGCTTCCCCCGCCTATTCGAAGGGCATGAGAGCATCCCCGGCCTCACATGGCCCACCACCACATTCAGCGACACCATGACCGTTTATCTGGGCAACCGTCGGATCGACCTGATGCATCTGGGCCGCGCCCATACGGCAGGCGATATCGTCATCCATGTGCCCGATCAGAACGTCATGTTCACCGGTGATATCGTCGAATACCACTCGGCCTGCTATTGCGGCGACGGGCATTTCGGCGATTGGGGCGACACGCTGGATGAGATCAAGTGGTTCGACGTGGACGCTATCGCTCCGGGGCGCGGCGACGCTCTGGTCGGTAAAGACATGGTCAATGCGGCCATCGAAAACACCCGCGATTTCGTGGAAAGCACCTACCGCCCGGCAGCAAAGGTCGCGGCGCGTGGCGGCAGCCTGAAAGAAGCCTGGGACGCGGTTCGCGTCGAGTGTGATCCGAAATTCGCCGACTATGCGATCTACGAACACTGCCTGCCCTTCAATGTTGCCCGCGCCTATGACGAGGCCCGCGGCATCGACACGCCCCGTATCTGGACCGCCCAGCGCGATCTGGAGATGTGGGAGGCCCTGCAGGGCTAAGAATTCCGGGCCGGATTTGATCCAGATCGTGGCGGCCCGGATTTGACGGTGAAACTCTAACGCAAGACCTCCGGCGCAACTGTGCCGGGGAACAGATGAGGTGCGCCCGATGCGCCAGAAATGGGAGAGAGAGAGTGAACAAGATTTTTGAAGTTCCACTTTATGCCTACGAGGCCAGCCCGGATCAATCCGCGCCAGCGCCCGTGCGCCACAAGGTCATCGTTGTCGGGGCCGGTCCGGTGGGTCTGGCCGCCGCGATCGATCTGGCCCAGCAAGGGGTCGAGGTGCTGGTGCTGGACGACAACGACAAGGTCAGCTTTGGCAGCCGCGCCATCTGTTTTGCCAAACGACCGCTGGAAATTCTTGACCGTCTGGGCTGTGGCCAGCCGATGGTCGACAAGGGTGTGCTGTGGAACAAGGGCAAGGTGTTCTTCGACGAACGCCAAGTCTATGAGTTCGACCTGCAACCCGACAGCGGCGATCAGCGACCCGCCTTCATCAACCTGCAGCAATACTATTTCGAACAGTTTCTGGTCGACCGAGTCCGCGAGTTGCAGGAACAGGGTGCGCCGATCGAAATCCGGGGCCGCAATAAGGTCGAGGCGGTGGGTACCCATCCCGATCACGTCAAGCTTGAGGTTGAAACCCCGGAAGGCTCCTACACCATCGAAGCCGATTGGGTCATCGCCTGCGACGGCGCGGGCTCACCCATGCGGGCGATGCTGGGAAAGGATTTCGTCGGTCGCGTGTTCGAAGACAACTTCCTGATTGCCGACGTGATCATGGAGGCGGATTTCCCCTCGGAGCGTTGGTTCTGGTTCGACCCTCCGTTCAACAAGGGCCAGTCCGCGCTGCTGCACAAGCAACCCGATGGTGTCTGGCGCATCGATCTGCAGCTGGGCTGGGATATCGACAAGGAGCGCGAGAAACGCCCTGAAAACGTGATCCCACGCCTCAAGGCGATGCTGGGCGACGACGTTCAGTTCGAACTGGAATGGGTCAGTATCTACACTTTCCAATGCCGCCGGATGGAGCAATTCCGCCATGGTCGCGTAATCTTTGCAGGCGACAGCGCGCATCAGGTCAGCCCATTCGGCGCGCGTGGTGCCAATTCGGGCCTACAGGATACGGACAACCTGTGCTGGAAGCTGAAACTGGTGATTGACGGCGAGGCCCCTGAAACACTACTCGACAGCTATGATTCCGAACGTATTCAGGGCGCGGATGAGAACATCCTGAACTCAACCCGGTCCACCGATTTCATCACGCCGAAATCACAGATGTCCCGGATTTTCCGCGACGCCGTGCTGGATCTGAGCGAACATTACGATTTCGCGCGGCCCCTGGTGAATTCCGGTCGTCTGAGCGTGCCTTGTGTCTATGACGGGTCACCTCTGAACTCTGCCGACGCGCTGAACGGACCAGCGCCGACCCGACCGGGCGCCCCCTGCCCCGATGCGCCTTTGGGCGATGGCTTCCTGCTGCCCAAGCTGGCCGGAGAGTTCACTCTGCTGACCATCGACGCGGACGCCCCGGATGAGATCGAAGTAGACGGGATCACCGTCAAACGTCTGGCTCTGTCGATCAAGGATGATCCCACTCTGACGCTGAAACATCGCTATCTGGGCGATGCCACCAGCGCGGTCTATCTGATCCGGCCCGATCAGCATGTGGCTGCGCGTCGCGACACCTACGAAGAAAACGCATTCCGGCACGCGGTCCGCCGCGCCACAGGCAAGGAGTAAGCGATATGGCCGATCTGATCCTCTCACCCAACCTGACCCGTGCAGACGATTTCTATGCCGACCTGCTGGCGGCTCATGAAGGGCTGGACCAAGCCGACAGCGACGCGTTGAATGCGCGGCTGGTATTGGTGCTGGCAAACCATATCGGCGACAACGCCGTGCTTAAGCAGGCGCTGGACGCCGCTGCGTTGAAACAGGAGTAAGCGTCATGAAAATCGAACAGATCCACCACGTCGCCTATCGCTGCAAGGACGCGAAAGAGACCGTAGAATGGTACGGCAAGATGCTGAACATGGATTTCATTCTGGCGATTGCCGAAGACCATGTTCCGTCCACGCATGAGCCCGACCCCTACATGCACCTGTTTCTGGACGCCGGCAACGGCAACGTGCTGGCGTTTTTCGAGTTGCCGACAAAGCCTGAAATGGGCCGTGATCCGAACACGCCCAAATGGGTGCAGCATATCGCGTTCAAGGTGAAGGACCGTGACGAGCTGGTCGCGTTCAAAGACCATCTTGAGGCCAACGGGGTCGAGGTTCTGGGTGTGACCGACCATTCGATCTTTCACTCGATCTATTTCTTCGATCCCAACGGGCACCGCGTCGAACTGGCTTGCCCCGACCCCGAGGAAGAGGCCATGCTGGCCCGGTTGGATTCGGTGAAATGGGACATGCTGGAAGAATGGTCGCGCACCAAGAAGGCGCCTCAGCACGCCGACTGGCTGCACGCCAAGGAACTGAGCAAGGGCTGATTGGGGAATGACCGAAGTTGTTCTTTATGACTATTGGCGTTCCTCTGCCAGTTACCGGCTGCGGATCGCGCTGAATCTGGCGGGCATCGCTTATCGCCCGGTGGTGATAGATTTGGTTGGTGGCGCGCATCGCGCGCCGGATCATCTGGCACGCAATCCGCAAGGCTTGGTCCCCGTGTTGGACATCGACGGGGTGCGCCTGACGCAGTCTCTGGCGATCCTCGACTATCTGGACGAGACCCGGCAGCTGGGTCTGATGCCGCAGGATCCGGCCCGACGGGCGGCGGCGCGGGCACTGGCACATAGCATCGCGGTTGATATCCACCCGGTCTGCAACCTGTCAGTTGCACGTCACGCCACACAGTTGAGCGATGGTGCGGGTGATATGCCCGGCGACTGGATGCGCCATTTCATTCGCCCCGGACTGCTGGCGTTCGAGGCGTTGCTGGGTAAATTCGATCAGAGCCCATTCTGCACTGGCGACACACCCGGTCTGGCCGATATCTGCCTAATCCCGCAGCTCTACAATGCCCGCCGTTGGGAGGTCGATCTGTCCGATATGCCGCGCCTGTTGGCGGTCGAGGCTGTTTGCTCGGATCACCCGGCCTTTGCCGCCGCACATCCGGACTTGCACGCCCCCATCTGACCGGTGCACAGGGTCTGTGTGGCAATGCAGGTGCCAAAGGGTTTAGCTGATCCTTAGGTTGCCCTGTAACGACATACGGAGACCACCATGCCCGAGATCACCGGCTATCACGCCCATGTCTATTTCGACGCCGGCACGCAAGACACCGCGCAGCAGGTCTGCGGAGAGGCCGCGCGCCTGTTCCCTGCCGTGCAGATGGGCCGCATGCATGCGCGTAATGTCGGGCCACATCCGCGCTGGAGTTGCCAACTGGGCTTTCCAGCCGAGGCCTTCGATCAGGTCTTTCCCTGGCTGATCCTGAACCGTCAGGGCCTGACCATCTTCACCCACCCCGAGACCGGTGACCACCTGGCAGATCACCGGGATCGCGCCATCTGGATGGGCGAGATGCTGGAGCTTGATCTATCGATCTTTGACTAACTTAGCGCGCGTGCGTGATCGCGCAGGATGAACTTCTGAATCTTCCCGGTCGAGGTTTTTGGCAGCGCCCCGAAGACAACGGTTTTGGGGGCTTTGAAATGGGCCATGTGGTCACGGCAGAAGGCGATGATGTCAGCCTCACTCGCCTCTGCCTGCGGTTTCAACTCGACAAAGGCACAGGGCGTTTCGCCCCATTTTTCGTCCGGACGGGCGACCACCGCAGCCTCCATCACGGCCGGGTGCTTGTAGAGTACATCCTCAACCTCGACAGATGAGATATTCTCGCCGCCCGAGATGATGATGTCCTTGGACCGATCCTTAAGCGCGATATAGCCATCCGGGTGCATCACACCCAGATCGCCCGAGGCAAACCATCCCCCGTTGAAGGCCTTATCGGTGGCATCGGCGTTCTTGAGGTAGCCCTTCATGACGATATTACCCTGCATGAAGATCTCGCCCATGGTCTCACCATCCGAGGGCACGGGTTCCAGCGTCTCGGGATCGGCAACCATCAGGCCCGAGAGCACCACGTACTTGACGCCCTGACGAACCTTCAGCGCGGCGCGATCCTTGGCCTCCTTGTCGTTCCATTCGTCTTTCCAGGCGCAGACAACAGAAGGCCCGTAGGTCTCGGTCAGGCCATAGACATGGGTGACTTCGACTCCCATCCCCTCCATCGCTTCGATCACCTTGGCGGGCGGTGGGGCACCTGCGGTCATCACCTTGATCTGCTGGCTGAAATCCTTGAGATGATCCGGCGCGTTGGCCAACATGTTCAGCACGATTGGCGCGCCGCAGAAATGGGTCACACCCTCTTCGCGGAAGGCGCGATAGATCGGCTCATCCCGCACGGCGCGCAGGCAAACAGACGTGCCCGCATTGGCCGCCATCGTCCAGGGGAAGCACCAGCCGTTGCAATGGAACATCGGCAGCGTCCACAGATAGACCGAATGCTGCGGCATACCCCAAGTCAGAATGTTCGAGGTCGCGTTCAGCGCCGCGCCCCGGTGGTGATAGACCACACCCTTGGGATTGCCGGTGGTGCCCGAGGTATAGTTCAGCGTGATCGCGTCCCATTCGTCTGAGGGCAGAGACCAGTTGAATTCCGGATCGCCCTCAGCCAGCAGCCCCTCATAGGTCAGATCACCCAGCCGCTCACCGCCGTCAAAGCTGACGTCTTCGATGTCGATGACAAGCACGTCATGGTCGACCTCCGTCAGCGCCTGTTTCACAACGCCCGAAAACTCGGGGTCGACCAGCAGAACCTTCGCCTCGGCATGGTTCAGGATGAAAGCGATGATCGGTGCATCCAGCCGCGTGTTGATCGCGTTGAGGACGGCACCTGCCATGGGCACACCAAAATGCGCCTCGTAAAGTTCAGGGATATTGGCGGCGATGATAGATACCGTGTCGCCCTGCCCGACCCCTCGGGCTGCCAGTGCGCTGGCCATCTGGCGACAGCGGGCATAGGTCTGTGCCCAAGTATACCTCCGGTCCCCGTAAACAACGGCTGGATAATCCGGATAAACCGCCGCTGTCCTCTCGATATAGCTCAGCGGAGACAGCGGAGTGAAATTCGCCGGGCCTTTGTCCAGATGCTGTTCATAGATGTTTGCTGCGCTCATCCGGTGCTCCTCCCAAACGCGACAGATTTGGCGTATTGAGCACAAAGCTTACGCCAAAACAAACCCGTAAAAATACGCGATTTTGGTACACTGGCGCTATTCTATGAGTTAATCTGGCCCTACTGTGCGGGTCTCATTCGCGCTGATCTGCAGCATCACGTCATCGCGCGCCCGTCCGGGAGTTTGATTCCTGCGCGCCCCACCCTGAAAGGACATGTCATGGACGGCACGTTCAACGAAAACGATCTCTCTCGCGTCGTCGAAGCTGACCGCGCGCATATCTGGCACCACCTGATCCAGCACAAACCCTTTGAAACCAACGATCCGCGCATCATTGTCGAAGGCAAAGGCATGCGCGTCTGGGATCAGAACGGCAAAGAACATCTGGACGCAGTCTCGGGCGGGGTCTGGACGGTGAATGTCGGCTACGGTCGCGAATCCATCTGCAAGGCCGTTTATGACCAGTTGATGAAGCTGTGCTATTTCGCCAATTCCGCGGGCTCGATCCCCGGGTCGATCTTTGCTGAAAAGCTGATCAGCAAGATGCCCGGCATGAGCCGCGTCTACTATACGAACTCCGGCTCGGAAGCGAATGAGAAGGCGTTCAAGATGATCCGTCAGATCGCGCACAAGCGCTATGGCGGCAAGAAGACCAAGATCCTGTATCGCGACCGTGACTATCATGGCTCGACCCTCGCGGCGATGTCTGCTGGTGGTCAGGACGAGCGCAACGCGCAATATGGCCCCTTCGCGCCCGATTTCGTGCGCGTGCCGCATTGTATGGAATACCGCAAGCATGAGCTGAACGGCGCGCCCGAAGAGAATTTCGGTGAATGGGCTGCCGATCAGATCGAAGAAGTCATCCTGCGCGAAGGCCCCGACACCGTGGGCGCACTGTGCCTTGAGCCGGTAACCGCAGGCGGCGGTGTCATCGAAGCGCCCGAGGGTTACTGGCAGCGTGTGCAGGAAATCTGCAAGAAATATGACATCCTTCTGCATATCGACGAGGTCGTCTGCGGCGTGGGTCGGACCGGCACTTGGTTCGGCTATCAGCAATATGGCGTGAAACCCGATTTCGTCACGATGGCAAAAGGCGTGGCTTCGGGCTATGCGGCGATTGCCTGCCTGGTGACAACCGAAGACGTCTTCGAGATGTTCAAGGACGATGCAGCGGACCCGATGAACTATTTCCGCGACATCTCGACCTTCGGTGGCTGCACCGCGGGACCGGCAGCGGCGATCGAGAACATGCGCATCATCGAAGACGAGAACCTGCTGGGCAATTGCTCGGCCATGGGTGATCGCATGATGGGCAATCTTCAGGCGCTGATGGAAAAGCACAAGGTCGTCGGCGACGTGCGCGGCAAGGGTCTGTTCCTTGGAGCCGAACTGGTCTCGGATCGTGCGTCCCGCGAACCGGTGGATGAGAAACTGGCTCAGGCGGTTGTTGCTGACTGCATGGCGCAGGGTGTGATCATCGGGGTCACCAACCGCTCGGTCCCCGGCAAGAACAACACGCTGTGCTTCTCGCCCGCGCTGATTGCGACACCGGACGATATTGATCAGATCACTGATGCTGTGGACGGTGCGCTGGGGCGGGTCTTCGGCTAAGCCAAACCTTTGACGCAGATACGAAAAACCCGCCGGTCAACGGCGGGTTTTTTTATTGTACCGGCAGCGGGATTAAGCCGTTTCCAATCTGGCGCAGATCAGAAATTCCACCTTATTCCGGCCAGGAAATTCGGACCTTGTGCTTCATTGCCGATCTCATGCTCTGCCGTGACCTCAAGGCGCATGTTTTCTTGCAGATCATGTTCATATCCAACAAGAACACTTGCGCCGGTGAAATCGGTCGCAGCAAAGGACAGGGTCTGTGTGTCGGAAAAGACGGTCACATCGGCATCAGTATCCCCAAGATCGCGCCGCACGACGCCGCTGAGTTTACCGATCAGAAGGCCGCCATCTGCCAGAGTTTTCTCGACCTCAACGCCAAGGCGCGCTTCAATTACTTCAGTAGTCGTTTCACCAACTGAAGCATTCGCAATCGATCCGGTTTCGGAATAGCTGTCATCCTTTTGACGCGTATAGCGGACGTCGCCGAACCCAAACAGACCAAACGTATCACTGACGTCAAAGCTGCGCTTGGCACCGATATGCGCGGTGAACAAGGTGCTGTCAAAATCAGCTTCGGCATCGGAACTACCCGAGACCTGACGCGACCGATCGGTGGACAACCATCCAAACCCCAGACCGCCTTCCACAGTGAATGCCCCGAACTGGCGGCCGAATGCAGCGTCCAGGTAGATACCGGTGGTATCGAAATCGGTGGTATCGGTGTCGCCATCTGATCGGAATACACCCAGTCCAAATGCCATCGACAAACCGTTCTCGGCCTGACCGGAATACCCCGCCACACCGTTGAACACCTCCAGATCGGTATTGATGCCGGGGGTGCTCTCAAACCGTCGGAGTTCAGCGTCAATCATCGCGAAGGGGCGGAAGCCACTGGCGCTGCTTGCAAACGCTAGACCGCGTGCGGGCTGTTCGGGCAGATCATAGCGTAACGCTTCAGCCGTGCGCCCCACGACCGAACCGTAATAGGCGATGATGTCGCCCGAGGTCACGATATCTGCGCCGTCGACTACCGCGTAGACAGGAGCGGAACCGCCTTCATCTTCGACGAACCAGGCCGACCGCCCATCCGAGACGGTGGTGACAAATGCACCTGACCCCGGCGCTGCGTCTTCGAAGAAGAACACGGTGCTGCCACCTTGCGCATCCAGATTGACGTTGTGATCCTGAACCCGGATCAGGCCGGTTACATCGTCTCTGCTGTCGACATTCAGTGTACCTGTACCGGTGCCGAGATAGATCGCATAAGCTTGGCCATTCTCAGAGGTCGCTGAGATCCGGCCCACATCAGCAATCACCCCGTCGAAGTTACCAAAATGTAGTCCGAAAGCATCAGCCGAACCTGCGCCCGAAGCCGTTGCCGAGATCACGCCAGTATTCGAGAACCGACCTTGCATATCGCCGACACGAATGCCCGAGGCTTCACCGGTTCCAGCTGCGGAACCCGCTTCGGCTATGGCGACTACCGAGCCGCTGTTTCGTATCTCGCCGTCCACCCGGCCCGTGATATCGACGCCCGAAGCAATAACACTTGTGGCGCTTTCTGCACGGGCGTCGATTTCACCGCTGTTGATAAAGTTGCCATCCAGATCAGCAGTCAGGTTGTAGCCAATGGCCGTCGCCGACGCGGCCCCCTGAGCTTCGGCAATTGTCTGACCGCTGTTGTTGAAATCTCCGGTCATCAAGCCCTGAACGATCGTACCAATGGCCGAGGCGCTCTCTGCATTTTCGATCGTTGCTTGGATGAACCCTGAATTGTTGATGTCACCAGTCAGCGGCCTGTCCAGGAAAATCTGAATACCACGGGCGTTGCCTATACCGGCATTTGTTCCCTCGGCGCGAATTGTGCCGCTGTTGGTCAGGTTTGTCGCAACTTCGTTGTTGAAAGCCAACCCCAACACATTCAGTTCTACTGTTGAGGAACCGTTTGCGATCGAGATCACTTCTCCGGAGTTCTCGATGGCCGCGCCGGAAAGAACCATTCCATCGAATTGTATTCCAGAAACCAAGGCTGCCCCGGTCCCCGTGGCAACCGTCGAACTGGCTGCAATGCGGCCTGTATTCAGAACGCGCCCACCAACATTCTGAGTGAACTGGATACCGCGTGCAAGCGCATTGTCCGGAGTATCTACAGCGACATCAATCTCGCCATTGTTGATAACCTGACCAGTCGACAAAAGCTGACCAAGAACCTGCACACCATTTCCGATCGATACAAGCGGCGCGGGCCCTCGAACCAGCCCATTGTTGGTGAATACGCTGGAATAGTCCGGGACCAGACCTACTGCCGTCCCACCGATCGAAAGATCCACAGATCCAGTTTCGGTAATCGTATTGTCTTCGTCCAGATTAAAAACAACCGGGAAATCGACGGCTGTCGAGACCTCTTCGGCCGTCAACGGTGAAACCGACAGCGCGACGCCCGCAGCAAACGCAAATGCCGATGATGGTGCAACACTTACGATCTGGCCTTTCAATCTGACCAGACGACCACCACGCGCTGCCCGCGTGCGCTTTGATGCGCATCGACCCATATTCCCATACCTCTACAAAATCACTGATTAATACTTTGTTCAGATTTCTACCCATAGTCGAAGTAAGGCGCAATTAAGGCAGCGCTTTGGATGCACTTCGCAGCCGTAATATTGCACATTGATCACACCGCAGGGCGATTGTTTCCAAAAAAGCTCTGTCGAACCGATGCGGAGCACCGCAACACGTTCTGGACAGCGTGCGCGGGCAGAATTACCGTAGCGGCAAAGCAATCCAGCAGGAGTTTTCACTGATGTCCAAGATGCTCTCAATCGCGGCAGGTTCGGTCCTGTGCCTCTCAACCGCGGCCTTCGCGGATGGGCACTGCGCCGCTGGCAAGACCCTGGCAGAAGGTAAGTTCACCATCGCAACGGGCAACCCGGCCTATTACCCATGGGTGATCGACGACGCCCCTGAATCCGGCCAAGGCTTTGAAGCGGCCGTTGCCTATGCCGTTGCCGAAGAGATGGGGTTCGCCGCCGAGGATGTCGTATGGGTCAGGTCTTCGTTTGATGAGGCCATTCAGCCGGGCGCCAAAGAATTTGACGTCAACATGCAGCAATACTCGATCACGCCCGAACGCGATCAGGTCGTTGATTTCTCGGCCCCCTACTACACCGCGCCGATGGCGGTTTTGGTCAGCCCAAACGCGACAGACACGGCCCCAACAATCGACGCGCTGAAGGGTTTGCAATGGGGGGCCGTCGGGTCGACCACTGCGGTTCCCAAGCTGGCCAGTATCATTCAGCCAGATAGCGACCCGCTGCTTTACGGGGACAACGCCGACGTCAATGCAGCAATGTCGGCCAACCAGATCGACGCAGCCCTGTTTGATCTGCCAACGGCGCTGTTCCTCAGCGCAGTGATGATTGAGGGTTCGAAGGTCATCGGGCAGTTTCCAGCGGACGAAAGCGACAATCCCGATCAGTTCGGGATGCTGATGGAGGAAGGTAACCTCTTGAAAACATGTGTTGATCAAGCTCTGTCAGCGCTGACCGAAAGCGGCAAACTGGCCGCGATCGAGGCCGAATGGCTGCAGGATTCAACCGGTGTTCCGCTGATCAAGTAACATGAGCAGTCAGAAGGCGGGCGGAATGACCCGCCGCGAACGCTATGAGGCGCTACAGCGACGCCGGTCGTTGGTGATCGCCACGATAAGCACGATCACTGTTGTGGCCGCGATATATTTTCTGGTGCCGCTGGCGCCGGGCTGGTCGAAGGTTCAGCAGAGCTTTTTCAACGGAGAGACACTGGTCAAAACCTTCCCGAAACTGCTTGAAGCGTTTCGGATCAACGTGATGATCTTTGCATGGTCCGCGCCCGCCATTGCAGTGCTGGGCCTGCTGATCGCATTGGCGCGGGATGCCAAATCCCCCGCCCTTTTTCCTCTGCGCATTTTTGGCGCAGCGTTCACTGACATTTTCCGCGGCGTGCCTGTCATTTTAACAGTCTATTTGATCGGCTTCGGCATTCCGGGGCTGGGCCTGCCGCGCCCGTGGAACTCTCCATATATCTGGGGCTCGCTGGCGCTGATCCTGACCTATTCAGCCTATGTGGCCGAGATCTTCCGCTCTGGTATCGATAGCGTCCATCACAGCCAACGCGCAGCCGCCCTTTCGCTGGGCTTGTCAGAACGGCAGGTGATGCGCGACGTGGTGTTGCCGCAGGCCATCCGTAACGTTGTGCCCTCGCAGATGAACATGCTGATCGCGCTGCAAAAAGACGTCTCGTTGCTCAGTTTCATCGGCCCGGTCGAGATTTTTCGTCAGGCCGGCGTATTCAAATCCCTGCTGGCCAATTTCACCCCCTATGTTGGAGCGGCGATCATCTTTCTGATCGTGACAATCCCGGCCACACGCTATGCCGATCATCTGATGGCCCGCCAGGTGCGAGAGAGACGCTGATGCCCAAACTGGAACTGAGCGGCGTGGTCAAACGCTTCGGCGACCGCACGGTGTGTGACGGGATCGATCTGACTGTTGAAGAGGGCCAGATGGTCTGCCTGATCGGCGCGTCCGGGTCCGGCAAATCGACCCTGCTGCGCTGCATCAATCTGCTTGAGCCAATCGAGGATGGAGCGATCTTTCTGGACGGCGAGGACATCTCGATCCCCGGCCTGAACCCGCAATCCGTCCGCTCCCGGATCGGCATCGTGTTCCAGAGCTTCAACCTCTTCCCCCATATGACAGCGCTGGAAAACGTTCTGCTCGCCCCTCGCCGGGTTCACAGCCTCTCACGCGCCGAGCTGCTGCCAGAGGTTGAAGCCCTTTTCACCCGGTTTGGGCTGGCCGACCGCATGCACAACTATCCCGATCAGCTGTCAGGCGGACAACAACAGCGCGTCGCCATCGTCCGAGCGCTGGCCATGAAACCCGAGGTCATGCTGTTCGATGAGATCACCTCGGCCCTTGATCCCCAGCTTGTAGGTGAAGTGCTGGATGTTTTGCTGATGCTGAAGCGTCAGGGCATGACGATGGTCATGGCCACTCATGAAATGGGTTTCGCCCGCGAAGCGGCGGACAAAGTCTGTTTCCTGGATGGCGGGCAGATCATCGAAGAAGGTCCTCCGGCGGTTCTGTTCGACAACCCGGCGCATGCGACGACCAAAGCCTTTTTGGCGCGCGCGTTAAAATAACCGCACAGCAGCGACAATCGTCAACTCTGCTACGCTCACCGAAGTGTCAGCCCAGCGGACGCTGGATCAGAACGGAACATGTTGCCCGGCGAGATACACGTGAGGCTGTCGAACCCAGAAAATAGTCCATCGCCGAAGGATGATGCGCACCGACAATGATCAGGTCGGCGCCGATTTCACGCGCGACCTCAGTGATACGCATACCGGGTTTGGCCTACCGTGACCGTTGGAGCAGGTTCGTGTAACGTTCGATAGCAGTGTGAGGCGACAGATAAATATACCGTTGCCTCATCTCTGAGCCATTGCTTCCCACGCCGCGGGAATTTCTTCAATCCACAGGTTTCGCCAATTGCGACACAAATTTTTTCGCTAGGCAGATGCAACCTGTGAGCAACCTTTGGCCCGCAACACTAAAGATGTCCGTATCGAGCCTGACCATTTAGTCACGTTCGCGCATAGTTTGCTGGGCGCTAAAGTGATTTGGAAACATTGATTGCAGTATAAACAGGCAAATCCTCAAGGCCTCCTCGGATTTGAAGATATCTGAGTGCAAATGGTAATCGGTCCACAGCCCTTCCAGCAAAGCAATCAACGCGTCTGTTGCAAGTTTGGCGTCTACGTCCTCGTATTCACCTTCGCTCTTTATTTGCTCCAACAGCGTCAGAATCACCGCTCGGAAACTTTTGTCTCGTGAGTCGATAAAGGGAAATACGTGTGGGTTCGAGAGCGCTTCAGCCCGAAACGAGATCCAGATCGCAATGTCCCTCGCATTAAGAACCAAGGGGTCGAAATCCGCCTTAATGATGGAAATCAGCTTTTTAGCAGCGTCCAGCTCTGAATCGTCTGCGATTGCCTTCCACTGCCCCACATAGCGCGCCGACAAATCCTCGGCCACAGCGAGAAGCAGCTTCTCTTTGGAGCCAAAGTGCAGATTCACCATTCCCCGCGACAAGCCTGACAATTCCTGAATTCTCGCCGAAGTCGTTCCGCGAATTCCATATTTATGGATGGAGTCCGCAGCCGCCTGGATCAATTGCTTTCGGTTCTGCAACCTACTCAGATCTCGGGCATTGGTTGGGGTATCTGGTTCGAGAGTAATCTTGTTTGTCCTTCGCTGGGGCGCTCGCTCTTTGTTTTCTCGCATCTAGTGGAGCAGAAGTTCAAGAATTGACATTGAATGAATATTTGTACATTTTGTGATATATATTACATCCTGGTGCTACATGATCCCATCGAACTCCGGCTTTCCGTCCATACGTGATTGGGACAACGAACATTTCCTCCACCCGTGGGAGGGGATGTCATATCTGGGTCAAAATGAACGGACCTTCACCGAAAGTGGGCTTGGCGTTCATGTCGTGACAGAGGACGGAAAGCGCCTGATAGATGGGCCTGCCGGGATGTGGTGCGTTCAGCTGGGCTATGGAAACACCGAGATCGCTGATGCAATGGCCAAGCAGGCGAAAGAGATGGCGTATTTTTCGCCATTCAACAACGCAAACTCTGCTCCGGCCCAATTGGCACATGAGATCGCCAAGAGAACACCGGGAGATCTGAACCATGTGTTCTTCACGACCGGCGGCTCAACGGCTGTCGATAGCGCTCTGCGTTTTGTACAGTTTCGCAACAACCTGTTGGGCAAACCAGAAAAGAAAATCGTTATATCGCGGCAGAAGGCCTATCACGGATCGACCTACCTGGCGGCTTCGGTATCCGGGAAAGAGCGCGACAAAGGGTGGCTGGACCAAGCCTCTCACCTGACGCGCTTCCTGCCGAACGTGAACCCGTATACCCGCCGCACCGGTCAGACGATCGCAGACTTTCTGGATGAAAAAATCGCTGATCTGGAAAACATGATCCTGCAGACCGGGGCAGACAAGGTCGCGGCTTTCATCGCCGAACCGATCCTGTGTTCTGGTGGAGTCATTGTGCCTCCGCAAGGGTATCATAAGCGCTGTCTGGAAATCTGTCGGAAATACGATGTCCTGTATATATCGGACGAGGTTGTGACTGGATTCGGGCGGCTGGGACATTGGTTTGCTTCCGAAGAGATCTTTGGGATTCAACCCGATATCATCACCTGTGCCAAGGGCATGACGTCTGGATATGTACCCATGGGGGCCTGCATCATCTCTGACCGGCTGATCAAAGACGTGAGCGGTGACAACGCACAAAACGCGACATTCTCGAACGGCTTCACCTATTCAGGTCATCCGGTGAGTGCGGCAGCGGGTCTGAAGACAATCGAAATCATGGAACGCGACGGCGTTCTGGAGCATGTCCGTGCGATATCACCTTTGTTTGAAGAACGCCTTCGCACTTTGGGAGACTTACCGCTTGTTGGCGACACCCGCGGCATGGGGTTGGTTGGCTGCGTCGAATGTGTTGCCGACGCCAATGCCGACAATCTGCTGGATCTCGATAAGTCGGTGGGTGCGTTGATTGATCGACATTGTCAGGAGAATGGGCTGATCCTGCGGCCGATCATCAACATGTGCGTGTTTTCTCCACCGCTGATCATTACGGAAGATGAATTGAACCGGATGTTCGACATCCTCGAAAAGGGTATCCGGCTGGCGACGGAAGACCTGACGCGCCAGGGTGCTTTTCGGGCTTAGGTTACAACAGAGCGGGGTCGCAATCTTACGATTTGCGATGCCTTCGTCGCCCTCTACAGCGCTCAGCCCGCTCGCATCGCCTCGGGCGGCAATTTGATCGGGAACTTGGATCGAACCTCTTCATCCACCTTGCCGCCAAAGTAGTTTGGATAGTGATTGGACAGGATATCCTCCACTATCGACCGACTCCGCTCGAACATATCCTGACGACCGGCTTTCTCCCAGGTATCGGTTAGCTCCCGGTCCATCAGGGTCGGGTAGACATACTCGGTTTCCATGTATTGTAAGGTCTGCGCGTTGCCGAGGAAATGACCGGGGTCGATTGCGCATTCATGGATGACATCGATCGAAAGCGTGTCGTCGCTCACTTCAATCCCGCGAAGCGTTCGCGAGATCATGCCCGCAGCCTCGTTATCGATGACCATGGACTCAAAGCTACACCCCATCAGGCTGCCAACCATCCCGCCAAACTCGCAGAGCCGGTTGGCTCCGGCATGGGCCGCCAAAGCGAAGGTCAGCGCCTTTTCCAGACCGTATTGCGCATCGGGGATCTTGGAATCCGTCATGCCACATCCGACACTGGTGGGCAGGTTGTAGAAGTTACCCATCTGGATGGCCGCAGCTGAAATCAGTGCCTGCTCACCGCTGCCGCCTGTAAAGGAGCCTGTGCGCAGATCGGTGATGAAGGGCCAAGCCGCAAAGACCACTGGGGTCCCCGGGTTGATCAGGTTGGCGATGGCGACGCAGGATAGGGTTTCAGCTACAGCCTGCGCCAAGGTGCCCGCCAGCGGCGCAGGCGACGTCGCCCCGGCCTGCGGCGGGACAGCCAAGTCGCAAACCAACCCCATCTTCGCTGTATCAATCAGGATTTCCAGATTTTCCCGCCCGAACCTTAGCGGCGAAACGATGGGGCAGCCTCCAAAAATGACCGAGGGTTTTTCAAGAAACTTGCCCTCGCCACCCGATGCCAGATCGAACAGATGGATCGCGTCCTGAATATGCTCGCGCGTACGGAACGTCAGGCAAGATGGCTTCTCGCTACCCGCCAAGATGGCGTAGAGCATGCTCATATCGTGCTCGTAGTCCTGCGGCACATCCGTTGCCAGAACCGTATCACCGGTCATGTGAATGTTGTCGAGCCGGTCGACCAGGCGAGTGAAATCGTAAATATCCTTGAGCGTTGATGGCCGGTAACTGCGCGTGTCCGCATCGAATGTAGTCACCGCCGTTCCGGAGTTTGCGTAATACACCTTGTCCTTGGTGCAGTGCATGTCGTCCTTGCCCGCCCGCGATCCGCGCGCGTGCACATAGAATTCACTGGCGGCCTTGGCCAAAAGGTCTTCCACCAGGGTGCGGGGAAAACACAGCCTGCCATGCGCGTTCACCGTTGCACCTTTGGGTAACACGAGATCGAGAACCTCTTGCGTGGGGTCCCCTACCCCGGTGCGTTCCAGAATACAGAGCGCAGCTTCGTGAATACGCGCCATATCGGCGTCCGACAGTGGTTTGTATCGCCCACCCGAAATGCCCGGCCAGATTGCCTGCGAGGCGGCATTGCTGGTCCGCACGGCGGCTCGCGCTTCACGCCCGCCCCCGCGCCGTCTTGATCTGCGCTGCGTTAACTCTGTCATGGTTTTCTCCGAATTCTGAGCGTGTCAGATCATGCTGAAATAGTTGCGATAGAAGCCGGGAATGCTCCATTCCATCTCGGACAGCGGTCCCGGCACGAAGCGGTGGGAGTTTACGCCTTCCTGATTGTGACGGATGATCCGTTCGTCATCGAGCGATGTGACATGCCACAGCCATGTCAGGGCATCCTTATCATAATCGCGACCCTCTTCAGCATCGCCGCGCACGTACCAGACAATCTGAATATCAGTTTCCTGCAAGGCACGCGGGACAAACCGATACCCAACCACGTGATCTGCATAGACGAGGAAGTAGTTCAGCGTCCCAATCCCCAGATCGGTGGCTCCGCCATCATGAGTTTTTAACTCACCCAAGGGTGGTGCCAGTGGGGCGCCGTCCTTGCTGCCAGTCAAATAGCCGGGGAATAGCGGGTAGCGCCGCCAATAGACATCTGCACCCGGCGCGACCGCGTTTTCTCCGGTCACGTCCAACTCCTCCAAGGGAATTCCGGCTTCTTCCATCCGCTCAAGAAGAGCCCCACTGAACTCCAGAACCTGAGCGGGGTCTTTCAGCGAATGGCTGCGTGAATAGTCCTGATGGGATGGCGCGCAGTGATAACATTCCAAATAATTCTCCAAGGCCAGTTTCCAGTTCGCAGGAACCGGATACGAGGCTTCATGGGCGACTTTCAGATTCTCAAAATCGAACGGCTTTGACAGAGGGGCCAACCTCTCCAACGCAGCATCCAGCGACGGGGCGTCTTCTGCTGTGCAGACAAAAATCAGACCTTGGAAGATCTTCACCTGAACCGGAAACAACCCATATTGACCCGGATCAAAATCCGACCCCATTGACCGTCCGTTTCGTAGCTTACCATTCAGGTCAAAAGTCCACGCATGATAGGGGCATATGAAGTTGCGCGCCTTGCCCTTTTGTTCAATGCAAACCCGCGATCCCCGGTGGCGGCAAACGTTCAGATGCGCACGCACCTCGCCCTCGCGATCCCGAACGACAATGATGGACTCGGGCCCATAGTCGAACAGGAAGTAGTCACCGGCTTCGGTAATCTGGCTGACATGGCCGACCCAGATCCAGTTGCGGTTCCAGAACGTTCGGATATCGTTTTCGTATACTGCCTGAGACGTATAGAAATGACGCGGCAAAGCGAACCCTTCCCGCTGCGCGTCCATCAAGTCGCGCATTACTTGCAAGTCATCCTTTGGCATAGCGCACCTCACTCAGTTTCAAGGGAAACGACCTCCCGACGGAAAAACTCGCGGTCGATATGATCCGGATCGCGTTCGAAGTTTCGGGCTGCCATGTGACCAGAATAAACGGCGTCCGCTATCAATCCGGGGTTCGAGGCATCCCCGATCAATTCCAACGTAGTCAGCTGGTTGTCGGGCAAGCTTCGCAGCTCATCGTAAAGGGTGGTTTCGCGCGCGCGCTGCGTCACCAACACCACAGAGCCGCATTCGATGGATTGTTCTCGCCCTGTATAAGCGCACCGCAATGTCGCCTGACCGGGCGCGACGCTGGCCAAGGTTTGTGACAACAGCAGCCGAACGCCTTTTTCCAGTAGGCTGCGCTGTACTTTGGTCTGTTCCAGCGTCAACTCGGTAAACGGCGAAACCATTGAGGCCGGCGTTGCAAAGACGATCTCTTGCCCGGCCTGAGCCAGGTGATCCGCCAGCACTCCGCCGAGATAAGCTTGATCATCATCGTAGACCATAATTGAGCCGTCCGCCGGCATTATCCCGGACATGACGTCGTCCGGCGTGAAAACCTGAGAGCCTGCGCCTATTGAAACGCCCTGAAACGCGGATTTCCCGCGACCATCGCGCCGCCATATTGCCCCGGTTGCCAAAAAGACGTTCGGAATGCCCAGTTCAACAACCTCACTTGCTGACAAGCGGCTGTCGGTAAACAGCTGAACATTTCCGCGTTGCTGCAGGTCGTAGATTCTGTGATCCGTCACGCGTTTCCAGGCGGATAGCCCGGTCAGGCCAGACTCCTGCAACACGCGGCCACCAAGCTCTTGTTTCGCTTCGGCCAGGGTGACCTCGTAGCCCCGGCGCGCCAGCTGCATGGCGCATTCAAGACCGGCTGGCCCACCGCCAACAACAAGCGCGGATTCCTCTTTTCCACGGCGCTCTATGATCTCAGGATGCCATTTTCGCCGCCACTCTTCGCCCATCGTCGGGTTTTGCGTACACCGGATAGGAACGCCCAGCGCATCGGATGAAACGCAGATGTTACAGCCGATACACTCGCGAATTTCTTCGACGCGACCCTCTTTGATTTTGTTGGGAAGAAATGGATCGGCAATCGATGGACGTGCTGCGCCGATAAAATCAAGAATGCCCCTCCTGACCAGCGATACCATCAAATCCGGGGAAGAAAGTCGCCCGACACCTACAACGGGCTTGGAGGTCACCTGTTTGACGAATTCGATGTATGAGGTTTGAAAGCCGTCTCGAGGCTCAAAGCGAGTTGTCGCAGAGTCGTTGCTCCAATCCGCAACGTTTACGTCCCACAAATCCGGCAACTCTGCCAGCAACTCGACAACAGCACGACCTTCTTCCCGCGCTTGCATCCCATCGGACCCGAGCATTTCATCAACCGCGAAACGGATGGCGATGGCGCAATCGTCCCCAACCTCTTCTTTGGTCTCTTCCAGAAGTTCTCGTGTTAGCCGCACCCGGTTCTCTAACGAGCCGCCGTATTCATCGGTCCGGTCATTGAACTGCGGCAACAAAAAGTGGTGCGGCAGGGTCATGTGATGCCCGGCATACACATACACAACGTCAAAGCCTGCCTCGCGCGAGCGCCGTGCTGCCGCGCGGTGCCATTTGCGAAACTCGCGAATGTCAGACTTGTCCATCGCCCGTGCCTGCTTTGGGTAGGCGGTTTGTAAGGAGAGTTCTGAAGGCGCCAGTAAGGGCGCCCGGCTCAGGTGGTTTTGCGCATGGTGGCCGTTATGCGCCAACTCAATGGCCGCCAGTGAACCCTTGTCATGCACCGCTTCGGTCATAAGGCGAAGCGCCGGAATATCCCGCTCGTCCCAAAGCCGGTTTTCGGCATAAGGGGACAGATCAGACGTGGGGTGAATTTCCGTCTCCTGATTGGACACAACAGCCCAACCACCTTCGGCCTTCATCGCCCGCATGGCGGCTTCGGCCTGCGGTCTTAAATGCCCCATGCCATTGCAGTGGGGCACTTGGTAGAAACGGTTTCGGGCTGTCACCGGCCCGATCTGAACCGGTTCGAAGAGAACAGAGTATCCGTCAGCGCCTGACATCGCCGCGCTTCCTCCAGAAAAATTGGAAATATTTCTGCCGGAATGGAAGGGCCGCTTGCCCTGCCATTCCCTGCTGTGTCGTTAAGGTGTTTTTAGAAGCCTGCTTTGATGCGTTCGAACTCCTTCAACATCTTGGCTTCAAGCTCGGGGTTTACCGCGTCGAAGAACAGGCTGCCGTCAAAGAAGCTGTCAACGTCCGAGAACCCATAGGTTTCGATCAGCGCTGGATCCGCCTGCGCAAACGCGTCCTCGTTGGAATGGGCATACCCCCAGCTTTCGATGATGTATTTGCCGCTTGCAGCAGAGCTGAGCGCGTTCAGCATGTCATAGACCTGCTCGTCGGATTGTTTGGAGGACTTCAAATGCACATAGCCACACACCCACGTGGCAATGCCCTTATCCACATCGCGCATCATGACCGCGGGCGTCTCATTCCAGATCAGGTTCAGCTCTGATTGGTTCCAACCCCAACCCAGCGTAACCTCTCCGCTGGCGATTGCCTGATCCAACTGACCCGCATCAGACCAATAAAAGCGAATATTGGGGTGTATGGCACGCAGGTAATCCGCCGCTTTCTGGAATTCCTCGTCGCTCATATCGGTATAGCTGGAGGCACCGGTTGCCAGCGCGGCCATGGCAAAGGCGCTGGAGGCGGCGTCCGGAATGGCAACTTTGCCCTGATAGGCAGGGTCCATCAGCAATTGCAGCGATACATCATCCGCCGAAATCATATCGGTGCGATAGATCAGACCCGTGTTGCCCCACTCGAACGGCACCATGTAGGTCTGCCCGTCAATCGTGATGCCGTCGACCTCTTTGATCTTGGGCATCAGCTTGTCCCAGTTTGCCAGCTTGCTGGTGTCGATCGGCTTAAGCATATCCGCCGCAACCCACTTTCTCAGCGCGTCTGTGCAGGGATGGGCCAGATCAGCCTCAAACCCGGATTGAAGCTTGGTAAACGCCTCTTCCACGCTGCCGAAATAGGTATAGCTGGGTGCGCCGCCGTATTTTTCGACATAATCGCCGTAGAAGCCCTGATCCTCATATCCGGACCAGTCAAAGACGGTCAGATCGGCTGCATTGGCCAGCGCTTGGTTGGCGGTAAAGGTGGCAATGACTGCTGCCGTAAGTGATGCTGTTTTATTCATGTGTCTCCTCCCAAAGATTCACGTTTGCCTAAGTCGATTACCGAGGCGCTTTGAACGCCAAGCCAGACGGTATCGCCTCGGGTGTGATCGACTGTGTGAAAGTAGTTTGGTACTGCGACGGCGATGCTTTCGGGCAGTCCGTCAATACGCACGTAATAGTGGACGCTCTCACCATAGAAGGCGACGTCCGACACCTCGCCCTGTACATAAGCGTCATACCCATCCGGCTGTTTCGCGCTGATCTCCAATTGCTCGGGCCGAACGCCGACCAGCAGTTCCTTGTCATGCACCTGAACATTGGGGTTCACCCCGATCGTCATCCGGCCAAAACCCTGAACATCTACTTCCAACGCTTCCGAATTCTCAGCCGTCACCTCAGCATTCAGAAAGTTCATTCCGCCGATGAAAGACGCCACTTCGCGATTACATGGCTGAGAATACAGGACCTCCGGCTTGTCGACCTGCTTGAGCTGTCCGGCGAACATGACACCGATCCGATCAGACATGGTCATCGCCTCGTACTGGTCATGCGTGACCATCACGAAGGTAATTCCAAGCTTTTGCTGAAGGCGGCGCATTTCCAGCTGCATGGCTTCGCGCAGGTTCTTGTCCAACGCGGAAAGGGGCTCATCCAACAGCAGCACCTTCGGCCGCATAACCAGCGCACGAGCGAGCGCCACACGCTGGCGCTGGCCGCCCGACAACTCATTGGCCTTGCGGTCCTGCAAGCCGCCAAGCTCGACCATCTCAAGCGCTTCGGCGACGCGCTCGTTGATTTCCTTGCGCGAGAGCTTTGTCTTGCGCAAGCCGAACCCGACATTGTCGCCAACATTCAGGTGCGGAAAGATTGCATAACTTTGAAACACCATATTGGTGGGACGTTTGTTGGCAGGCACCTCTCCCATCGTCCGACCATCGATCCGAATCTCGCCCTCTTCGTGATCCTGAAAACCTGCAATGATACGCAAAGCCGTTGTCTTTCCGCAGCCCGAAGGACCAAGCAGCGAAAAGAACTCACCCTCTTTCAACGTGAGGTTCAGATCGGACACAGCCACAAAGGAGCCAAAGCGTTTTTCGACGCCCTGAATTTCGATGATGTTCTGTTCGCTCATCATATTCGTTTCCTTTGGCTTCAATCCGAGGATTGTGTGGAACGGCGGCGGAAATACTCAGCAATCAACAACAGCAGGACTGAGGACATCAAAAGCAGCGACCCCAGTGCCAGTGTGTTGGGCAGTTTTGCCGGGAAGCGAATCTGGCTCCAGATATAAACTGGCAGGGTTGGGCTGTTGCCAGACAGGAAGAAGGCCAGCACGAACTCGTCGAAAGACACGGTGAACGTAACCAGTAGGCTGGCGATGATGCCGGGCGCAACAATCGGCAGAGTGACACGCCGAAACGTTCCGACAACGCTTTCGCCGAGGTCAAAGGCCGCTTCTTCCAGAGACTGATCGAAATCGTCAAAGGCGGATTTCATGATCGAGACCGCAAACGGTAGAGCCACAAATACATGGCCAAGGATCACGGTTGTCAGCGATGGTTTCAGCCCGATGCTGATGAACAGTACCAGCATGGAACTGGCCACGATAATGCCGGGGATGACCAACGGAAGCATGACCAGCCCTTCGGACACTTCCCGTCCCGCGAAACGGTACCGAACATAGGCCCGCGCGGCGAACAGCCCCAAAGACGTTGCCATCAGAGCGGTCACACACCCGACGATCAGCGAATTGACCATCGCCTGTAGCAGCGTGTCCTGCTGACCCAACTGCGCGTACCACTTCAGCGTGAACCCTTTGAGCGGGAAGGCCACGATGGTTCCGTCGTTAAACGAAAACAGCGGCAAAAGCAGAACCGGCAAATAGAGAAACACCAGGTAAGCGACGGCATAGACAAGCAGCCAAGGGATACGAAATGCCTTGCTCATCGGATTCTCCGCCCCAGTGCGGTGACGACCACCACGAACAGGATTGCGACGCAGCCAACCGAAAGCATGGCAAGCAGAGACAGGGTTGCGCCCAACGGCCAGTTATTGGCGGCACCGAATTGCACCTGAATCAAATTGGCCACCATTTTGCCCTGCGATCCACCGACCAGAGCCGGGGTGACGTAATCCCCCACCGTAGGGATGAAAATGATAAGACAAGCCGCAATGATCCCCGGCACTGTCAGGGGCAAAGTCACGCGGACAAACCTTTCGAGTTTGCTGCAACCTAAATCCGTCGCGGCTTCCAAAAGGCTGCGGTCGATCTTTTGGAGCGACACATAAATCGGCAGGATCGCAAATGGAGCCCAGGCGTGGGCGAGCGTCAGGACGACGGCGAATTCGTTATAGAGCAGGAATGTCAGCGGTTCCTGTATCAGCCCCAAAGAAATCAAAGCCGAGTTCATCACACCGTTAAAGCCGAGGATCAGCTTCCAACTGAACACCCGCAGCAGATAGCTGCTCCAAAACGGAATGGTGATTAGCAATAGCCAAAGCGTCTTCTTTTGCGTCCGAAACGCGATGAAATAAGCAATCGGATAGGCCAGACAGACGGTCGCCAGCGTCACCGCACCCGCAATCGCAACCGACCGGATCATCAGATGCCGAACCAAGGGGTCCGTGAACGCCTCTTGGTAATTCGCCCAGGTCAGTGTGCGGTCAATCTCGACATAGGTCTGGGTCCAGAAACTGTAGGCGACAAGAATGCAAAGAGGCACAGCAACAAGTAGGCCGACATAGAGCGTCGCAGGTGCGCTCAGTGCCAGGCCCTTGCCCGTTTCACTTCTTATGACTCCGGCCATACTTCCCTGCTGAACTTTGTTTTCGGTGGCGCAACGACATTCATCACAAAATGGACAATCGTCCATTTAAATCTGGAATTTTCGGACTGGCTGTGTCAACTGATATTTTCACAAGCAGGGCTGGCCAATTTCGCATGAACCGCTAGAAGGCACCGCAAGAGACTGAAAACAAACAGAACCGCCTGACCAAATGACTGGAAGACGCCAAGAAATTCGCGAACGGAACCGCCTGTCTCTGATCGAGGCAGTACTCGACTCGGTTGCCGAGAAGGGAATTTCCGAGACCTCAGTCAGTGAAATCATTCAACGTGCCGAGTTATCCCGCGGTATGATTCACCTTCATTTCGGCGGCAAAGACAACCTCGTGGATGCAGCTGCCCGTCACTCGTCCGAACAATACTACAGTGGCATCAACTCTTTGCTGGAAACGACCGGACAAACTGGCCAGGAACATATCGAGATGATTGTTCGGGGTGATTTGAGCGAAACCATCCTCAACAAGAAGAATGTCTCCATTTGGTATGCATTTCGAGGTGAGGCCCGAAACAGAGCCGCAATCGCTGCCTTCTCAGACACGCGCGATGCAAAGCTTCGAAATCTGGTTTTCAACGCTTTCGCTCGCATTGCGAAAGAAGCTGAACTCGAAGACCCCAATCAGGTCGCACGCGACGCAACTCATGGCACACTCGCAATGCTGGAAGGTATGTGGACCGACTACCTGCTCCATCCGGATTCATTTGATCGTAACGAGGCAATGAGAATTGTGTTCCGATTTTTACGAGCGATGTTCCCCAAGCACTTTGACCTGAGCGGCGCCTTGATGTTCGGATGAATATCTAACGCTAAGTGCCTATCTGACCACTTCTGAATAGGCTAATTTCCATCCTTTAAGTATCTGACGTCCGCACCAATGGGGCAGTATAAGGCGATCCCACATAAGAGAGCTTCTCGCTCTTCTAAACCGTCAAGAAACGGAGGCGAGAAAGAAACCCAGATTCAAGCCGAGTCGCGGCGGGAGCATCGTAAAGGACATTCGTCGTTTGACCCTTAAGCGATATCCAGATCGATGAAGCCGCTCTCGACAATCCGCCTAGGGTCCTCCCAGTATCAAAGCACATGGTTGACGGCCTTACCCATATCGCACTCTCCCAGATGACCCGGCTTTATCTGGTGCAATCATTCCTTAAGTCGGTCTAATAATCTACTCGCGCTTTATCTGACTTCTGGCAGTCAAATCGACATAAGCCACTTCTTGAAAATTCTCACGCATTCCCGCTCCTGATCGCCCGGGCGGCAGACGAAGTAGAGCCCACGATCCAGCGGAACACGGCTATCATCAAGACGGATCAGTCGACCAAGTTTCAAGTCTCTCTCTGCCAAGAGATGTCTTGCCAAGGCCACGCCTTGTCCGTCAATCGCCGCCTCCAACAGAACGGCACTGTCGACGTATTTGATACTTTGCGAGTTGATCTGATCTGCGTTCAGCCCGACTTGCACAGCCCAGGTTTCCCATCCAACGTTGAAAGCATCGTGCAATAGTGGGAGAGCAGCCACGTCTTCGGCACGCATTGGTCGCTTTGCTTGGTCAACAAGGGACGGCGCCGCCACGACAATCAGTTCCTCATGTCTTATTTGCTCATGATACAACCCATCCCAGCCGGGTTCTCCAAACCGCAGAGCTACATCGACCTCGGATGTTTCAAAATCTGCATAGGCATCATTTGTGTCCAGCAACAGTGCGATACCCGGATGCTCTTGCTGAAACGAGCTTAGTAACGGAACAAGCCATTTGAGCGCCAGCGATGTTGACAGGGACACTGTAATCGACTGGCGGTGATGTAATCGCTTCACCTCCGTCACGCCCAATTGCAATGCAGAAAACGCGCTGCGTGTCGATTGATGCAGGCGCTCCCCGGCGGTGGTCAGTTCAACGCCATTGGGGCGGCGGTGAAAGAGCGTCACGCCAAGATGCAGTTCCAGCAACTTGATTTGCCGGCTGATCGCCCCGTGGGTAACGTTCAGAACATCCGCTGCCTTAGTCAGGCTGGAATGGGTTGCGGTTTCGTCAAAGGCCTGAAGCGCCCTAAGATGTCTGAGGTTTTCCATCATGTGAGAAAATCTAACAGCAATGTTCTAAAAATTCGATAGGCACCCTGAAGTTTGAGAAGTTATACTGATCTCAACCTAGTAAATCTCACACCCAATGCGCCCAGAGGGAGTAAACACTATGCCCGAAGTCAAAGTTGCGCTGATGACAGGTACAGGACAAGGCATTGGCCGGGGCTGCGCCATTGAAATGGCAAAGGCTGGCTACAAAGTCTCGCTGATGTCCCCCTCCAACCGTTCTGTCGAACTGGCGGAAGAACTTGGAGGTATAGGTCGCCGCGGCTCTGTTTTGGATGTCGATGATTTGCAAGCGATGATCGATAGCACCATGAGCAGGTATGGCCGGATTGATGCAATTGTCAGCAACATGGGCCACGGCGGAACAGTGCCGGAAGCCATCAAAACCGTCAGCTTCGATCCTGATTTCGATGGGCCACTATTGGAACTCAGTGACGCGTTGTGGCACGAAAGCCTAGACATGTATGTGCTGAATGTCGTGAAGATTGCCCGTATCGTCACGCCCATTCTGATTGAACAAGGCGGGGGTGCTTTCGTAAACATCTCGTCCATGAATGCGGTTGAGCCACGCGCGCCCTATCCCATGAGTATGTTGCGCGGCGCTTTGCACAGTTTCTCGAAGCTTTACGGGGATCGGTATGCGCGGCACAACATTCGCATGAACAACCTGTTGCCTGGTTTTTGCGAGAACGTGAACCTGTCTGAGGAAGCTCGCAGGTCCATCCCGGCGCAGCGGCCTGCGACGTTCGAAGAAATTGGACAAGCCTGCGTGTTTCTTGCCAGCGATGGAGCCCGGTATATCAACGGTCAGAGTATACTGTCCGACGGCGGGATGAACCGCGCAGTTCGTTAGAGAATAGGTGATGATAAATGATTGTTACGGCACTCTCAGATATCCTTGGTACAGATCGAGACGTTTCCGGTCCGGGTTGGAATAGCAGAAGGTTACTGCTTGTCTCGGATGGGATGGGGTTCTCGCTGACGGATACGATCATCAAAAAAGGTATCGTGCTTGAGCTTGAATACACCCATCATCTAGAGGCGTGTTACTGTATCGAGGGCCTAGGGCAGATCAGAGCGTCTTGCGATGAAACCTGGCATTCCCTTGAACCATTCACCCTCTATGCTTTGGATCAAAATGACCGGCACTTAGTGCAAGCGACAGACGCTGATCTGCGACTTGTCTGCGTATTTAATCCACCGCTTAGCGGTCGCGAAGTTCACCGCGAAGACGGAAGCTATGCACCAGTTGAACTATGAAAACACAATAGGTTCCTTCCGAACGCGGAATTCGGCACTTTAAGATCTCTGCAGTAATTGCAGGGAACGCGCACGTCTTTGTTTCACATACGATATGTTACTTGAAAACGATCCAATCTGGGCATTGAGCGCATCTGTAAATCCTGCAACGCTTCCTCCTCAGAGTCGATCTATGTTGACGCATCAGGGTGAAGCTGTCGAGCTGACCCGAACGGCCAAGGCGTTCCATGATGCCGGATACACCGTCCTGATGTTCGATGCCCGGAACCATGGGGGGCGATCAAGGCGCCGTCCCATTCGCTATGGGAACTCAGCAAGACAGCCATGATTTCGTGGCAGCTGTGGATTTTGTAACCAGCTTTCCTGGCTATGAAAACGCCTCCATCAGCGTGACTGGCCTGTGTTGCAGGGCCAGTGTATTGCCCGGTGCCTTTGCGTTGAAAGATGGTCTTGCCAGCCGCGCAAATGTCAAAGCCATCGTGATCATTCAACCCGGCACATGGGGCCAATTCATGCGCAGGGTCATGAAGGATGCCATGGTAGACGAGATCAACCGCCAGCTTATCGAAGCGGGCACCGATGACATGGATATGGACAGCAAGTCCCATACGGCATCGTATCAACGTGTCCGTTATGCTGATGCACAACCAGAACCGCCCGATGGGCAACCAGCCTAGGATAGCTCCATGACCAGTTTGAGCCGTAAGGACACAAATATGAATTTCCGTATTGGCGCGTGGCGCCAATATAGGCTTTAGATGCCTATGCCGGAAGACGCCAATTTGAGGGTCAGATGCAACGCTTACGGTCAGTTGTAACGCGTACGATTTTTCTGGGGTGCCTAACTTTGCTGTGAGGCGTAGCACCGGGCGCTAAGGCCGCAAACACGAAAAGCGCCCCTTGGGGCGCTAAGTACTTGATATCTGACTGGAAGTATTGGTTGCGGGAGTAGGATTTGAACCTACGACCTTCAGGTTATGAGCCTGCCGAGGTTTGATCGTTAAGCAAACAGTCCGGTGGACTGTTTGTAGATCGAACGGGTTGTTTGGATTTTGG
>NZ_JBQFRZ010000007.1:0-170120 GCF_056537765.1 Ruegeria sp. C2 | reverse complement strand
GAACAGGCATCTCCCAACCAGCAAAATCAACCAACTTACCCCCCAACTCAACATGCAACGAGTACAAAGGAGTGCGCTTTAATTCGGTCATGGCGGGTACCTTCATTTTGTATCTAATGGCTGCAACGCATGCCCATCAGTCTGACCCAAGCTACGCATATTGCAACGATTCAGCCTTGGAATTCAGGATTTCTCCGGCATCTCAAAGCGTCAGTATACGGGCGTATGCATCAATAATGTTCCTATAGGAAACTTTTTTCCGTTAGGCAACACTCCATATACGCCGCCTATGGAAACACAACGCATATCAGAGGGCATGGTGCGTTTGAGTTTTGCTTAACGCAGGTCAAACTGCTGTAAAATTTGTATTTTCACTGCGCTTTATCGCGCAGATCACCTCAAGGCATGAACAGCGTGATCCAGCACGCGAAGACCCGCGACCAGGTCATCTTCGGCCGTATCCTCGGCGAAATCATGGCTGATTCCGTTGATTGATGGCACGAACAGCATCGCAACCGGCATGAGCCGCGAGACATTGGTAGCGTCGTGCAATGCACCCGATGGCATCCTGCGCCATTTGCCAGGCGCGACCGCTTGCGCGCCCGCCTCCAGCGCGCCGCGCAGGGTTGGGTCCATGCTGACTGGTTCCAGCCCCAGCATCGGGCCGTAACTCAGCTCCATCCCCAGTTCCCCGGCCACCTGTTGCGCGGTGGCGCGGATGATCTCTTCCATACGCACCAGCCGGTCGGCATCGCCATCGCGCCATTGCATCGAGAAGCGAACGCGACCCGGCACGATGGAGGACGCGTTTGGATGCAAATCAACACGCCCGATGGTCCAGACGGTTTGCGGCGTGACGATATTGCGAAACAGGTCATTCAGACGCGCGTTGAATAAAGACAGCGCCTGAAACGCATCGCGGCGCAGATGCATCGGTGTGGTTCCGGCGTGGTTCTGCTGCCCCTCGAAGGTGATCGCCATGTCGCGAATGCCGACGATATCGGTCACGACTCCGATCTGTTCTCCAGCGGCATCCAGCGCGGGGCCTTGTTCAATATGCATTTCGATAAAGCCGTTGAACCGCGCGGGATCGACAAAACCTTCAGCAAGCCCGGCCATCGATGCCCTTGCCGTGCCGAAGCTGATGCCCGCGCCATCCGTCAGACCGTCTGCCTTTGCCAGAGGCAATCCACCCGACCAGACCGCCGACCCAGTGGTGACGCCGAACCGCCCTTCTTCGTCCTGAAAGCTGACGACCGAGATAGGCCGGTCACTGGAACGCGCGATTTCCAACGCTGCAATGACCCCCAAAGCGCCGTCCAGCCAGCCGCCTTCGGGTTGACTGTCGGAATGCGACCCCATCAACAGCGACGGCCTTTCGGCCAGACCAAACAGGCTCCCAACCGGATCAAAATGCGGTGTCAGACCGGCATCGCTCATGCGCCCAGCCAACCATTGGCGCGCGGCAATGTCGGCCTCGGAATAGGCAGGGCGGACAACGCCCTTGCCAACACCCGAAGATCCGAAAGACCGCAGCTTGTGCAAATCGGCCAGAAACCGTGTGTGATCAACAGCCATGGGTCCTCCCTCTCGGAGCGACCATAACGATAAAGCGCACCGGGCACAGGAGTTTTTTGAAGCGCATGCGAAACCCCTCTGGCCCCGGCCCCGAACCTGCCCTAAGACGTCAGACCAAGAGGGATCGTCATGTCACATATCACACTGGTGCGCCACGGGCAGGCCAATACAACCGCGCGGGATGAGCTGAGCTATGACAGGCTCAGTGATTTGGGCCATCAGCAGGCACGTTGGTTGGGTGCGCATTTGCGTGACACGCGCACCCACTATCCCCGCGTTTATTGTGGCACCCTGAACCGCCATGTGGAAACCGCAAACAGCATGGGATTGTCCGAGCCGATCCGTGACGCGCGGCTCAACGAGATCGAGTATTTCACGCTCGCCCAATTGTTTCACCAGCAGCACGGGGTCGAGGTTCCGACCGACCGTGAAGGCTTTATCGAACATCTGCCACGCACCTTCTCTGCCTGGTCCCGGGGCGAGATCGAGGATGCGCCAGAGACCTTTGAAGAGTTCGACACGCGTGTATCTGACGCGCTGCACGACATCGGCACCGAGGGTGGGCCAGCAATCATCGTGACCTCGGGCGGGTTGATCTCGATGGTGGTGCGGCAGGCCATGGGCCTGGACATTCCGTCGATGGCGCGGGTGGCCCTTGCCATCATGAATACGTCGATGCATCGTCTGCACCCGATTGGCACACAGCTGAGCCCCGTTCTGTTCAACGCTGTGCCCCATCTGGAAGCGCCCGACCGGCAATACGCGCAGACCCACCTTTAAGGAGGCCCCGATGCAGCTTTACTATGCCCCACGCACCATCTCGATCGCCGTCGCGATTGCCTTGGAAGAGGCAGGGCTGGACTATGAAGCCATCAAGCTGGATTTTGCCGGGGCCGAGCAGACCAAGCCCGCCTATAAGCAGATAAATCCCAAGGGCCGGGTTCCGGCGCTGGCGGTCGAGGGCGGCATCCTGACCGAAACCGGCGCGCTGTTGGACTATATTGCCACCATCGCACCACAGGCCGGGCTGGTCCCTGAAGACCCCGTAATGGCCGCAAGGATGCGAGAGGTGATGTACTATCTGGCCTCGACCATGCATGTGAACCATGCCCATAAGCTGCGCGGGCCCCGTTGGGCAGACAAGAAATCCAGCTGGAAAGACATGAAGGACAAAGTCGCGCAAAACATGACCGCGTCCTGCGACTATATCTCGTCGAACGGGCTGCGTGGGCCGTTTGTGTTGGGCGAGGCGTTCTCGCTGGCCGACGCTTATCTCTACGTGGTCTGCAGCTGGCTGGAAGGCGATGGCGTTGACGTCTCAGCCTTTCCCAAGATCGTCGCCTTCCGTGAAGCGATGGAGGCCCGGCCTTCGGTACAGGCGGTGCGCGCCGCCGGAATGCTCTGACAAAAGGAATAGGAATGACACATCTCTGGGTCCGGGCAGAACAGCGCCCGAACGAGGAACGGGTCGGACTGACCCCCGAAGGCGCCGCCGCCCTGATCGCCGCAGGTATCCGTGTAACGGTCGAAGAAAGCTCCGTCCGGGCCATCCCGATTGATGGATATAAGGACGCGGGCTGTGAGATCGCTGCTGAGAATTCTTGGCCAGATGCGCCGCGTGACGCGATTATCTTCGGCCTCAAGGAACTGCCCGAGGACGGCACGCCCCTGCCCCACCGCCATATCATGTTCGGCCATGCCTATAAGGGTCAGCATTCCGGTCGCGCGCTGTTGCAGCGTTTCAAGATTGGCGGCGGCACGCTTTATGATTTGGAATATCTGGTCGAGGAAGGTGGCCGCCGGGTTGCCGCCTTTGGCTATTGGGCCGGTTATGCCGGGGCTGCGGTCACGCTGAAAACATGGGCCGCGCAGCAACGAGGCGAAGAATGCCCGCCCGTTGGAGTTTACGGCAACAAAGATGCACTGAACGCCGAGCTGCTGGCCGAACTGGACGCTACGGGTGCGGCGCGTCCTGACGCCATCGTCATCGGAGCTTTGGGTCGTGTGGGCACCGGAGCTGCAGACCTCTGCGAGGCCATGGGTGTCAAAGTCACCAAATGGGACATGGCCGAGACCGCAAGCGGCGGGCCTTTTCCGGAAATCCTGAACCACGACCTGTTCCTGAATTGCATCTTCGCGCGCCCCGGCACCCCGGTCTTTGTTCCGCGCGAAGCTCTGACCGCACCGCGCAAGCTGACCGCCATTGGCGATGTCGCCTGCGACCCGGACAGCGATTACAACCCGGTGCCGGTCTATGACCGCGCCACCACATGGGGCGCGCCGGCCCTGCGCGTGGCGACCAACCCGGTGATGGACGTCATGGCCATCGACAACCTGCCATCGATGCTGCCGGTCGAAAGCTCGGAAGACTATGCGGCGCAATTGCTGCCGTCTTTGCTGACCCTGACCGATCTGGACAGCGGTGTCTGGGGCCGGGCAGAAGCAACTTACAAAACTCATATCGAAGGGATCTGAGCGATGACGATTCACTGGTGTGGTACCGGCCTGTCGGCCATCCCCGGCCTGCGGCGCCTGATCGAAGGCGGGCACAAGGTCACCGTCTGGAACCGAACGATCGACAAGGCCAAGGCCGAGGTCGGAGACATGACCGATGACATCCGGGCGTTCGACATCGGCGCTCTGGGCGAGGTGTTGGAAAAAGGTGACGTGATCGTCTCCATGCTGCCGGGCGATTGGCACGTGCCGCTGGCGGAGCTGGCGATCTCGAAAGAGGCCAATTTTGTCTCATCCTCTTACATCGCGCCCGAGATGCGCGCATTGGATGACAAAGCACGTGAAGCGGGTGTCGCGCTGGTCAATGAGGTCGGATTAGACCCGGGCATCGACCACCTGATGGCGCACGCCCTGGTCGCAGACTACCGCGCTTCAGACGCGTTCGGTGCGCAGAACCACCTAAGCTTCATCTCATACTGCGGCGGCATTCCCAAGAACCCCAACCCGTTCCGCTATAAGTTCAGCTGGTCGCCACTGGGTGTACTCAAAGCACTGCGCTCACCATCGAAATCCATCCGCGACTACGCTCCGCTGGACGTCGCCCGCCCGTGGGATGCGATCACCAGCTATATCGCGCCGCTGCCGACACCGGAAAGCTTTGAGGTCTACCCCAACCGCGACTCGCTCCCTTTCATGGCCGAGTATCAGTTCGAGGATCACTGGCCGGTCAAGGAATTCGTCCGCGGCACTTTGCGCCTGAACGGTTGGGCCGATGCGTGGTCTGACGTGTTCACCGAGATCGAAACCCTCTCGGGACCCGAAGGCGACGCCCGCCTGAAAGAGATGTCCGACCAGTTCTGGGCCGAGAATGCCTATGATGAAGGCGAACCTGACCGCGTGGTATTGTGTGTTGGCCTGAAGGCCGAAAAGGACGGTATTCCGGTCTGGAACAAAACCTATGTCATGGACGCCTGGGGCGATGCGCGCGGCACTGCCATGGCGCGCCTGGTCTCAATCCCGGTGTCACTGGCCGTCGAGGCGGTGCAGAACCGCGCCATCCCCGCTGGCGTCCACGCAGCTCCCAGCGATCCAAAACTGGTACAGGGCTGGATGAGTGAAATCGACAGGCTGGCACAACATCTGCAGGTCGTTGATCACCTTGCCTGAATCAGACAAACAGCCATTCCCGCGACGCAGGAATGGCTGTTCTGATCTCTCCCGAACAGACGGGCAGGCGTTCAGATAAATTGTGCAATCACCGTTTCGACATCGACACGGTTGATACCCAATTCAGAAAGCTCTTGGTCTGACAGCCGGTTCAATTCCTGAGCCGCACAGACGATATCTTTCCGGATCGCGCGCATCTGCATTGCCCGGTCAAACAGCATCAAAGCACTGGTCGACGGGTTCTGATCATTGACAGGGTTCGTATCCAGCATGATCCTACCTCCTCAATCGGATTGCGGTTAGACCTACGCCCGATACGGCATGTGGTGATAGACGCTCTGATACGCGCGTTGCTTGATCTCATCGCGCGGGATGCCGATATCGTGCAACTGATCATCGCTCAGCCGCTCAAGCTCGCGAAGCGTTCTGGTGTAAGCACGCCGGCGGAACTGTTCGACCTTCACTTCAGCATGATTTGCAAACAGGCCAAAAAAGAGACCCTTCTGGGCGTTCGCTGTATGTACATGTGCCATGTCGTTTTCCTCCAAGTTTCATTACCAGCTCGGTGATGTACCTGAGAAAAGAACTCGGCATTAACGATGCCGGAACGACACATGAACTTTGCTTAATGAACTGAGGGCAGCTTACTTCTGCTGGGCATAGACCAGATCAAGCAAGTTTGCGCGCGACCCGGCTGTTGCGAAAATCATCAAAACTGCTGCGACTCGCATCCAGGAAAACGGACGTTGAGCGGCGCCGGCAGTAATCGTTGAGATCATTCAATCAACCAAAGACATATCTACACGGACCCTAGGCTGACCATCTTGCAATTGTCCACGTCCGCCTCTTCGTTTGACAAAACCACTCTGGGGAGGCGTCATCGGTTCAAGCATTGATAGTGGAGGGCTGGCTTCTCACACCTGCCCTCTTAGCCTGTGCCTACATCAGATCGTTCTCAACGTCTTCAGCCGATATCCCAAGCGCATCCAGGCCGTTTTCAAGGTGATCGGACAGATGCGGCGTGCCTATCAGATAATCCGCGCACGGAGTCGAAGCCTCGGACTTGGCGGTGGCGACGGCCTCGGCCAGATCCTCAGCGAAGAAACTCTCACGCCCGATCCACATGACGGCGACCAGTTCTGCCTGTTCGTCTTCACCCATCCGGTCGATAAACGCACGCAGTTCGCCCTCGGCCCGGTCCAATTCACGCCCCATCATGGCGACCTGGGCTATTTTTCTTGCCGAGATTTCCAGCATTTCCAACTCCTCGTGTTCGCGATCTCAACCCTACAACAACCACTCTGACGGGGCTGAGTCTTTGATCTTGAACAAACAGGTGCGGCTTATGGTTCGCGAACGCGGGAAACCGGGTGATCCGGTACAGGCGCCGTCCGGAACGGGCGGAACGTGGCCTTCTTCAGCTTCAGCTTCAAGGCCTGCCAGACAATCAACGCGAAGGTGCGGCGCGCACCAAATGGCCTGCGCAGCAACGACTTGAGGATTATCCCATCGTTCAATCGTTCCCGTGATCCGGTCAGGGTCGCAATCAAACCTCCGGCCTCGCGGCCATAATCAATCCAGACACCGATCCGGTCCGGTCGGTAGTCAAAACGGAACGTATAGGACCCTTCGATCTTCTGGAACGGAGAGACATGCATCAGCTTGTCCGCCACGATGCGATCCGAGGCTTGGATGGGTGCAAAATTGGCATTGTGGCACAAGTAGCTGTGGCGCGTACCATAGGTGTTGGTCACCTCGGCCACCACTGCATAGATCTGTTGTTCCGTGTCGAAACAGAACCAGAAGCTGACCGGATTGAAGACATGTCCCAACACACGGGGCTGAGTCAGCAAGGTGATTTCCGCGGGCTGTGTAATGCCCATCCTATCGAACTGTTCACGCAGCCAAATCGCGCCGCCCCCCTTACCGGGTTCACCTCCGTGATCGCGGCTGCGCCAGTTCGTGACATTTATCCGGTTCAGCGAAAACAGAAGCGGAGTCGCAACTGTTTTTTCCGGATCAAGCAGGATGTAGTCGACCGAATAGCGAAATGCGTTTTCAATCGCACCCTTCCGTCCGTGATAGGTATGCCCTGCGATATGGTCGATCCGGTCCATTTTGCTTTCCAGTTGGCCACCAAGCCGCTCGATCGGCGCCCAATTCCAGGGCCTTTTCATATGGATACTACGAAGTAGGCCTCAGGATGGATTAAAATATTCGTGCGAAGTGATCCGGCTTTGGCCCGACTGCGTAATGAGGTTATGTTTACAGAGATCGATACTGTGAGCGTGGATGATCCGGTGGGTGAGAGCCCTGCCCCAAAGGCCTTGCTCGCGAAGAAACGCAGCAAGGGCAAGCCGGTGAACAACGCGAACGGCAGTTGTAGGACCAGAACCGAGTGGGTGAGTCACGTCGCCCGCATCCGTGACGCGCAGGATCAGATGGCCTTTGCCGAGCTGTTCCAGCACTTTGCACCTCGGGTCAAAGCGTTTCTTATGAAATCAGGCTCTGACGCCGCGATGGCCGAAGAATGCGCGCAAGAAGTTATGGCGACCTTGTGGCATAAGGCGCATCTATTCGATCCGACGCGCGCGACCGTGGCCACATGGGTGTTCACGATCGCCCGTAACAAACGCATCGATGTGTTGCGCAAACAACGCCGCCCCGAGCCCGAAGATCTTGGCTGGGGGCCCGAGGCAGAGCCGGAACAGGAAGATGTACTGGTGATGCAACAGGAGACCGCGCAGCTGCGTGACGCCATGGCGGCGTTGCCCGAGGCGCAAAGACAGCTGATCGAGAAGGCCTACTTCGGGGATCTGAGCCACCGAGAAATCGCAGCACAGACCGGCTTGCCCCTGGGCACGATCAAATCACGGATACGGCTGGCGCTGGATCGCTTGCGCCACGCGATGAACTGAGATGAAGACGATGAAACACGATATCAAACATCACCTGACGGATGACCTGCTGATGGCCTATGCCGCAGGCAATCTGCCCGAAGCGTTCGACCTGATGGTCGCCACGCACCTTTCCTTATGCGATCACTGTCGGGCCCGGGCCGAAAGTTTCGACGCCGTTGGGGGCTGCGTCCTTGAGGAACAGCCTGCGCCCGCTCAGATGGCCGATGACTCTCTGGCCGCAACCATGGCGCTGATTGCGCAGGGTGCGCCAACCCCGAAGCCCGTGCGTCCAAGCTGTTCGGTATTACCCGCTCCGCTGCAGGACTATGTGGGCGGCGATGTGAACGCGATCAGATGGAAGCCCATCGGGATGGGTGTCAAACAGGCGATTCTGCCCACAACTCGCGAAGCGACGGCCCGGCTGCTGTTCATTCCAGCTGGCGTCGCGGTACCTGACCACAGCCATCACGGAACTGAGCTGACCATGGTGCTACAGGGTGCCTTTTCGGACGAGGTCGACCACTTTGCGCGCGGCGATGTCGAAATCGCGGATGAAGATCTGCATCACACTCCGACCGCGGATCTGTCGGAAGACTGTATCTGTCTGGCAGTCACGGACGCGCCGTTGAAGTTCAGCAAACTGATGCCACGCCTGTTCCAACCTTTCCTGCGGATCTGACATACTCAGGCAGGTTTTGCTGCGCTGACCCAGCCGGAGGAGACTATGAAAACACGTTTCATCTTGAGCGCTTTACTTGCGGGGCTTGCAAGCGTTGCCTTGGGACAGCGTTCAGCAGATGTGAAATTCGAACCGGGTAATTATGGCACGATGGTCAGCGGCACGATCACCGGCAGCGATTATTTTGACTACTCCCTGGGCGCCAGATCAGGGCAAGAGATGTTCGCCGACCTGCAAGTCAGCGATACGAATGGCAATGGTGTGATCTATTTCAACATCCTGCCTCCTGGCAGTGACGGGGCAGCGATCTATAACGGCTCAATCGATGGCAATACAGCCCGGATCGACCTACCCGAGGACGGAGATTATACGATCCGCGTCTACCTGATGGGAAATGATCGCGATACGGGCAAAACAGTTGGTTACACTCTGGACCTGTCGATCCAGTAGCGCTCAGCCTTCGGTTTTCCCCAGCGGTACGACATTGGTGTGATCGTCCGGGGCAAGCTCCTCGAAGTCGAAGTTGTCCAACCGCTGCGCGCGACGCCCGGCCTTTTCGGCACTGATCTTGATTTCCGAGATATCCTTGGCCGCCTGCCCGAAATGACGATCGAGGTTGGACACACGTTCGCCCAATCGGTCAACATCCTTGTGCAGCATGCCCAGTTCCTTGCGGATCGCTCCGGCCTGCTCCCGCATTCGCGCATCTTTCAGGATCGCGCGCATCGTATTCAGCGTCGCCATGCAGGTGGTGGGCGAGACGATCCAGACCCGCTTCGAAAAACTCTCCTGCACCAGCTCGGGAAACTTGGCATGCAGCTCGGCATAGACCGCCTCGGACGGCAGGAACATCAGCGCGCCATCTGCGGTTTCACCGTCGAGGATATATTTCTCGGCAATGTCGTTGATGTGTTTGCGCACGGTGCTCCGGAACATTTGCACTGCAGCTTTCAGTTCCATATCGTTGGTGGCACCAATCAGCGCCTCATAAGCCTCCAACGGGAATTTGCTGTCGATCACAATCGGGCCCGGAGGGTTCGGCAGGTTGATCAAGCAATCCGCCCTACGCCCGTTCGACAGCGTCGCCTGAAGCTTAAAACTGTCTGTAGGCAGCGCTTTGGAGACGATATCGTTCAGCTGAATCTCACCAAACGCACCGCGGGTTTGTTTGTTCGACAGGATATCCTGCAGCGACAGAACATCGCCCGAGAGCTTGGTGATATTGTCCTGCGCCTTGTCGATGGCTGCCAGACGTTCCTGCAATTGCGTCAGCGAAGTCGCAGTCTGCTTTGACGACCCATGCAGCGATTCCTTCATCCGCTCCTGCATCTCAGCCAGAGCACGCGCCGATTTCATCGCGTTATCCGCCAGCCGGTCGTTCATCTGCTGCTGGACCGAGGACAGGCGGGATTCGACTGTCTGGATCACCTGGACCTGCGCATTGGCTTGCGTGTCCGAAACATGCTGCAATCCGCCGCGCAGTTGCTCCTGCCCCTGCCCCAACTGCTGCACATGCTGGCCCAGATGCGCCATCTGTCGGGCCAGAGGCTCCGCCATCCGGGCCGAGCGCTGCGCCGCGCGCATGGACATAAACAGCAGAAGCAGGATCAATGCCACCACTCCACCCGCAATCAGGATCACGGGGTCGTTCAATGCAACTTGGGTGCCAGCAATCTCGATCATATCGCCTCGGATGTTCTTGTTTTATTCTTCTTACCGCGCCAAACGCACGGGATCAACTGCGGCCGAACAAACGCTCGATATCGGCCAGCTTCAATTCCACATGTGTTGGCCGCCCATGGTTGCACTGACCGGAATGAGGCGTCGCCTCCATCTCGCGCAGCAGAGCGTTCATTTCCTCGGCCCGCATCCGACGGCCAGAGCGGACCGAGCCGTGGCAAGCCACCCGGCTGAGGATCGCCTCAATCCGTGCCTGTACCATCTGGCTTTCGCCCTGATCGGCCAGTTCATCAAGGATGTCGAGGATCATCGCGCGGGCGTCGACTTCACCCAGGATGGCCGGGGTTTCACGCACGGCGACAGCTCCGCCTCCGAAGGGCTCAATGGTCAGGCCAAAGCGGGAAAGATCATCGGCTACGGCCATCAGACGCGCACAGTCTCCCTCGGATAATTCGACAATCTCGGGGATCAACAGTGCCTGAGCGGCAACGCCATTTTCGGCCATCTGGTTTTTGAGCTTTTCATAGACCAGCCGCTCATGCGCCGCGTGCTGGTCAACGATCACCATACCATCGGCGGTCTGGGCGATGATGTAATTCTCGTGAACCTGACCACGCGCGGCACCCAAGGGCAGGTCTTGCGGCGCAGGTTTTTCAGCGGCAACCGGGACCACCGGAGCAGATTCGACCACACTTCCGCTATAGTCGCGGGACAGTTCGGCAAAGCCAGGCGCCTGCGCCTGATAAGCCATCTGTCGTGCCGCGAGCGATGGCCGATCCATCTGATACACTCGCGCCGGAGCGGGCTGGGCCGGTTCGGGCCGCATCGCACCCAAGGTCGCATTGGCAACAGTGGTCGAGGCCCGATGCCCAGCCTCGGCCAGAGCATGGCGCAGCGCCGAAACGATCAGTCCCCGGGCCACGCCGGGATCACGGAAACGAACCTCAGATTTCGCCGGATGGACGTTCACATCCACCAGCGTCGGGTCACAATCAATGAACAGCGCTGCCGCCGGGTGACGGTCGCGACTGAGGAAATCGAAATACGCCGCCCGCAGCGCACCTGTCAGCATCTTATCCCGCACGGGACGGCCATTGACGAACAGGTACTGCGCAACCGCAGCACCGCGCGAATAGGTTGGCAAGGCAGCGTAGCCATACAACCGGATACCTTCGCGCGTCGCATCAATCTGCAGAGCATTCTCGGCGAACTCACGTCCTATCACGCGGGCCAATCGGGCGTGCAAGGCGTCGAACAAATCGCCATTCTCACGATCCGCGCGAAAGGTCACCCGCCCTTCGCCGCCTCCCGAGACGTCGCGCAGTGTAAATGTGATCGCCGGTTCAGCCATCGCCAGACGCTTGACCGTATCGGTGATCGCCTGCGCCTCGGCCCGGTCGGTACGCATGAATTTCAGCCGAGCCGGCGTGGCGAAAAACAGATCGCGCAGTTCAACCACTGTACCCGCGCGCAAGGCCGCAGGTTTCACCGCCTCCATCTTGCCGCCGGACACGTGGATCTGAGCTGCATCCGAACCCGGCACCCGGCTGGTGATGGTCAGACGTCCGACAGCCCCCAAAGACGGCAATGCCTCACCCCGAAATCCAAACGTGTGGATATTGAGCAGATCAGATCCATCGATCTTAGAGGTCGCATGGCGCGACAACGCCAATGGCAGATCCGTTGCAGTTATGCCGCAACCATCGTCGGTGACGCGAATCAACGTCTTCCCGCCATCCGCGATATCAATCGCAACCCGAGTCGCCCCGGCATCGATTGCATTTTCGACCAGCTCTTTAACCGCCGAGGCCGGACGTTCCACCACTTCACCTGCAGCGATCCGATTAATGGCGGCATCGTCTAGCTGCCGGATGACCGGTCTGTTTTCGCTGATATTGGGGTTCGTTTGCGCCATACCGCTAGACCTAGCACATATGCGCGCGATTCTACCACCGGTTTGAATAGAATTCGGGGGGCTAGAAATAAGGTGTCCGACCGGCTCTGACCGCGGCGTCAAGGGGGTAGCGACATTGGTCAGAGCTGGCCGGACTTACCGAAGTGAGTGGTGGTCATCCGTTTAACAATTGAAGGACTCGTACCACGAGAAATGGAATAAATCTTGTTAAGACTGCGCTATTGTTTCCACTTGGCAAAGATGCGCCGATGCTCTGCAGATGGCACTGGCGCAAATACGCCAAGTCAAGCCGTGCTTGGGGCTCCGGAGCGGGTTCGGCACGGTCCAAAGACCGCCGCCACAGCCAGAATCAGCCCCGAGACCGTCGCAATCATACCGGCAGCGCTGACAGCATCCGCGGCCCCTAGCCAGAGCGGACCATACCCCGCGAGCACATACCCCGCCATGGCGGAGATGGTGGCGAACACAACGCTCCATGCGACCTGAAATTCCAGCCGATTGGTCATCATGCGCGCCGCGGCGGGCGGGCAGATGAACATTGCGATCACGATGATTGAGCCAACGGCATCAAAGGCGGCCACAGCGGCGATGGCAGCCGTGATGACCAACGCCATGCCAAGCGCGCCAGTCCGAATGCCGATGGTGCGCGCGAAGCCTTCGTCAAAGGTGGAAATCTTCAATGGGCGCCAGAACAGCCAAGTAAACAGGATCACTCCGACCAGCGTCAAAGCGATACGCGGAAGCTCATGCGGGAGCCCGGCCAGCGCCACGGGGTCCAACAACGAGGACCAGCCTGTCGCGTCCAGCCAGATCAGGCTTTCCAGATTTCCGTAAAGCGCATGTTCGACGTCCAGATGAACATTCGATGTATCGGTTTGTTCCAGCAGCAGCACGCCTGCTGCGAACATGGTGGTGAACACGACGCCCATGGCGGCACCGGGTTCGATCTGGCCCAGCCGTCGGATCGCCTCGATCATGACGACCGCGACAATGGCGGCACCGGCGGCCCCCAGCATCATCGGCCAGGTCGAGATCACCCCGGTCAACAGGAACGCCACAACGATGCCGGGCAGAACCACGTGGCTGATTGCATCCCCGATGAGCGCTTGCTTGCGCAGCACGAGAAAGTTGCCGGGCAGCGCGCAAGCAATCGCGGCAAAGGTTCCGATCAGCATCGGTGTCAGTGACAGGGGGACAAATTCTTCACCACTCATGAGGGCACCCCCTGCGGGCCGCCAATGCGGCGGTCGATTTCTGCAATCTGGTCGCGGGTCAGAACCGTTTCGATATCACGCAGCCCGTCATAAAGCGCGGCCGTCGCCTCATGCGCCTGATCGGCGCGGACGAATTCCCATCGTTTCTCATCACGCAGAGCTTTGGCAGCGCGCGCCTTGCCCGCTTCGGTCGCCACACCATCGGCCCGCACGATCCCCGCACGACGCAGCAGGCGTAAGGTCAAAGGCTCATAAATCTTCTGACCCTGCCCCAATGCAAGCAACCCCTGCCGCACGTGGACCCGGCGCTGGAACCGCAGGTGGCGGAGGACGGCAGCCAATACGCCACGTACCGGAGCCAGCAGCAATGACAGAGCAAAAAACCCGAAGCTAACCAGCACGATGATCGGACCCGTCGGCAGGTTCGGGGCTGATGCCGACAACGCCGCTCCGATATAGCCCGCCAGCCCTCCGGCAAGTCCGGCCAAAAGCACCACACGGTCCGACCGTTCCGACCAGAACCGGGCCGTGACCGGCGGGATGATCAGCAAGGCCACGATGAGGATCAGGCCGACAATTTTCAGCCCCACAACCGTCACCGCCATCACCAGGCCCATCATCGCCAAATCGATCCGGGACACGGGCAACCCACGCGCCGTCGCATATTCGGGATCAAAGGCCACCATCATCATCGGACGTCTGATAACCAGCACCAATGCCAGCGTCAGAGCGCCACCGACCGCGATGATTAGAGCATCCGCCCAAAGCATTCCCGCAGTCGACCCCAGCAGAAACCCCTCAAGCCCGGCCTGACGGCCCACGCCCATGGTCTGGATGACAGTCAACAGGACGATACCCAGACCGAAGAACACCGACAGGATCGCACCGATCGCTGCGTCTTCGGCCAGTCGCGTATGGCGTGTCAGCCAGTTCATGCAGAGCAGGCCAATCCACGCCGACACGGCCGAGCCTGCAAGCAATCCGATCAGGTTCCGGCCATCACCGCCAAACGCCACAAGCACCATGAAGGCCAGACAGACACCGGGCAACGTGGCATGGCTGATCGCATCGCTGACCAGCGCGCGTTTGCGCAGAAACAGAAAGGTGCCCGTTACCCCGGCCGAGATGCCCAGCAAACTCGCACCAATCGCAACCAGCGTGGCGTTATAGCCAAGCTGAAGGCTCAGAGCGTCCCAAAGCATGAATTATCCTATCTCACGCGAGACCTGATCGATCTGAGCAGTGGCCAGACGGCCCCCGTAAGCGGCTTGCAGGGTCTCGGGCGTAAAGGCCTCGGCCACCGGGCCCTCGGCCACTTTACGGGTATTGATCAGGAACACATGGTCGAAGTAGTCGGTGACCGTGGCCAGATCGTGATGCACGACGACGACCGTCTTGCCTGCCTCTTTCAGGGATTTCAGCACTGCGATGATGGCCTTTTCAGTGGCCGCATCAACGCCTGCGAAAGGTTCGTCCAACAGGTACAGATCAGCATCCTGAGCCAACGCGCGCGCAAGAAAAACCCTCTGCTGTTGACCACCGGACAATTGCCCGATCTGACGGTTAGCAAAGTCACGCATGCCCACACGGTGCAGACAATCCATTGCGCAGGCCATGTGACGGGCACGAACGCGACCCAACAGACCCAGCTCTCGTGACAGGCCCATAAGCACAACGTCGAGCACCCGGGTCGGAAAATCCCAGTCCACACTTGCGCGTTGCGGCACATAAGCAATGCGTGCACGCTGCGCGTCGAGCGACTTGCCATATACCGTCACCTGCCCGGACAGGGTCGGAACAATGCCCAGGGCAGCTTTCAGCATCGTCGACTTGCCAGCACCGTTCGGACCGATGATTGCAGTCATCGCGCCAGGCTGCACGGTCATGTCCACCGAAAACACAGCTGGCTTCTGACCATAGGAAACCGTCAGCCCGCGAATGGCTAGAGGGCTGTCGTCAATCCCCCGATCTTCGACCGAGACACCCTGAACGGAAGCAAGCTCCAGCATTATTCAAAACCCCGCCGACAGTTTTCCATCCATACCGCGACCTGGCACATCTCCGCCCAGCGCTGCGGCAATCACGGTGATGTTGTGATCAAGCATGCCCAAATAGGTACCCTCGTAAGTGCCAGGTTCGCCCATGGCGTCCGAGTACAGCTCGCCCCCGACCGTGACCTTGTGCCCTTTGGCCGCGGCACCTTCGATCAACGCCCGGATCGAACGGTCAGAGACCGAACTTTCGACAAAAACGGCGGCGATCTGACGGTCGACAAGCAGGTCAACAAGCTCACCGATCCGGTTCAAACCGGCCTCGGACTGGGTCGAGATGCCCTGAATGCCCAGAACCTCGAACCCGAAGCTCTCGCCGAAATAGCCAAAAGCATCATGTGCCGTGACCAGCACCTTGTTGCGTTCGGGCACCGAGCCCAATGCGTCATTGGCATAGGCGGTTAGCCGGTCAATATCGGCCAGATGAACCAGCGCATTTGCAGCAAAAACCTCGGCAGCCTCAGGGCGGGCGTCGGTCAATGCGGATTGCACTTCGGCAATCACATCACGCCACAACTCCGGGGTCATCCAGACATGCGGGTCGTATTTGTCGGCATAATCATCATGCGCCCGCAGCTTGGATGCATCGATCCCTTCTGCCACCGCCATGACGGTACGCTTGCGGCTTAGATCGTGAAAGAACTCTTCCATCTGGGCCTCAAGATAGAGACCATGCCAGAGCACCAGATCGGCACGGGTCATCGCCACGATATCGGTCCGGGTCTGGCGATAGGCATGCGGATCGACGCCGGGACCCATCAGGCCTTTGACCTCAACCTGATCGCCGCCGACCTGACGCACCGCATCCGCAATCATACCCGTGGTCGCAACCACCTTGAGCGGTGCCTCGGCCCAGGCTGCGAGGGGCAATGTTGCGGCAAATGTCAGGGCCGCAAGAAAGCTGCGACGAATCATGTTCGATCCCCACTGAATGTTCACTTGAGAATGAATATGCGAACCATTCGCAACTAAGTCAATGCTATTGAGAATTACTCGCAAGAAAATGTGCCATAATTTGTCCAAATGGTCAAATTTTTGCATATCTGTACCGCGCTGCACCTTTCAATTGCGGCCAACCCGTGCGATTTTGGCGCAAACCTCCCAAAGGACGCGATGATGGAAACGCAGAGCACTCAGAGCCCCGTGCGCACCGCGCATCTGCCACAAGTGACCGAGCCCCGGAACCCAGGTATGGACCTCGACCTGGACTGGGTGCGGGCCGTGCAGGCCAACACCTCGGCGATCGAACGCCGCGCGGCGACGCTGCCCGGTCGGCGGTCAGTGAAAAAAGATTATCAGGCGGCATGGCTGCTGAAAGCGATCACGATGATCGACCTGACCACGCTGGCCGGTGACGACACCGTGGGCCGCGTGCGCCGTCTCTGCGCCAAGGCGCGCCAGCCTGTTGCGCCCGCATTGTTGCAGGCGATGGGTATGCCGCTGATCACCACCGGCGCGGTTTGTGTTTATCACGACATGATCGAAACAGCGGTGGATGCATTGAAAGGCACAGGGATCCCCGTGGCCGCTGTATCGACCGGCTTTCCAGCAGGCTTGTCGCCCTTTCATCTGCGCGTGGCCGAGATCGAAGAAAGTGTGAAGGCGGGCGCGGATGAGATCGACATCGTGATCTCTCGCCGTCACGTACTCTCTGGCGACTGGCAGGCGCTGTATGACGAGATGAAGGCCTTCCGCGTGGCCTGTGGTGATGCCCATGTCAAAGCCATCCTCGCCACCGGAGAACTGGGCAGCCTGCGTAATGTTGCGCGTGCTTCGCTGGTCTGCATGATGGCCGGGGCTGATTTCATCAAGACCTCGACCGGGAAAGAGAGCGTCAACGCCACTTTGCCGGTGTCACTGGTGATGATCCGCGCGATCCGCGATTATTACGACCGCACGGGATATCGCGTTGGCTACAAGCCTGCAGGCGGGATTTCCAAAGCTAAGGACGCGCTGGTGTACTTGTCGCTGATCAAAGACGAGCTAGGCGACCGCTGGCTGGAACCCGATCTGTTCCGATTTGGCGCATCGTCGCTGCTGGGCGATATCGAGCGGCAGTTGGAACACTTCGTGACGGGCGCTTATTCCGCCGGTTACAGGCACTCGATGGGCTGAGGACGAAAACAATGACAGTCAAAGAGATTTTCGAAACCATGGACTACGGCCCCGCTCCCGAAAGCGCTGCCGAGGCGTTGGCCTGGCTGGTCGATCAGGGCGACAAGTTCGGACACTATATCGACGGTGCCTTCACCAAACCTGGCAAGGGATTCGACAGCCGCAACCCGGCGACCGGAGAGGTGCTGGCCAAGCTGACACAGGCGAAACAGGCCGACGTGGACGCTGCCGTTGCCGCCGCGCGCAAGGCGCAACCCAAATGGGAGAAGCTGGGCGGCGCGGGGCGTGCACGTTATCTCTACGCGATTGCACGCCTGCTGCAGAAACACTCGCGTCTGTTTGCTGTGTTGGAGAGCATGGACAACGGCAAGCCGATCCGTGAATCGCGCGACATCGACATCCCGCTGGCGCAGCGGCACTTCTATTACCACGCAGGCATGGCCCAATTGATGGAGAGCGAACTGCCCGACGCTCAAGCGCTGGGGGTTTGCGGGCAGATCATTCCATGGAACTTCCCGCTGCTGATGCTGGCGTGGAAGATCGCTCCGGCGCTGGCGATGGGGAATACGGTGGTTCTGAAACCGGCCGAATATACCTCGCTGACCGCGCTGCTGTTTGCCGATATCTGCACGCAGGCCGGATTGCCGAAGGGCGTGGTCAACATCGTCACCGGAGACGGCGCGGTGGGCGAGATGATCGTGAATGCGGATGTGGACAAAATCGCCTTCACCGGCTCGACTGTTGTCGGGCGTCGCATCCGCGAGGCGACCGCAGGTTCGGGCAAAGAACTGACTTTGGAACTGGGCGGCAAGTCCGCTTATGTCGTGTTCGACGACGCCGACATTGATTCAGCGATCGAAGGACTGGTCGACGCGATTTGGTTCAATCAGGGTCAGGTCTGCTGCGCGGGCTCGCGCCTGCTGGTGCAGGAAGGCATCGCCGACCGGTTCCACGCGAAACTACGCGCGCGCATGGACACGCTGCGCATTGGCGATCCGCTGGACAAATGCATCGACGTGGGTGCGGTTGTTGACCCTGTCCAGCTACAGACCATCAAGGGCATGGTCGAAAGCAACACGGTGGGTCACGTGCATCAGGCGGCATGTGAGCTGCCCGCAAACGGCTGCTACTACCCGCCGACGCTGATCTCAGGCCTCGAAACCTCCGACCCGCTGATGCAGGAGGAAATCTTCGGCCCGGTGCTGGTGTCGTCCACCTTCCGCACGCCGGAAGAAGCGGTCGAGCTGGCCAACAACACCCGCTACGGGCTGGCAGCAACGGTCTGGACTGAGAACGTGAACCTCGCGCTGGACATCGCGCCCAAGCTGGTTGCCGGCGTGGTCTGGGTGAATGCCACCAACCTGTTCGACGCTGCCGCTGGGTTCGGCGGTGTGCGTGAGAGCGGTTTTGGCCGTGAAGGCGGCTGGGAAGGGCTGACCGCCTATACCAAGCCCAAGGGCAAGGCCAAGCCGCTGGCGAAGGTCGAGGCCGCGATGGGCGAAGGTGCCCCGGTCGACCCCATCGATCGCACGGCAAAGATGTATGTCGGCGGCAAGCAGGCGCGACCCGACGGTGGGTATTCGAAACCCATCTGGGGCAAGTCTGGCCTACTGGGCCATGTAGGCCTTGCCAACCGCAAAGACGTTCGTAACGCGGTTGAGGCTGCGGCGGGCGCCAAAGGCTGGTCCAAGACCACCGGTCACCTGCGGGCGCAGATCTTGTATTATATTGGCGAGAACCTCTCAGCCCGAGCCGATGAATTCGCCGTACGCATTGATGCGATGACCGGTAAGAAGGATGGCGCAAAAGAGGTCGACGCCTCAATCCAGCGCCTGTTTACCGCCGCCGCGTGGGCAGACAAATATGACGGTCAGGTGCATGGCGTTCCGATCCGGGGCGTTGCGATTGCTATGAAGGAACCGGTTGGCGTGATCGGTGCGCTCTGTGCGGACGAGGCGCCTTTGCTGGGTCTGATCTCGGCCATGGCTCCGGCGATTGCGATGGGCAATCGAGTGGTATTGGCCGCATCCGAGCCTTATCCACTGGCAGCGACCGACTTCTACCAGATCCTTGAAACCTCCGATGTCCCCGCAGGCGTGGTCAACATCCTGACCGGCAGTCATGCGGAACTGGCCAAACCGCTGGCCTCGCATCTGAACGTCGATGCTGTCTGGTCATTCTCGTCCGCTGATTTGTCGAAAGAGATCGAGGTCGTCTCGGCCGGAAACCTGAAACGGACCTGGGTGAATAACGCGACGGCATTTGACTGGAGCGTGGACCATTCACGCCGCTTCCTGCAGGCTGCGACCGAAGTTAAAAACATCTGGGTGCCCTACGGCGAGTAGGGCCCCCGCATCAGGGAGGCCCGTATGGATTTTTCAGGACAAACCGTCATCGTCATTGGCGGCACCAGCGGTATCAACCGGGGCATTGCCGAGGCTTTTGCGGCCTCGGGTGCCAAACTGGCTGTGGCCAGCCGGTCGCAGGAGAAGGTGGATGATACCGTTGCAGCGTTAAAGGCGGCGGGCGCGCAAGACGCCATCGGAGCGGCGTTCGACGTGCGTGATCCTGATGCTGTGGCAGCGGGTCTGAAGCAGTTCCATGAGACGTTCGGAGACTTCGATGTATTGGTTTCAGGCGCAGCCGGAAACTTTCCGGCACTGGCAGCTGAGATGTCGGTCAACGCGTTCAAGACGGTGATCGATATCGATCTGATGGGCACAATCCATGTGATGAAAGGGGCGTATCCTTACCTCAAACGCCCCGGTGCGAGCATCATCAACATCTCGGCCCCGCAATCCTATCTTCCCTACGAGGGGCAAGCGCATGTTTGCGCGGCGAAGGCGGGCGTGGACCAGATCACCCGGACGCTCTCGATGGAATGGGGGGTCGAAGGGATCCGCGTGAACTCGGTCGTGCCCGGGTTCATTGAAGGGACCGAGGGCGCGAAACGTCTGGCTCCGACCCCGGATGCCGGTGAAGCGCTGCGCCGCGACGTGCCGTTGGGACGTTGGGGTCAGCCGCAGGACGTCGCCAACGCTTGCCTATTCCTCAGCTCGGACCTTGCCAGCTATATCAGCGGGACGGTTCTGGCCGTTGACGGAGCGCTTTATCAACGTGGCTCCGGCAAATTCGGCCAGATGATGGGAGAAATGCTGCGCGCACGGGCTAAGGCACAGACATAAAACAAATTAGCCTGTGAAATTGTTCATATACAGCATGTGACCAATTACGCAGAGTCCTGCCCATCACAATGTAAGGATGGGCCAAGACATGCTGACATTGCCTTTTGGCACCCCGGAAACAGCGCAAATCATCGTGATGATCGGTGTACTGGGCGCAGGGCTATACATCCTGAACTATTTCCTTCTGCAAATGGGGATCGTGCGGGGCAGCGGTGTTCTGTACCCGGTGCTGGTGATTGTAGCTGCCAGCTGCGTGCTGATCAGCATGGCCGAAGAATTCAACCTCGCGGGTTCGATCATCCAGATGGCCTATATCCTGATCTCGGTCATGGGCCTGGTACGCGGATATCTCTCGCATCACCTTGTGCGGTTCTCCAAACCCGAACGGCAATTCGTCGAGAACTATCTTGAGACGCTGAAGCCGCATCATGCACGCAGGCTGTTGAACACGGCCAATCTGGTCACGTTTGAACCCGGCGAAACGGTAATCGAAGAAGGCATCACCAGCGACTATCTGGCTTATGTACTGTCGGGCCGCACCACCATCCTCAAGACTGGTCAGGTCATCAACCAATGCGGCCCCGACCAGATTCTCGGAGAGCTGACCTTTGGCATCGGAGTGCCTGCAACCGCAACGGTGCGCGCAGCCGAACCGACCACCTGTCTGGTTTTCGACAGCCAGCGCCTTGCCCGTCTGCTGCGGCGCAATCGCCAGATCGACGACGCGCTCAAGGCCGCGCATTTCCGGCATGCGCGCCAGAAGCTGCTAAGCAGTAACAATCACACGGTCAAAGCGCGCACCACCGCAGTTGCGGCCTAGGCGTCAACCATCCAGACCCACCGGCTTGCCCACAATGGTGAAGTGCAGACCCTCTGGGTCCAGCAGTTCAGAGGCGACGCGGTTGACCTCTTCCAGTGTCACTGCGTTTACCTTGTCATTGCGGGTGGCGATGTAGTCGATAGGGAGCTCTTCCATCTGCATCCCGACCATGATCCCGGCGATCTGGCCATTGCCATCGAAACGCAGCGGGTAGGCTCCGGTCAGATAGGTCTTGGCGTCATCCAGTTCCTTCTGGGTTACCCCCTCGGTCGCCGCACGGGCCCATTCATCGCGGATCACCTCCACCGCATCTGCGATGCGATCATTGGCCGACGATACCGACCCCAGATAGACCGAGGCCAGATCCTTGGGCACAAGGAAGGTCGAGATGCCATAGGTCAGGCCACGTTTTTCGCGCACTTCCTGCATCAGGCGGCTCTCAAACCCGCCACCTCCAAGGATGTGGTTTAGAACGAAGGCGGCGAAGAAATCCGGATCATCGCGGTCGATCCCCGCATGGCCAAACAAGGCGACAGACTGCGGGGTATCAAAATCCACCACGCTGATTCCACCGGGGATATTCACCTCAGCCCGGTCCGGAATCGGTTTGCCGGTCGCCGGAAAATCCGCAAGCAGGGTGTCCAGCAGTGCACCCAACTCTTCGGCTGTGATGTCACCAACGGCTCCGACATAGAGACGATCCCTGACAAATACATTGTCATAGGCGGACACGATATCCTCACGCGACAGGGCCGAGACGGATTCGATCGTCCCCTTGCCATCCGTGGCATAGGGGTGATCACCGTAGGCCATCTGGGCGAAGCTGCGCCCGGCTATGTCGTTCGGGTCGGTCTGATCCGATTTAAGCCCCGAAATCACCTGGGCGCGCACCCGGTCGATTGCGTCCTGATCAAACCGAGGTTCGTGCAGGGTGGTGCGCAACAGATCAACCACCTCATCGCGGTTCTCGGTCAGGAACCGTGCTGAGATCGAAACGGTATCATCCGTCGCGCGATACGTGAACGAGGCCGCCAGTGACTCTAGCTCGCGGGCGTAGGTCCGGGCGTCCATATCTCCGGCACCCTCCTCGATCAGGCCGCTCATCAGATAGACAGCGCCTCGCTTGTCGGCGTCATCCAGCGATGTCCCACCCCGAAAACGCAGCTCCAGCGCCGTGAAGGGGATCGAGTGATCCTCGACCAGCCAGGCCTTGATCCCGGCGGGAGAGGTAACCTCTTGGATATTGATCTCGGCCCAGGCAGGCAGGGCAACGACAAATGCGATCAGCGTCGCGAAAATCCGTTTCATTGGGTCACCTCATCGTCGCGCATCAGCCAGCCGGTGACCGAGGTTTCCAACTGCAGCACCTCGCGTGCTGCTGCGATGATCTCGTCCCCGGTGACAGCCTGAAGGATATCGGGCCAGGCCTGCACGTCCTCGACTGTCAGACCACTGGTCAGCGCCCGGCCATAGCGGTTGCCGATGGCGTCCACATTGTCGCGCGCGTAGATTTGCGATGCGCGCAGCTGCATCTTGATCCGGTCAAGGTCGTCTTCGTTGACACCTTCGGCAATGAAATCGGCAACGGTCTGATCCATTGCATCTTCCGCCTCCTGCAATGAGACGCCTTCGGCGGGCACCACCAGCAGGTCAAACGTGGTGTCATCCAGCGAAACGCCACGATAGAACGCGCCGGCATAAACAACCTTCTGCTGCTCAAACTGCAGTTTTTCGTTCAGGTAAGACGTCGTGCTACCGCCAAGCAATTCGGCCAGCAGGAATAGCGCAGCAGCCTTCTCCTGCGCACCCGCATCCCGTTCCGGCGCAAGATAGCTGCGTTGGACATAGGGTTGCGCAACGCGGGCATCCTTGAAGGTCAGACGACGTTCGGCCGTCTGGGGTGGCTCTTGCGAGCGGATGCGTTCTGGCAGATCTGAATTGGCAGGGATCACGCCATAATACTGATCTGCCAGCGTTCTGACCTCATCGGGGTCGACATCGCCCGTGACGACCAGAATGGCATTATTGGGCGCGTAATGGGTTTGATAGAAGGACAGAGCGTCATCCATATCCAGCGTCTCCATCTCGTGACGCCAGCCGATAATGGGCACGCCATACCGATGGTTGAGATACTGCGCCGCATTCATCTGCTCGCCGAACAGTGCGCGGGGGCTGTTTTCCGTGCGCTGATTACGCTCTTCCAGGATCACATCGCGTTCAGTGACAATATCGTTTTCAGTCAGACGAATGTTGCGCATCCGATCTGATTCCATCCGCATCATCAGTTCCAGCCGGTCGGCGGCAACGCGCTGAAAATAGGCGGTGTAGTCATAAGAGGTGAAGGCATTGTCATTGCCGCCATTGGCAGCAACGGTGGCCGAAAACTCTCCCGGAGCCAGCGTGTCGGTTCCCTTGAACAGCAGATGCTCAAGAAAATGCGCCACACCTGATGAACCGATGGGCTCATCCGCCGATCCGGCCCGATACCAGACCATATGCTGCACGACCGGCGCACGGCGATCTTCGATCACCACGACATCCATGCCGTTATCAAGCGTAAAAGTTGTGACCGCCTCTTGCCCCTCTTGCGCCCAAAGAGGGGTTGCAGCGATCAGGGCTGCCGACAGTGCCAGGGCCCGAACCATGGGGCGTCCTCCGTTTCGTTTGATGACAATCAAACTACGGTGGTGGTGCGCGGGTTCAAGGCCAATGACAGAAAGTTAAGAAGAATTCATCACTGCGGCGGTGCGGACGGAGTCTCAAGCCCACGGCTGCGCGCCGCTTCGTTCACGTCGTTCGCGTCAATCGCCTCACGCCGGTAGGCTTGCGCGTAGCGGTCCACCGGGAACAGGCGAATACGCGTCAGGCGCTGCTTCTTCCGGCGGAACTCGGCATCTTCTTCGGCAATTACCTGACGGGTGTTTGCCGGCACGCCATATCGGCTTGATGCCGTCACCAGTGCCGCATCACCCGACGGGATGCCAGCGTTCGGGTTCAGTGCAGCCTCACTTCCACCCAGCGCCACAACTGCATCCGCCGTGGGGTTGGGATCGGTGAGGTTGCCGCTGCCCGGCGTCGGGGCAGGCAGGAACGCATAGTCCTTTGGCTGGGTCAGCGGCTTGACCGGCAGCACCGCAAATTCATCCGGTCCCTGCCCCGGGGCCCGAAGGTTGCGCAGACCAATATCGGCACAGCCCGCAACCGAAGCGGCGAGTGTCAGGACAAGAATGGCGCGCGGCAGTCGCATCGGTATCTCCAGCCAGTTTCAGGGGCTTTTATCGCATATCGCAAAGCGCGTCACGAGGGCTTTTTGCTATCAAACAGCACCAGGCCCAAAGCTCCCGCAAATATGAACACATCAGCCAGATTGAAAACAAACGGATTGTTGATGCCGCAGCAGGACATGTTCAGAAAATCCAGAACATAGCCATAAAGCACTCGGTCCACGACATTTCCCAGCGCGCCGCCGATCAACAGGCCTCCGCAGAACAGCATAAATTTGGTGGGGGTCGCGCGCGCCAGCCAGATGAGGACGCCGACGCAGATCACCAGCGAAATGCCGATCAGCACCCAGCGCGCGGCATCGCTGTTGCCTTGAAACAGGCCAAAATTGATGCCGCGATTCTCGCCGTATTTGAACACGACAAGCGGTGGCAGAATGTCGATGCCATTGGGATGTTCGGCCACGCGCATCACATGAACAACCAGATACTTGCTGATCTGGTCGATCAGAAACGCGGCCAGACCAGCCCAGAGGAGGAGCGCATTTCGCATCAGTGACGGAAATGACGCATGCCGGTGAAGACCATCGCCAGACCAGCCTCATCCGCTGCCGCGATCACTTCGTCATCACGCATCGAACCGCCGGGCTGGATAACGCACGTGGCCCCGGCTTGCGCCGCTTCCATCAGACCATCGGGGAAGGGGAAGAACGCATCTGACGCCACGGCCGAGCCGATGGTCAACGGTTGCGGCAGGTCCAGTGCTTCGGCCATGCGCTCGGCCTTTTTGGCCGCAATCAGGGCCGAATCGACGCGGCTCATCTGGCCCGCGCCGACGCCCACGGTCGCGCCATCTTTGACGTAAACGATGGCGTTGGATTTGACATGTTTTGCCACTTTCCACGCGAACAGAAGATCGCGCATCTGTTCATCAGTCGGGGCCTTCTTGGTGACGACCTTCAGGTCATCCATGCCGACAAAGCCGTTGTCCTTGTCCTGCACCAGCAAGCCGCCCGCCACCTGTCGCACGGTTTTGCCACCGGCGGTCACATCGGGCAGCGCTTCGGTGGTGAGCAGACGCAGGTTCTTCTTGGCGGCAAAGATCGCCTTGGCCTCGTCCGATGCGCCCGGAGCGATGACAACCTCGGTAAAAATGCCGGTGATCTCTTGCGCAGTTTCTGTGTCCAAGGGCTGGTTCAGCGCCACGATGCCACCAAAAGCTGAGGTGCGGTCGCAGTCGAACGCGGCTTTGTAGGCTTCCAGCAGGGTTGCACCCTTGGCTACGCCGCAAGGGTTGGCATGTTTGATGATGGCACAGGCCGCGCCGTCGGCGGGGTCGAATTCAGCCACCAGCTCGAAGGCAGCGTCGGTGTCGTTGATGTTGTTGTAGCTCAGTTCCTTGCCCTGATGCTGCACGGCTGTTGCCACGCCGGGACGGCCCGAACCATCGGTATAGAATGCCGCCTGCTGATGGCTGTTCTCGCCATAGCGCAGGGTCTGTTTCAGCTCGCCAGCAAAGGCGCGGCGTTTCGGGGCCTCTAGCTGCAACGCGTCAGCCATCCAGTTCGACACGGCAGTGTCATAGGCGGCAGTACGTGCATAAGCCTTTTGAGCCAGCCACTGCCGAAAACCCAGCGAGGTCTTGCCGTAGTTTTCTTCGAGTTGATCCAGCAGCGATGAGTAATCTTCGACATCCACAACCACGTTCACAAAGGCATGGTTCTTGGATGCCGCCCGGATCATCGCTGGACCGCCGATATCGATGTTCTCGATGCACTCGTCATAGCCTGCGCCTTTGGCAACGGTCGCCTCGAAGGGATAGAGGTTCACGACCAGCAGATCGATCGCACCAATGCCGTGTTGCTCCATCGCCGCTACATGGGTGTCATTGTTCCGCAGTGCCAGCAGCCCGCCATGCACCATCGGGTGCAGAGTCTTGACCCGTCCATCCATCATCTCGGGAAAGCCGGTGACCTCGCTGACATCTTTCACCTCAAGGCCAGCCTCACGCAGTGCCTTCGCTGTACCGCCGGTCGACAGCAATTCAACCCCGCGTTCGGCCAGTGCCTTGCCCAGCTCGATCAGCCCGGTCTTGTCGGAAACGGAAAGCAAAGCGCGGCGCACGGGGTGAAGATCGGTCATGGGTCCAAAGGTCCTTTTGGCGTCAGTCGAATACGGGCTCGTCCCGGTGCGTGTCCCGCACGGCATAGGCTGTATCCTGAGCCTTGCTGAGCGTCCACCGGATGCGCGTCGCATACTCCATTGCGCGGCCAGATAGAACGATCTGTTTTGTCGCGCGCGGCTTCAAACGGCCTTTTTCCAGATAAACGCTTGGTTCAACTGACAACTTTCCGATGTTGTCATGACGGAAAACCCAGATCTCACCGCTTTTGAGCGCCATCGAGACCGCCGCGCCGCCCAGATCCAGCGCTGCATCGACGTCGGGATGCAGGTGAAAGCGGATGTCAAACGCGATCCCCTTGAGGTTGGCGGCATCCATCGCCCTGTCGAACTGCCGCTTGGCCTTGTCGGTTGCCGTCAGCAGAATATCCTCGCCCGCCAGCTCGCGCCCGTCAAAGCGCAACTCAAGGGTTCGGGCATGGGTCAGGCCGAAAACCTTGGCATAACCGTCATGACCGGCCATGAAACGGGTACCCTCGAAGGCGTCTTCGAAATCCACCGGCACGTCCTGAGGACAATCGACCAGCGCCTCATGCGCCGCGCCTTTCACCGGCGCGGCAAGACGGGCGCTGGAATATCCGTCCACGCATAGCGTCGAGTGCGAGGGCGTGGCCCGCCCCGCCCGGCGCCAGTCCTGCCCGAAGCTGCCGCCCGAGCCGCAATTCACGATCAGGGGGCGACGGCCCGAGGTCAGTTCAAACGCAAGGGTCGAAGCATGGGCATTGTATGATGCAGCCCCTTTTGGCGGCGCACTGGCATCGACCAGCACCGTCGTCCGCGACGCTGCCAACCTGGCAAAGCCCATCGAAAGGTCTGAATGCTCCTGAGGTTTCACCCCGCTCTGCGCCAGCGCCTGATCCAACCGCCCCTCAAGCCCGCGCCCGCCGCCGTGGAATCGCGCCAGTGCACCATCTGCATGACGCAGATTACGCAAAGTCGGGGCGATCCGCCGGATCGCCCCGGTCTGGGCAACAGGCGTCCCCCGGCCCACCTCGCTGAGCGCCGCCGAGGTCCAGGCAAGCAAGGTGAAAACCTCGAGCAGCTCCTCGGGGTTGCGGGTCAGGATACCCCCTTCCGCATCAATCTGGCGTTCGCATTCACGGGCCATAGCCTTGAGCGCTGGGTCAGCCATCTGCTCCAACCCGTCCAAAGCCAAACCTGCTTGCACCAGACCACCCAGCGCTTCGAACCGGGGAAGGCCCGGCGTCGCCGAGGTCCAGCGTTTGGACAGGAACCATGTCTGTTGCGCCAGCGACCGGAAAAATCGCTTGCTGTGCGCCTCATTCATCCCGCGCAACAGGAATTGCGCATGGTTAATCCAGCGCGTCACCCGCCGCCCTGTCAGATCCGGGGCCCAGCCGGGACCGTGCCCGCGCCCATGCGCCTCAACCCAGCCCCATACCCAACGCTGCGCTTTTTCACGCGCGCGATAATCTCCGACAGCGGCCAGATCATCCAACCAGGAAAATCCGTGGCGTTCATCGTCGAAATCCGTGCTGGGGGCGGTCACATCCCAGAGGTCTGTATCATCGGCTTCAACCAGATACCCGGCGAACAGCAGGTTCCCGGCTACCAGCTGCCGACCGCGTGCAAAAGACCCCACCGTGCGCGGTTCGGGTTGGCCCACGAAACCGGCGGCGGGTTTTTGCCTTTGACTCAGGCGCGCGTAGAGACGGTTCTGAAACCGCGTCCAGCGATTGGCCATTGTGTCCGAGTTTGACATGACGCTTGCGATTCTGCCCCTTGCGCTCTGCGGGCGCTTGACCACACGATAGACCGGTCCGTTCGTCAAGTCATCGAAAAGCGTTGCGTCAGGCGGATTTGTTGAGGCAGGCGATATAGAACCCGTCCATACCACCCCTGTCGGGCCAGTAGTCGGGGCGCAAACGCAGGCCACCTTCCTCAGTGATCCAGCCTGTTTCAACGCCTTCTACTTCAAGCGCGGCACGGTCGATCTGCATCTCGGGGTGCTGGTCCAGCGCCTCTTCGATCTGCACCTCGCCCTCGTCGGGCAACAGTGAACAGGTGCAATAGACCAGCCGCCCGCCGGGTTTCAGCAAGGACCATGCATGGGCCAGCATCTGCGCCTGCAACTCGATCAGCGCGCCGAATTCCGAGCCGTCCTTGGCGAACGGCAAATCCGGATGGCGGCGAATCGTGCCTGTTGCCGAACAGGGCGCGTCGAGCAGGATGGCGTCGTACTGCCCCTGATGTTCCAACGCATCTCCGGTGATCACTTCGGCCCTGAGGCCTGTTCGTTTCAGATTCTCACGCACCCGCGCCAGCCGCGCCTCGGAAACATCCAGCGCTGTGACCTCTGCCCCCGCCGCAGCCAGTTGCAGCGTCTTACCGCCCGGCGCAGCGCAGAGGTCCAGCACCTTTTCCCCGGCTTTCGGGGCCAGGACCCGCACGGGTAAGGCCGCGGCCGCATCCTGTACCCACCAGGCGCCCGCCTCGTATCCCGGCAGAGTTGAAACCTGCCCCGCATCCCGCAGCCGGACCGAGCCAGTGGGCAGCACCTCACCACCGGGCGCGTCGGCTCCGGGTTTCAATGTCACGTCCAAAGGCGCGCCGCTGAAATGGGCCTGCTCCATGCCCTTCACCGCGCCCTCGCCCCATGCCATGATCAGCGGATCACGCAGCCACTCGGGCAGGCGAGGCACGCGCATTTTGGGCCAAGCGTCTGGGCCATCGGCGGCAATCTTACGCAGAACCGCGTTTACCAGCCCCTTCAACCGCCCGTGCTTGCGCGAGCGGCCAACGATCTCGACCATCGAATTGACCACCCCATGGGCAGCTTCACCCTGACACAGCTCAACCGTGCCAAGCCGCAGTGCGTTGTGCACGGTCAGCGCCGGTGTTTGCCGCAGATGATCGGCCAGCAGCCGGTCGGCACGCTCAAGCCCGCGCAGGGTTTCAACAGTCAATCGTTGAGCGCGCGCGCGATCTTCCGGCGCAAGGCGGTCCAACGCTCCGGCTGCAAGGCATTCTGGCAACAACCGGCCCTCACCCAACATCTGATCCAGCAGATAGATGGCGCTGCGCCGCGCGGCTGTTGCGGAGTTTGACATGATGCTGAGTGTCCCTCGTGACTTTTGCCCGCATTGCCTTGGGCGGACGAGGGCGTATATCAAGGCGCTGAACGGAAAGGAACCCGATGCATGAGTGACGAGCGCAAAGACCTGCCCCCCGCCGCCCAGCGCGCCCTCGCCGAGGCTGAGGAACGTCGCAAGAAGGCTCAGGCCGACGCCATGGATCAGCCCAAAGAACTGGGCGGGCGCGACGGCCCTGACCCTGCTCGCTATGGTGATTGGGAGAAGAAGGGCATCGCCATCGACTTCTGATCAGGCCGCGCCCCGCAGCGCTTGCAGAAAGTCGTCTATTAGCGCCCGCTGCCGTTTCGACCGCACCCGTTCCTCGGGCCATGTCAGCCAGTATCCATCTTTTGTCTGCAGCTCGGGCAGGTCAAGCTTGCTCAATCGACCGGTCTGCAAACTGCCCGCCGCCAAGGGTACCGAACCCAGAACGATCCCCATCCCCTGCCGCGCCGCCGTGATCGCGTGACCAACGGAATCGAAACTCAGTCGCCCAGTCGGCAAATCCTCGACCCCAGCAACGCGCGCCCAATCCTGCCAGCCGGGGCGTTCTCCACGCAGATCAATCAGCGGCGCGCCCCAGTCGACCCCCGGTGCAGCCATCGGCGCCAGCACCTCGGGCGCGATCAGTTTGGATTTGCGCGCGGACCAAACTCCTCGACCATATCGGATCTGCAGCCATGTCCGCTCCTCATCCAGAGATGAGCGACGAGCCATGGAGTCCGTCATTACCCGTACCTTGGGCCGAAGTTCTAAAAGTGCAGGTAGGGCAGGCAAAACCAACGCGTGAATATGCGACGACAATCCAGCGACCCTCAACTCGCGCGGGGATTTGCCGAACAGATCCTCGGTGTTGCGTTCCAGCGCCTGCAGGCTGTCCTGCACCAGCGGCAAATAGCTCTCGCCTTCAATGGTCAGCGACACGCCGCGCGCCTCACGCACAAATAACGACCGGCCCAGCCATGCCTCGAGGTTGCCGATCCGCTGGCTGACAGCCGCCTGCGTCAGACCAAACTCTCGTGCGGCCGCGGAAAAGCCGCCCAATCGTCCTGCAGCTTCGAATACGCGCAACCAGTCCAGCGGGGGTAATCCGATCTTTTTCTTAGCCATAAGATTTTCCAAGCCTCAGTGGCAATAAGGTTTAATTGTGGTAATGCCACGAAGCGCGTATCTCCTCAAGCAAAGCCGCGCTGAACAGGAGATCCCCATGCTGCGCACCGCCACCCAAGATGCCTCGGTCGTGACCGTCACTTTCGATACAGGCACCCAGGCCCGCTTCCATGCCATTTGGCTACGCGACAACGCGCTAGACCCCGAAACCCGCGCCCCGGGAAACGGCCAGCGGCTGATCTCTATCGGTGACATCCCCGCTGACATCTCGGTCAGCACCGCTGAGGTCCTCAATGGCGATTTGAATGTTACTTTCCAGCCCGAGAACAAGACCGTCACCTTCCCTGCCAATTGGCTGGCCAATCACGTCTATGATTCCGATCAGTCTCAGGAAACCGGTCGCACTGCCCCCGGCATCACTACTTGGGAACGCGGTATCGACGCGCCCAGCGCCGACTGGACCGAAGTTCACATCAACCCCGCGACCAAACGCAACTGGCTGGCCGCAGTGGCCGAGTTCGGCTTCGCCAAACTGACAGGCGGCCCGACCGAGCCCGAGTCGCTACTGAAAGTGGCCGATCTGTTCGGCTATGTTCGCGAGACCAATTACGGCCCCTATTTTGAGGTACGGACTGAGGTGAACCCGACCAATCTGGCCTATACCGGGCTGGGTCTGCAGGCCCACACCGACAACCCCTATCGCGATCCGGTGCCGACGCTGCAAATCCTCTATTGCCTGGAAAACAGCGCCGAGGGTGGGGATTCCATCGTGGTCGACGGTTTCCGTGCTGCCGAAAAGCTGCGTGAACAAAACCCCGAAGGTTTCGCCCTTCTGGCGGGTTATCCGGCACGATTTGAGTACAAAGGTTCGGACGGGGTCTGCCTGCGCGCGCGGCGCCCAATGATTGAGCTGTCGCCCGATGGTGAACTGGTTGGCATCAGATTTAACAACCGATCCTCGGCCCCTTTCGTTGATATCCCGTTCGACAAGATGGAAGCCTATTACGCCGCCTATCGCCAGTTGGGCGAGATCATCGACGACCCTGCGATGGGCGTGTCGTTCAAGCTGGAACCGGGCGAAAGCTTCATCGTCGACAACACCCGCGTCTTACACGCGCGTCTGGGCTACTCCGGCGCGGGCTCACGTTGGTTGCAAGGGTGTTACGCCGACAAGGACGGGTTGCTGTCTACGCTCGCGGCGATGGAAATGGCGCAACCGGAGGCGGCAGAATGAAGCCCGATTTCTCGACCCTGAACCGCGACAACATCGTCGCGTTCATCGGTGATATCTTCGAGCGCCGTGGCGGCGAGGAGTATCTGGGCGAACCCGTCACCATGGCAGAGCACATGCTGCAAGGGGCGACTATTGCCGAACAAAACGGCATGCCCGAGGAGATCATCGTCGGTGCTTTGCTGCATGACATCGGCCACTTCACATCGGAATTCGGCACCTACCATCCTGACGACACCGAGGATCGCCATCATGAGGACGCGGGTGCCGAGGTGCTGGAGCAGTTCTTCCCCTCGGTCATCACCGATTGCTGTCGCTATCACGTGGCAGCCAAGCGCTATCTCTGCGCCACGAAGCCCGAGTATTTTAACCGCTTGTCGACCGCATCGGTCCATACGCTGGAACTGCAGGGCGGTCCGATGAATGCCGAGGAGGTCGCCGCGTTCGAGGCCAACCCGAACCTGAAAGAGATTATTCAGGTCCGCTATCTCGACGAGGCGGGCAAGCGCGCCGATATGGAAACCGCGGACTTTGCACATTTTGCCCCGATGGTGCAGCGTATGGTCGACAGACATATGGAGATCGCATGAACGCCCCCGAGTACATATTCGAGGCCAGCACCAAGCCTTCGCTGCCCTGGCATGAGGTGCCGCTGATCCGCGCCACCGATGCCTCTGTCAAAGGTTATGGCTGTCTGGTCGACGACCCCGAAGGCTTCGAGATCGAGATCACCCGCTGGCCGCAACAGGGCTGGCGGCCCATCGACGAAGGCACCGGTGACGAAGGCGGTTGGGTCGAGGGCACCTTTCGCGGTGAATGGAAGGGCGATGTGCTTTACGGTGAGAACGAAGCGGTCAATGGCCACTATGTTCTGGGCTGGTCGACCGACCCGCAGCAGGCGCAGACCGCTCGGCAAACAGCGCCGCGCGATCAGGTGCTCTTGTGGCATATGAACTATCACCCGGATGGGGGGCAGATGTTCTGGCCGCTGGACAACAAGCCCTTCATCATCCCCGCCGCCCTGCCTGGCGACAACCTGACACCGGAAAAGGTCGTGGCCTTCTGGTGCGACGGCTCGCGTGGCCTCTATATCCATCCCTGCATCTGGCATGAGGGGATATTCCCGGTCGAAGACAGCCAACGCTTCCTCGACCGTCAGGGCGCAGTTCACGCCCGGGTCAGCGCCGATATCGGCAAGGAATTCGGCGTCTACCTCGCCTGCCCATTGAGCGCAGACAAGATCAGAGATCTCTGAGGATGCGCCCTTCGGGGCGTGTTTCAGAATCCCTTAACGTTTGCCCCAAACTTCTGCGATACTCTCCTTGTGCGTGTACAAGGGAGGCGCAGATGAGATTGAACCGACGGAAAGTTGTACAGCTGGGAACCGCAGCCTCGATGAGTGCGGCGCTTCCCCGGTTTGCCGCTGGTGCAGCCGGTCAGAATGAGGCGTTCGAGGCACAGTTCGCCGACACGTTGAATCGCCTGCGCGCAGGTTTTGGCGCGCTTGGCTTTGCGGAGGTGGAACCGCTATCGATTGCCACCGGAAATCCGAGCTACAACGGCGGCCTGCGGCATGATTTCGATCAGTCCGCCCTGCCGACAAATGCTTTCATCATTCAACCTCTGGCCCGCGTCGGCGATGTCGAAGAGAAAACCCGCCCCGATGTGCTGCCCCTGTTTCACGAGGTCGGATGCCACCCGGACGGCACGGTCACGGGTCGCGATACCACCCAGCTGATGCTACGTCTGCTGACCGATACATTTGGCCTCGACCCATCCCGCATCGCGTTTGTCAGCGTCCCGCAGGCCAATGATATGCGCCCCGTTCTGGACGCTATGGACCTGCCCTTTGACCAAAAGGTACTGCTGCGGGATGAGGCTGAGGCATTGGCCGCTCGCGATGCCTCGGGCTATTTCTTTCCCGACCCGTTCGGTGAGGATTATCTGGTCACGATGGGCGTCTATTACCGCATCGGCGACGGGGATGAGCTTGCACCCACAGCCTATCCCCCATCAGCCATTTGGACAGAGATCGGAGAGATCATCATCGGCGGGGAAGCCGCGCCTTTGGGTGTCTCGATCGGCGCCGAACGGTTGACCTATGCGCACACGGGACAGTTCCCCACATGGGATGAGCGGCTCAGCTCTTTGTTCGCGCAGGTTGAACAGGACGGAGCGGAGCCGCCCGGACTTGCTGCTTTCCGCTAAGCGTCCGTCGTCAGTGCGCTTTGGTGCGCATCGCGTTTTCGCGCGATCCAGACCTGCACGGCGATCAGGTATGGAACAAAGAACGCAAAGTTTTGTGCGAGGTCGAACGGGCCCGAGAAATCAGGCTCGGATCCCAGGCCACCGGTCAGCAGATACCAAACAGTATAATGCGCCCGGTAGAGCCAGGAGCCCAGCGCCAGCCAGAACAACCGCAGACCCCAGGCCCAATGGCCCGCACGATTTCCAGCCAATGCATTGTGCGCCACCATCAGGGCTGCGGTGAACAGGCAGAGGCCATAGAGGAAGAAGGCGGAGGACATAACCGGCCCACCAATTGTCCCGCGCAGGGGGATATAGGTCATCCCCGCCATGCCGGTGATAAGCGCAAGAGTCACCAGCAGTTTTCCTAGCAGACGATGGAAACCAGTGAACCTGAGCCGAACACTTTTCAGCAACTGCAACGGAACCAGCATCACCAACAGCGTACCTGCAAAGATGTGCAGCATCATGGCCGCGTTGCCGACACTCTGCCCATTTGCAAACAGGTAGCTCTGCTGAGGGGCATTTTCGGACAAGCCAATGCCGATCATACCAAAACCATGCACAACAAACGGCAACAGTGTCAGACAGAACACCGTCAGCATCAGGCCGGTTGCCAGTTTCGCCTTCAAGGAGCGCATGCCGAAAGTCTAGCGCCGACGGGCGATCCGTCCATGGGTTCAGAGCCCGAGCACATCCACCATATCGTACTGACCCGGGGCCTTGCCCTGCCCCCAAAGCGCCGCCTTCAGCGCGCCGCGGGCAAAGATCGCGCGATCAGTGGCCAGATGGCGCAGAACGATGCGCTCTCCGGGGGCAGCGAACAGGACGTCGTGCTCACCCACGATGTCGCCGCCGCGAATGGCGTGGAAACCGATTTGACCACGTTGCCGTGCCCCGGTGATACCGTCGCGGCCCCGGTCAGCCACGTCCGCCAGCTTGACACCACGCCCTTCGGCGGCGGCCTCTCCCAACATCAGCGCAGTGCCCGAGGGCGCATCGACCTTGTGGTGGTGGTGGCCTTCGATGACTTCGATATCGAAATCCTCGTCCAGCGCTGCGGCAACTTTCTTGGTCAGCTGTACCAGCAGGTTGACCCCGAGGCTCATATTTCCGGCCCGAACGATCACCGCATGGCGCGCGGCTGGTTCCAGCGCCGCGATCTGCTCATCACTCATGCCGGTGGTGCCAATGATATGCACACAGCGCGCTTGCGCGGCCAGCGCGGCAAATTCCAAAGTCGCCTCGGGCGCGGTGAAGTCGATCACCGCCTGTGCCTGCGCGAAGGCCTCCAGCGGATCGTCGGTGACGGTGACGCCCAACGCTTGGCCGCCCATTGCAGTACCCACGTCTTGACCAACCCAGTCGTGGCCTGTGCGTTCTACCACGCCAACCAGACGCGCCTGATCGCTGTCGGTCACGGTCTTGATCAGCATCTGCCCCATACGGCCCGAAGCCCCTGTGATGACGATCCCCGGAATATGGGTCATTGCGCTGGTCCTTTTCGCTAAGTCGGCTCAAAGCCTCCTACCCCGTTCGCGCCCGCTTGGCAAAGCCCTGCTTTGCGCTTAGATCGGGGGAATGGCAAAGAACAAATTCCACGATGGCCCCGGCCCGTCCCAACGACAGCTGCGCGTCGGCGAACTGATCCGCCGCACCCTGTCCGAGGTTCTGGCGCGCGGAGATGTCCACGATCCCGACCTGAACCGCATGTCGATCACCGTGGGCGAGGTGCGCACCTCGCCCGACCTGAAGATCGCCACCGCCTATGTGCTGCCCCTGGGCGGCAAAGGGCAGGAAGACGTGATCGACCTGCTGGCTCGCAACAAGGGCGAGCTGCGGCGCGTAGTCGGCAAGAAGCTGAACCTGAAATTCTCACCCGACCTGCGGTTCCGTCTGGATGACACGTTCGACCGTCTGGACGACACCCGCCGCATGTTCGAACAGGACGCGGTGCGCCGCGATCTGGACGAGTGATCCGCACGCTTGTCACATTGGGCGCTGTCCTTTGGGCTGCGCAAGCTTCTGCAGTCACCTGCGAGAAGCTGACCCATGAAGATAAGCGCTACACGGTCTGCGAGGTGGACGCGTCCGCGGCGGACCTACGCCTGTTTCTGAACGATGAGAACGACGAAGTGCTCGGCCATTTCTCTGCGGTGAACGAGGTTCTAGAGCCTCAGGGCAAACGGCTGGCTTTCGCGATGAATGCGGGCATGTACCATGACGACCGTTCGCCCGTCGGCCATTACGTCGAAGACGGTCAGGAGCAGATGCGGGTGATCTCAAATGCCGGACCTGGCAATTTCGGATTGCTGCCTAATGGCGTGTTCTGCATCCGTGAAGGCCGCGCCGATGTGTTCGAGACATTGGACTTCGTTGATCAGGCGCCCGAGTGCCGCTTTGCCACCCAATCCGGTCCCATGCTGGTGATCGACGGAGAATTGCACCCGCGCTTTCTGCCCGATTCAACCTCGCGCTACATCCGCAACGGGGTGGGAACCAGTGCCGATGGCACCCGCGCGGTGTTCGCGATCTCAGACGACTACGTAACCTTCCACGAGTTTGGCGGGCTGTTCCGCGACGTGCTGAATACGCCGAATGCGCTGTTCCTCGATGGCAACATTTCCCGCATGTATGAGCGCGCCAGCAACCGGTCGGATATCGGGTTCTCGTTGGGACCCATCGTGGGTGTGGTCGAAGACGCACCCTGAAATTGACAGCGCCTGAGTGATCCGCTAGGTCGCGCGCCTTAGCAAGATTCAAGGTGCAGAATGGGACGCAAACGCAAGGGCCGCGACATTTCCGGTTGGCTGGTGGTGGACAAGCCCGCGGGCATGACCTCGACCGCGGTGGTCAACAAGGTGCGTTGGGCGATGGACGCCAAAAAAGCGGGCCATGCGGGTACGCTGGACCCCGAGGCAACCGGCGTTCTGGCCGTAGCTTTGGGTGAGGCGACCAAGACCGTTCCTTATATCACCGACGCTTTGAAAGCTTACACCTTCACCGTGCGGCTGGGTCAGGCAACCAACACCGACGATGCCGAGGGCGAAGTGATTGCGGCAAGCGATGCGCGCCCGTCGGATGATGACATCAAGGCGGCACTGGCTCCGTTCCTGGGCGACATCATGCAGGTTCCGCCCAAGTTCTCAGCCGTTAAAATCGACGGCCAGCGCGCCTACAAACTGGCCCGCGATGGCGAGGCTGTGGAACTGACCGCCCGCCCCTTGTGGGTCGAAGAACTGGTTCTGGTCGACCGCCCCGACGAGGACCATGTAGTGCTGGAGATGACCTGTGGCAAAGGCGGTTACGTCCGCTCGATTGCGCGTGATCTAGGTGATGCGTTGGGGTGCCACGGCCACGTGAAGGTACTCCGCCGCATCTGGTCCGGTCCGTTCGAGGCCGAGGATGGTTTGAGCATCGAACAGATCGACGAGATGGCCAAGACCACCGCGTTGGACCAATATCTGCACCCGTTGGAAACCGGTCTTGCCGACCTGCCCGAACTAAAATGCACCCCCGAGGGCGCCACCCGTCTGCGCAATGGCAATCCGGGCATGGTGCTGGCTTCAGACGTGGAATACGGTGACGAAGCCTGGGCCTCGCTGGATGGCAAGGCGGTGGCCGTGGGCATCTACAAATCTGGTGAGCTACACCCAAGCCGGGTGTTCGTCGCCTAAACTCCGTGCTAGGCGAAGGGCATGATCACCCGAACGCACACCAAGGGCGATGCGCCCTCGACCGCCATTTACTCCGATTGCGAGAAGTATCGCTATAGCCTCACCCGCGTGTGGGATCCCAAAGGCCGCAAGGCGCTGTTTGTGATGCTGAACCCGTCGACGGCGACCGAGGTACAGAATGACCCAACGGTCGAACGTTGCGAACGCCGCGCGCGGGCACTGGGGTTCGGGGCGTTTCAGGTCACAAACATTTTCGCCTGGCGCGACACCGATCCGCGCAAGATGCGCGCCGCCGCCGATCCGGTGGGCCCCGAAAATGACGCAGCCATTCTGGATGGCGTGGAATGGGCTGATCAGGTCATCGCCGGATGGGGCACGCATGGCGCACATCTGGACCGGGGTCCGGCGGTTGAGGCACTGTTGCGCGGTACCGGGCAGCCTCTGTTCCATCTGGGGCTTTCTAAGGCCGGGCACCCGAAACACCCGCTCTATATCGCCTACACCCAGCAGCCCGAGCCGTGGTGACAAAGGGTTAACCACGCCCCCAACTTGGCTTTGACCAAGCGCCTGAGAACATGAGACATTTTACACTCGAAGCAGCATGCTTGCGGAGGGTATCATGTTTCTCATCGGATTGTTCGGGCTGGCCGCAATGGGTGGTGCGGCATATGCTATGGGAGATCTCCTCGCCCCAGAAGAAGAGGATGAAGACGACCGCATCGAAGAAACGGTCGAGGAAGACGTACCCGAGGGTAATCTCTTGGATCCCGACGAAAGCATCGACGAACCGGCAGACCCCGAAGAGGTTGGCACGGGCGAAATCATCTCGGAACATGAAGGCGATCTGATCATTGCCGGAGACGAGGGCACGGATGCCCTGACCGGGAAAGACGGCGATGATCAGATCAACGGATATGGCGGTGACGATCAGATCGACGGTGGCGCCGGGGATGATGTCCTGCATGGTGGCGCGGGCGAAGATGTTCTGATGGGCAACGCCGGGAATGATGTTTTGCACGGCGAAGCGGGAGCGGATGTCTTGCTTGGGGAGTCTGGCAACGACATTTTGTACGGCCATTTCGGCGCGGACAATCTGCAAGGTGGCGAGGGTGATGATGCCCTCTATGGCGGTCAGGATGACGATACGCTTGAGGGCGGCAAGGGCGACGACGCACTGCAAGGCGGCAAGGGCGCAGATTATCTGGCTGGTGGCACAGGCGAAGACGCTCTGTTCGGGGGAGATGGGGATGACGTTCTAACCGGCGACGACGGCCTGGACGACGACACACGCGACTTCCTGAATGGCGGGGCGGGCGATGATATCCTGATCGCGCATGATGGCGATGTGGTGACGGGCGGCAGCGGCAGCGACAGCGTTGTGGTTCATGCGGCACCCGAGCAGGACGGCGTGACAATTATGGATTTTGAGGTGGGTCAAGATAAGCTGCTGGTCACTTGGGACAGCGCTGATGAGCCGGAAATCGGGATTGAAAAAGATAGCGAAAACAACGACCTGATTCATGTAAATATCAACGGGGAAACGATCGCTCAGCTCTATGGTGCAGAAGGGTTATCGGTCGAAGACATTCAGCTGGTGACTGAAGAGTATCTGGCGCAACTGACCGCAACCGGTTAACCCATCAGAATCCCTTTGCCATTCGCAGCAAAAGCGCCTATACGCGCCCATCCGCATCGGAATCGGTGCGGTTTTCTCCATGGGCCTGTGCTGGACGACATCCCGGCCTGCGCCATCAACTCTAACCTTTAAAGGAGACCCCGATGTCGATCACTGCCGCTGAAAAAGCACGCGTCATGAAAGAATTCGCAACCAAGGACGGCGACACCGGTTCGCCTGAAGTCCAGGTTGCCATCCTGACCTCGCGCATCACCACCCTGACCGAGCACTTCAAGACCCACAAGAAAGACAACCACGGTCGTCGCGGTCTGCTGAAGATGGTTGCCCAGCGCCGTAAGCTGCTGGACTACCTGAAGGGCAAAGAAGAAGCGCGTTACCAGGACCTGATCAAAAAGCTGGGCATCCGCCGCTAAGCGCGTTTTGTCCGAGTTGTACACGGTCTGAAGATCGTTTCTTCCGAGTTGTACATCTCTTACGCCCGCCAATTTGGCGGGCGTTTTTCTTCCGGATGGCCACCGAGCTGCTGTTCGCTGCGTTTGCAGCGCGGAGCAGCACGAACGGCAGCAAGGCGCAGAAAGCAGACTTTGCAAAGCCCGGTTGATCTCTCTTAGTTGCCCTTTGGCACACCCCTTAGTGACTGCCTTCACCCCGCATTAGAAAACGATCCGGGTTCTTAGACCGAACAGGGTAATCCGGTCCTGATCGGGATTTAGAAGCGGGTTCGAAATGTACTGTAGGGACGGCGTGATCTGCAATCCGGGTGAGATTGAAAAACGGTAGAAGGCTTCGAGCGTGAACTGATCGCCATCTATGCCTCGCGCCTCGGCCCAGTTCAGGCCCAGACCGGCCACATCAGTATTGCGGCCATAGTAACCCAGACCGGCAGAAACCGACCGGTCATAAAGCGCCGCGGTCCCTTTTGAAGCCCCTGCGCGGAAGAACGGCATCCATTTATTGTCGACAAACCATGCGGCTGAAAACGCAGCGCCGTAATCTTCCGCTCGGCTGCCATCGTCGGCTGCATCCGCATGCCAGAGGGTTAAATGGATATTGTCGAAATAGATGCGATCAAAGCCCGACGTGTAGCCAAGTTCGAGTGATTTGAAGAGATTGCCGTCGCTAAACACATCAAAATTTGGATCAGACGGGTCGGCATTTGCGTCTGAGGCGCTTGCAACAGCGTAGAGGTTCTCGCTCAGCTTTATCCCACCGGCGATGCCAAGGCCTTGGTTAGGCGTGTTAATTGTCGGATTGGTATTGAAAGACAGGTTTTGGAAACCGCTGTAGGGGCTTACCAACCCATAAATGTCCACAAAGTCCGTTACATCAATCTGGCCGACTTGCAGCGTCCACGAACCGTTCTCGGCCCTTTGGGTCCAGAACAGGTTGGTCAGAAGCAACCCATTGTCGTTGAAGGCTGTACCTGTGATCGAAAGGGCTCCACCATCCAGCCCAAGAAACTGAGGGGCAACGTCCGAGTAACTGTGCCGGTCTTCAATCTTGAATGTCAGAGAAGCGCGCTCAGTTGCCTGCCAACTACCGTAGAAGCGCGCAATTCCGCTGGCCGCTTCGCCGGTTCCCAGATCAGCGTTCGTGGTTTGGCCCAACGCCAAGTAATCAATGTTGAACCGAAAACCACCCTCAGCCAGCCGGTCTTTCCACTCAAACCAACCCGGCGCGATGTTGCGCGGAAAATCGGAACGGTATTGTGGGTCGGTCAGGCCATCTCCGGGCTCTAGATCAGCTTCGACCGAAGATGGACCGGATAGTCCCTGAGCCGACGCTGCGCCAGCGAATGCAATGCTAAATGCGGCAACCAAAAGTCTTATCATTCAGACGCCCTTGCCCCACCGGTCTTGCGATTTCCTGCCGCGCGGATGCGATCAGCAGCACGCTGCTTCCATTCCAACCTGTCTGCCTCGGTTTCCAGAGTTTCGACACGTTCCGTCTCTAGCTGGAAAGTCGCATTCATTGGCATGAGGCCGTCCACAACCATCATATTCTGAACAGAAGGATCGATAGTCAGCGTGCCTGTCAGCCGAACGGGTTCGTGGAAATAGCTAGGCGCCCAGTCCCCGTTCAACCGCACACGGATCATCTGGTTAGGCGGAGGTGGAGGCATGTGGCTGCACATCCCTCTTTCTGGCACCAAATACGCCACAGGCCGGCCGTCCGGATCGCTCGGAGCAGGAATGGCAAAGCCCGCGAGTGTGATTGTTCGGCCGTCGAGTTGCGGGTTTCCGCTCGTTCCAGCCTTTCTTCGACGTTCAGTCACAACCTCGCGCTGATCGAGTAACCAGTCGACGTCAATTCCGTCTGACACCAAGGCGTCTTCGGTCTCTGCTAAAAGCAATTGCCATTTCTGCCGTTCTTCGGCGCTGCCAACCTCCTGCTGCAACCTGCCGCGTATACGCACAACGAAAAGAACATCGTCGAACTGTTCGGGGCTGAGATCACGATAGGGGTCATCAAAGACCTGCGCAGACGGATCTGGCAGGTCTGCCCAGTCCAACGCGGTTCTAGGCGTCGCCGCAGCATCATAACCGCACAAAACCACCCCTGCGAATACTGCGGAGCAAAACCAATTTCGCATGAATGCTCTCCGGCTGCTTTATCTGGTCAATCCAGTGTGTTTTTGTAGATCACACCGTCCTTCATGATCAGGCGGATTGTTTCCGGGCTGTCCGGCCTCGGATCCGCACCAAACCACTGATCACCCGTTCCAACGACAGAGAAGTCTTCGAGGGGGTTGCCGTCTATCAGCAGGATGTCGGCATAGGCGCCTTCTTCGATCACACCCAGTTTGCCTTCCGGGTAGGGGTTCATGAAATCACCGCTAAGTGCCGCGATCTCGCCACCTACCGAAGTTAGGGTTACCATCGACGCATAGGGGCCGAAGAAATGGTTATTCAGATGTTTCTCGTAGGCGATCTGGATGTTGCACGCTTCGACCGACCCGACGCAATCGGTTTGGAACCCTCGCGGCGCCGGGCATTCCTTCATGCTTGGAATGTAGGCTTCGAAGGTCGCCGAGGCCGATTTGGCCTTCCTCAAACTGTTGGGGTTGTTTTTCACGGACGGAACATCAAGTAGGCCTGGATCAAATGCTGTGATGTTCGTCGTGATGTACGCTCCTTTTTCTTTCATCAAAGCAGAAATCTCGCAGTCAAAGTGAAATCCGTGTTCAATGGTTCTGACCCCTGCATTCAGGGCATTGATGATCGCTTCTTTACGGTAGGAATGTGCCATGACATAGGTGCCGTACTCGTTGGCAACCTGAACAGCGGCCTCAATCTCTTCCTTCGAACCGGCGAGCAACTGCCATGGATCGAATGCCGAAATCACCCCACCCGATTGCATGAACTTCAGTTGCGTGGCACCCATGCGCAAGTTGTTGCGGCCATACATGTAAATTTCATCAACACCGTTGACCTGTTGGGCCATATTCAGAGTGCCAAAATTGGTCACCCCGCCCGGCGGAGATGTGAAGGATGCGAAATCGGCGTGACCACCACGTGTTCCGAGAAATGCCCCGGAAGGGTAAAAGCGGGGGCCGACGATCTGGCCGGCGTCTATTGCGCGCCGCAGCCCGCCGCCAGCGCCCCCGGCATCGCGAACAGTCGTGAAACCCTGCATTAGGTACATTTCGGCCATCCGTGTCCCGTGGATGGCGAAATCCTCCCAGGTCGAGTTGGTTTCCATCTCGGCAATCGATGGCCCCATGAGCATCAGATGCGCGTGATTCTCGATAAAGCCCGGTGTCAGAGTCCGTCCGCCACCGTCGATAACCTTCGCACTCGGCGCATCAATGGCATCGGTTGTGACGGACTTGATCAGATTGCCCTCGACCAGAACACTGGCATTCTCAATGCGTTGCTCATTCACACCGTCGAAGACATGCACGTTAGTAAACAGCGTTTGGGGTTCTTCTTGATCCTGAGCCTGCGCGGCCGTCGAAAAAGAAAGAACTGCCGCGACAATTGCCGTCGAGCAAAGAGACATTCGTAAGCCGGACATAAGTACTCCCTTCATATTCATGTTTTGCCAACTATAGTCTGGAATTCATTGGCTCGGTTGCCCCTTTTGAATTAGGATGTACGAATGTGACTGCAAAAATGGCCACTACTTAAAGCTAATCCAAACAAGGGTTATGAGCTTGCCTTTCAACTCCACCTCCCGAGAGCATAGCGAGGGCTTTATTCGCCTCTCTTTAGCTGCTCCGTTTCTGCAATATCTCACCGAACGTAAGATCAATCCGCAACCAGCATTGGATCAGGTCGGCTTGAAAGCTGAACTGATGACTAACCCATCCGTGTTCGTTCACTCCGAGTTGGTTTACGGCTTGGTAAATGCTTTCTCAGAAGTATCAGGGGATCGATACCTAGGACTGAATGTAGGGGAAGCGTTTGACCTACAAGGATGGCCGCCCTTCGCTCAAGCCTTGCAATCTACAAAAACGCTGTTCGAGTTTTTTACCCGCTTTGTTGAGCTCGTGCCGCAGGAGTCCAATTCTGTGCGGCACAGCCTTGTCATTGAAGCAGACAAAGCGACTTATCGTATCGAGAGGCAACAGGAACCAACCGTCCCACCCATTCAGGTGACCGGTTTTGGTGCCGCAATCTATGTACGCCTATTGCAGACCGTCGTCGGAGAGTCCTGGGACTCTTCCCGTGTGCGATGGGAAAGCAGATACATCAATGGGCTGCCTATCGACTACAAAGGGATCGAGGTTGGCCTTGGGACTGATCCCGGAATGCAAATTAGTTTTCCTGTGGAATGGTTGTTTTTGCACCACGTCTCTGAGGGTTCTGCCAAGCCCATAGCATCACTTCGACAAGATGAAGAAGTAACCGTGGTGGCAGCTTTGCGATCTGTCTTACGCGACAAACTGGATGAAACCGATTTGGGACCAGAGATGGTGGCTGGAATGCTGGGAATACAACCGGAACGGTTTCTGAAAGCGCTTCAAAAACAAGGCACAACGCTACCGCGCGAAATCAAACGGCTGCGTATCGATGTCGCCAAGGAGCACCTCAAACAAAACCAGATGACAATTGCAGAGATCGGACTGATGCTCGGCTATTCTGACAAGTCCCATTTCACTCGCTTTTTCCGAGGTCAGACCGGAATGACACCGACCAAGTTCCGAAGCAAGTAAATGTGGTCGAGCCAAATGAACGCTTCGAAGATTAGGTCCTCGTGGGATCAGTTCGGAGAAGTTGTAGTGCGACGTTGAACAGGTTAGTCGACGACATGAATGGTTGGTTGCCACCGCCGATACAACCTCTGCAACTGGCCGTTTCGTTGTGTATTTCGGAGTTAGCAAAGCTTGGTTGCGAAGGTCCGCTTCGGGCTGCGACCAACCAATGATGAAAGCCGCAGAGAACAGCGACACTGAGCCCATTCTTACAAATGCTGCGCAGCGCCTAAACTGGTGCGAAGCGACAAGACAGGACGTTTGAACTTGGCAACAGCAAGCAATTGGGTTTGCACTAGTCGTCAGTTAAGAATCTTGCAAAGACATTTTGCAATACCCGCGAAATGTTGTTGTCGTAATTATTCCAGGGCAGACATCCGCAAAATGTAATCGAGCCTGTCGCAAAAACCGATCCGCCGCCGGGATATGTGCAATAGATCATGTCGGCGTGTTTCGCCTCGGCCTCGCTACTGCCTGTTAAATTGGTCAGGTGGGTCAACTGCTCCTCGGGGACCAGCATAAAGTTGTCTTCGACCGTGACAGATCGGGCCAGCAGGACTGCATTGTCTGGCGTTCCGATGTGGCTATCCATGTGATCCAGTTCGAACCCTGCAGCACCTTGCCCGGAAAAACCAAAATCGCCGATTATTTCGCCGTCAACACCTTCAAAAACCCAGTCGTATGCCGGATCGGTTGTGACACGCCTATAGGGGTCAGCAACGAATTCACCCTGAGCCGCAAAGCCAATACCGACCAGGTCCTGCGGAGCGCGACCGTTGCGGCGCCACAGCCCACCATAGCTGCCATCAAAGGCATTATAGTATTCTCCGGGTTCAGCGGCCCATGCGCGAATACCGTCCTCTGCCCGACGGATTTCCAGCATGCTCTCATTTTCGCTGTGCACCGCAATGCGCCAGTAGAACCCATTGCCGCCAAGGTATGCCAGATGGCCGCCACCATCGCGATAATCGCGCAGGGCGTTCAGGCTTTCCTCAGTGTGATATTCCGGGTGACTTCCTGTTGTGACCACTTTGTAGCCTGCAATCGCGTCATGGCCATGGATATGCAAATCGTAGTCGGTCACTAGATCATAAGCGATGCCTTTGGCGTGCAACCAGCTGAGCAGATGACTGTCGGCCGGGAAATGACGCAACCCGGAACAAGGCGTTCCACCAAAGGTCAGAAAACCGGGGCGCAGGTTGAACAAGGGGCGACGGTGCGAGGCATTGCAAATTCCCGACCCATCGGAGTGATAATTATAAGTCGATAGGCCGTATTGAGGAAACTCCGCTGGGTTGTGAGGATAGGCATCCCAATCCGCAATCTGTTTCTTCCACGAAGGATGATAGTCGGGTCGCGCGTGGTTGCCATAGATAGCATAGGTGAACGTTGACACCAGAACACATAGGTCGGCCTGCCGCTCGCCCAGCGGTGGGCAAACAAAAAACGGGATAGCATCATGGTGACCGTCACATTCCAGACGCATGACGTAGACGCCGGAAGGCATGTCTTCGGGAATCGTAAACGTGAAATTAGTATCCCAGTCAAAATCGTAGATATCGTCGTCATGGAAGTGGATAGCGCCATAATGATCTGGCCGATGAGACCAGTTCATTTCGGTTGCGTCCCAGTTCGAACCGGTCATTGCGCGGGTCGGGAAGTTGACCAGCGACAGGTCTGGACCGGTTTTAGCAGGCACTGTGACTTTCATCATCGACTGTGAGAAATCCCATTCACAAAGCGTGACATTGCCAGCCGTAATTGAGGGCGCCTCGATCTTGCCGTTGAAATGTTGGGTAGCTTCCCCGTCGGTCAAAAGCGCACCAACGGTGGGTACGCCGGTCAGGGCGGTAACCCGGGCTGGCATTCGGCCTGTAGCTGGACCGGTCGCGTATCTGCCTAGCGCCTGATGTGACAGGACCAGGTGTCCGGCCTCAACGCGACCTTCAATCCTGTGCCACTGGCGCAGTTTCACAGGCATGTCCGTTGCAACGTGATCCGCGCCGGACCGGAAACAGGCTGCCCCATTCGCAGCAATGCAAAGATCGAAATCACCGCAACTGAGAATGGTTTGCGCTCTGTCGCATCGTTTTGTCGGGAAAATGGTCGCGGAGAAGACCAAGCTCGCCCCTGCTTCAGCTGAGATGTCTGTTGTTCCCACCCCGTAAGATCCAGCAAAAAACCGACGATGTACCGATGCAAACTCTCTCGGCGCAAAATAGGCTGATGCGTCTTCCTCGACGATGCCGGGGCCCTCGGGATTTGGGTCGGCACTTATCGAACGGGTCAGCCGTGCCTTAAACGGGGTGTCTGACAACGACGACACTTTGAAGGCAAGCACCTGACCCGGACGGGCAGACAGGTGATCGACATATCCGGCCAGCGGAAGGTCTTTGGAATCTACACTCATCGGGAAGGTCCATATACAAGATCAGGTAGGAAGGTGACCCAGTCGGACACGAAGACCAGCAGGAATATCATCAGAATGTAGGGAATCAAAAGCGGCAGAACACCTACTGATATTTCCTCAATCGAGATCTTAGATATCCGCGCGGCAACGAACAGATTGACGCCTATCGGGGGGGTAAGGAACCCGATTTCACAAGTCATCACTGTGAAGATGCCAAACACAACCGGGTCGATGCCAAGGCTTGTCACCAATGGGAAAAACACCGCGGTAAAGATGATGATCTGTGGGATGCTTTCCAGCCACATGCCAACGATGATGTAAAACACACCGATCATCAGCATGACCAGCCACGGATATTCAACCAGACCTTTGAACAGGCCAAGCACAGCGTCAGGGATGTCAAAAATGGTGACAAGCTGTCCAAACGCTTTGGTCGATCCAAGGATGAAAAGAACGGTGCCGATCACGATGGCCGTGAACTTGAACGCATGAAACAGTTTGGCAACCGTCAGCCCGCGATAGATAAACATACCAACAAAGAGACCGTAGGCCACGGCCACGCCTGCCGCCTCGGACGGGGTAAAGATACCGGCATAAATACCGCCAAGGATGATGACCGGTGCCATGACCGCCCATTTTCCTTCCCAGAAGGCTTCGAGAAGCGGGCCCCAGCGGAACTTTTCACCCGTGCCGCCATAATCATTTTTCAAGGAGATGACAAAGACGACGACCATCAGCATCAGGCCAAGAACGATGCCCGGAACGATGCCCGCAAGAAATAGGCGCGGTATGGACACGTCGGTGACAAGCGCAAAGATAATAAGCAGGTTGGAGGGTGGGATCATGCTTCCCAACGCGCCGGCGGCCGCAGCGATGGCGCCGGCAAACCGAGAGCGGTACCCTTCTTCCTGCATAGCCGGAATAGTGATCGAGCCGATGGCGGCTGTAGTGGCGGGGCCGGATCCGGACAGCGCTGCAAAAAACATACAGGCTACAACCGTGACAAGACCAAGCCCGCCTTTGTAGGCACCAACCAGTTTCTGGGCGATGTTGACCAGCTTTTCCGACATTCCGCCCTGTTCCATCAACTGACCGGCCAAAACAAAAAGCGGGATGGTCACCAATGGGAAAGGTTCAAATGCGGTCCACGCGGCCTGCGCCATCAGCGTCATGGGGATGTCGGCAATATACAGGCCCGCCACAGTGGCGATACCGGCGGCAAACGGAATGGGGACGCCAATGGCCATGGTGACGACAAAGACTACTGCCATTACAACCGGGCCATTCGCGTCATTTGTGACTGCCATAATCAGGCTAAGGATCAGCAGTGCCAGTACAGCAATGGCTGTGTAATTCGTACGCGGAGCTCCGCTTTCAACTTGGGTCATAGCGGCAATCCTTTGAAATTTTCACGGCTCCAGCGCCAATAGACCTGGGCTATGCGAAACAGCATCAGGCCAAAGAGGATCGGAATGAACATTTGTATCCAGCGCTGCTCGATCCCCAGTCCGGGTGTCTGAAAGGTGACGCTGAAAAGCAAGTTGGTGTACTTGGTTGTCTGAACGATCATAAAGACCACGAACGCTGTCCAAAGCGCATCCGCCAATACGATGCATCCCACCTGTAGTTTGCGTGGCAAGCGGCTTACCAAAAGGCTGATACGGATATGCGCTCGTTCACGCGTAGCCATCGTCGCCCCAAGGTAGACTGCGAAAATCATGCCATAGACCGCCGTTTCCTCGGCCCAGGCAGCAGCGGAATGAAACACAAACCGCATGATTACCTGCATCAGAACAGACCCGACAACCACACAAAGAAAGATCGTACACAGCACTTCTTCGAAATACCGATCCAGTTTGGCCAGCATAGGACACCTCAATTGTGCGGATTGAATGACGGGCTGCAACAGCTGCGCCGCAGCCCATAGAGTTTGGTGACGTTTTGATTATTCCGCTGCGGCGCGGATTTCCGCTACCAGAGCTTTGAAATCATCGCCCTTATCCGCCGAATAATTGTCCTGCACACGCTGACCGGCCGCGATGAAGTCTGTGCGGTCAAATTCGGCGGTTTTCATGCCGCCTTCACCAGTTAGGAATGCGCGGATTTCGTCAACCTGACGGGTCATTTCCTCCTTCTGGAAAATTCCGGCGTCGCGCGCAGCACGCTTCACAGCGTCGCGCTGATCGTCGTCAAGCTTGCCCATGATCCGGTCGCTGGCAAACAGTGGCGAGAAATAGGTGAAATGCTCAAGAACCGTGAAGTGCGGCATGATTTCATAGAATTTCTGCGACTTAATGAATGAGGTGCCGTTGTCGGCGCCTTCGACAGTGCCAGTTTGCAGCGCGGTGGGTGTATCGGCCCATGGCAGCGGAATTGGCGCAGCGCCGAATTCGTTAAACGTGTCGATCATCACCTGATTTTTGGGTACGCGCACCTTAAGCCCCGCCATGTCCGCCATCTCGGTGATAGGCTGGCGGGAATTATAGAAGTCGCGATCGCCGACAAAGCCAAAGGTCAGCAAATGAACGTTGGTGGCTTCGTGAAGTTTTTTCGCAAAACCCTGACCGACTTCACCCTCGAGGACACGATAGGCGTGGGATTTGTCTTCGAAGATGTAAGGTAGAACAAAAGCATCCATCAGCGGAAAGTGCGGTGAAATGTTATTACCGGTGATGATGTGCATGTCGACAGTGCCCAGCTGCATCGCCTTGAACGCTTCGTCTTCGCCCATCAACTGACCGCAGCAACGGACTTTCACATCAATGGATCCGTCTGAATATTCTTCGGCCAGTTCCTCGAATTTGTTGGCAAGAACAGCATAGGAGCTGCCTTCGGCGGCCGCATACCCAAGGTTGATGACGACATCGCCAGCAAGGGCAGCTTGCGAGGTGAGAACGAGGGCGGATGCCGCCGTGAGTGTTTTTAGGGCTTTCATTTGTTTCTCCCGGTTGGTTTTTGGGTGAACTTTTTTGTTATTGCCCCGAAATATCACAATTTGTATTGCCGGTATAATATCACTTGAGTACTAATTGATGCCAGAAAAGCATTATGAAATTTGGCCTCAGACATATCCGATATTTCATCGCCGTCGCTGAAGAGCTCCATTTTCGGCGCGCCGCTGAACGTCTTGGCGTTGCTCAACCGGCGCTAAGCCGTGCAATTCAATATCTGGAAAGAGAGTTGGAAGTGACGCTTTTTATGCGCTCCAAACGTGAAGTTCAGATCACCCGCGCCGGGGAAACATTCCTCAAAAGCTGTCGCGGCGTTGTCAATTCCATCGGTCATGCGGTCGAAACCACACGGATGGTGCATAGTGGCGAAATGGGGTCTTTGCGGATTGGGTACACCGATATGGCCATCGCCGGACAGCTTCCCACTTTGCTGAAAGAATTTCAGGAGCAGCGGCCAAACATCGTCTTGCGGCCGCATCACGACGTTACAGTTACCCAGCTGAAAAAGCTGGATGAAGGCGAGCTGGACATTGGGTTTGTGACCGGCCCAATCAGCCGAACTGGATATGAACAATGTCCTATCCAGTCCGAAAACTTTGTCTGTATTGTCTATGAAAGTCATCCGCTTGCAGGGCGAAATAGCATTCGTCTCGAAGAACTTGCGCATGAGGATTTCGTGCATGGTTCGTCAAAAGACTGGGAGCAATTCTATTCGTATCTGTTCCCGCTTTGCCGCAGGTCAGGGTTCGTTCCGAACATCGTGCAGGAAGCGTTCAACTCTGCGGGCATTCTGGGGTTGGTTGCCTGCGGGATGGGCGTAACCATCCTGACCGATAGCGTCAGCAATTCTATCAGCTCCGGCTTGGTCGCTATTCCGATCGAAGACGTCACAGAGCAGCTTCAGACAGTGGCGTTCTGGAAAGCTGGCGCCGAAGATGGTGCAATGGATCTGTTTGTTGAGTTTCTTCAACAGCACGACGTTCACCGCTTTCCGGCGGACACTCCGAAAACGTACTGAAGGATTCGGAACAGGGATGCTGCCCAAAACGCGAACTTTTCACATCTTCCTCCCAGAAGATCTGGGGGTAATGCGCCATAAACAGACATTTATGCTGCCGCAGCGAATTCGCCGTTTGTCCCGCTCACCAGCCATCTTAAATTTGATTTTGAACGTCCGGAATCTGCGGTTCGCGACTTGCTGCACGAGCGAGACCGCGGGTGTAGTCGAAGGTCTGGTAAGGGCTCATAATATCCCGCAACCCGCACAATAAAACGCCCGCCAAAGGGCGGGCGTTTTGGTTTGGCAGCGTCAAGATTTACATCTTGGCTTTCTCGGATTTCAGCGCCAGCCACAGGCAGTAGCACATCATCAGAACCACCAGCGTGAACGGGATGCCGGTCGAGACCGCGGCACCTTGCAGGGCCGAGAGACCTCCGCCCAGCAGCAAGGCGATGGCCACCAACCCTTCGAGCGTGCACCAGAACACGCGCTGGATCACCGGCGCGTCCATCTTGCCACCCGCAGTGATCGTGTCGATCACCAGAGACCCTGAGTCAGACGAGGTGACAAAGAACACCACGATCAGGATCAGCGCGATCGGGGCGATGATGCCATAAAGCGGAAGCTCTTTGAGGAAGCCGAACAGTGCGCCCTCGGGGGCGTAGCTGTCGATCACCGTGGCGCGGACACCTTCGGCTCCGCCTGCGTTCAGCATGTCGATGGCGGCACCGCCAAAGGTCGACATCCACAGGGCACAGACCGCTGTGGGCGCCAGCAGCGCGCAGATGACAAACTCACGCACCGTGCGACCCTTGGAGATGCGGGCAATGAACATGCCCACGAAAGGCGACCAAGCAATCCACCACGCCCAGTAGAAAGTCGTCCAGCCGTGGAAATAGCTGGTGTCTTCACGTCCGAACGGGTTCGAAAGTGCAGGAAGGTGGAACACGTAATCGACCATCACGTTGAAATACCGCGCGATGGCGGTGCCGATACCGGTGACGGCGATGACAAAGATGAACAGGCCAACGGCCATGATCATGTTGATCTCGCTCAGCCGTTTGACGCCCGCATCCATGCCCATCAGAACCGAGCCAAGCGCAATCGCGGTGATGCCGATAATCAGCAGGACCACCACCGTTGGGCTGGGTTCTATGCCAAAGACCTCATACAGCCCCGCCGCGACCTGCTGTGCGCCCAGACCCAGTGATGTGGTCAGGCCAAAGAGCGTGGCAAACACCGCCAGCGTGTCAATCATGTGACCCCACCAACCCCAGACGCGCTCACCCAGGATCGGGTAGAACGCGGACCGCAGGGTCAATGGCAGGCCGAGGTTGTAACTGAAGATCGCGAGGCTCAGACCAACGGCGGCGTAAACCGCCCAGCCTTCCAGACCCCAGTGGTGGATCGTGCCCACGATACCGGCATATTCATTGCCGGGCACCGCGATATCAATGCCCAATGGGGCGGCGTTACCGCCTTCGGCAAAATTGTAATAGACCGGCTCCATCACGCCAAAGAACAGCAGCCCGATACCGATGCCAGCCGCGAACATCATCGCGATCCATCCCGCGTAGGAATAGTCAGGCTTGGCGTCCTTGCCACCGATCCGCACCTTGCCCACCGGCAGGATGATTAGTACCAGACAGAACAGGGTAATGGCATCGACCGACAGCACGAGGAACCAGTCAAACGTGCTGGTCAGCCATGGTCTGAGCCAGCCGAAAAAGGTAGCTGCGGCCTCTTGGTTGGCCAATGCGATCAGGACGAACGCAAAGATCAATATACTGGAAATCAGGAAAACCGGATTGTGGATATCGAGCCCGAACGGGCGCACATTATCCTGCCCCAGTTCATACTCGGTTTCGAAGTCGTAGATCCGTGGATCGGGATCCAGCATTTTCTTGGTTTGAGCCATACTTCGCCCCTCTGTTCGCAAGCTGCAAACGCCAAGGTAGTCGGCCGGGTGACGGTTATGAGTGTATTGCCCCCTTGGCGCGTTTCCGTCTGTTCGACCGTGGGTTCAGTGGTAACAGCCTACACTGCAATCAGTTTTTATCAAAACGCATTTATATTCTTATAGTTGTAGGTCCAAAAATGTTGATGTTCTGCAGTCACCGAAACAGCGTTGTACAGGGTTCCCAAAAAACGAGTCTGCGCAAGTCTTCCAATCCCTTCAGTTCCCCTTTCCTTTCAACGCGATCTCATGTATGCGCGCGGTATCTGAGACGTTGTGCCCTGACTCCGGCACTCGAACGGAAGATAAATGGGGTCGGCGGCAATGGGGCCGCCATGCAAACCGGAGACCCGCAGGGGCGGGAGTGCTCCGTTCTAGGATACGCATATGTTTGATGTAACAAAGAAATCGATTCAGTGGGGCGAAGAGACGCTGACACTGGAAACCGGCAAGGTTGCCCGTCAGGCGGACGGCAGCGTGATTGCCACGCTGGGCGAAACCAGCGTCATGGCGAACGTGACCTTTGCGCGGGCTCAAAAACCGGGTCAGGACTTTTTCCCGCTGACCGTCCACTATCAGGAAAAATACTATGCCGCCGGTAAGGTTCCGGGCGGCTTCTTCAAGCGCGAGGCGCGCCCGACCGAAAAAGAGACGCTGACCGCGCGTCTTATCGACCGTCCGATCCGCCCGCTGTTCGTTGACGGCTTCAAAAACGAAGTGCTGGTGATGTGCACCGTGCTAAGCCACGATCTGGTCAACGATCCCGACATCGTTGCGATGATCGCGGCCTCCGCCGCTCTGACCATTTCCGGCGCGCCGTTCATGGGTCCGATCGCTGGTGCCCGCGTTGGTTTCGAGGATGGCGAATACGTTCTGAACCCGACCGTCGACGACATGCAGGACCTGCGCCTGAACCCTGAACAGCGTCTGGACCTGGTTGTTGCCGGTACCAAAGACGCCGTGATGATGGTGGAATCGGAAGCGTACGAACTGTCCGAGGCGGAAATGCTGGGCGCGGTGAACTTTGCGCATGAGCAGATTCAGCCCGTGATCGACCTGATCATCTCGCTGGCCGAAGAAGCCGCGAAAGAGCCGTTCGACTTCCAGGCACCGGATTACTCCGAGCTGTCCGCAGCTGTTAAGGCCGCCGGTGAAGAGCAGATGCGCGCCGCCTTCGCGATCACCGACAAGCAGGAGCGCACCGCCGCTGTTGCCGCCGCCCGTGAAGCGATCAAGGAAGCACTGACCGAGGAACAGCTGGAAGACGGCAACCTGGGTTCGGCGATGAAAAAGCTGGAAGCCGGCATTCTGCGCGGTGACGTCGTCAAGGGCGGCAAGCGGATCGACGGTCGTTCGACCACCGATATCCGTTCGATCGTTGCAGAAACCTCGATGCTGCCGCGGACCCACGGTTCCGCCCTGTTCACCCGTGGCGAGACACAGGCACTGGCCGTGACCACGCTGGGCACCGGTGACGATGAGCAGTTCATCGACGCGCTGCATGGCAACTTCAAATCGAACTTCCTGCTGCACTACAACTTCCCGCCCTACTCGGTTGGTGAAGTTGGCCGCGTTGGTGGCCCGGGCCGTCGTGAGATCGGCCACGGCAAGCTGGCATGGCGCGCCCTGCAGGCGGTTCTGCCTGCGGCGACCGACTTCCCCTACACGATCCGCATCGTGTCCGAGATCACGGAATCCAATGGCTCGTCCTCGATGGCGTCGGTCTGTGGCGGTTCGCTGTCGATGATGGATGCGGGTGTTCCGCTCAAAGCACCGGTTGCCGGTGTGGCCATGGGTCTGATCCTGGAAGATGACGGAGAATACGCCATCCTGTCGGACATTCTGGGTGACGAAGACCACCTTGGCGACATGGACTTCAAAGTGGCTGGTACCGAAAACGGCATCACCTCGCTGCAGATGGACATCAAGGTTGCGGGCATCACGCCCGAGATCATGGAGAAAGCCCTGGCGCAAGCCAAGGACGGCCGGATGCACATCCTGGGCGAGATGGGCAAAGCTCTGTCCGAGACCAACGAATTCTCGGTCCACGCCCCCCGCATCGAGACCATGAACATCCCCACCGACAAGATCCGTGAAGTGATCGGCTCGGGTGGTAAGGTCATCCGCGAGATCGTCGAAGTTTCGGGTGCCAAGGTCGACATCAATGACGACGGCGTCATCAAGATCGCCTCGCCCGACGGTGAATCGATCAAGAAGGCCTATGAAATGATCCACTCGATCGTTGCTGAGCCGGAAGAAGGCCAGATCTACACCGGTAAAGTGGTCAAGATCGTCGACTTCGGTGCCTTCGTGAACTTCTTTGGCAAGCGCGACGGTCTGGTGCACGTGTCCCAGATCGAAAACCGCCGCCTGAACCATCCGTCGGATGTTCTGAAGGAAGGTCAGGAAGTGAAGGTCAAGCTGCTGGGCTTTGACGACCGTGGCAAGGTGCGCCTGTCGATGAAAGTGGTCGATCAGGAAACCGGCGAAGAGGTCGTTCCCGAGAAGAAAGAAAAGAAAGAAGACGCAGAGTAATCTGCTCTCGCTTTCCAGAAACGAAAGACCCCGGTTCAGGCCGGGGTCTTTTTTTATGCGGTGACCGGAGCATAACTGTTCACTTTATGTTCCTTTTCGCTATGCTGACCCTATCATCTTCTACACGCGGGGTCACAGCTATGAACCGAAGCGAGAAATACCAGCATTTCAAGGCGCTGCATGAACGAGACACCGCCTTTGTCATGCCTAACCCATGGGATGCCGGGTCGGCCCGGCTGCTGACAAGCCTTGGATTCGAAGCATTGGCCACCACCAGTGCAGGTTACGCTTTCTCGAAAGGCAAGCGTGATTCCTTCGCGAGCCTGAGCAGGCAGGAGATTCTGATCAATGCCACCGAAATCACTGCGGCGACCGAGTTGCCGGTATCGGCAGACCTCGAAGATGGGTTTGGCGCAACCTCCGACATCTGCGCCGAGACGGTCGTAAAGGCCTGCGCCGCCGGCCTTGTCGGCGGATCGATCGAAGATGCCACGGGCGATCCCGGCACCCCCATCTATGAGTTCGCACAGGCCATCGATCGTATCCGCGCTGCGGCAGAGGCGGCATCGGGGCAAGATTTCCTGCTGACCGCCCGCGCCGAGAATTTCATCTGCGGCAACCCCGATCTCACCGATACAATCCGCCGCCTACAGGCATTTTCCGAGGCCGGAGCAGATGTGCTCTACGCCCCGGGCCTGCCCGATATCGAAGCGATCCGAACGGTCTGCCACGAAGTGGACAAACCCGTCAATGTGGTGATGGGATTGAGCGGCCCGGGATACAGCGTCGCTGAACTGGCCGATGCCGGTGTGAAACGCATCAGCGTCGGCGGGTCTTTCGCGCGCGCTGCATTCGGGGCGCTGATGCGCGCTGCGCAAGAAGTCCGCCTTTCGGGAACCTTCGACTACGCGCGGGACGCAATGCCCGGCGAAGCCATAAGCCAGCTCATGTCGCAGACCAAAACCACAAACAGATCCTAGTCCCCAGCTTCATCTGGCCAGAAATATCCTCGGGGGGGATCGCGCCCTAAGGCGCGATGGGGGGCAGACAGCCCCCCTGACCAGTCTTCAACTCAGGCCGGTGCTTTGGTCTTGCGCAGATACGGAAAGATCGTCTCGAACTCGCCGAACTTCTCTTTGGCTTCTTCGTTGGAAACCGCAGGCGGGATGATTACGTCTTCACCCGGAACCCAGTTCGCAGGCGTCGCAACACCCTTGGCCGACATCTGCAACCCGTCCAGCGCGCGCAGGATTTCGGCAAAGTTGCGGCCCACGGTCATCGGATAGGTCATCGACAGTTTCAACTGCTTGTCCGGCCCGATGATAAAGACCGAGCGCACCGTGGCACTGTCAGCAGGGGTGCGGCCATCGGGCAGGTAGGCTTCGGCGGGCAGCATGTCGAAGGCTTTGGATACCGCGAGCCCGTCATCGGCGATGATCGGAAAACCGGGATTGGCCTTGCCATACTCTTCGATGTCTTTCTTCCACTTCTTGTGGTCTTCGACACCATCAACCGATACGCCAATCACCTTGGCATTGCGGGCCGCCCATTCGTCGTTCAGCTGCGCAACGGCAGAAAATTCGGTGGTGCAGACAGGGGTGAAATCCTTGGGATGCGAGAACAGGATCGCCCAGTTGTCGCCGATCCAATCGTGGAACTGAATGGTTCCCTGATCCGTTTCTGCCGTGAAATTCGGGACGGTATCATTGATGCGTAAACCCATGGGGCGTCTCCTCTGTTTGTGTTTGTCGACTCGGTTGCTGCCAACTTAATCACTTTGCCGCCGGGTTAAACCTTTCATTCCTGACCCAGCGTCATTTCAGCCGGTGCCGCAAATCTATAAAGCTTTCCACTTGCCCCGGGAAACATGCAGTGACAAAGTGCCAATAACCGACCAATCGGTCGATTTCTTTTATTGCGGAGGCACGCTCAATGATCGAAAAACGTGATTTCTATATCAATGGCCAGTGGACTGCACCGGTCAAGCCCAACGATTTTCAGGTTATCGACCCTTCGACGGAAGAACCCTGCGCGGTGATCTCGCTGGGCGGTGCCGCCGATACGGATGCCGCCGTTGCCGCAGCCAAGGCCGCCCTGCCCGGCTGGATGGCAACTCCGGTCGAAGAACGTATCGCGCTGGTCGAGAAGCTGGTCGAGGTCTACAGCACCCGTACCGAGGATCTGGCGCAGGCCATGTCACATGAAATGGGCGCGCCCATCGATATGTCGCGCACGCAGCAGGTCGGGGCCGGGATCTGGCATCTGAAGAACTTCATCCGCGCGGCCAAGGCGTTCCCCTTCGAGCGTCCGCTGGGCGATCACGCGCCAAACGACCGGATCATCTATGAAGCCGTCGGCGTGGCCGCCCTGATCACGCCGTGGAACTGGCCGATGAACCAGATCACGCTCAAGGTCGGTGCGGCGGCGATTGCCGGGTGTACGATGGTGCTGAAACCGTCGGAACAAAGCCCGCTGAACGCAATGATCTTTGCCGAGATGATGGATGAGGCTGGATTCCCGGCTGGTGTGTTCAACCTTGTGAACGGCGACGGCGTTGGCGTGGGATCACGGCTTTCGGGTCACCCGGATGTCGATATGGTCAGCTTCACCGGCTCAACCCGCGCAGGCACGGCGATTTCGAAAAATGCCGCGGACACGCTGAAGAAAGTGCATCTTGAGCTGGGTGGCAAAGGTGCCAATGTGGTCTTTGCGGATGCGGATGAGAAGGCCGTGAAGCGTGGTGTTCTGCACATGATGAACAACACCGGTCAAAGCTGTAACGCGCCAAGCCGTATGCTGGTGCAGCGCCCGATCTATGACCAAGCGGTTGAGACCGCTGCCGAGGTGGCCAACAAGGTCGCGGTTGGCCCGGCCACAGAGGAAGGCCGTCATATTGGCCCCGTTGTGAATGAGGTACAATGGACCAAGATCCAGGACCTGATCCAGAAGGGCATCGATGAGGGCGCACGGCTGGTTGCAGGTGGCACCGGTCGGCCCGAAGGTCTGAACAAGGGCTACTATGTGCGCCCCACGGTCTTTGCCGATGCCAACAACCAAATGACCATCGCGCGCGAGGAGATCTTTGGCCCGGTTCTGACTATGATCCCGTTCGATACCGAGGAAGAAGCTGTCGAGATCGCCAATGACACGCCTTACGGGCTGACCAACTATGTCCAGACGCAGGATGGTGACCGCGCCAACCGCATGGCGCGGGCGTTGCGCTCGGGCATGGTTGAGATGAACGGGCAATCGCGCAGCGCAGGCTCACCCTTTGGCGGCATGAAGCAGTCCGGAAACGGACGCGAAGGTGGTGTTTTCGGGCTGGAAGACTTCCTTGAGATCAAGGCCGTCGGCGGCTGGGCGGCAGAGTAGTCGCGGCCCGTCGTGATCCAATTGTGAGGCACCCAAGGGTGCCTCGCTCTGTCTCTCAGGCATCCGCCTGAGCGGCTTCATACGCCAGCATGGCGCGCTTCACTGGCAAACCCCAGTGATAGCCGCCCAAGCCCCCCGACTTGCGCAGGGCGCGATGGCAAGGGATCAGCCAGCTTACCGGGTTGCGCCCCACCGCCGTACCCACGGCGCGCACGGCTTGCGGTGAGCCGACCCGCTCAGCAATCTCGGAATAAGTTGTGACCTGGCCCGAGGGGATATGCATCAGCGCCTCCCACACCTTGATCTGCAAGGGCGAGCCGATCAGGTACAAGGGTGTCGGCCCCAACTTGTCACTGGCGGCGCCAAAAGCGCTTAGAACCCAGGGGCGCAGGCGCATCGGGTCTTCGATAAACTCTGCCTGCGGCCAGCGGGAGAGCATGTCGTCCATCGCGTCTTCTTCGCCGGTCTCAGCGCCGAAAGCCATGCCGCAGATGCCCTTGTCGGTGCCCATGACCAGTGCCGGGCCAAAGGGGCTTTCGAACCAGCCCCAATAGATGGTCAGCCCTGCGCCTCTGCGGGCGTATTCGCCGGGGCTCATGGATTCCCATTTCAGGAACAGATCGTGCAGTCGCCCGCTGCCGGAGAGGCCCACGTTATGGGCGGTCTCCAAAGTGGTGAAGCGTTCCCGCAGCAGCGCCTTGGCGTGGCCAAGTGTCAGGTATTGCTGGTAGCGTTTCGGCGAAACCCCGGTCCAGCGCGAGAACAGGCGCTGAAAATGCGCGGGGCTCATGTCCATCTGGCGGGCAAGTTCTTCGAGGCTGAGTGTTTCCCCGCCCTGATCAATCAGCTCGATCGCGCGTCGCATGACGTTGTAGTGATATCCGCTTTCCGGTGTCTGGATGTTCATGGGTCTCACCTCATTCTCTGGGTTAAACCATAGCGCGCGGGCCACGCCCAAGCGACCCGGAACTTGCGCATTGGCTTTGGGCTTGTGTCACGGCCCGGCGGGCGGCATTAAGGCGCGGATGGCAAAGCAACTCGATTATCACACGATCCGCGAGATCTTTACGCGTTTTCAGGACGCCGACCCCGAACCCAAGGGCGAGTTGGAGCATGTGAACGTCTATACTCTGGTCGTCGCCGTGGCGCTGTCGGCGCAGGCGACCGATGCGGGCGTCAACAAAGCCACGCGCGAACTGTTCAAGATCGCCGACACGCCACAGAAGATGCTAGATCTGGGCGAAGAGGGGCTGATCGAGCATATCAAGACCATCGGCCTGTTCCGCCAGAAGGCAAAGAACGTGATCAAGCTGAGCCGTATTCTGGTCGAAGACTACGGCGGCGAGGTGCCCAATTCCCGCGCGGCGCTGCAATCGCTGCCCGGGGTGGGCCGCAAAACCGCCAATGTGGTTCTGAACATGTGGTGGCGGCAACCGGCGCAAGCGGTGGATACGCATATCTTCCGTGTCGGCAACCGCACCGGCATCTGCCCCGGCAAAGACGTGGACGCGGTTGAACGCGCCATCGAAGACAATATCCCTGCTGACTTTCAACTCCATGCGCATCACTGGCTGATCCTGCATGGCCGGTACCATTGCAAGGCGCGCAAGCCGCAATGCCCGACCTGCATCATCCGTGATCTCTGTCAATTCGAGGACAAGACCCAATGAAGACCTACCAGCTCACCGGCATCGGAAATGCCGTTGTGGACGTGATTTCCCAGGCCGATGACAGTTTCCTAGAGCTGATGGGTATCGAAAAGGGCATCATGCAGTTGATTGAGCAGGAGCGGGGTGAGCTGCTCTATGCTTCGATGGAAAGCCGGGTGCAGACGCCGGGCGGCTCGGTGGCCAACACGATTGCCGGTGCAGGTGCGCTGGGTTTGGATTCTGCGTTCATCGGGCGAGTGCATGATGACGCCTTGGGCCGGTTCTATGCGGATGCGATGAACGAAGACGGGGTGGATTTCGTCAACCCGCCGGTGCCGGGCGGAGAGCTGCCGACCTCGCGTTCGATGATCTTTGTATCACCCGATGGCGAGCGGTCGATGAACACCTATCTGGGGATATCCTCGGAACTGTCGTCCGAGGATGTGTCCAGTGACGTCGCAGGTGGCAGCCAGATCATGTTTCTTGAGGGCTATCTGTTCGACAAGGAAAAGGGCAAGGCCGCATTCCTTGAGGCCGCGCGCGCCTGTCACAAGGGTGGCGGCAAGGCGGGGATCGCCATTTCCGATCCGTTCTGCGTGGAGCGCCACCGGGTCGATTTCCTGCTGCTGATCGAGAACGAGCTGGATTTCGTGATCGGCAATGAGGAAGAGATCAAGTCGCTGTTCGAAACCGACGATCTGGAGGAAGCGCTGGCCAAAACGGCTGAGATCTGCCCTTTGATCGTATGCACCCGCTCGGGCGATGGCGTGACGGTGCTGTATGACGGCCAGCGCGTTGACGTGCCGGTTGAAAAAGTGGTGCCCGTGGATGCCACCGGCGCGGGCGATCAGTTCGCCGCCGGGTTCCTGTTCGGCATGGCCACGGGCCGCGATTACGAGACCTGCGCCCGGATCGGCAATGTCTGCGCGCGTGAAGTGATCAGCCATATCGGCCCGAGGCCGGAAGCGAATATGCAGGAACTGCTGCGCGCCGAAGGGTTACTGTAAAACGCCGAGCCGCGCCTTTAGGAACCCGTCGCAGCATCGTTCAGTGCCCAGTCGTATTCATAGGCACTCACGCGCGGCGTCTCTTGCAATCGCGCCCGTAACTCGGGTTCCGCCGCCGTTTCGAGATAGGCGATCACCGCCTTCTCGTTCGCTCCGAAATCCTCTCTGAACCAGATGTAGATTTTGGACAGGATCAGCCGCCCGCGGGCGTCATACCGCACGCCGCGCGGGTCGTTGACATAGGCGCGTTCGGCCGCTGCGAAATCCCGCTCCAGAGTCTCGGCCTGCCACGCACGGTCCATCAGATTGGGGCATCCCACGGCGGCGCAGTTCAGAGCATAGTGGATGCGCAGCTCATCGAATGTGGGGCGGATGATGCGGTGTTCGATTTCGTTCAGCGTCAACGTCTGCCCTTGTACCAACGCCAGAGGCCGATCCCATGGCCCAAAGGAAAACGCGCCATCCGTGATATCCCGGATCGAGGCGACGGGATAGTTTTCAAGGATCAGATCAACCGTCAGAGCGTTATACAGATTGATCCAGTAAGCGAGTTGCTGATCACGGGTCAGCGCTGCCGGGTCAACCTTTTGCAGATCACTCAGGTACCGGTCCAACCGCGCCTTGTCCGCCTCGGTGACCTGCGCGTAGGTCACGCGGTTCACGCCCTGCGCATCGGTCATGACATAGCGGTTCAGAAAGGTGCTCCAGTCGCGATGGTCGACACGCTCACCGGGTGGCAGCGCGGTGCGGGTCAGGGCCGTGTTCTCAAGCGGCGCGGCGGCGGGCAAGGCGAGACGTTCGACGCTGGCGCAGGCGGCCAGCAGAGGAAGCAGCAGCAGGATAAGCAGATTTCTCATGAGGCGGCCTTCCGGTTGGCGCGTTGCGCCCTCAGTTGTCCTTTGAGCTTTTTTATCGGTGCAAGCGCGGGGTCGTTCAAATCGGGCAAATCGGGGCCTTTGGACAGATCTTGCGCGGCGGCGTTCCACCAGCGCGGACCGTCCTCACCGTCAATCCGGTCGGGGGCCGCAAGATGCAGATCGCGTTGTGCGTTGTGGGCGCACATCGACAGCGGGCCATTGGCGGTGGCGACCATGAAGACGCAGGAGGCGCAGCGATCCTCCTCCAGCGCGTCAGCCGCCATGAAGTTATGGATGAACACCGCCTGCCGTCGCACAGGACCCCGCAGCAAACCGGTTCCAAGACGCAGCACGCATTCCACCAGATGCGCCGCGGCGCGCAAGGCCAGCAAGGGCCGACGCAGTGCCAGGCGCCGCACGCTGTCGTGGATGTCCAGATGCCCGTCCTCGGACCGGTCCTGCTGTTCCAGCGCGTCGATCACGCGATGCACGAGGCGGTGGTTGGACAAGGTCGACCGGGCCTTGCCACCCGCCGTGAACACGCTGGCATAGCGGTTGCATTTCGCATGACCCACTGCGGCGGCGCCAAAATGCAAGGGGGTCTCGTAGCCCTCTTCCACGGCACTCATAACACTGTCCTGCGTGATCATGTCGGGCCGTTCACGCAGTACGCCACGCCCGGTATCGGCCTGCATCTGGAAGGACACGAAGGCAACCTCGGGTTGGTCGCGCAGGAACCGTGCGAGCGCGGGCAGTTCGGCAAAATTGCCCTCGAACACGGTGGTGTTGAACAGGATGCGCAGACCCAGCCCCTCGGCCCGACGGATATAGGCGCTGCGCACCGTGTTGAGTTCGACCTCGGTTTCGAACCCCCGACGTTCCTGCGTCAGGTCGACGTGAAAGGCCACATCGTCCAGCCCCGCCGCCGCCAACCGTGTCAGAGCGGCCCGGCTGGCGCGGATGCCATTGGTCATCAGGCAGGAGCGCATACCCAGACGGCTGATCTCGCGGCACAGCGCTTCGAGGTCTTCGATCTTGCGCAGGGTCGGGTCGCCACCCGTCAGCTGGACCGAAACACCGGGGCCATAGTGGCTGTGGATCGTCGCCAGCCGCGCGAACAGGACCGAAAGCGGGGGGTCATAGGTCATCTCGGCCCGGTCCGAGAGATAACAGAGCGTGCAATCGAGGTTGCAGCGCTGAGTCACCTCAAGCGCGACGCAGGCGATGGGATAGAACCGGCCTGCAGTCTGACCGGGTCCGTATTCGCCAGCGGACCAGAGCCCGTCTCGCAGCGGCGCGCGGCGGTCAGCCCCATGAAATCGACGACCTGCGGGGGCTGTTCCGATGGCGTTTGAAATTTGGTGATCTGCGCTGTCCTTCATGCCTCAGAGGCTAGGGAGGCATGTGGCCCAGCGCTATGCCACTCACAGCAAGTTGTCAGGTCATGAGGTTGAGGTGATCAGCGCAGGTGTTCTGCAAATGCCGCGACCACCTGTTCATAGACCTCGCGCTTGAAGGGCACGATTTCGGCGGTCAGGCGCGCGGGGTCCTGCCATTTCCATTGGGTGAACTCGGGGTGATCGGTTGCGATGTTGATCTGGTCGTCACGGCCCTTGAAGCGCATCAGGTACCATTTCTGCTCTTGCCCGCGAAAGCGGCCTTTCCAGATTTTCGGCACGATATCGTGGGGCAGATCATAGGGCAGCCAGCCGTCGGTCTCGGCGATGATTTCGATCAGATCGGCGGTCACGCCAGTTTCTTCCCAAAGCTCACGCAGGGCCGCGTCGCGCGGGTCTTCACCCTTGTCTACACCACCCTGTGGCATCTGCCATGCGTCTTTGTGACGGTCATTGCGCTGGCCGACAAAGATCTTGCCTTCGGCATTCATCAGCATCAGCCCGACACAAGGGCGATAGGGCAGTTTGGCGATCTCATCAGGGGTCATGTGCGGCCTCGTGAACAAGCTTTGCAGCGTCTCTAGCAACTGGCGCGCCGAAGGCAAAGGGAATGACGTTAGGTTTCGCGTGACAAAGATGACGCGGAGGTCAATCTAGCCCTCGAAATCGGGAGGGAGAGTTTCGCCATGACCGCGTACCCAAACATGCTGGCCCCGCTGGATCTGGGCTTTACCACTCTGAAAAACCGGGTGCTGATGGGGTCGATGCATACCGGGCTGGAAGAGACCGGCGACTGGAACCGGGTGGCCGAGTTCTATGCCGACCGGGCACGTGGGGGTGTGGCGCTGATGGTGACGGGCGGGATTGGTCCGAACCTTGAGGGCTCGGTGCTGCCGGGGGCGTCAATGATGACCACCGAGAAGGATGTGGCGAACCATTCCATCGTGACCGACCGTGTGCATGGGGCCGGTGGCAAGATCGCGATGCAGATTCTGCACGCGGGGCGCTATGCCTATGGGCCGAAATGCGTGGCGCCGAGCCCGGTGAAATCTCCGATCTCGCCCTTCCCGCCGCATGAGTTGGACGAGGACGGGATCGAGAAGCAGATCGCCGACATCGTCAACGCCGCTGTTCTGGCGCAGCGGGCGGGCTATGACGGGGTCGAGATCATGGGGTCCGAGGGGTATTTCCTGAACCAGTTCCTGGTGAACCATACCAACAAGCGTGAGGATCGCTGGGGCGGGTCCTATGAAAACCGGATGCGCCTGCCTATCGAAGTTGTGCAACGTACACGCGAAGCCGTGGGCACCGATTTCATCATCATCTATCGCCTGTCGATGATCGATCTGGTGCCCAATGGCTCGACCCATGAGGAAGTGGTGGAGCTGGCGCAGCGGATCGAGCGGGCCGGGGCGACGATCATCAACACCGGCATCGGCTGGCACGAGGCGCGGATACCGACCATCGCAACCTCCGTGCCTCGCGCGGCGTTCGCATGGGTGACGAAGAAGCTGATGGGCAAAGTTTCGATCCCGGTGATCACCTCGAACCGGATCAATACGCCGGAAGTGGCCGAAGAGGTTCTGTCGACCGGATGCGCCGATATGGTTTCGCTGGCGCGGCCCATGCTGGCGGATGCGGATTTCGTCAACAAGGCGATTGCGGGCGAGGCTGCGAAGATCGCGCCATGCATTGCCTGCAATCAGGCCTGTCTGGATCATACGTTCGGGGGCAAACTGACCTCGTGTTTGGTGAACCCACGCGCCTGTCATGAGACGGAGCTGGTGATCGGCAAGGCCGAGGCGCCCAAGACCGTGGCCATCGTGGGTGCCGGTCCGGCTGGTCTGTCCACTGCGATGACAGCGGCCCAGCGCGGCCATGCTGTCACCCTGTTCGACCGCGCCGCTGAGATTGGCGGCCAGTTGAACATGGCCAAGCAGGTGCCGGGGAAAGAGGAGTTCTGGGGACTGGTCGACTGGTATCGCACCATGATGGACGATCTGGGTGTGACCGTTGAACTGAACCGCGAGGTCGGTGCCGATGATCTGACCGGCTTTGACGAAGTGGTCATCGCCACCGGTGTCACCCCACGCGATCCGCAGATTCCAGGGCAGGAGCGCGACTCAGTCCTCAGCTATATCGACGTGCTGCGCGGCAAGGCCGAGGTTGGCAAATCCGTCGCCGTGATCGGCGCGGGCGGGATTGGTTTTGACGTGTCCGAGTTCCTGCTGGAGGACGGGCACAGCCCCGCCATCGACCTGCCGCTGTGGATGAAGGAATGGGGCGTGACCGACCCCGAGGCACACCGTTCGGGCCTGGCACCGGAGGGACCGCAACCTGCGGCCCCGGCCCGCCAGGTCACGTTGTTGCAGCGCAAGGCGCAGCGGCACGGCAAAGGGCTGGGCAAGACGACGGGCTGGATTCACCGGGCGACGCTCAAGATGAAGGACGTCAATTTCGTGGGCGGCGTGAATTACGAACGCATCGATGAGGACGGCCTGCATGTCAGCTTTGGCGAAACCCGCGACGATCCGACGGTGATTGCGGCAGATACGATAGTGCTCTGCGCCGGACAGGTCTCGGACCGGTCGCTGGCCGATGAACTGAGCGAACGCGGGATCGCCTGTCACGTGATCGGCGGCGCGGATGTGGCCGCCGAACTGGACGCGAAACGCGCGATCAATCAAGGCACGCGGCTGGCGGCGACGTTTTGATGTAAAGGCAGCATCAGAACGCTTCGCTCTCAGGGGTCGCTTCTCAGGAAGCGGCCTTTTTTGACTGCGCAGTTGACTCTAATGTTATATATGTACATATGTACCATATGAGTAAAAAGATTGAACGCACCCAGACTGGAATTCGAATCGAAAAGCGGCTGCTGAAAGTTCTCAAAGGGCTGGCGGAGTCGCTGGACATGTCTCTTGGTGATCTGGTTGAGGGCATTGCCCTGCACAGTTTTGAAAACAAACCACCGTTTTCCGAAGAAACGCTTGAGAAAATCAAACAGCTGAAAAGCGTTTACGAACTGGAATGGACCGCCGAGGACAGCCACAACTTCAAGGAGGATACAGAATGAATGACTCAGGCCAATGCGCCGACATCACCTGCGCATTTGAAGCACACTCCATCGACAACAGTACCTTCGGTCATGCTGACCATGTACGGGTGGCCTATGATCTGTTGCGCAAATATGACTTCATAGATGCGGCGGCGACATACGCCAAAGGCATTCGGACGCTGGCCGCCAAGGCTGGTGCCCCGATGAAATTCAATCTGACGATCACATACGCGTTCATGAGCCTGATTGCCGAGCGTATGGCCGGCACTCAGGCCACCGGTTTTGAGGATTTTGTATCGGCCAACCCGGATCTGATGTCCAAATCCGTGCTGAAGCAATGGTATTCGAACGACCGTCTGGACTCCGACCTTGCCCGTGGCGTGTTCCTGCTGCCCGTCGCCGCATAACCGGCAACGGGCAGAGCGCGTGACGCCTACTCGACGTTGATCGTGATCACTTCGGACATGATTGGCGTTGCGTGGGGCACGTGGCCCGCATCGCCCAGAACCAGCTGCAGCGTGTGTGCGCCGGGCTCCATGTCCAATGTCACCTCGGTCTGGCCGCCGCCGAAATGCATGTGGTTGTCATCGGCGGGCAGGCCATAGGCCAGCTCATCCGCACCGTCCTCGCCCTGCCCCAGCGGCGGACGATCGATCAAAAGGTGGTGGTGGCCGGTGTTTTCAGCCTCGGTTCCGGCTGGCGCGACGCCCATACCGCTGAGGCCGAATACAATCGTGACGGGTGATTGCACCGTGTCCCCGTCAGACAGGTTGACGAAATAGACCTTCGCATCGGGGTTCGCGGGCGTTTCTCCCGCGGCCCAGGAAAGGGTTGCTGCAAGACTCAGGATGGCGGCTGTGAAATAGGCTTTCATACTCTCCTCCTTGGTCACAAAAATGCCATCCTGATCATAGCACGATTGGGAAAAAGTCCAGAAATCGGGGATTTGCGCAGAAACCTACAGGTTGGCCCCTGCCGATTTCGGCGTTTCCCAGTCGCAAACGATCCGATTCAAAACCCTGATATTATCCCATGTCTGCCCAGTTCTCGCCCAGATTGATCGCAATAAAGAGACAACGAACAGAAGACCTGGGGAACGAGAATGGATCGACTGACCGAAATGGAGGCCTTTTCCAACGTGGTGGACCAAGGGGGTTTCACCGACGCGGCCAAAAAAATGGGCATCTCCAAATCGGCCGTTTCCAAACACGTGTCGAGCCTTGAGGCGCGGCTGGGTGCGAGGCTGCTGAACCGCACCACACGCCGTGTATCACCGACCGAGATTGGACTGGCCTATTATGACCGCGCCCGTCGCGTTCTGAATGACGCGGGCGAAGCGGATGCGCTGGTGACCTCGATGCAATCGGCGCCCTCTGGTCTGCTGCGGATCAGTGTGGCAACGGATTTCGGCGTCAATCATCTGTCGCCGGTACTGTCGGATTTCCTGTCTGCCTATCCCGAGATCACTGTGAATATGGTGCTCAACAACCGCTATGTGGAACTGATTTCGGAAGGGTTTGATGTGGCCGTGCGTATCGGAGAACTGGAAGACAGCACCCTGCGCGCCCGTAAACTGACCGAGACGGTCAAACGTCTGGTCGCATCGCCGAAATATATCGAACAGTTCGGCCGCCCGCAAAAGATCGACGATCTGAACGAACACAAGCTGCTGCATTATTCCAGCCAGTCTTCGGGCAGTGTCTGGAAACTGACCGCGCCGTCGGGTGAAAAGCGTCAAGTGCGCACAGCTGGCTGGCTGAGCGTGAATGACGGGCAATCGCTGCTGAATGCCGCCATTTCGGGGCTGGGGATCGCACATCTGCCCAGCTATCTCTATGCCGACGCGCTGAAATCGGGTGAGGTTGTGGACGCCATGCCGTCACTGCCGGATGAGGTTCAGGGCATCTATGCCGTTTACCCGCCAGGCCGCTTCACCCAGCCCAAGGTTCGGGCATTCATTGATTTTCTTGTCGACGCCTATGCTGAGAAAGGCGCGATGGACTGGTAGAATTCTCCCTGAAGTACCTCGGTGGCCCGTGCTGAAAAGCGCGGGTCTTTTTTTGTTTCAGGGATCAGTTGATCAGCAATACGGCCTCGACCCGGCGGTTGATGTCGCGCCCCTCGGGTGTCGCGTTCGAGGTGATGGGGGCGAGATAACCTGCGCCCTCTGCCTCGATCCGGTCGGGGGCGATGCCGTGCGCCTCGATCAGGCGAGACCGAACCGCATCGGCGCGCTTCATGCTGACCGTAATATTGGCCTGCAGCGCGCCGGTATCATCGGTGTGCCCGACCAGCGCCAGACGGACCTGCGGATTGTCGGTCAGATAGCCCGCAAGCAGGCTCAGCGAGGTAAAAGGCCCCTCGCCCAATGCAACCTCTCCGGTTCGGAAATGCAGATCGTCAAGGATCACGTGACCGTTCTGGCTGAGCTCGCTCAACAGACCGGTCGTACTGTCGGCAGCTTCTTCGATCACCAAAGGTGGCGCGGGCTGGGTTCCGACAGGCGTCACGCGGATCATCTGCACATAGCCGTCGGGCTCATTACGGCTGACCAACAGGCTCAGCGCGTCGTCGCCCTTGGTGGCGGAAAGAAAACGATAATCGTGGATCGCCACATACATGTCGGGGGTCGGCACGACCTCGGTGCCAAAGCGAAAATCGAAGCCGCCGCAATTGCGCGCCTCGCATTCGAAAGTGATGTCATAGCCCTGCGCCTGCAGCTGATCGCGCAGCGGGGCGAGGATCTGTAGCGTCGTGCTGGACCCGGCCTGCAAGCGCCATGTCAGACGCTCCACCCGCCCCTCGACCGTTTGCACGGGCACCGCGCCATCGGCAAACACGCCAGTGGGCAGATCATAGCTGTCGAGCGCGCTGATCCGTTCACTGATCTGACGGGCGCTGCTGGGCAGGGCAAGCTCCTGCGCGAAGGCGGTTCCCGTCAGAAGGGCAAAGAATAGAGAGAGGCAGCGGATCATCGGAACTGGGCGTGATACTCGGGGTTCGGGACCATCGCGGTGGCGCTGGCCACGCGGTTGGTCATGTTGAAGAAACCGGCCACATTGGCGATGTCCCAGATATCCCGGTCGCTGAACCCTGCATCGCGCAGACGCTGGCGATCGGGTTCTTCGATCGTAGTGCTGGCCGAGGTCATTTTGGCGGCGAAATCGAGCATCGCGCGCTGGCGGTCATCCAATGGTGCGACGCGGTAGTTCATCACCAGCATCTCACCCAATTGTGGATCGCCGGAAAGCTGTCGCACCGCCGCGCCATGAGCCACGAGGCAATAGAAACATTTGTTGATGGACGAGACGACAACCGCGATCATCTCACGCTCCAATTTGGACAAGCCACTCTCGGCCAGCATCAGATCGTTATACATCGCCGTGAATGCATTCAGCTTTTCGACGTCGAACGCATAGGCGCGCAACACATTGGGCACCATGCCCAGCTTTTCGACACAGATATCAAAATACTTCTGCGTCTCTGGTGGCAGAGGGTCCATCTGAGCCAGATTCAGGGCGGTGGGCAGGTCCTGCGTGGTCACTTCACTCTCCTCAAACGTAATGCCGGTAGTGATATTCTCCGGCGATCTCCATCCCCAGCGCGTGGTAGAGCCCGTTGGCTCCCGCATTCGCCTTTGTGCAGATCACGCTAAGGGTCTCGGCGCCATTGTCCAGCGCCCAGAAAGCCGCAGCACGCATGGCCCATCCCCCCATACCCTGACGGCGATGGTCCGGCAGGATTTCCAGCGCATGCACCATGGCGACGCCTTCATGGATCGCAACAAAGCCGGTCCCCGCAGGCTGATCGCTGTGGCGCATCAAGAGGCCCGTCTTCGGCCCCAGCGCCCGGTGCATGATGGCCAGACGCTCCGGCCCGATCCCACCCTGCGCCCAGATTTCGCGCATGATCGCCAACGGTTCCCAGATGTTGAACACGGTCACGCGGGGGATCGGAGTATCGGTCAGCTGTTCTGCCGGGCAGGTATAGATGTTGACCGGGTCGAGGATATCGTAGCCACGCGCGGCAAGCTGTGCGTCCAGCGCCTCATCCCCGGGCCGGAGGCAAAAGATCCGTTTCTGGCCCATGGCCTGCATCGCGGCCTCGGCGGCGTCGATATCTGCGTCCGTCACATCGCCGATACGGCTGGCCGCAGACACGCGTGAGCCGCCACCCTGCCCCTTGCGCAATCTGAACGGCCCCAGCGTTTCAAACCCGGCGGCGGGCCATGTGCCGTCGACGACTGCAGACCAGTTGACGCTCAAAGCTCAAGCTCTTTCGCGAGGCGGGTGATGGCAGCGTCAATGCGCCCGCCTTCGATGCCGCGCACCACGACATTGGCCCCAAAGACGCCATTGATCTGAAACGGATAGCAGCCGATCGAGAGATCGTCGAAATCCTCGGCCAACACAGCCAACGTTGCCGCGATGTCGCCCTCGCCGCGATCCACGCGCAGGGTCTGGGACAAGAGCGGGCTGCCGCCGGTCAGCGCAGGCAGCACGCTGGCGACCATGGCGCGAAAGACCGATGGGACCCCGGCCATCACATGCACATTCCCAAGCGTGAAGCCCGGAGCGGTCGAGACCGGGTTGTCGATCAAGGCAGCGCCATCGGGGATACGCGCCATCCGCAGCCGGGCCGCGTTCAGTTCCAACCCCGATTTGTCGTAATGCGCCTCAAGCAGTGCGCGGGCATCAGCGCGGATATCGATATGCGCCCCAAAGGCGCGCGCGATGCAATCGGCAGTGATATCGTCATGGGTCGGGCCGATGCCGCCGCTGGTAAAGACATTGTCATAGGTTTCGGACAGAGCCTTGACCGCGGCCTCGATCGCCGGGGCGTCGTCGCTGACGATCCGTACCTCTTTCAGGTCGATGCCCTGTTTGGTCAGTTCCCCGGCCAGGTAATGCATGTTGGCGTCGCGGGTGCGGCCCGAGAGGATCTCATCCCCGATCACAAGCATTGCAGCGGTTGGATTGGCCATGGCGCGCCCTCCCTCTTGATCGGCCTTTAGGGCAGGTATAGGCCCTTGGCCATGCGATTTGAAACCCCTCTTGTCCCCGCCCGCCTGATCCGCCGCTACAAACGCTTCCTCGCTGATTGCACGTTGGAGGACGGGCGAGAGGTCACGGCCCATTGCGCCAATCCCGGATCAATGATGGGTCTGGCGGAACCGGGTGAGAAAATCTGGCTGGAACCCAATGACGACCCGAAGAAAAAGCTGAAATACGGCTGGCGGCTGGTTGATCATGAGAACGGGCATTTCACCGGGGTCGATACTTCTGTCCCGAACAAGGCATTACGCGCGGCTTTGGTGACGCGGGAAATCCCCGAACTGGCAGCCTATGAAACCGTGCGCCCCGAGGTCAAATACGGCGAAAACAGCCGCATCGATTTCCTGCTGACCCAGCCGGGCCTGCCGGACGCTTATGTCGAGGTCAAAAGCGTCACCCTGTCGCGCCAGCCCGGACTGGCCGAATTCCCCGACAGCATCACCGCCCGGGGCACCAAACATCTGGGCGAACTGGCGGCGATGGCCGCGCAGGGGCACCGGGCAATCATGCTGTATCTGGTGCAACGCACCGATTGCGATCGGTTTGCGCTGGCTGCGGATATCGACCCGGTCTATGCCGCCGCGTTCGATGCCGCAACAGGCGTTGAGCGTCTGATCGTCGGCACCCGGATCACACCGGAAGGGGTCTGGGTTGACCCCGCGCAGAGCCTGGCCGCTCCGGCATAGGTGAACCGTTTGACCGCGACCTCGGGGCGTTTGCGCATCCGAGCGTCGGCACATTTCTGCGCCCCATGTCGGCGGCCACAATTCATGAGACTTGATCAGGGATCGGTCGCAAGCTCGGGCCATAGCTCGACATCGAGCGCACCTATGAAGGGGGCAAAATGATCTCCGGCCGTTCGCCAACGTCCAACCGAAGATGTCGTGACTGCTTGCCTGACCTGCAGCTCGCTAGCGGTCCTGACGGCGTCTGTCGAGCTTTGTGGTGACAACATCGCCTCTTCGAACGGCAGATCGCAAAGCGCCGCAAGCTCGGAAACAGAGGCCTCCAGATCGCTGACAAGCGTCTCGTAGCGGATGGTGTGGACGCGCCCCGGCAACAGGTTCTGCCAGTGGTCGATATAGCGGCGATATCGGTTGGCCTCGGCTGCCATCCATTTGAAATCATGCGTGAAATACAATCCACCAGCCCCGAAATGGGCACGCCACATCGACAGGGCAATGTCCCGGGGGTCGCGGGCGACATTCAGGATCAGCGCATCCGGAAAGGCCTGCGCGATGGCCCCGAGATAGGCATAGTTCCCCGGCGCCTTGTCCACAAAAGCAGTCAGACCCGCGCTCAGCTCAGGTAAATGGTCGACGTAGAATTGTGCAAGGGTATCAGCCTTTTTCAAGTCTGACGGGCTGGATTTTCTGGCCCAGTTATCAACGCTTGCAAGTTCGCCCAACCCCTGAACGCCGGAATGCGCGGACAAGATCCGCTCGACCAGCGTTGTGCCAGACCGCGGAAGACCGACCACGAAAATCGGACGTGGTACATCCGGGCGCGGGCCGGGGGCAGCGGCGGGCAGAGGCGCAGCGAGACGCTTATGGAAAGCCTGCGCGCTACGCTCCTCCCATCCTTGGAAGCCCTCACTCAGCAGGCGGTGAGCCTGATCCAGATGCTGCAGCTCGGACGCTTGGTCCTTGTCCTTGCGGGCCAGCGTCGCAGCCGCAAACTGCACCATTGCGTCACCCTGCGGATTTGCCGTGGGCTGTTGCTTGATCAGCAGCGAAATCTGCACCTTGAGCGAGGACAGATCATCCGCCGTCAACCCCGGCAGCGTGGTCATCAATTCGAGCGTTTCACGATCTGATGGGGTCAGCTTGAAGGCAATGCGCGCGCGCTCCAGCGCCTCGTCCAGTCGCCCGACACCGACCAGCGATCGGGTCAGGCGCAAATGGCCAAAGTGGAACTTCGGGTGTTCGTCGGTCAGGGTGGTGAGCGCGCCGATGGCGTCTTCCCACCGGTGAAGCTCATCCATGATATCCGCCTTGAGGCAGTGCGCCTCGAGATGGTTGGGTTGCCCCGCGATAACCTCGTCAATCGCGATCAGCGCCTGTTCACCCTGATGTTCGCGCAGCAATGCCATGGCCCGCAGAAACTGCTGTTGCGGCGTCAGAGGTGCCCGCGCCGCGATCTTGTCGATGAACCGCACCGCATCCGCTGAGTCGCCCGCCTGAATCAGGCTCAGCCCGTAGTTCTGAATCAGGTCAGCATTACCGGGGTCCATCCGCCAGGCGCGCTGGAAATAGGTCTGGGCCATTTTCGGGTTTTGCTGCTGAACCGCGCAAAGACCCGCCAACCGGGGAAGCGCCGCCACCTTTGGCCACTTTTTGGCCGCCTTGGTTGCCCGTTTCAAAGCCCGGTCGGGCCGACCTTTCTTGAGCAGGTCGGTTATGCTGGCAATCTCAGCCCGCAGCTGGTCCACTTTCGGCATTTGCCTGCCCTTCCGTCATTTCACATATGTTCTGGTTCACCCTGTGCTAGATCATAGATGCGGGGGGGTCCACATATGATCACGCCCGGCGCGTCAATCATGTGACGCTGAGCCCTCTGGAACTTTCTGCACAAGCATCGTAAATAGAGTGCTGCGCGAGATATTTGGAGCTTGGCGTCGATGAAAGAGCATCGTGGCCGTCTGACCAAAGACGGTATCCGCATCTATGAACAAGGGGACTTTGCCGGGATGCACGCGGCAGGGGCCTTGGCTGCGCGGATTTTGGATGACATCGCAGAGCATGTGTTTGTTGGTCAGACCACAGGCGCAATTGATGGGCTAATCACCCAGATGGTCGAGGACGCAGGTGCGACCTCGGCGACGATCGGCTACAAGGGCTATCAGCACGCCAGCTGCATCAGCGTGAATCATGTGGTCTGCCACGGCATCCCGGGTGAGAAAAAGCTGAAGGATGGCGATATCCTGAATATCGACGTCACCGTCATCGTCGATGGCTGGTTCGGCGACACCTCGCGCATGTATGTGGCCGGGAAACTGCCGCGCAAGGCGGAACGTCTGATCCAGGTGACCCATGACGCGCTGTTCAAGGGCATCGAGATGGTCAAGCCGGGCAATACGTTCGGTGATATCGGCCACGCCATTCAGGCCTATGTCGAGGCGCACCGGATGAGCGTTGTCCGCGATTTCTGCGGCCACGGGCTGGGCCGTGTGTTCCACGCGCCGCCGAATGTTCTGCATTATGGCCGTCCGGGCACCGGCGCGGTTCTGGAAGAGGGCATGTTCTTTACCATCGAGCCGATGGTCAATCTAGGACGCCCCGAAACCAAGACTCTGTCCGATGACTGGACTGCCGTGACCCGCGATAAATCGCTGTCGGCGCAGTTCGAGCATTCGGTGGGTGTGACCGCAGACGGGGTTGAGATTTTTACCCTGTCACCGGGCGGGAAATACCACCCGACTTATTCGTCCTGATCTTCGGCCTGATCGCGTAGCAGCTTCAGCAGCAAGGTTTCATCCCGCCAGGGGATGACCGCGTCGTGGATGAATACCGGCGCGCGCATCGGCTTGGGCGGCGGTCCAGTCGTGGTGTCGCTGTCTGTCGAGAAAGCCCAGAACGGAGGTGTGATGGCGCGGTCCATGGCGCGACCATAGCACGTATTTGCGTCAGAGTCCCAAAAGCCCCGGCACTTGTGACATGTCCGTAAAAACCTCGGCCCCAAGTGCAGCCAACCGCGCACCGTCATCGTGGGCTGCATAGGCAAGGCAACGCATATTGGCCCGGATGGCTGCGTTGACACCGTTTTCGCTGTCTTCGATGACAACCGGGGATTTGGCATTGAAATGCTGCGCAGCGGTCAGGAACAGCGTCGGATCCGGTTTGCCGGTTCCCAGCACGTGGGCCGAGAAACTGACCTTGCTGAACCGCTCCCATAGCCCGTTCTGACCCAATGTGATCTGCATTTTGTCGGGGCTGCCATTCGAGGCGACACAATATGGAAGGCCCTGCGCATCCAGTTGCGCCAGCAGCTCCGGAATGCCTGTGACCAGCGGCGTACCTGCTCGCAGCGCCTCATAGGTTTCAGCATAGATCTGATCGACCCAGTCATCCGGCAAATCCGCGCCGAGGTTGCGCGCCTTATCACGCACACCGGTCATGGTGCCGCCAACAAACAGGGACATGCATTCGGCGAGGGACAGATGCAGGTCATACCCTGCGAGATTATCGACGATGACCTGATTGGACCGGACTTCGCTATCCACCAGAACGCCGTCGCAATCGAAGATGACCAGATCGTGCATCTCAGCCCCCTATGCGCCACATCAATGAAATATGCGTGTCGCCATATTTCCGCGTATCGTGCAGCGAGAAGCCCTCGGGCGCAGTCATGGGGGCGTTTTCCTCCCACACGATCAGGGCGTCATCGGCCAGCCAGCCGCCTTGCAGGGCTGTGGCCAGCGCCTTTTGGCCCAGAGATTTGCCATAGGGTGGATCGAGGAAGACCAGATCGCAGGCCGTGCCCGGATTTTCACCAAGTCGGGTCGCATCGCGGCGGATCAGCGTGGTCTGGCCTGGGCTTCCGGTCAGGTCGATATTCTTGCGGATCAGACCCTGCGCGACCCGCCCGTCATCGACGAAGGTGACATGGGCCGCACCGCGCGACAATGCTTCCAGCCCCAGCGCTCCGGTTCCTGCAAACAGGTCGAGCACATGCAAACCCTCAAAGTCGATCTGATGGGTCAGGACGTTGAACAGGCTTTCCCGCACCCGGTCGGTGGTGGGGCGCAGATGCGCGCCCGCATCGCCTTTGCCGACCGAAGCAAGCGCCCGGCCCCGGAAATCTCCGGCGATGATCCTCACGCTTTGAGCAACGGTTTCAGGTCCGCATCCGGGTCAGCCACAACCGCCGGATCAGCGGTCTTGCCCGCATCGATCAGGCGTTTGCCAACCATATAGGCGCGTGGGTCGTTCATCGCGTCCACCGCAATCAGCTGATCACCGTTGTAATACCAGAAGGACACCGTCGCGCCTTCACCCTTGCGAGTCACAACGCGGTCGTAGCCCGTGTTCAGCCCGGCGATCTGCAGCTTGACGTCATACTGATCCGACCAGAACCACGGCGTTGCGGTGTAATCCTTAGCCGCGCCCAGCATGTTCTGGGCCACAATCTCAGCCTGATCAATGGCGTTGGGCACGCTTTCCAGACGGATACGACCTTCGCCATGCGGGAACGAGGCGCAATCGCCCGCCGCCCAGATCGACGGATCCGAGGTGCGGCCATGGGCGTCGGTCTTGATGCCGTTATCCAGCTCTAACCCGGCCATTTCAGCCAGCTGAGTCGACGGGGCGATGCCGACGCCAACCACGACGAAATCCACCTGCAATTCGGTGCCGTCGGTCAGAACGGCACCCGTCACCTTGCCGTTTTCACCAACCAGACGATCCAACCCGACGCCCTCACGAATATCTGCACCGTATTCGCTGTGCAACGCGCGGAAATAGTCGCTGGTCTCTTTCGCGGCGACGCGCTGCAGGATGCGCTCGGCCATCTCGACCAGAGTCACCTTAACCCCGCGCTTGGCGCAAACCGCTGCGGCCTCAAGCCCGATATAACCGCCACCGACGATCAGCGCGCGTGCGCCTTCGGTCACGCGAGGCTCCATCTCGTCGATATGGGCCAGGTCGCGCACCACGTGGACGCCCTGAAGATCGCCCCCGATGGCCGCGGGCAGGCGGCGCGGGTCGGACCCGGTGGTCAGCGCCAGTTCGTCATATGCGATGACTTCATCGCCAACCATTACAGTCTTGGCCCGCGGATCAATTGCCGTGACGCGCTGACCCAGACGCAGGGTTATGTTGTTGTCGGCATAGAAGCTCTCGGGCCGCAGGAACAGGCGTTCCAGTTCCATCTCGCCCAGCAGATACGCCTTGGACAGAGGCGGGCGCTGATAGGGCAGATGCGGCTCGGCTCCGATCAGGGTGATGTCGCCCTCAAATCCGTCCTTGCGCAGCCGCGCCACCAATGAAGCGCCAGCCTGCCCTGCCCCGATCACGACGATATGGCTCATGTTGTGCCCACCCTGCAGAATATCCATGGTCTCTTTCTTTCGACCACCTATATTGCGGCAAAGCCCGACTCTGCAAATCCAAATGACAGGAGCGTAAAAATGATTGCAACAGGTGACATGCTGCCCGAGGCCACGCTGATCCAGATGGGTGCCGAAGGCCCTGAAGAGGTTCGGATTTCAGATAAGACCAAAGGACGCAAGATTGTGATCTTCGCTGTACCCGGTGCGTTTACCGGAACCTGCACAACAGCTCACGTACCAAGCTTCATGCGGACCAAGGACCAGTTCGATGCCAAAGGTGTAGACGAAATCATCTGTATCTCTGTCAACGACCCTTTCGTTATGGGTGCCTGGGGAGAAAGCACCGGCGCGACAGCGGCCGGGTTGACCATGCTGGCTGACGCGGCGTCCGAGTTTACCAAGGCCATCGGCATGGATTTCGACGCCCCGCCCGTGGGCCTAATCGCGCGATCAAAACGTTATGCAATGCTGGTCGAGGACGGCAAGGTCGTCGCCTTCAACCTGGAAGAAAACCCCGGCGCTTGCGAAATCTCGGCAGGCGAAGGCCTGCTTGAGGTGATCTGACCCATCAAGGCCTCGGTCCGGCCGGGGCCACATAAAGCGCAATTAACTTGATGCAACGTCCCGATGCGCCAATACTTGGCGCATATAGCTTGGGAGTTGATTGATGCGTTTGAAATTACTCACCCTACTTCTTGCCGGAACGGGCGCGCTTGCCGCCTGCGGCCCGGCCCCCACCCCACAGCAACAGGCAGCCCGGCAGCATGAGATTGCGTGTCTCAGCGGCACGCTGGGCGGCGCGCTGATTGGTGGTGCGATTGGCAATCAGTTCGGCGGCGGGTCGGGCAAAGCCATCCTGACCGCGGCAGGTGCCGCAGCTGGCGGCGTTTCCGGCCAGCGCTATGCATGCTGAGGGGGTCCAAGATGAAACGTATATTGATTGTAATCACTGCTCTGACCCTGGCCGGAACGGCAGGGGCTCAGAGCGTCTCGGAACTGAATGAGGCCGAGTTGAAAAACATCGACACCAACAATGACGGCTTCCTGTCGCAGGACGAGTTCAACGCCTTCTCGGATTATGCCTTTCAGGCGATGGATGAAGACAAGAACGGCACTCTGGGTCTGAGTGAAGCCAAGCCGTTTCTGGATCTCAAACAGTTTCAGGCGGTTGACCGCGACGGCGACAGCCTTATTTCCAAAGCTGAGTACGCCACGCAAATGCAGCGCGATTTCGAGGCGGCGGATCAGGATGGCAATGGCCGGTTGGACTGACACCCGGCTTTGAGAAAGCGGGAGAGTGTCATGCGTATTTGGGTCGGTATCGGGGCGATGGCGGTTCTGGCGGCCTGTGATGTGCCACAATCTCCGGTTGTCACCGGCCCTGACGGGCAGGCGCGCATCCAGATCAATACCAGCGGTCTGACCTGTTATGAAACGCGCTGTCTGGATATCAATCCGGCGGCCCGCAGCGTCCGGTCAATCGGCAGTCGCACGATCCGCATTCCCGGTAATATCGATGTCACCGATGGCACAGTGACGGTTTCCGAGTTCAGAGAACTCGGCACCGCCGCCTTGCTGGCCGGGGGCACAGGGTCGCAGTCCGACCGGGGCTGAGGCGCTTAGATCAGGCTGTCCATTTTTCGCGCCAGCTTGGCGTCCAGCGCCGAAAGGCCACCCACGTCATGGGTGGACAAGGTCACCTCGACCGTGCGGTAGACATTGGACCATTCCGGATGATGGTTCCACTTCTCGGCAAAGATCGCGACCTGGGTCATCCAGCCAAATGCGTGCACGAAATCTTCGAAGATAAACGTCTTGGTGATTGCATCGCGGTCCTCGACCATGGTCCAGCCATTCCTGAACAGCGGGTCCAGCAGCGGGCCGCGGGTCTCGGTAGACAGAAGTTCGGTCATTGCTGTTCCTCCGGGTTCGATTTCCTGAACGGGCCGTAATCCGTCAGAATCTCGATCTCTTCTCCCACTGCGTGGGCCTCGGCGTCCAGATATTTCTGTACGGCATCAGCAAAGCCCGGATCACCGACCCAATGCAAGCTATGCGTGCGGGTTGGCAGATAACCGCGTGCCAACTTGTGCTCGCCCTGCGCCCCGGCTTCGACCCGGGCCAGCCCTTCAGCAATGGCGAAGTCGATCGCCCTATAATAGCACAGTTCGAAATGCAGGCAGGGGTGATGCTCGACACATCCCCAATAGCGGCCATAGAGCGTTTCCCGTCCGATGAAGTTCAACGCGCCGGCGACAGGGTAACCATTGCGTTCAGCCAGCACCAAGGCCATATCGTCGGCCATGGTTTCCTGAGCGATATCAAAGAATTGCCGTGTCAGATACGGCGCACCCCATTTGCGGGCTCCGGTATCCTGATAAAACCGCCAGAACGCGTCCCAATGCTCGGGGCGCAGATCATCCCCTGAGATTGTGCGAATCTGGCCCCCGAAATCGCAGGCCTGCGCGCGTTCCTTGCGGATATTCTTGCGCTTGCGCGACGACAGCGCGGCCAGAAAGCCGTCGAAATCTGCATAATTGTCGTTGAGCCAGTGAAACTGCTGCGAATGCCGGACCATGAGGCCCATTTGTTCACCAGCCAGAGCCTCTGCCTCGGTACAGAAGGTGGCATGCAGGGAAGAGATGCGGTTTTCGGCGGCCAGCTGCACAGCCCCCTGTACCAGCGCCGACATGCCGATGGCGTCATAACCGGGCCGGACCAGAAAGCGTCGGCCCGTTGCAGGCGTGAACGGCACGGCGATCTGCAGTTTCGGGTAATACTGCCCGCCCGCACTCTCATAAGCATGGGCCCAGCTATGATCGAAGATGTATTCGCCCTGAGAATGCGACTTTGCGTACATAGGCGCTGCGCCAATCAGCATCCCATCCAGATAGGCGGTCAGGAATTGCGGCTGCCAGCCCGAGCCGCGCCCGATCGAGCCGCTTTCTTCCAGGGCCAAAAGAAACCGGTGCGTGGTGAACGGATCAAGGGGTCGCCCCCCCTCGGCCGTCTCGGGGCAGGCGCAACTGTCCCAGTCGCTCGCGGCAATCTGCGAGAGCGATGTCAGAACCCGAACCTCGATCTGTGCCTGATCCATGTGCCCTCCGCGCCTAGATCTTTATCTGTGACGGACGGGTCGCGGTTCAACCCGGATGCGCGGCCAAATATCCCTCGAAGGTCACATTATCGGCAACCTTGCGGGTCTCTGCCTCTTGATCGTGCGAGCGGACGGTCCAGCACAGGATCGGCACGCCCTGCGCCTTGATCTCAGCGACACGGGGGCGGTTCAGGTCGTCGGCTTCATGGCTGATGAAACTGGCCTTGACCCGGTCGAAATCCGGGATCGTGCGCAGATGATCACAGACCTTGGCGGGCAGCAGCTCGACCTTCGGGTCATAGGAACAGGTGACGATGCCGCGTGGCAATTCGGGCGCAATCTGCGCCAGCTCGGCGACCGAGTTGGGGTTGAACGACATCAGCGCCACTGGGCCGTCGTAGCCTTCCATCGCGCGCACCGCATCCGTTTCGAGCGCGCCTATATTCGTGCCCATCGCACCATCCTGATCTTTGAGCTCAATCAGCAGGGGCACGCGGCCTGCGACCAGATCAAGCACTTCGTCCAAGGTCGGAATGCCTTCGCCATCCGAGTGCAGCAGAGGCAGAGCCTGCGCCCGCGCGGCGGTGATCTGCTGAATCGGGCCGGACTGGCCGGTCAGGCGTTTCAGGTCGTAATCATGAAACACCATCGCGCGACCATCCGAGGTCAACTGCAGATCAATCTCGATCCCGTATCCGGCCTCAATCGCTGCACGAATCGCGGCCCGGCTGTTTTCGGGCCGCTGATCCGAAACATCGTGCAACGCCCGATGCGCGATCGGGCGTCGCAGGAATTCCGAGGGCAGAGGTGGGGTCATTGAACCTCGAAGATGCCTTCGATTTCGACCGCTACGCCAAGCGGCAGCGAAGCCGCGCTGACAGCGGAACGCGAGTGGCGGCCCGCCTCTCCCAACGCCTCGACCAGGAAATCAGAGGCACCGTTGATGACCTGCGGCTGCGCGGTGAAATCGGCGGTGGAGTTCACGAAACCGGTCAGCTTGATCACACGCACCAGTTTGTCGATATTCCCGCCGCAGGCCGCCTTGACCTGAGCCAGCAGGTTGATGGCGCAGACCTTGGCGGCAGCTGCGCCCGCTTCGACATCCATGTCATCGCCCAGCTTGCCGGTGATCAGACCCTCATTTTTCGAGATCTGACCCGAGATATAGACAATGTTGCCGATCCGCACGAAAGGCACGTAATTGGCTGCCGGGGCGGGTGCGTCAGGCAGGGTGATGCCAAGGCTGTCCAGTTTTGCTGCGATGCTCATGAATTGGGTCTCCAAGATTTTGACTCGGGCGGACGCTAACCGGGAAACGCATCTTCGGAAAGCGGGAAAGCGGCTTTTTTCCGATTGCCCGCGATCTGGGCACCTCTCCACTTATTCAGGATGTGTTGATATCGTGTCACTTTACCCCGACCTATCGGCTGGGGTAAACGCGAGTTGTTGTTTCAAATTCCCTGCGAAAGGTCTATGTGAGACCAATTGCACCACCGAGACCGCAAAGGCCGTATTGATTGAAGGCCCGGCAGCACCACCGGGCAATTTTTGGAGTAACGAAGACCGTGCCGAGCCCTATTCGCCTGAAGCACCTGATCATTCTGGCCGTCCTGACGGCTTTGTCCGCCTGCGCATCGCAGCCACAGGACGCCGCCGCCCGGGGTGAGATTTTCGACCCTTACGAAAACGCCAACCGCGGCATTCACAAGTTCAACCTGGGCGTGGACCGGTTCCTGTTTCGCCCGGCCTCGAAAGGGTATGTGAAGATCGTGCCCGACCCGATGGTCACAAGCTTCAGCACCTTTGCCGAGAATATTTCCCTTCCGGGTCAAGCAGTTGACTATCTTCTGCAGGGCAACCCCAAACAGATGGGCAACGCTTTGCTGCGATTTGTGATCAACATGACCGTGGGCGGATTTGGCCTGTCGGCCCCGGCGGATGAGCTGAACCTGCCACCCGTCGATACCGATTTCGGCGAGACGCTGCATGTCTGGGGCTTCGGCGAGGGTGCCTATGTCGAACTGCCCTTCTACGGCCCGTCTACCACCCGCGATGCGGTGGGTGTGATTGTGAATCTGTTCTCGAACCCGATCAATTTCAGCCCCACCCGCCCGGCGGACAATCTGGGCGTCTATGCCGAGGTCGTGCGGCGCATGGGGGATCGTGGACGTTTCTCGGATACGGTCGACTCGATTCTCTATGAAAGTGCAGACAGTTACGCGCAGGCCCGCACAATCTATCTTCAAAATCGTCGTTTTGAACTGGCACGAGACGATGAGGACGCCTATCTCGGGCTGTATGACGATCCCTATGCAAACACCGGGACCGACCCTGTCAGGGACCCCTTCCTAGACCCCTACGAGGACCCCTATGCCGAATAATCTGATGAACCGACGCCAGTTTGTCGCCACTGCCCTGACCGGGCTGACGGTGATGACCCTGCCCCTGCCCGCCTTTGCGCTGACCGAAGCGGGCGCCACACAACTGGTCAATTCGGTGGTCGCCGACATCAACCGGGTGATCGCCTCGGGCAAATCCGAAAACGCCATGTTGCGCGATTTCGAGAAGATCTTTGTTCAGTATGGCGATGTGCCAATCATGGCGCGCTATGCGCTGGGTGTCGAAGCCCGCAGCGCCTCGCCCGCCCAGCTGCGCCAGTTCACCCGCGCGTTTCAGGGCTATATCTCGCGCAAATACGGCCGCCGGTTCCGCGAATTCATCGGCGGAGAGGTCACCGTTCGCAACGCCCGCAAGATCAAGGCAGGCTACGAGGTGCGCACCTCGGTCAAGCTGCGCGGCTCTTCTCCGTTCGAGGTAACCTTCCTTGTGTCGGACAAGTCCGGCAGCGGCATGTTCTTCAACATGTTCATCGAAGGCGTGAACCTGCTGCTAACCGAACGCACCGAGATCGGAGCCATGTTGGACGCGCGTGGCGGTGATCTGAATCGTCTGATCAAGGATTTGAACAAGACCAGCTGATAAGTGTAGTTATCCTGCACAGGCCGCCGCCCGACCCGTTCGTGCGGCGGTTTTCATGTTCAGGCAACAGGCTTGCGCGCGATCTGGCTGACATAGGACATGTAGCCGAAAAAGCTGTTCGCATCGACGCGCGCCCTTGCTTCGGACTTCAACGCTTGCGCTGTTTCAGGTTGTAGCAACCCGGTTTCAGTCATGCGGTCTGCGCCGCGGTCAATGACCGTCAGAAAATACGTCGCTTCGCCTTCCGCCACATAGCCATGCCCTCGGCGGCGGCCCAGTTCAAACCCGGCTTGCGTCAGCAACCCACCGATCTGGCGCATGATCCAAAGATTGGTCACGTTCTGATTGATCATGAAGCGGACAAGCTGATCCAGCGGATCATAATCGGCGATCTGGGCAGTTGCAGTGTCATAATCCCCATCGCAAATCGCAAATATGCCGCCGGGCTTCAAAATGCGAAATGCTTCCGAAATGACATCCTCGGGGCCAGGCACATGGCACAGCAAAGTGTGCGCCAGAACAAGGTCTACTGAATTGTCCTCAAGGCCAGTTGCTTTGGCGTCGCCAGTTTCAAAAACAAGGCGGCTTTCGCTGGAAAAGCTGTTCCGCGCACGCTCCACCATAACCGGCGAAGGTTCGAGCCCAAGCGCGCGCTCAACTCCCGGCACCAACAGCAGTTCATGCGTGACGTGGCCAGTTCCGGAGCCCAGCTCGACCGCAAAACCGCCAGCTGGGACACACAGATCGCTCAGATAAGTGCCTCTGATCTCTTTTTGCGCAGGTTCGAGACACCGGGCCTCCATCGCCTCGGCGATACGTTCCTGAACAGAGATATCTTGCGCTGCCAGATCGGAATAGGGGTCGGACATTGTGCGCCTCCCTCGGTGAGCGCACACCCTAGCATGATCCCTCTCTTACAGCCAGAATCTGTCATTCAGGCGTGGCCCGCAGCAATCACGCTGCGGACCTGCCCGTTCTCAGTTCAATCGCTCGCCCGTTTCCTTGGCGAAGTACGAAACCTTGCTCATGTCGAACGCGAGGTTCAGCATATGCCCGGCCTGAGCGCTGGTTTCGGCGTGCAGGCGCGCGGTGACCTGTTTGCCTCCCAGCTCCGAGACCACATAGGTATCCGCACCCGCAGGTTCGACCATATCGACCATGCAGGCCGCCTCTTGCACGCCCGCCCCGGCGCGGAAGCCGGCCTCAGCGATGTCCTCAGGACGCAGGCCGAGGATGACGTCTTGCGGCAGGGACAGTTCGCGCGCGTCGTTGAGCACCAGTGTCTCACCCGATGGGCACGCAATGGCGATTTGCGTCCCCGCGCCGGTATTCGATGCTTGCGCCGGGATCAGGTTCATCGCGGGCGAACCCATGAAATCGGCCACAAACAGGTTGGCCGGGTTGTTGTAGATCTCGGCCGGGGTGCCGATCTGCTGCACGACACCGCCTTTCAGAACCACAATCTTGGTCGCCAGTGTCATCGCCTCGATCTGGTCGTGGGTGACGTAAACGATGGAGGCATCCAGCGTCTGGTGCAGTTTCTTGATCTCGGTCCGCATCTCGACCCGCAGCTTGGCGTCGAGGTTCGACAGCGGCTCATCGAACAGGAACAGCTTGGGGTCACGCACCAGCGCCCGGCCCATGGCCACCCGCTGACGCTGCCCGCCCGAAAGCTGGCTGGGGCGGCGGTTGAGCAGCGGCTCGATCTGCAGCAGCGAGGCAACCTCTTTGAGCTTGGCCTCCTGCGTGGCCTGATCGACCCCGCGCACTTTCATCCCGAAGGTGATATTCTTGGCCACGGTCATGGTCGGGTACAGGGCGTAGGACTGGAACACCATCGCGATGTCGCGGTCCTTGGGGCTGACATGGGTCATGTCCTTGCCGCCAATCGCTAGCGTACCACCGGTAATTTCTTCAAGCCCAGCGATACAGTTCAACAGGGTGGATTTACCGCAGCCCGAGGGGCCAACCAGTACCAGGAAGTCGCCCGGTTCGATCGAGATGTTGATATCTTTCAGAATTTCGACAGGGCCGTAATTCTTGTAGAGTTTGTTGATGTCGAGAATGGGAGCCATGAGTTTATCCCTTCACTGAACCAGCGGTCAGGCCGCGGATGAAATACTTACCGGCAACGACATAGACGAGCAGCGTCGGCAGCCCCGCGATGATCGCGGCGGCCATGTCGACGTTGTATTCTTTGACGCCGGTGGTGGAGTTTACGATGTTGTTGAGCGCAACGGTCACGGGCTGCGTCCCCGCCTGGCTGAACGACACCCCGAACAGGAAGTCATTCCAGATCTGCGTGAACTGCCAGATCACGGTCACCACGATGATGGGCAGCGACAGCGGCAGGAAGATCGACCAGAAGATCCGCAAGAAGCCGGCACCGTCGACACGAGCTGCCTTGGTCAGCTCGGCCGGGATGGTGACATAGTAGTTGCGGAAAAACAGCGTGGTGAAGCCAAGCCCGTAGATCACATGGACAAAGATCAGGCCGGGAATAGTTCCGGCGATCCCCATGATGCCCAAGAGACGCGCCATTGGCAGCAGGACAACCTGAAACGGGATGAAGCAGCCAAACAGCATCAGCGAGAAGATGATGTTGGCGCCTTTAAACCGCCACTGCGCCACGACATAGCCGTTCAGAGCGCCCAGCAGGGTCGAGATCGCCACTGCAGGCACCGCAATCAGAACCGAGTTCCAGAAGTAAGGCCGCAGACCTTCACACTGGATACCGGTGCAAGCGCCGGACCATGCGGTTTTCCATGCATCAAAGCTGACCTCTCGCGGCAGCGAAATCAGGGACCCGGTGCGGATTTCCTCAAGGCTTTTCAACGATGTGGTCAACATCACGAAAAGCGGCATCAGGTAATACAGCGCGAAGAGGCCCAGCAGGACATACAGCAGCCAACGCAGGGCAATCTTGCCGGTGGCGCTTTGGGTGCGGGTTTGGGTTTGGGGCATCGACAGATCAGTCATTTTTCGCCCTCAGCTCTGAGTAAAGATAGGGAACCACGATGGCAAAGACGACCAGCATCATGATCATTGCGGAAGAGGCCGCCTGACCGATATCGCCGCGCGAAAACGCCATGGCATACATGTAGGTTGCTGGCAGATCGGTTGCGTAACCGGGTCCACCGCCTGTCAGGGCGATGACAAGGTCGAAGCTTTTGATTGCAAGGTGGGCCAGAACGATGAAGGCCGACAGGAAGATCGGGGCCATCGAAGGAATGATGATCGCCGTATAGATGCGCCATGTAGGGATACCGTCGACTTGGGCGGCCTTGATGATCTCACCATCCACTGACCGTAGACCGGCCAGAAACAGCGCCATGACGAAGCCCGAGCTTTGCCAGATCGCGGCCATCACGATGGTGTAAATGGCGTAATCGGGGTTCACCAGCCAGTCGAACTCGAAATTTGTGAAGCCCCAGCCCTGCACCATGGATTCAATGCCCAGGCCCGGATTCAGGATCCACTTCCACGCCGTGCCGGTCACGATCATCGACAGTGCCATGGGGTAGAGGTAGATCGTACGAATAGCCCCTTCGACGCGTATTTTCTGATCCAGCAAAATGGCCAGCAACAGGCCCAGCACCATCGCGATCACGATGAACAGCGCGCCAAAGATATACAGGTTGTTGATTGCCGTATCCCAGCGGGGGGACTCGAACAGGCGTTCGTATTGGATGAAGCCCTTGATCTCGTATTTCGGCAGTAGTTTCGATCGGGTTAGCGACACCCATGCGGTCCATCCGATAAAGCCGTAGACAAAGATCAATACGGCGATGAACGACGGTGCCAGCACCACCTTGGGCAGGTGGTTTTCCAGCCATTCGGACATTTTTTCCTCCGGGGAAAGGTGCTCTGCCCCTCACTATAGGGGGCAGAGCGATTTGGATCAGTAGCTGTTGGCCACTGCGGCCGCCAGTTGCTGAACCGCGTCAGCCGACGACATATCCGAGTTGAAATGCGCGGTCACAACATCCGTAATCGCACCGGACTGCGATCCACGCAGCGCCATGCCATGGGCATAGGACGGCAGCAGCGAACCCGCGTCCGAGGTCGAGCCCATATCTTCGGCCGACAGGTTGGCGCAGATGTCGAAGTCATCCAGCGCCACGTCGGTGCGTGCGGGGATCGAGCCCTTGTTCAGGTTGAACACTTTCTGGAAGTTCGGCGCAACGATCAGCTTGGCCAGCAGGTCCTGACCGGCTTTCTTGTCGTCTCCGTCCACGTCGAACATGGCAAAGCTGTCCACGTTGTACAGATAACCGTCGCCGGGGGTCGAGGCACACAGGAAGTCCTCACCCGGCTTTTTGCCAGCCGCCAGGAATTCACCCTTGGCCCAGTCACCCATGATCTGGAACGCCGCTTCGCCATTCATGACCATAGCGGTGGCAAGGTTCCAGTCGCGGCCCGAGAAGTTTTCGTCCACATATCCGCGCATTGTGCGCATCTGGTCAAACACCTGCACCATCGTGTCCGAGGTCAGCGCGTCGGGGTCCAGATCAACCAGCGCTTTCTGGAAGAACTCAGGCCCACCAATGCCCAGAACCACGGTCTCGAACACAGTTGCGTCCTGCCATGCCTGACCACCATGAGCCAGCGGGATCACCCCAGCGGCCTGAAGCTTGTCAGCGGCGGCGTTGAATTCATCCCATGTGGTCGGCATTTCGATGCCATTTGCGGCCAGAACATCGGCATTGGCCCAGATCCAGTCGACGCGGTGCACGTTTACCGGAGCGGCGCACCATGTGCCCTCACACTGCATGTGACCGGCAATCGACGCGGGCAGCACATCCGCCCAGCCCTCGACCTCGGCCACGGACGAGATGTCGGCCAGAACGCCCTCTTCATACCATTCCTGAATGGCAGGGCCTTTCAGCTGAACAGCGGTCGGCGCGTTACCGGCCAGGACCCGTGCGCGCAGCGCGGTCATCGCAGCATCACCGCCGCCGCCAGCAACCGGCATATCGGTCCATGTCCCGCCGTTCGAGGCGAACTCTTCCTGCAGAACGGCGACCGACTTGGCCTCGCCACCCGACGTCCACCAATGCAGAACTTCGGCCTGCGGCTCGGCCACAACGGACGACGCGGCCGCAACGGCCAGTGTCGAAACGGTGGCAAATGCAAAACGTTTCATTTTGTGTCTCCTCCCTAGAGAACTTTGTAACTGCGAAAAGCAGCGATGCTCGATATAGCGCTAACGGATTGGAACCTGGCAACGCGGAATCCGTGCTAAAACTCAGCCATGATCCAGATTTTCACCGCTTTTGTTACAGCGTGTTACGTTGACATTGAATCTGTTTCCGTTCGTTACAATGCATGATGCCGGAGGAGCAGAAACTGGGAGGAGAAACCGCGTGAGCATTCCGCGACTTTTGGTGGTGGATGACGACCCTGAGATGCGGTCGATGATGACCCAGTTCCTACAACAGAACGGGTTCATCGCCCTGCCCGCCAGTTCGGAAAACGAAATCCGGTCGCATCTGGCTGCGGGTCGGATCGACCTGATCTTGCTGGATGTGATGTTGGGCGATGAGAACGGAGTCGAAATCTGCGCCCGCCTGAGGGCTGAGCAGGATGTACCGATCATTCTGGTTTCAGCCCTGTCAGCAGATCATCAGCGGATGGCGGGATATGAGGTCGGGGCCGATGATTATATCGCCAAACCGTTCAACCCACAGCTGCTGCTGGCCCGCGTCCGCGCGGTGATGCAGCGTGCCCGGCGTACTCCGTCACTGGTGTATCGCCGCCGGACCAAAAGCTTTCGGTTCAACGGCTGGCTTTATGATGGAAAACGGGACGAGGTGCACTCGCCCGAAGGGTTTCAGGTCGCGCTTTCGCAACGGGAATCCGCACTTTTGAAGGTGCTGCTGGCCAACCCGCATATCCCCCTGACCCGGGATGAGATCGCTGCCGCGCTGGATGTCACTGGCGAAACAGACAAGCCCGAGGCGCAGGGCCGCGCCATCGATATGCTGGTCGGACGGCTACGCTCGAAGATCGAGGCGAACCCGAAGGATCCGCAGATGCTGCGAACCGAACGGGGCGTTGGGTATGTTTTTGCCGCCGAAGTTTTGGTGGATGAAAGCGCATGACCCTGCGCCTGCGCAGTCTCGGTTGGATTTGGACCTTGTCGGCTTTTGCCGCCGGGCTGATCTCGGCAGGGCTGTGGTTTGCGTCTGCCCAGGCCTGGAACCGCTACTTGACCCAATCCTTTGTGGCAGGGTTCGCCGCTTACGAAGAGCTTCGCACGGGTGTGGCCCCGCCCCCCGGGCTGAAGATCACACCGCTGGACGTTGAAGAGGCCGAACTGGCCGAACGTGGCGAATTTCAGCAACTGCCCGCTGCCGCTGGCCGCCGCTTTATCACCAATCTGTCCATCCTGACCGACAGCTCCGCCCCGCTGAGCGGGCGCGAACTGACGCTGGCGGTGATGTCGGATCGGCTGATCTATCCGGTGTCGGATATCGTTTCGGGCAGCGATCAGACAGGGCCAGAAAAGATGGGCAACCTGACCCGCCTGTTGGCCACTTACTGCAGCGAACCCATACTCATTGCCCAGTTTGGACGGGGGCCGTGGCAGCAGGTCGACGGAACCGATATCTGGGGCTGCGGGGCAGCGCCCACAGATCTGCGGCTGCCTGCCATTCTGTTTGGTATCGTGGCGCTTGGGGTGCTGCTGACCTCGGTCGGGAACGTCTCGGACAGTTTCACGCGTTTTGCCCAGGCCCTGCGCGACCGGAAACGCCGTGGGGGGCCGCAGAGCTATGATGCGGATGGGCCGGATGAACTGCGTGATATCGTTGCCGCGGTAAACGATCATCTCGACGCCGAGCGCGCGCAGCTTGAAAAGCGCGCCATTGTGCTGTCGGGTGTCAGTCACGATCTGGGCACACCCGCCACACGCGTGCGCCTGCGCGCGGCACTGATCCCGGATGTGGAACTGCGCGAAAAGCTCGAAGCCGACGTGGATCAAATGACGGGAATGATCGAAAGCGTCCTGACCTATACGCGGTCCGAGCTGAGCGTTGAAGAACCACGCCAGCTCTCTCTGACTTCGCTGGTTGAGGCTTTGGTGGCCGATTATCAGGACATGAACCTGCCGGTCACGCTCAAAACCGTTGATCCGGTCGCGCTGGAAGGGGCGCCATCTGTGTTCATGTCGCGCCGGGGCTTTGGTTCCTTGCCTGAGACACGGCGGATTCTGGTGACGGGGCGGCCAATCTCGCTGAAACGAGCACTGACCAATCTGATCGACAACGCCTTGAAATACGGACGTCGTGCCGAGGTTACGCTGGAAACCGATGCACAAACCGCCACGATCATCGTCGAAGACAAAGGAGCCGATTTGTCCGTCGCCGATATCGAGGCGCTGTTGGCCCCCTTTCAACGCGGCTCGAACACGGGGTCATCGGACGGGTTCGGGCTGGGCCTGACCATTGCCAGCACCGTGGCCGAGCAGCATGGAGGCACGCTCAGCTTTGAAGCCGGGGATCACGGGCTGCGCGCACGACTTCAGATCACCCGACACTGACATCAAGGTAAATAACTGCGCACCAGAGCACTGGCGATCAGGGCCCAGCCATCTGCAATCACAAAAAAAGCCAGTTTGAATGGGAGCGAAACCGTCGCGGGTGGCACCATCATCATCCCCATCGACATCAGAACCGCCGCAACCACCAGATCGATGATCAGGAAGGGCAGGAAAATCAGAAATCCGATTTGAAATGCTCTCGCGATCTCCGACAGCATGAATGAAGGCATCAGAACCGAGAGCGGCGCTTCAGGTGACAATTGCATCGTAGCACCTTCGGGACGCAAAGCGGCCATGGCCTGAAACGTCTCTGCATCAAGGCGTGCTGCCATGAAACTGCGAAACGGGATCAACGCACGCTCAAGCGCCGGTTCGACATCCAGCGTTTCGTTCACCATGGGCTGGATTCCGGTGGTCCAGGCTTCGGTGAAAACCGGTTCCATGATGAAATAGGTCAAAAACAATGCGAGGCTGACGATCAGCATATTGGGCGGCGATTGCTGCAACCCGATCCCTTGCCGCAGGATCGCCAGCACAGTGATCAGAAACGGAAAACAGGTGATCATGATCGCGAGTCCCGGCGCGAGGCTCAGCACCGTGATCAACAGGATCAACTGGATGGTTCGGGCAGAAATCGACCCGCCCTCCCCCAGTGACAGGGAAAGTTCCTGCGCACCGGCCACCGTAGGCAAAAGCAGAACCACCAGCCAGATGGACAGGCGCATTACCCGATCCCGTTCTGCAGATCCGAAATCTCAGTCAATCGGACAGCCAATTGCCCGGCCTGTTCGCCCTCCATCTCCTCCAGCAGCCCGCGCGCGACCAATTGGTCCCCGACATAGAGATCCACCGGATCTTCGATCCGTTTATCAAGCGTCAGCACTGCATTTTCACCCATATTCAGCAAATCCCGGATCAACGGACGCGCGCGACCGACCGAGACTGTCACTTCGATCGGCACCGCCTCGAACGGGTTGGCTTTTTCGGTTTTTGCGGGGTGGGGATCACTCATTTGACAAAGCCTCCTTTGCTTCAAACAGATATGCATCGAACGCCTCGGCAATGGCCTCAAGCATGGCGCTGCAGTCTAGCTGCTGCCGGGCGATGCCCACTTGCAGATAGGCCTGGCCGGGTTCCAGAGCGGGGTCTTCGATAACTTGCGGTGCTGGGGTCAGATCCTGTGGCAATGCCGCTTCGATCTGGGCCAAGGTTCCGTCGGGCACGCGCAGCAGTATCGGCTGCCCGATCTGCTCCCGCGCCATTCCGGACAGTTGTTCGGCAAGGCGCGGAGCGAAACCCTGCTTGATCGTCTCGGGCAAAACGGTTTCGACAAGGCTTTGAAACATCGGCTCCAGTGAAAGCGTCATGCGTGTCAGCGCCTCGTGATAGGTGAAGGACAGATCAGACAGGGTGGAGGCCAGATCGGCACTCAACTGATCGCGACCCCGTTCCTGCGCCTGAACAGCATCTTCCCATCCCGCGCCATAGCCTTTTTCGAATGCGGCAAGCCGCTGTTCTTCGAGCGCTTCTTCATCCAGCAGATGCACCGCACCACCACCGGCTTGCAGGGTGAAATCCTCAAGAAGATGGGCAATCGACATCACACCTTCTCCTCGCTTTCCTCAAGCCAGCTGCGCAGGATCTCGACCGTTTCTTCCTGCTTGTCGCCGATCATCGCGCGCAGCCGGTCAACGGCCTCTTCCCCCGGCGCGCTGGCGATTGCCGGTACGCCAGATTGCACCGGATCAGCCAGCGGGGTGAAGTTCGGGGTTTCCTCGGTCGCGATCTCGCCCGTCAGAAAAGGAGTATCAGCCTCGGGTGTGGCCGAAGCGGGCAGCAAGGCCGGAGCCGTTGCCGCGTTTGTCAGGATCGGACGGATGACAAACAAACCAAGCACGAGCGACACCACACCCAGTACCGCCATCTGGATCAGCGACATCGCATCCAAGTGGATCTTCGACCAGATCGAAGCCGTCGCAAGCGTTCCCTGCGGCTCGACCACAGGCAGGTCCAGCGATTTCAGCGTGATCACATCGCCGCGTTCAGCATCGAAGCCCACGGCCGAGGCCACCAGTTCCTCCAGCGCGTCCAGTTCGGCCTGCGGCATCGGCACAAATATCTCTGCGCCATCGGTGCCGACCTCGCGCGCGCCGTTGACCAGAACGGCAACGGTCAGACGTTTGATCGCTCCCGGTGCGCGATGCACCTCAAGCTCGGTCTCGGACACTTCGTAATTCACGCGCTCGCGGGTCTGGGTTGCGTTCGAATTCGATTCGTCACCGCCGCCGCCATCACCGTCCGGCAGGTTCGACGCGACGGTCACATCTGCGGATTGGTTGCGGGCACTGTCCGAGCGTTCTTCGATATCCGTGCTGATCGCAACGCGACCTTTCGGATCAAAGCGACGCTCCCGGATCGATTCGGTTTCGGTCACCGTATCCACGCTGACCTCGACCACCGCATTGCCCGCACCCACACGGGCCTCAACCAGCCGCATGACCCGGTCGCGCAGCTCACGCGCCTTGTCATCTGCGGTATCAGCGGCAACAGCCGTTTCCTGCGCCCCGATCACGGCCCCGTTTGAATCGATCACCGTGACGTTCTCGGGCATCAGACCGCTGACTGCCGAGGCCACCAGAAACCGGATCGCCTTGGCCTGATCGCCGGTGATCTGCGCACCAGACGGCACCAGATAGACCGAGGCGGTCGGCTCGACACTGCGCTGAAACGGATTGGTCGAGCCGTTGGCAATATGTACGCGCGCCTGACCGACATGCGGGCTGCCGACGATGGTGCGGGCCAGCTCGCCCTCTTTTGCGCGCCAATAGGCGGCGTCGAACATCTGCGACGTGGTGCCGAACCCGCTGAGGGAATCCAGCAGCTCATAGCCGCGATTGCCGTTCGCAGGCAGGCCTTCACTGGCCAGAGTCATGCGCAGCTCATCCCGCTGCGAACCCGGTACGTAGATCGAGCCGCCACGGATCTCATATGCAACGCCACGCTGATCCAGCGTGCGTATAATATCCCCCGCGGCCCCGCTTTCGAGCCCTGCATAAAGCAGGGTCATCGACGGAGCAGTCACGATCCGCGACATCGCCAGCACGCCCAGAAACACCAGCGCAACGGCGCCGGCCACGATGATTTGTTTGCGCCTGTCCAAACTTGCCCAGACAGTTCCGATCTGCTGCACGCTCACCTCCGACTCACCGACGTTCTGTTCGGCTCAGCCCCTGTTTGGACGATTGCCCTTAACAATCGGTTAGTCCCTGACGGGTTATGACACTGACCGAACGGATGGATGAGGACGGCATGACCGACGCAGCTGTAGATGAGGCGGAAGCCCCTAAGAAGTCAGGGAAAAAGGGTTTGGTGCTTGGGGTGATTCTGGCCATCGCGGGCGGGGCCGGAGGGTATTTCTCAACCGCGTCCGGCCTGCTGCCCATCGGTGGTGACGAGACGGCGAAACAGGTGGAAATGAAAGATGTAGACGCCTCGGTGAAGGCGTTGCCCGACGTTGCATTCGTCGATCTTCCACCGGTGATCGTTTCGGTCAATGCAGGCGATTCGCGGCATCTGAAATTTCACGCCCAGCTCGAGGTGAACGCAGACTACGCCGCTGACGTGGAAAAGATGCAGCCTCGAATCATGGATGTGCTGAACGGCTATCTGCGGGCGGTGGAGTTGTCCGATCTCGAGGATTCTCTGGCTCTGATGCGCATCCGAGGTCACCTGCTGCGGCGCATCGGGATTGTCACCGGCGAAGGCCGGGTGCGGGACGTTCTGGTGATGGAATTTGTGTTGAACTAGGAGGCGAAGTTGGAGCTGATTGCCGATATTCTGTTGGTCGCGGGCGCGATTGGGGCCGGGCTGTACTGCTTTGTCCTTTCGCGGCGGCTGAGGCGTTTTACCGATCTGGAAAAAGGCGTGGGCGGTGCCGTTTCGGTGCTGTCGACACAGGCCGATGAGCTGCGGAAATCTCTGGATACAGCCCGAGAAGCATCGGATGAATCGGGCGTCGCGCTACGGGATCTGACCGAGCGGGCTGAAACCGTGGCAAAGCGACTCGAATTGATGATGGCCTCGATGCATGACGTCGCGCCGGAAAGCCCCGTGGAAGCTGAAAACCCCGCGACAGAGCCCTCGGTCGAAAGCCATGATGCGCCTGAGCAGCCTGAAGAACACGCAGAGGCGCATTCAGAGGACAGCGATCCGAAGCTCGAAGCGTTAGAGGAGCCCATCAAGAAACCGGAAGGGTTGATGTTCTTCCGGCACGCCCGTGTGCAGGATGGGGCCGGATCATGAGGCGACGCCCGGCAAAACCGGTTGATCGGCGGGGGCGTAGCGGTGTTCTAACCGTGATCTCGTTGCTGATGATTGGGTCCGCCATCATCCGTATTGGGCTGGAGGCCGGGCCTGCGCTGGCCCGCGGCAACGAACCTGCGCCAAACCCACAGGAAAAGACCACCAATACCGACCCGGACGCCGCGGATTTACAGCTAATTTTGACAGAATTGCTGCGCCGCGAGGATGAACTGAACCGGCGCGAAGCTGCCATCAAAGATCGCGAATACGCACTGAAAATCGCGGATCAGGCCATCGAAACCCGGCTGACGCTTCTGGAGGAGGCTGAAGACTCCCTTCGTGAAACGGTGACGTTTGCCGAGAAAGCCGCCGAGAATGACCTGACCCAGCTGACCGATGTGTATCAGAGCATGAAACCCAAGGATGCGGCTGCTCTGTTCGAAACCATGGACGCCGTTTTTGCCGCGGGGTTCTTGTCGCGCATGCCACCCGATGCCGCCGCGAATGTGATGGCCGGACTCAGCCCGGAAACCGCCTATACGATCAGCGTGGTCATTGCCGGTCGCAATGCACGCGCCCCGCAGGAGTAGCCCTCATGCCCACGACACCCCTTAACTTCGGAGGCCACACATGATCGGACTCATCGGAATTGTCGTCATCTTTGTCATGGTATTCGGCGGATACCTGGCCGCAGGTGGCAAAATGACCATCATTCTGAAATCCCTTCCGTTTGAGATGATGATGATCGGCGGTGCCGCAATCGGTGCATTTCTGATCAGCAATGACATGGGCGGTGTCAAACATACGGCCAAGGACATGGCCAAGGTCTTCAAAGGCCCGAAGTGGAAACCCGAAGACTATCGCGACCTGCTTTGTCTGCTGTTTTCCCTGATCCGGATCGCGCGCGCCAACCCGGTCGAGGTTGAGCAGCATATCGAAGAGCCTGAAAATTCGTCTCTGTTCTCGGCCTATCCCAAGATTCAGGCAGACAAGGAAGCCGTGGACCTGATCTGCGACACCATGCGTTCCGCCTCGATGAACTATGACGATCCGCACCAGGTTGAAGAGGTGCTCGAAAAGCGGATGGAAGCCAATTTCCACCACGCCATGCATTCCAGCCATGCGCTGCAGACGGTTGCGGATGGCCTTCCTGCGCTGGGCATCGTGGCGGCGGTTCTGGGGGTGATCAAGACGATGGGGTCGATTGATCAACCACCCGAAGTGTTGGGGAAACTGATCGGCGGTGCTCTTGTTGGCACATTTCTGGGGGTCTTTCTCGCTTACGGTCTGGTCGGGCCATTCGCTGGCAAACTCAAGGCGGTGGTCGAGGAAGACAATCACTTCTACCAGCTGATCAAGGAGGTGTTGGTTGCCAATCTGCACAACCACAATGCCGCGATGTGTATCGAGGTTGGGCGCCAGAACACACCGACCCATAATCGTCCCGGCTTTTCCGAGCTTGAGGACGCGCTGAAAGAGCTTAAGCAGGCCGCCGCATGATGCGCGTTTTGCTCCTGATGTTGCTTGTCTGGGGATCGGACGCGACAGCGCAGGCCTTGCGTGTACGCTCAGGCGAACATGATGGATATACGCGCATCGTCGTTCAGGTGCCTGCCGGAACCGGCTGGAACCTGACTCAGCACACGAATGGGGCGCGGCTGACTGTCGGGATCGATGGCGTGACTTTCGACACCCGTGCTGTTTTTGACCGTCTGTCTGCCAGCAGGTTGCAATCGCTGAGCCAAGCCAAAGCAGGTGGCCCCCTTGATCTGGAGTTCGGCTGCGAATGCGTTGCGAATGCGTTTCTACACCGCGATTCGATGGTGGTGATCGACATTTCTCCGGGGTCAAACGCAACCGCAACGCTACCCGACCTGCCATTGTCAGCGAGAGAGCGGGTCACACCGCCTGCCGAAATCCCCGCAACCGAGCTTGCGCTGCCTCTCCTGCAATTGGACCGGGGACGTTTTGAAGACCAGTTGATATCACGCATCATTCAAGGGGCCGACCGCGAGGTTGTAGACCTCAATCTGGCGGATGTCGGGCGCAGATCGTCTACCGCCTACGGGCCTTTGCGCATGGACCGCGCATTGTCATCAAATCTGAAACTACGTTCGGTTCTGGATGAGATTGAGGGGCTGGAGGCATTGGAAGTGCCACAGCTTGAACCCCGTACGGAATGTATCACCGACAGCGAACTGGGATTCGACAATTGGTCAAATGAAACGCCCTTTGCCGTGCAGGTGGCCGGGCTTCGGGTCGGGCTATTTCAGGAATTCGACCGGGTGGACGAAACACATGCGTTGAAACTGGCGCGTCTTTATACCTATCATGGATTTGGTGCCGAGGCTTTGCAGGCTCTGAATCTGTTGCCCGACAATTCGACCCAGCAAGAACAGCTTTCGGCAATTGCCTTTGTGATGGACGATCTTTCGGTACCATTGCCAAATCCTTTTGCGGGGCAGCAGCAATGCGTTGGGGGGCCAGCGCTTTGGGCCGTGATGACAGAGCGTACGCTTGATCCGGATGCCAACCTGGATGCGATTGAGCAATATTTTGGCCGCCTGCCTCGTCATCTGCGCCGACATCTGGGGGCGAAACTATCTGAAATACTGGTCAATGCAGGCGAGCTGGAAGCCTCGCGTCGGGTATTGCGATCGGTCGCGCGTGTTCTGAACGAAGCTTCGGCAGATGTGGACTTGGCCAAAGCTGAGACAGCCGCTGCTGCAGGGGAGAATATCGTCGCCGAAAAGCTGCTGTCCGATGTCGTGTCGTCCGCCGCCGCAACCGCCGAGGCGCCGCTGGCATTGGCGCGCCTGGTTGAAAAGCGGTGGGCGGATCGGGGCGCAGTCTCTCCGGCCGATCTTGATCTTGCGGCAAGTTATGCGCGGCAATTGCGGAGGTCCGATCTGGGTCCGATGATGGCCCGAGCTCACGTTCTGGCATTGGCTTTGTCGCAGGAATTCGATGCCGCGCTGAATCAAATCAGAGCCGCGCCTGACACATCAGAGTGGCAGCGCGCACAAGATCAGGTGCTGCAGCTTTTGGCGGAACGAGCGGACGACATCACCTTTCTACGACACACGGTCGGAATGCCAGATCAGACGCGAAGCGCAATCTCGGTAGACACCGCTGTTTCGCTTGCAACGCGGTTGGCCGATCTGCGCTTCGCCGTCCCCGCCTATGCGCTAGCCGCCCGACCTCAGGATCGGAAGCGGCGATTTGATCGGGCGCAGCTCAGAGCGCGCGCCGCGTTGCTGCAGAACAAGCCGCGTCAAGCTTTGCTGGAAATTGCCGGGGATGAGTCAGATGAGGCGGAACAGTTGCGCGCGCGGGCAATCTCACAAACTGACGATTACGCAGAAGCTGCGCGGTTGCTCCGCGCAATTGGTGACGGAGACGCAGCGGACCGGTACGCCTGGTTGACCGGGGACCCAGATATTGGTGCGGAAACACCCTCGGCCTTCGGAGAAATCCGACAGATCAGCGCGCGATTGACACAAACGGTGGACCGGCAGCCGGACAAACCGCTGGCCGATGCTGCGGGTTTGCTGAACGACAGCGCAACCACGAGAGGGCGGATCGCAGAACTGCTCGAACGTGTTCAGGTACAGCGCCGAACCGGTGACGAATAGGTGCAGGCACCAAGACCGAATCTGAAGGGGTTGCCAAGCTGAATGGTTTTGAAGCCGCATTATCATTCAGAAGGCACTGATCCTGCCTTGGCCGATATCGGGTTCGAACACGACATGGCGCACCATGGTGAAAGGCGCCAATAGATAGCGCCACTGATTTTTTGGGATTGTATAAATTTCTTCATGACGAATGCCCGCGCCTTGGCCATCTAAAGATGCAAGGCGTGCTCTCAATCCGCGATCAGTTATCCATCACCAGCTCCGATACTGGTTCATCATCTGCAATCGACCCCTCGTTTGTCGTTCCGATCACGACAAGAAGCGCCGATAGCAACCTTTGGAGCGGCAAGATCAAGCGCTGAATCGGCGGATCATCGCCTTTGCCAGCACTACACGCGATGTCGTGAGCATCTGTGTATTGAAATGAGACGCGCTGATTCTTTGATTACTGTTGAAGCACGGAAAAACGTGCCGAATTGGTCGAAACACGACGGGACAGGCTGGTTTGGAAAGCGGTGAAAATCGCTTGAATCAGCAGAAATCTTGAAAAAGTTCCTAAAATGTTCTATATTTGTTCTGCGAAAATGTCTGACGCGGAACGGAGGTATTCGAGCTATGACCAACGCTGCCCGTCAAAGCTGGTACGACGCGCCCAGCAACGATTATCACATGCTGCCTGTCACTGACCGGCAAATGCGCTATGCCCGTGCGATTGCTGAGCAATCCGCCCTGGAGATCCCGGTTGAAGCACAACGGGATCGGCGGTCGCTGTCGAACTGGATCTCGGCACATAAACCGCATGATCCATCACCTTTTGCCAACTATCCCACTGGCAAACAGGTCGCCTTTGCCGAGCGGATCTCGCGCAGCAAGCGCCGTCCGATCCCGTCAGAGTGCTTTCGCGACAAACAGATGATGTCGCGTTGGATCGATCAGAACAAATAGGGTCGCATCACTTGCCATGATTGCGCGCATAAAGCGCGACCGCTGCGGCGACGAAGAGCCCCAACAGGATGTATCCTGTCACAGCTTCGGCCACAGCCAACCCACGGCAGAGGCCGGTTGGGGACATATCCCCGTAGCCGACCGTGGTGAAGGTGACGTAGGAGAAATACAGAATATCCGCCGGTCCTTCCGCGCCGATGACGCAATTGTCGTTATATCCAAACGCGCCGTACACGGCAGCGAACAGGAACGGGACGACCTGAATGAAGGACACCCCCATCAGAAACAGAAGCCGACGGGGAGATTTCACCTGCGTCATGTAGAACCACGACTGCGAGGCGATCCAGATCAGCAGACCGACGGATGCCACCGTACCGATCGTGTCGCCGGCGGTTGCCTCACTCAGACGCGACAAACCGAACCAGGCAAGAAAACTGGCCAGAACAAGCCCGAGCGCGGCTAGCAGGGTGGATTTCCATTCTTCCAGAGTTCGGGGTTCGTGGATCATTTGCGCTCCGTCAGGCTGACCTGTGCGTGATCATCCGAATTCCGGCGCGGCCTGCAAGCCTTATTCAGTCTGAGCCCAGATGCTCCGCACCGCGCGCGCGGGCCAGTTGAATCTGTTTCTGGCGCTCTCGGAACCGCATTTTATCGGCGTCCGAGGTCTCATTGATGCATTGATGACACGAGACGCCATGTTCGTATTCCGGGCGTTTCACGTCTTCGGGCAGGATCGGGCGGCGGCAACCATGGCAGAGCTTGTGCGGCCCCTCGACCAACCCGTGGCCAACCGACACGCGGTTGTCAAAGACGAAACACTCTCCCTGCCAGGTGCTGTCCTCGGGCGACATTTCTTCCAGATAACGCAGGATGCCACCTTTCAGATGGTAGACATCCTCGACGCCCTGACCCAGCAGGTAATTGGTGGATTTCTCACACCGGATGCCTCCGGTACAGAACATCGCAACGCGCTTGTTGTGGAACCGATCCTTGTTCTCTTCCCACCACGCCGGGAAATCGCGGAAACTGGCAGTATTAGGGTCTACTGCGCCCTCAAATGTGCCAATCGCCACCTCGTAGTCATTTCGCGTGTCAATCACCACAACATCATCCGAACGGATCAGCTCGTTCCAGTCCTCAGGTTCAACATAGTTCCCGACGCTGGCACGTGGATCGACGTTGGGCTGGCCCATCGTTACGATCTCTTTCTTCAGACGCACCTTCATCTTGCCAAACGGCGGATGGTCTGAAGTTGCCTCTTTCCAGTCCAGATCGCTGCACCCCGGCAAAGCGCGGATATGCGCCAGCACGGCGTCTATCCCGGCGCGGGGGCCTGCGATGGTTCCATTGATCCCTTCCTGCGCCAGCAGCAAAGTACCTTTGACGGATTGCGCACGGCAGAGTTCCAGCAGCGCGGGACGCAACGCTTCGGGGTCCGTGAAACGGGTAAAGTGATAGAGGGCAGCGATCGTATACATGGCCGCGATCTAATGCCCCCGGCAAAAACACGCAAGAGAGCGCATTGACGACCCCCTCCCCAAACCATACCGATAGGGCAGCTAAAGGAGGCCCCCATGTCCCACGCCCTGCTCGTCATCGACGTCCAGAATGATTTCTGCCCAGGCGGTGCGTTGGCCGTGCCCGAGGGGGACCAGATCGTCGCTCCGATCAACGTGCTGATGGACGATTTCGACGCGGTGATCCTGACGCAGGACTGGCATCCGGCAAGCCATTCTTCATTCGCCAGCGCACATACGGGCAAAGCGCCTTTTGAAATGACCGAGATGCCTTATGGTCCGCAGGTTCTGTGGCCTGATCACTGTGTTCAGGGTAGCGAAGGCGCGGCATTTCATCCCGATTTGCGCACCGATGGCGATCTGATCATCCGCAAGGGCTTTCGTAGTGCCATCGACAGCTATTCGGCTTTCTTCGAAAATGACCAAACCACTCCGACCGGTTTGAAGGGCTACCTTGAAACACGCGGGATCAGCCAACTGACGCTGGTCGGGCTGGCCACGGATTTCTGCGTGCACTTCTCGGCCGTGGATGCCGCGCGTCTTGGCTTTGACGTCACGGTCCGCACCGATCTTTGCCGCGCCATCGACATGGGCGGGTCACTTGGTGCCGCAGAAGAGGCCATGCGCGCTGCGGGTGTCAAACTCGTCTAGGGTGTTGCCCCACGCTCAGCCAGATATTTCAGGATCACAAACAGGATCACGGCCAAGCCCAGCGCAAATCCGATGCGCCCTGGAACCGTACGGCGCGCGGGCGGCTCTGGCGCGGGGCGTGGCGGCTGCAATGGCCGCGGTTGTTCCTCGGGTGGTGCTGTACCCGGCTTCGCAGATCTAACGTGATGCAGAAACTGGTGGAAATCAAACTCACCACTGTATTCACCCTGCACCCCCATGTTGCGAATATTCGCAAAGAGCCGTTTCAGAATCCGCTGGCGATCCATAATATCCTCGGGTGCATAATACCCGCGCGCGGTTTCCCCATCCCGCGTGTCCAGACTGAACCCGGATTCCAGAAAAATCCTACGTATCTTCGGCGATGCGGCCCGCAAGGCGTCCGCAGTCTTTACATCCCGAAACCGCGCTCGTACCGGAGGCCGTCCTGTTACCGATGTGTGACCGTGTTCCGGATCAACTTCGTCCGGTCCAATCGCCACTATGTCAAAATCGTACTCGAGACCCATTCACTAAACTCAACCTTCTATTCCATCCCCACCCCCTCACTAAAGCGTGAAGGATACTCATAATATGCCCGCAATGTGTTTTGTCATGGGCATTGTTACCAATCCGGCGACTCTTGCCATTCGGCGCTCCGATTGATCTAACAACGGAAATCGCAGGAGGTCCCCATGGTCGACATCGCGACGCGGGTCTACAATCATAAATGGAAGATCGACCCAATTGTGCGGTCATTGATCGATACAGACTTCTACAAACTGCTGATGTGTCAGTCAGTGTTTCGCAATAAGCCCCAAACAGACGTGGTTTTTTCGCTGATCAACCGGTCGAATCACGTTCCTCTGGCCCGTTTGATCGATGAAGGCGAGCTGCGCGAGCAGCTGGATCACATCCGCTCGCTCCGGCTCAGCCGGGGGGAAAGCACTTGGCTGCGGGGCAATACATTCTATGGCAAACGGCAGATGTTTCGCCCCGATTTCATGGAATGGTTCGAGAATCTGCGCCTGCCACCCTATCACCTGGAGCGTATAGGCGATCAGTATGAGCTGACCTTCGAAGGCAAGTGGCACGAGGTTATGCTGTGGGAAATCCCGGCGCTCGCCGTGCTCATGGAACTGCGCTCGCGCGCGGTTCTGAATGGCATGCGCCGGTTCGAGCTACAGGTCCTTTATGCCCGCGCCATGACCCGCGTGTGGGAGAAAATCCAGCAGCTGCGTCAAATCGATGGGCTGGGCATCGCCGACTTCGGAACGCGTCGGCGGCACTCGTTCCTGTGGCAGGACTGGTGCGTGCAGGCGATGATCGAAGGGTTGGGTCCGGCCTTTACCGGCACCTCGAACTGCCTGATCGCCATGCGGCGCGAGGTCGAGGCCATAGGCACCAATGCGCATGAGCTGCCCATGGTCTATTCCGCGCTGGCCGACACTGATGATGAGCTGGCGCAGGCCCCCTATGATGTTCTCAGCGATTGGCATGAAGAGCATGATGGCAATCTGCGCATCATCCTGCCCGACACCTACGGCACACAGGGCTTTCTGGATCGCGCACCCGACTGGCTGGCGGGCTGGACCGGCATCCGCATCGACAGCGGGGATCCCGCGACGGCGGCCAATATCGCCATCAACTGGTGGAAATCACGCGGTGAGGACCCAACAAAGAAACGGATCATCTTCTCGGACGGCCTGGACGTGGACAAAATCCGTGAGCTACACGCGCAGTTCGCCGATCGCACCAATGTTTCTTTCGGCTGGGGCACACTGTTGACCAACGATTTCCGTGGATTGGTGGCGGATGACGCGTTGGCCCCATTCTCGCTGGTGTGCAAAGCGGTATCGGCCAATGGGCGCCCGACCGTGAAACTGTCGGACAACCCGGAAAAGGCCATGGGGCCGGCGGATCAGATCGAACGTTACAAACATGTGTTTGGCGTCGGTGCCCAAGAGGCGATCGAAGTCATCGTTTAGCCGTGATAGGCGGCGACTGTTTTCAGTTGTGAAAAACCATAGAGCGCCTCGAAACCTTTTTCGCGGCCATGCCCGGATTTGCCGACGCCGCCGAACGGAAGCTCAACTCCGCCTCCGGCACCGTAGTTGTTGATGAAGACCTGCCCCGACTGCAGCCCCCTGGCCAGCCGCATCTGGCGCGCGCCGTCCCTTGTCCAGATACTTGCGACAAGACCGTATTCGGTAGAATTGGCTATGGTTAGAGCCTGTTCTTCGGTGTCAAACGGGATCAGAACCTGCACCGGGCCAAAGATCTCATCCCGAGCAAGCACATGGTCCGGAGGCACATCGGCGAAGAGCGTGGGTTGGACATAGGCTCCGGCCTCGGGTGCGCCATCAACGATCTGTCCCTGACCGGCGATGGTCAGATCCACCCCCTTATCAAGAAAGCCGCTGACAATCTGTTTCTGCCGATCCGAGATCAAGGGTCCGACACGTAAGTCCTGCATCGCGGGGCCAACAGTCAGCTGCCCATACGCCTCAGCCATGCGGGATTTGACCTGCTCATAGACACCACGCTGCACCAGAATGCGGGACGAGGCCGAACAGGTTTGGCCTGCATTCTGAATACCCGCGTTCACCAGAAACGGCAGGGCCGCATCCAGATCAGCGTCATCAAAGACCAGTTGCGGGGATTTTCCACCCAGTTCCAGCGTCACCGGCACCACGTTGCGTCCGGCTGCCTGCTGCACCAATGCGCCCGTAGCGACCGACCCGGTGAAGGAGATATGGTTTACCCCTGGATGCCCGGACAATGCCGCACCAGCCTCGGCCCCCAATCCCGGCACGACGTTCAAAGCACCTGCGGGCAATCCGGCCTCAACGGCCAGATGCGCGAAGGCGAGCGCAGTCAGGCAGGCCTCTTCTGCGGGTTTCAGCACGCAGGCATTGCCCATCGCAAGCGCCGCCCCGACCGAGCGGCCAATGATCTGCATCGGGTAGTTCCACGGGACGATGTGGCCCGTCACCCCATGCGGTTCACGCAGGGTATAGACAGTGTAGCCGTCCAGATAGGGAATGGTCTCCCCCATCACCTTGTCCGCCGCCCCGCCATAGAACTCGCAATAGCGTGCAAGTGCCACTGCGTCAGCGCGGGCCTGAGTGAGAGGTTTGCCTACATCCATGGCCTCCAACGCCGCCAGATCCTCAACCCGATCCAGCACCAGTTGGCCGAGGCGCGTCAGGATGCGACCGCGCTCCAGCGCAGTCATACGACCCCAATCGCCCTGCATTGCGGATCGGGCTGCGGTGACCGCAGCATCGACGTCACGGGCCGTGCCACGCGCGATCCGACAAATCTCACTGCCATCCGAGGGATTGATCAGGGGCAGGGTTTCACCCGAAATCGCCGGAACCCATTGCCCCCCGATCAAGCATAACGTGGGGTCGAACCATGGCTGTTGACTCATTTTGACCTCTATTCAATCTCTAACAAGGGCATTTACGCGACTCCCAATCCGATATCGGGCAATTGGGGTGCGGCGGCGATCAACGTTTTGGTGTAGGCGTGCTGTGGATCCGAGAAGACCTGTTCCGTTTCACCCTGCTCAACGATCCTGCCGGATTGCATCACCAGAACGCGGTCCGTGATGGTGCGCACGACGCTCAGGTCATGGCTAATAAACAGATAGGTCAGATCATATGCAGCACAGAGCTCAGCCAGCAAATCAAGGATCTGCGCGCGTACTGAGACATCAAGGGCCGAGACCGCCTCGTCAAACAGGATCAGTTCAGGCCGGATGATCAGTGCCCGTGCTATGGCGATGCGTTGTCGCTGACCACCTGAGAATTCGTGAATGTATTTGCTGGAGTCATCGGGGCTGAGTCCCACGGCGGTCAGCATTTCGGCAATGCGATCCTGACGTTCGGTCCCAGTAGGTTGCGTGTCTAGCAGGTGAAACGGCTCGGTAATCAGTCGTGCAACCCGGTGCCTTGGGTTGAAACTACCATAAGGGTCCTGGAACACCACCTGCATCTTGCGACGTACGACAAGGTTGGGTTTGTGGCCCGCGAAGACAGGCTGCCCATCCAAGTGGATATGACCGGACTGCACCTCCTCAAGGCCTAAGATCGCCCGTGTTAGGGTCGATTTTCCGCATCCGGACTCCCCAACAAGCCCTAACCGCTCCCCTCGGTTAAGAGTAAAGCTGACACTATCCACCGCGCGGTGATGGCGGGGCGTTTCGAACAGACCTTTGCGTGGCAACCGATAGTCCCGAACGACCTGAGCCACCTCAAGCAGCGGCTGAGGGCTTGCGGGTTCAGGCAGATTGACCTGATGGCCCGACGCCTCGAACAACATGCGGGTATAGGGGTGCTGCATGTTGTGCAGCAGGTGTTGGGTCGTACCGCTTTCCACCACTTCTCCGTGGCGCATGACGGTAATCTGGTCCGCCATGTCGGCCACCACGGCCAGATCATGGGTGATCATCAGCAGACCCATATCAAACTCGCGCACCAAGCCTTTCAGCAGGTCAAGGATCCGGGCCTGCGTGGTCACGTCCAGCGCGGTGGTCGGTTCATCCGCGATCAGCAGCCTAGGGCGCAGCGCGATGGCCATCGCGATGACCACACGCTGGCGTTGCCCGCCTGACAGCTCATGCGGATAGCGGCTAAGCGGGAAACGCTCGGAGGGCAGGCCCACGCGGGCCAGGACCTCTTCTGCACGGGTCCGGGCCTGGACCGGGGGCATGGCCTTGTGAATCAGGATCGTCTCCATCACCTGATCCCCGATGGTTTTCACCGGATTGAGTGCTGTCATCGGCTCCTGAAACACCATGCCGATTGCAGCGCCCCGCAGGGCACACATCTCGGATTCGGGTCGGTTCAAGAGATCCTGCCCCTCCAGTTCCAGCTTACCCTCAGCCTCGGCCCCGTTCGGCAGCAATTGCATCACCGCCAACGCGGTCATGGACTTGCCCGAGCCGCTCTCACCCGTGACAGCCACAATCTGGCCGGGATCGATGGACAGGCTGACATCTTTCAGAATCTGCTGCCCGTGGATCGACACCGAGAGGTTATGGATACGCAGCAGACTCATGCCCGGGCCACCCTGATCCTTGGGTCCAGCCAATCGCGCAGCCCGTCGCCCAACAGGTTCAGACCCAGCACAGTCACGATGATCGCAAGACCCGGAATCAGAGCCAAATGCGGGGCAAAACTGACCATCGTCTGGGCATCGGCCAGCATGCGCCCCCAGCTGGGTGTGGGGGGTTGCGCGCCCAGACCGACATAGGACAACCCGGCCTCGGCCAGAATGCCAAGGCTGAATTGGATCGTGCCCTGCACGATCAGCAGATTCGCCACGTTGGGCAGGATATGCTCAACCGATATCCGCGCGGCCCCTTTGCCCGACACGCGGGCGGCGAGGATGAATTCCCGTTCCCACAGTGACAACGCCGCGCCTCGGGTGATGCGGGCAAAAACGGGTATGTTGAAGATACCGATGGCGATGATCGCATTGATTGCGCCGGCCCCGAAGACGGCGGTGATCAGAATGGCGATGACCAGTGAGGGGAAGGCAAAGACCAGATCGTTGCCGCGCATTATGACCTCATCCGGCCACGAGCCCTTGCGTGCCGCAGCCGTCAGCCCCAAAGGCACCCCCAGCGCCATACCGATCCCGACCGCCACCAAGGCCACCGCGATCGAGGTGCGCGCGCCGACCATGATCATCGAGAACATGTCGCGCCCGAAATGATCCGTGCCGAACCAGTGCCGGGCACTTGGCGTTTGCAGCTTGTCGGGAATGTTCAATGCCGCGTAATCGTAAGGCGTCCAGACAAACGATATCAGTGCCGCCAATACCACCAGCGACGACAGCGCCGCGCCAAGGATCAGGTTGCGGCTCATGTCCTGCTCCTCAGCCTTGGGTCCACGGCGGCATAGGCAAGGTCGACAAGGAAATTCACTGTGATCACCGCAAAGACCAGTAGCATGACCACGGATTCAACCACGATCAGATCGCGGGCTGAGATCGCCTGAAACACCAGCCGCCCGAGACCGGGCAGATAGAACACCTGCTCGATGATGATCGAGCCCGCCAGCAGGAAGGAAAACTGCAGCCCGATGATGGTCAGAACCGGGATCAGAGCATTGCGCACCCCGTGCCGCCACAGCGCCTGGCGGCGTGACAGACCCTTGGCGCGGGCGGTGCGCATGAAATCCTCGCCCAGAATATCCAGAAGCGCCGAGCGCATGACGCGTGCAAGGATCGCCGCCTGCGGCAGGGCCAAGGCAATGGCAGGCAGAGTCAGGGAACGCAGGCCGGTCCAGGCCCCGTCCTGCCATCCGGCGAACCCTCCGGCATTGAACCAGCGCAGATTGATGGCAAAGACCAGCACCAGCATCATCGCGAACCAGAAATTTGGCACGGCTATGCCCAGCTGGGTCGCCCCCATAACGGCCACATCACCCGGCTTGCCGCGCCGCGCGGCGGCGTAGATCCCCGCCGGAAAGGCAATCAGGGTCGAAAGCGTCAGCGCATAAAGCGCAAGCGGCAACGACACCCAAAGACGATCCCCGATCATCTGCGACACCGGCGTGCGATAGGTGTAGGAAGTGCCGAAATCCCCAACCAGCATGCCGCCGACCCAGTTGAAATACCGCTCGGCCTTTGACACGTCGAGGCCCAGTTCAGCCCGCAGCGCGGCCAGCGTATCCTCTTGCGCATTGACGCCCAGCATGAATGACGCCGGATCACCCGGCGCGATCTCGATCACAGAGAAGATGACGACCGAGGCCACGGCCAGACTCAGGATCAGGGAAAGCAGGCGTTTGAGGGCATAGCGAAGCATTGGTAACAGGTTAAGTGTCTGAACCGCGCGGGCGCAACAGCTAGTTGTAGGTCTGCCGCTCCATCCGGATCAGGTCGATGGCGCAAGTTGAAAGCTGATTGGCAGGCGCACTGTCGGCCAACCATTCGAGATTGGTTTCAGTCCGGGCAAGTGCCACGCGGCGCAAGGCCATCAGGCGCGCGCGCGGGCTGTCCAGAAACTGATCTTGCGGGATGACCGATTCCAGCGGGCTGTCGATGCGGATGACTTCAAAATACCCTCCGAACAGGGCCAGAAAGGCAAAGGCACAGGCCGGAGCGTCATCACCACAACGTTCAGAGCAGAGCTGCGCGAGGGGGCGTGTCGCTTCGGACGTCATCAACCAGTTTTCAACCGCCGGACGCCACGGATTCTTGGGCGACAGATCGCCGTATCCCAGCCCCAGTGCCAGCAGACCCGCCATGCCCAGAGCCGGATCGGAACCCGCATCAACCGGGTCGGGCTGAATATGACGCAGCGCGGCCAGACCATCGCCGCGCGGCTCAGGTTCTATCGACAGATAGGTCAGGTAGGGTTTGAGATCCTGCATTAGACGCGGATTCGCCAGCAGTCCGGCTCGCATCTCGGGGTCTCCATAAAGAGCAACGATGCGCGTGGGATAGTCGGTGGCCTGATGCTCTCCCAACGCGTTCAGCCGGTCGATCAGGTCCAGGTCGGGGTTTGGGCGCTTGGCCGCCAACAAGGCCTGAGCCAGCGGATTGCCGCCCTCAGCCTCTGCCGTCAGCCAAGAGCGGCCGAATGCGTTCCAATCCTTCTGGCGGAACAATGCGCGCGATTGCGCGGGCTCCAACGACTGCCGGAAAGGCGAAGGCCCAAGATCCGCAGTCTCGATCCGACCAAGCAGCAGACGCGCATCAGCATCGCCGTCCACCGCCAGTTCGGCCAGCATGGGCAACGCCTGCGCATCGTCACCGTCGAGCCACAGCGCCACGGCGCGCTCCAGTGATGTATCGGCGCGCGCTGTGGGCACAGTGATCGCCAGCATCGCAATCGCAAGCGTGGCGAAGAGGGAATTGACCATCTATCGGCCTCCTACCTCTGGGGCGGTCATTCGTCCCAACTGATCGCGGTCAGGTCGATGGCAGCGGTTGGGGCGTTCTCCCACAGGCCCTGCACACCCGCCTTGGCGATGCCCAGCTTAGCCAGTTGGAACAGGTAGCCATTGACATAATCGCTTGAGATCAACCGCTGCGCTTCGCCCAGCAGACGGGTCCGCTCGTCCGGATCAGTGGTCGCGTTCAGCGTATCCATCAGAGCCTGAAAATCGGTGCTTTCATACTGGAAGTAATAGTCAGGCCGGGCGTAGATGCCGATATCCATCGGCTCGGTATGGCTGACGATGGTGAGGCCGAATTCCTTGCCTTTAAACACGGATTCCAGCCATTGCGCCCATTCGACATTGATGATTTCGGCGGTGATGCCAACTTCAGCCAGTTGCGCGGCGATGATCTCACCCCCACGGCGGGCATAGGAGGGCGGCGGCAGGTGCAGCGTGGTTTCGAACCCATCTGGGTATCCGGCCTCGGCCAGAAGTGCCTTGGCCTTTTCCGGGTCATAGGCTGAATTGCCGGTCAGATCGACATAAGCAGGGTTGTGCGGTGCGAAATGGGTGCCGATGGGCGTACCATAGCCGAACATCGCGCCATCGATGATGGCCTGCCGGTCGATCGCGTGGGCCAGAGCCTGCCGGACGAGGATATCGTCAAAAGGTGCCTGCTTGTTGTTGGTGGACAGAATCGTCTCCCCCTCGGTCGAGCCGACAAGCACCTGAAAGCGCGGATCAGCCTCGAACTGAGGCAGGTTTTCGGGTGCTGGGAAATTGTCGAACACGTCCACATCCTCGGCCATCATGGCGGCAAAGGCGGCGGTCGGATCAGAGATGAACTTGAACGTGGCTGTCTCTAACGCGGGCTGATCGCCCCAATAGTTGGGGTTGCGGTTCAGTGTGATACTGTCGCCCTGCACCCAGTCGCCAAAGGTGAAGGCCCCTGTCCCGACCGGGTTTGTCTTGATGTCTTCGATGCTTTCTGAGGCCACGATCACCGCATCACCCCAGGCAAGGTTGAACAGAAAATTGCCATTGGGTTCGGACAGAGTGATCTTTACGGTCAACGGATCGACAACCTCGACATTCTCGATCCCTGCAAACAGCGCCTTCTGCGCATTGGCACTGTCATCGGCGCGGGCTCGGTCCAGACTGAACTTGACGTCCTCGGCATCCATCGTGGTGCCGTCATGGAAGGTTACCCCGTCATGTAGCTTGAAGGTATAAACCGTACCGTCCTCGGAAATCTCCCAGCTTTCAGCCAGCCCCGGCACGACGGATCCGTCACCCATGAACCGAGTCAGGCCTTCAAAAATATTGGTGTAAACCACCGAATCAATCGCCTGCGCGGCAGCACTGGTCGGGTCAAGATGCGGCGGTTCCAGCTGCATCGCGATGGTGATGTCCGATTTCGCCAACGCCTGCGACGCCAGCAAAGACGCGCCCAGCGCAAGGGCCGAGGCCAAGGTCCGAACCGATTGCATTCCCATGAAATTCACTCCCCACTGTGTCAGGTTGGTCCGCCGATTGCGGATCGTTCTGAGACCAATTTCCCTTTAAACCTCAGGTCAATCAAGGAAATGTTCGCGCAACCGGGGTTTCATGGTCCCGGTCCGATCTGCTATGCCGCGCTGCAACATAAACCCTGCGAGGAGCGAGCATGAGCGCCACCGCCCGCAAGACAGCCCCGAATGCCGAGGATATCCGCGCCCGGAAAGGCACCGATCCTCTGGTTTCGCTGACCGCCTATACGACACCGATGGCGCGTCTGATGGATGCCCATTGCGATTTTGTTCTGGTGGGCGACAGCGTCGGTATGGTGCTGCACGGGCTGACTTCGACCCTTGGCGTGACGATGGAGATGATGATCCTGCATGGTCAGGCCGTCGCGCGCGGGCTGGACAAGGCGATGATGGTCATCGACATGCCCTTTGCCAGTTACGAACACGAGCCTGCACAGGCGTTTCGCAACGCTGCCAGACTGATGTCGGAAACCGGCGCAGGGGCGGTGAAGCTGGAAGGCGGCGTGGAAATGGCCGAGACCATCCGCTTTCTGGTCAAGCGCGGTATCCCGGTGATGGCCCATATCGGCCTGACGCCGCAATCGATCAACACCTTGGGCGGCTACAAGGTTCAAGGCCGTGATGAACAGGCAGAGGCGGTGCTGGCCGATGCCCAAGCAGTGGCCGATGCAGGTGCGTTTTCGGTCGTGTTAGAGAAGGTTCCACAAGGTCTGGCAGACCGGATCACCCGCGAAATCCCGATCCCGACCATCGGTATTGGCGCCTCGGCCGGGTGCGACGGACAGATTCTTGTGGTTGACGACATGCTCGGCTTTTTCACCGCCTTCAAACCGAAATTCGTCAAACGCTATGCCGATCTTGGCCCGCAAGCCGAAGCTGCCATCGCCGAATACGCCGCCGAGGTCCGCGCACGCAGTTTTCCTGCGGACGAACACGTCTTTGCAGACCAAGCCCCCGCAAAAGGCAATAAATCATGACCGCGCCCATTCTTCGCAAGCTTGCGGATCTGCGCGCGCTGACCACGACGTGGCGCAATGATGGAGAGACCATTGGTGTTGTCCCGACGATGGGTGCGTTGCATCAGGGTCACCTGTCGCTGGTCGAGGCGGCAAAGGCGGGCACGGATCGGGTCATCGTTACGATCTTCGTGAATCCCAAGCAGTTCAACAATCCCGAAGATCTGGCGAACTATCCGCGCACTGAACATGAAGACGCCGAAAAGCTGTCCCCGTTTCAGGTTGATGCGATCTACGTTCCTGACCCGGATGAGATCTATCCGAAGGGCTTTGCCACCACCGTTTCGGTCGCGGGGCTGACCGATGTAATGGAAGGCGAATTCCGTCCCGGTCACTTTGACGGCGTGGCTACGGTTGTCGCCAAACTATTCCTGCAGACGCAGGCAGATCGAGCCTATTTCGGCGAAAAAGACTATCAACAGCTGATGGTCGTACGGCGCATGGCCCGCGATCTGGATATCCCCATCGAGGTAATCGGCTGCCCGACAGTGCGTGAGGCATCGGGCCTGGCCATGTCATCGCGCAATCAAAGGCTCTCGGCTGAAGGGCTGCGGGTTGCGGCCGAAAAACATCGCATCATGCGCGCTTTGGCCGAGGCTTTGGGAAAGGGCGTCCCTTTCGATACGCTTGCCGCACAGGCGCAAACCGATCTGCTGTCGGCGGGGTTTACGGATGTGGAATATGTGCAGTTGCGCTGCGCTGACACGCTGGAACCATTGACGCACGCCGACCGCCCCGCCCGTCTGTTCGCGGCGGCTTGGGCAGATGGGGTGCGGCTGATCGACAATCTGCCGGTCTCAAAGGCGTAATTCCACTCTGGCGGTTTTCCCGTTGTTTGCGCTAAAGTCCCGCAAAACCAAAGCGGGAGGGGCGCAGGCATGACCTATATTCTGGCAATCGATCAGGGCACGACATCATCACGAGCCATTCTGTTCGACGCGCAAATGCAGCGCGTGGGCACAGCGCAGCAGGAATTCCCACAGCACTTTCCGCAGGAAGGCTGGGTGGAACATGACCCCGAAGATATCTGGACCAGCGCCCTGAATGTTTGCCGCGAGGTGATGGAGACCACCGGCATCTCGGCCGATCAGATCGCCGGGATCGGCATCACCAATCAGCGCGAAACCACTGTGGTCTGGGACCGTGCAACCGGCAAACCCATTCACAACGCGATCGTCTGGCAGGACCGCCGCACCGCCGAGATATGTGCACGCTTCAAACAAGCGGGCTGCGAGGATGACGTGACCGCTCAAACCGGCCTGCTGCTGGATCCGTATTTCTCGGGCACCAAGGTCAAATGGATACTGGACACCGTCCCGGGTGCGCGCGATCGGGCCGAGGCCGGAGAGCTTTTGTTCGGCACTATCGACACGTTCCTGATCTGGCGTTTGACCGGGGGCAGCGTCCACGCCACAGACGCCACAAACGCCGCGCGCACCCTGCTGTTTGATATCCACAAAGGCGAATGGAGCGGCGAAATCTGCGATATGCTGGGCGTTCCTGCGACTATGCTGCCCAACGTACAGGATTGCGCGTCGGACTTCGGCTCGACCACGATGTTTGGCGGTGACATTCCCATCTTGGGCGTCGCAGGCGACCAGCAGGCTGCCACCATCGGGCAAGCCTGTTTTGAGCCGGGAATGATGAAGTCTACCTACGGCACAGGCTGTTTCGCACTGCTCAATACCGGTACGCAGCCAGTGATGTCCCAAAACCGCCTGCTGACAACAATCGCTTATCAGTTGGACGGGCAGAAAACCTATGCGCTCGAAGGTTCGATCTTTATTGCAGGGGCTGCTGTGCAGTGGCTTCGCGACGCGCTTCAGATTCTGGAGGCGGCACCCCAAAGCGGCGATCTGGCCGCGCAGGCCGACCCGAACCAGCATGTGGTGCTTGTACCGGCCTTCACCGGGCTCGGCGCGCCTTATTGGAAGCCCGATTGCCGCGGTGCCATGTTTGGCCTGACCCGCAACTCGGGTCGCGCGGAATTTGCCCGCGCGACGCTGGAGAGCATCGCTTTCCAGACCCGCGACCTGTGGCACGCCATGCAGGGCGACTGGGGCAGCGAGGCCGATGTCATCCTGCGCGTCGACGGCGGCATGAGCGCCTCAGACTGGACCATGCAGGGCCTGTCAAACATCCTCGGCGCACCGGTGGATCGCCCGGTGATGCAGGAAACCACCGCTTTGGGGGCCGCGTGGCTGGCCGGGATGAAGGCTGGCGTTTACCCGGATCAGGCCGGGTTTGCCACCACATGGGATCTGGACCGCCGGTTTGAACCGAAAATGTCCGAAGCGGATCGCGATGCGGCCTATGCACGCTGGCAGCGGGCCGTTCAGGCGACCATGGCGTTCTAGCTGTGGTCTTTCATCAGGCGCTGCTTCTGACGTGACCAATCCCGCTTGGCCTGCGTTTCGCGCTTGTCGTGCAGCTTCTTACCCTTGGCGATACCGATCTTCAGCTTCGCCCGGCCCTTGTGATTGAAATACAGAACCAGCGGCACCAGTGTCATGCCCTTGCGCTGAGTCGCGTTCCACAGGTTCGACAGTTCCTTGCGTGACACCAGCAGCTTGCGGCGGCGACGCTCTTCATGCTTGAAGACCTTCGCCTGCTCATAGGGTGCGATATAGCTGTTGATCAGCCAGAGTTCCCCATCATCGACCGAGGCGTAGCTCTCGGCGATGTTCGACCCGCCTGCGCGCAGGGATTTGACCTCGGACCCTTCCAGCACAATACCGCACTCGATATCGTCCTCGATCGCGTAATCGAAGCGGGCACGCCGGTTCTCGGCGATGACTTTGTAATTCGGGTCTGTCTTCTGCTTGGCCATGACGCGTTGATGTATGCCGCTTGCGCGCGCCTTGCAAGGCAGGCTTACGAAGTGGCCGAGATTATTAGATCGGGTCCAAAGATCGTGTCTGCATGATTGTGCAGGTAAATCTTCAGCCATGGCGTAAAGCGGGTCGGGTGGCGCTGCACTTCGGCCAGAAGATCGTGATAGTCGATCCAGCGCAGATCCATTACTTCGCTGGGATTAGGCTCGATCTTCAACGGTCCGCGCACATGGGCCAGAAAGACATCGACCACCTCGTTCTCGACCAGCCCGTTGCCCACATCCGCGTGATATTCAAGCCGGTGCCGGTATTCGGGATAAAGCCCGGTGATGCCCAGCTCTTCCTGCAGGCGACGCACGGCACACGCCGAAGCTGTTTCGTTCCAGTCCGGATGGGTGCAGCACGTGTTCGCCCACAGACCCGGCGTATGGTATTTTTCCAGCGCCCGGCGCTGCAGCAAAATCTCGGTTCCACGGACGGCAAAGACTGACACAGCCTTGTGCTTGAGGCCTTTTTCATGCGCTTCAAGCTTGTCGACGGGAGTCAGTTCACCCTCAACCCAGGCCGGGATCATGATACCCATCTGTCGTCTCCTGTTGTCGCAACACCGGCGCGAAACACATCACCGGCATCCGTTCAAGGTGGCGCTGAACAGGCATTTGTTCAATCGCACGAAAGGCCGCAGGGGCTGCGGCCTTTTGTACGTCTCATGGGTTGTGAAAGGCGGATTATTCGCCGGATACGCTCACGATATAGGCGTAAACATCTTCGGCGCCCTTCTTCAGCTTGAAGGTCATCTTCGATTTGGCCGAGGTTTCGCCCAGATAGTCCTTCAGAAACGCTTTAGGATCCTGGGCGTAGGAGACAAAAGTCTCTTCATCCCAAACCAGCCCGTTTTCACCAGCGGCAACGATGCTGTCACCGTATTTGAACCCTTCGACGGTCCCCGCGGTACGGCCCGCGATCCCGTAGAGGTTCGGGCCGGTCTTGCCGCCCTTGACGATCACTTCACCTGCAGGGTCAGCGATCTGATGGCAAGACTTGCATTTGTTAAAGGTCTTCTTACCAGCTTCGGCGTCGCCTTCCGCATAAACGGGAAGGGCCAGCAGGCCGGCAATTGCGGTGGCAAGGATACGATTCATAGCTTTTGCTCCGATACAAATTGGCTGCACCGAATGGACCGCTGGCACAGCAGAGAGTCAACGCGCAGATTGCCGCGCGAGGGCACCCTGTCACAAGGCGTTACCGGTCGTCCTTAACCGAAGTCATGTAATTGTGACCAACAGGGCAACAGATCGCCTGGGCGGGGTGTGGCCAGATAGATTGCACGCGCAATCGCTCGCGCAAGGCATATCGAAGCCGCGTGACCAATCAACGCCATGGCCTCGGGCGCGACGGCGTGAGTGCCCGTGCTGAGGCCAAATACAAGATCTCCGTCCCCTGGCGTATGGGCGGGGACAATCGCGCGTGAGATGCCATCATGGGCCGCAACCGCCAGCCGTTGACATTGCGGCTTGGTCAGGGCCGCATCCGTTGCGACAATGGCTATCGTGGTATTTGCGTCGTCCGGTGGGGCCGGATGCATCGCCTGTGCCTTACGGCTGACATGGCTGCGCCCGAGACCCGAGGCCGGATCTGGCCCGAGGCCGCCGAACTCGGCATCGATTTCGAACGGAGCAGCCCAGAAATGACGGTCACCCGACGTTGTCACACTGCCGAGAGGGTTTGCCGCGACCAACGCGCCAACGGTTACGCCCCCCTCAAGCATCAGCGATGCCGAACCCAGCCCGCCCTTGTGCATCGCCGCCAATGCGCCGGTTCCAGCCCCGACTGACCCCAATTCAAATTTCGGTGAGGCGGCCAGATAAGCGGCTTTGCCAAGCGCGCGATAGGGGTTTTCGGTCCAGTCCTTGTCTCCGCCATTCAGCAGGTCGAACAGAATCGCCCCGGGCACAATCGGCACGACAGCCGGACCCACCTGAAATCCGCGCTTTTCGGCATGGAGGGCGTCAGATACGCCCGAACAGGCATCAAGCCCGAAGGCCGAACCTCCGGACAACGCGATCGCGTCCACATGTTGAACCGATTTGTCGGGTGCCAAGAGGTCCGTTTCGCGCGTGCCGGGCGCGCCCCCCATGACATGCACCGAAGCGACGAAAGGATGCTCCGCCGTCAGCACGGTTGTACCCGATTTCAGCGCCTCATCCTGCGCGTTGCCGACCTTCAGGCCAGGGATATCGGTGATCAGGTTGCTGGGTCCGGGGGTCATTTGGATCTCGGATGTTGTGCTGGGAAGCACGCTGGCGCGCGCCGCCTCCGGCGGAGATATTTTTGGCCAGATGAAGAATAGATCAGATACATCGTCCTCCGTCCACTTCGAGGGCCGCTCCGGTGATCATGCTGGCTTCGTCCGAACAGAGAAAGCAGGCGGCGTTGGCCATGTCTTCTGGGGTCGAGAAGCGGCCCAGCGGAATCGTCGACAGGAACTTGGCGCGGATTTCGGGCGTGTCTTCGCCCATGAAGGATTTCAGCAGAGGGGTTTCTCCGGCAACCGGGCAGATCGCGTTGACGCGGACGCCGGAGGGGGCCAATTCCACCGCCATGGTTTTGGTTGCGGTGATCATCCAACCTTTGGAGGCGTTGTACCAGTTTAAGTTGGGACGCGGCGATAAGCCAGCCGTTGAAGCCACGTTCAGGATCGCACCGGTGCCCCGCGCTTTCATCTGCGGGACAAAGGCGCGGGCGGTCAGGTAAACCGATTTCATATTCACATTGAAGATGCGGTCAAAGTCGGCTTCTTCGACCTCTTCAAGTGGGGTGGGCAGATGAGTCACGCCTGCGTTATTGACCAAAATGTCGAGATGGCCAAAGGCGGTGTCGACCGCATCCGCCATCGCTTGCACCGACTTCGCCTCGGCCACATCCACCTGCTGCGCGATGGCGCCCGGCCCGTGCTGTTTTGCCTGAACCTCGGCCGCGTCGCCATTGATATCGGCGATCATGACCCGCGCCCCTTCGGCCAGGAATTTCTGCACGATACCGGCACCAAAGCCGGATGCGCCGCCGGTGACGATTGCGGTTTTTCCCTCTAACCTCATGATCTTGCTCTCCCTTGTCGGGTCAGACTAGCAAGGCCGCGCGAAGTTACCAGATTAATCTTCCGAGATTTTGCCCCGCAACGCCTTTACGTCAGAGCGCGCTTTTTTTGCCGCCAGCCGTCGTTTGACCGAGCCATAGGTGGGTTTGGTGGCAATCCGGCGCTTGGGTTTGACCAATGCGCGGGTGATGAGTTCAGCCAGCCTCGCACGGGCGATTTCGCGGTTGCGGGCCTGCGAGCGGGTCTCTTCGCATTGAATGATGATTGCACCATCTTTGGTCCAGCGCCGACCGGCCAGACGTTTCAACCGGCTCTTGACCGGATCAGGCAATGAAGGCGAGCGCGCGGCCTCGAACCGCAGCTCAACGGCGGTGGAGACTTTGTTGACATTCTGCCCGCCGGGACCGGAGGAGCGTACAAAGCTCTCGGTCATTTCCCAATCCTGTAAGGCGATATCGTCGGTGATGCGCAACATGGGGCAGACCTTACAAGCCGCAGATGGAAACAAAAAGGGCCGCCCCGGCGGGACGGCCCTTCGAAAGTTCAGGAGGTCGGGTCGGTTAGATCAATCGACCAGCCGGAGCGAGCGCTCCGCCAAGGGCTGCCTTAACAGGCGATCCCCCCGGTTGTTCCGACACCTCTCTCCAATCTCTTTCTCGACACTGGATCACCTCCTTTTCTATCTGTTGCGGTTAACAAGGAGCGTGACACAAGTTGTGCCAATCTCAAAGAACTTTTTTACGCAGGCTGTGCAGCGGTCAGACGGGCGACGATCACCTTGAACGGGATCAGCGCGATCAGGGCCAGCGAGAGTTTTACCAGCCAGTCAGCGAAGGCCAGCGTCACCCAAAGCGGTGCCATCGGGCCGGACAGCATGAAGGGCACCGGCTCCCACGCCCAGTTGATCGCGGCATCAGCGTTTGCGCCGAAGAAGGTGACCGAGGCCGAGAAAGCCAGCGTAAAGAAGATCGCGGTGTCCAGCGCCGATCCGACCAGCGTTGAAACCAGCGGAGCACGCCACCAGCGACCACCGCGCAGCGAATTGAACACGGTGACGTCGGTCAGTTGCGCGATCAGGAAGGCGGTGCCCGAGGCTACAGCAATCCGCAACGGTACGGCGGCATAGGTGAAGCCGTCGCCCTGCAGCATGATCTGGCTGCCAATCAGCGAGCAGATGATACCGGTGACAAACCCTGCGAACACGACCTTGCGGGCCGGACCTACGCCATAGACACGGTTCATGATGTCAGTGACCAGAAAGGCCAGCGGATAGGAGAAAGCACCCCAGGTCAACAGACCGTCAAGGATCAGGAACTGGACCAGAATGTTCGAGGCCACAACGATAGCGGCCATGGCAATGATGCCGGGAATATAAGAGCGTTGCATTTACAGATGCCCGTTTTGACAAGGTAGCGGCGACTTGGCCCCGGGCTCATCCCAAGGCAAGCCGTGCGTTTAGACCTTTGGCATTGCCCTGTCAATCAGGCAGCAGATATTCCACCAACTCGGTGCGCTGCAGCGCCAGAAAGTTGTCGTCCGAGATCATTGTGGCCCGGAGCCGGTTGCGATCGTCACGCCAGACCGACAGGCCTTCGAGGTTGTCATGAGTGCCGGTGCTTGTTTCAAACAGAATTTCTTCGGCAATGGGTTGATCACGATCGATCTGCCAACGCCGCAACCGGGATCGGAATCCGATCAGAGCAACCTTTCGCTCCAGCAAATAAAAACGGCCATCTGGGCCGAAATCGGCTGCGACCGGCAGAAATCCGTCGCGTGGCGCTAGCATGAAAGGCGTCGACCACGACAGACCATCCCAGCGATAGACGGGAATTTCGCCGCGTGCCGTTCGGCTTTTTTCAGGCAGGGTGTACAAGCGGTCTTGCTCATCCAGCGCCAATGCCTCGAACGAGCCGTTGATGTCGAGGGTTTGAAACTCTCTGGGGCGCGGCAATACCCGTGCCCGCGCATTCGGTCCGGTATAACGGGCGACGCGATGCACCCCTTCGAACGAGATGTAATGGCTACCATCTGGCGCGAGGGCAATCCCCTCGGAATCTCCGGCACGCCCTTTCATCCTGCTGCCATTGCTGGACAGGACAGGCCATTGGCCGTGGATTTGGATTCCGATGATCCGATCCCCTTCTCGATCGATATTCGCGGTCACCAGTCGGGCGCGATCGCTGACTGCAATCATATGCCGCCCGTTGTCCGAGATATGGATGGCCGAAAACCCGCCGAACCAACCGGCATCATGACGCCAGGCGAAACTGTCCAAGGGCGTTGCGGTCTTGATATCGACAGCCCAAGCGATCCCGGCCAGCGCCAGCCCAACAATCAGTTGGATTGCAAAACGGATGCGCATTGTTGCGGCAGATCGGCCAGGCGGTATTCACGGCGTTTCTTCGGCGGTGGCGCGTTCGGATCGGGCGGCGGCGGGTTCAGGATATTCTGGACCCATTGCTGCGCCTCGGCGCAACCGTCGCCCTTGGGCGGCGGGTCCTGATTGACGCAACCGCGCGACCCCTTCGGGCAGTTCAGGCGCACGTGGAAATGATAGTGATGCCCCCACCACGGCCGGATTTTGCGCAGATAGGCCCGGTTCCCCTTCTCGTCCTTGCACATCTGCACCTTGGCACCGGGGAACACGAAAATCCGCGCGACGCGCTTATCTTTGGCGGCTTCACGCAACACCGCATGATGCTGCTTGGTCCAGTTGCCGTTCACGAATGCACCATTGGATCGGCGCAGGGAAATCGACGAGATATTCTCGCGGGCCTTACGGCTGAGGCGCATATCATTGCCGGGCAGCATCCAGATATCGATATCCAATCCCAACTGGTGAGATCGATGGCCCGAAGTCATCGGCCCACCCCGCGGCTGGCTGATATCCCCGATATAGAGACCATTCCAACCCGGCTGTTTCGCGGCAAAGCGGCTAAGGTCCTGCACATAGTCGATCGCCTGAGGATGCCCCCAATTGCGATTGCGCGACAGGCGCATGGCCTGCCATGTCGGACCCGTTTCAGGTAATTGCACCGACCCGGCGGCGCATCCGCGCGAATAACTGCCGAAAGCGGCAGACTTCTGCTGCGACCCCACCTTTTGGGACCCGAACAATTGCTTCGCCAGGGGTTGCGCCCCTGCGGTGCCTGCCAATGTCAAAGCGGCCAAAACGGCCAGAAAACGTAGTAAAATCATCTGCTCTGATCCCCTTCCGGTTTCACCCAGCGCATCAGGACTAGACCCAGAATAAACAACAGAATGATCGGTGACACCCCCAGACGTGCACTGCCGGTGACAGTTGTGGCAATTCCGATCAGCAGGGGTGCTGCAAAGGCGGTTGCACGGCCTGACAAACCATAGAGTCCGAAGCTTTCGACCGGCGTTTCGGGATCGGTATGACGCACCATCATCGAACGGCTGGCGGATTGCAGAACCCCGCCCATCCCGCCGATCAGAATACCGCATCCAAAGAACACCATATCCGGCAGCCCCGAACCTTCGGGCAAAGCGATGCCATAGATTTGCGTCCGGTCCATCAAAACCACGGTGAGGCAGACGAAGATCAGCACCCAGATCGCCACCAAAATCACCGGTTTAGGGCCGTATTTTCGGTCCATCTTGCCACCAATCCACGCAAAAATGGCCGAGGCCAGAACGCTGACAATTCCGAATACACCGATCTTGATAAGGTCCCATTCGAGCACCAACCGCGCATAGACGCCGCCAAAGCTGTAAAGCCCGTTCAGCGCATCGCGGTAGAACATCGAGGAGCCCAGATAGGTCGCCAGACTGACCCGATGACGCAACGCGGCCACGGATTTGCCGAGCAGGCGCAGCGCGTCTCCCAAACTGCCCTGTTTGTTGGCCTCCGGATCGTCACGGACCCACAGAAAGTACGGCACCATGAACAGCATGAACCAGCCCGCAGTGAACGGCCCGACAAACCGCGTACCCTCTTGCGCGGCAGCATCCAGCCCGAGGATTGGTGCGATTCCGATCAAGGTCTTGCCATTGGGCTGCTCAACAAACAGCGCCAGCATGATGGCCAGCGACAACAGCCCTCCGAAATAACCGAAGGCAAAGCCCGAACCCGAGATCTCGCCCACCTCATTGTCGTCACCCAGATCGGGCAGCTGAGAGTTGATGAAGATCAGAGCATATTCCGCACCCACAAAGCCCAGACCAAAGGCCGACAGCATCAGCCACATGTTCGAGCCATCGGGCATCGTGTACCACAACGCGGCAGACCCCACCGCGTACATCACCGAAAACCCGAGAATCCAAGGAATACGCCGACCCGAAACATCCGCCATCGCGCCCAGCAACGGCGCGCCGAACGCGATGATCAGCCCGGTGATGGTCAGGCAGTTCGCCCAGACCGTCTGTGCCTGCGCCGCGGCTGTATCAGTGTCTAATCCGGTATTTGCGTAATACTGCGCGGCGACCCCTGCGAAAAAGGGGCCAAAGACAAAGGTCACCAGCAATGTATGGAACGGCTGGCTGGCCCAGTCGAAAAACCACCAGCCCCAGATGCGCTTGCGCTTGGAAATCTCAGCCATCTCTGCCCCATATTATTGTTGCTTTCATAAGACGAGGCTTTCAGCAGATGCGCAAGCGCTGAGTGCGCCGCACTTGCTCTTTGTGGCTGTGACGCTTAGGTCTCAGGGCAATTGACGAACGGAGTGCCCATGCTGTCGCTGATCCAAATCCTTCTGCTGATCCTGGACATTGTCTGGTTCATCATCCTTGCACATGTGATCATGAGCTGGCTGATCAACTTCCAGGTGCTGAACCTGCACCAGCAACTGGTGGCGCAAATCTGGTACGGGCTGAACCGCATATTAGAGCCTATTTATGGACCCATTCGCCGCTTTCTGCCCAATATGGGCGGGCTGGACCTGACGCCGCTGGTGGTGCTGATCGCGGTCTATGCGCTGCGGATTATCCTGATCAACAATGCGGTCTATTTCTACTGACCTCTTGTTCACCGAATCTTAGTATGTGATGGTCCTGTCTTAAGAGCAGATAAACCATAAAACAGGGCCGCCCCGCACATGTTCGACTCCGCACCCTTGTTGCGAGACGTCTTTGGATTCGACGCCTTCCGCCCCGGGCAGGAAGAGATCGTCGATGCCGTGACCACGGGCGAAAACGTGCTGGCCATCATGCCCACCGGGGGTGGTAAATCCTTATGCTTCCAACTGCCCGCATTGCTGCGCGACGGGGTCACGGTGGTGATCTCTCCGCTGATCGCGCTGATGCGGGATCAGGTTCGTGGGCTGCAGGAAGCCGGGGTTGAGGCGGGTGCTCTGACCTCTGGCAACACGCCCGAGGAAACCGATGCGGTATGGGAGGCGCTTGAGGCTGGGCGGCTCAAGCTGCTCTACATGGCTCCGGAACGTCTGGCCGCTGGATCGGCCTTGGGAATGCTGCGGCGGATCAATGTCAGCCTGATCGCCGTGGATGAGGCCCATTGTGTCAGTCAGTGGGGCCACGATTTCCGCCCCGATTACTTGCGGATCGGAGAGCTGCGGCGCGCGCTGAATGTGCCGCTGGCCGCGTTTACCGCCACAGCGGATGCCGAGACACAGGACGAGATTGTCGAAAAGCTGTTCGACGGCACGGAACCGCGCAAATTCTTACGCGGGTTCGACCGGCCCAATATCCATCTGGCCTTTGCTGCCAAGGACGGGCCGCGCAAGCAGATCCTCGACTTCGCAGCAGCCCGCAAGGGGCAATCCGGCATCGTCTATTGCGGAACACGCAATAAAACCGAAGTGTTGGCGCAGGCGCTGCGTGCCGAAGGGCACACCGCCTGCCACTATCACGGCGGGATGGAGCCCGACGACCGGCGCATCGTCGAAACTCGCTTTGCACGCGAGGACGGTTTGATTGTCGTCGCCACCGTGGCCTTTGGCATGGGCATCGACAAACCCGATATCCGCTGGGTCACCCATGCGGACCTGCCGAAATCCATCGAAGCCTACTATCAGGAAATCGGCCGCGCGGGCCGGGATGGTGGCCCCGCCGAAACCCTGACCCTGTTTGGCCCTGACGATATCCGCCTGCGCCGGTCGCAGATCGACGAAGGGCTCGCGCCGCCGGAACGGCGCATGGCCGATCACGCCCGCCTGAACGCTTTGCTGGGTCTGGCTGAGGCTCTGGTCTGCCGCCGACAGGCATTACTGGGCTATTTTGGCGAACAGGCGGAACCCTGCGGCAAATGCGATCTGTGTGAAACGCCGCCCGAAGTGTTCGACGGTACCACCCCGGTTCGAATGGCCTTGTCTGCAATCTTGCGTACCGAAGAATGGTTTGGCGCAGGTCACCTGATCGACATTCTGCTGGGCAACGAAACCGATAAAATCCGCGCCCGCCGTCACGATGCCTTGTCCACCTGGGGCATAGGAAAGGAGTGGTCGCGCCCGCAATGGCAGGCGATCTTCCGGCAGATGATGGGCCACGACCTTGTCCGTCCCGATCCCGAACGGCACGGCGCGTTGCGTATGACCGAAGCGGCGAAACCGATCCTGAAGGGCGAGGCACAGATCAATCTGCGCAAGGATACGATCCGCAAGGCCACCCGCCGCCCCGCGGTCAAGGCCATGGTCGCCGAAGAAGATGCGCCGCTATTGTCAGCCCTGAAAGCCAAACGCCGCGCTTTGGCCGAGGCCGCACGGGTTCCCGCTTATGTCATCTTCCCCGACCGTACTCTGATTGAAATGGCCGAAAAACGCCCCATGACGCTGGACGACATGGCTCGGGTCGGCGGTGTGGGCGCGAAGAAACTGGAACGCTACGGCGACACCTTTCTTGAGGTGATTGCCGGAGAGGCCGAAGTGCTGCATCCGGCGCGCCGCAAACTGGCGGGTCGGGATCAGGGTGAGATCTACGATCAGCTTTTAGCCGTGCAGAACGATCTGGCGCGTGGACCAGCAGGCATCGACAAACCTCTGACCTGTTCGGCCTCGCAACTGGCCAAAGTGGCACAGCTGCGCGCGGATGATCCGCGCGGGATGGAGCAGGTATTGGGCGACCGACGTCACGAAAGGTTTGGGGCCGCCTTTCTGGACGTGCTGCGTCAGGCGAGCTAGATACAGCCCATCAGGCAAGGAAAGAGGGCGGATATGCTGGTAGTGATTTCCCCGGCCAAGCGGCTGGACTGGGCTGAGCGCGATATCGAAGTGACCCAACCCGACTTCCAAGACGATGCGATCCGATTGTCCAAGACAGCGCGAAATCTGACTTTGGGTGACCTGAAGAAGCTGATGGATCTGAGCGATGATCTGGCCCGGCTGAACCGCGACCGCTATCGCGCATTTTCGGACGCACCGGAAGCAGACACCACACGCCCCGCGGCCCTGGCCTTTGCAGGCGACACCTATCAGGGCCTTGAGGCCGCGTCCCTGGATACCGATGAGATGGCCTGGGCGCAGGATCACCTACGTATCCTGTCAGGTCTATATGGCGTGCTACGCCCACTGGATGCGATCCAGCCCTATCGGCTGGAGATGGGCAGCAGGCTGAAAACCCGGCGCGGCAAGAACCTCTATGAATATTGGCGGGATCAACTAAGTAAGGCACTGAATGCGCAGGGCGCGCAGATTGGCGCGGATGTTCTGGTGAATTGCGCCAGTCAGGAGTATTTCGGAGCGGTAGACCTGAAGGCGCTAAAACTGCGAGTGATTACGCCGGTGTTCATGGAGGACAAAGGCGGGACCCCGAAAATCGTGAGCTTCTTTGCAAAGAAAGCACGCGGGGCGATGGCGCGATATGTCATTCAGCATAGGCTGAACGATCCAAAAGGATTGCTGGATTTTGATACGGGCGGATATGAGTATCGCCCTGAGCTGTCGGAAGAAGACAAGCCGGTTTTTGTACGCCCCTATCAGGCCTGATTTTCTGTGGGTGTTGAGGGCGGAGCGAGGGGCCAGCCCCTCGCGCTCCCCGAGATATTTATAGCCAGATGAAGAACGGATCGAAGCATACAGCTCTGCCTGAATGCGAGCCTAATTGGCAGGTTCGGAGTCTTTGGACACCGGATGAGCGCCGTCTGGACAGTAATTCACGATCATCTGATGGATCAGCCTTTTGTGCAAAGGTTTGGTCAAATAGTGATCCAGCCCTGCGGCCAGAATACTCTGATCGTCCCCGGCCATGGCGTGTGCGGTCAATGCGACAATGGGAACATGGCGGTCAGTTCCGATTTCACGCCGTCGAATTTCGGTTGTTGCTTCTTTGCCGTCCATCTTGGGCATTGAGATATCCATGAAGATCAGGTCCGGGTTGAATTCGATGGCAGCCTCAACCGCCTCCAACCCGTTGGAGACAAATTTCAGATCGATGTTCAGATCTTTCATCATCTTTTTCAGAATCAACTGATTGGTTCGATTGTCCTCAGCGGCCAGAACACGCATCCGCCTTTGATCCGGAGTACCGGGCTGTGCGTTTGTTCGGACCTCAGCGGGCCCACCATGAGCCGCTTCGAAGCCGGGCGCGCCCAGGGCAAGAAGCCGGGAATAAAGCTCGGCGCGGGGGATTGGTTTTTGCAGAACACCCTCGATCAGATGTTGAGCCGGATCGGCATGGATGACGCCCGGGTTGGCAGACATCACAACGATCGGTAAATCCCCCCATCCTTTTTCACGCAGGGTCGTGGCCAATTCCAACCCATCCATGTCCGGCAAATCATGATCGCACAGGATCAGGTCCATGCTTGCATCCACCAGCGAGAGCGCCTCGGCCCCCGTGGCGCAAACTGATACGCGCGAGCCGAGGCGCCCCAATTGCTTGGTCAGAATGGCGCGGTTCACCGCGAGATTTTCGACCACCAAAACATGGCGTAAGCGCCCGTCCAGATCGGGCGGGGCGGGCTGCGGACCTTCGGCCGTTGGCAAGGAAATACGAAACCCGAAGCACGAGCCTTTGCCCACCTCACTTTCGACCCAGACCCCGCCGCCCATGATGGTGATCAGGCGTTTGGTGATGGCAAGCCCAAGGCCCGTGCCTTCGAACTGACGGTTCTGCGCATCCTCAACCTGATTGAATTCACCAAAGATATGAACAACCTTGTCAGCTTCGATGCCGATACCGGTATCCTCGATCGCCACATGGATATCGCAGCTTTGGCTGCTGGTATCCGGCACGCCGGTAACCCGGATAAGCACATGACCCTGCGTGGTGAACTTGACCGCATTGCCCACCAGATTGGTCAAAATCTGCCGAATCCGCCCCGGATCGCCGACAAACAGCGTCGGCAGGAACAGGTCGTAATCCACCAGCAACGTCAGCCCCTTGTCGCGCACGCTGGGTTGCAACAGCATCGCCACTTCAAGAATGCAGCGTTCCAGATCAAACTGTTCGGGGTGCAGGGTCAGCTTATCAGCTTCGATCTTGGAGTAGTCCAGAACATCGTTGATGATGACCAGCAACGCCTCTCCCGAATTGCGGATCGTGCTGAGATAGAGCCTCTGTTCCTCGTTCAGCGGGGTTTCTGTCAACAGCTCGGTCATGCCCACGATGCCGTTCATTGGCGTGCGAATCTCGTGGCTCATATTGGCCAGAAAGGCGGATTTGGCACGGCTGGCAGCCTCGGCGCGTTCACGGGCCGCGTTCAACTCGGCCTCGTGCCGGACCGAAGCGGTGATGTTCAGCGCCAGGCTCAGGACATCGCCGCCGTGACCACGTTGGTCGATCAGCCGGATGTACTGGCCGTTCCACAATTGTATGACCTCGGGTTCGGGATATGGTTGAGCCCAACGTTCCAGCATTCGGGCCTGCCAGTCGGTCATCGACTCGGAGCCGATATCTACGATCCCTTCGTGAGTCAGGATTTCCAGAATTCGCGCGTAGGTGATGCCCGGCGCGACCTCTTCCAGCCCGTCAAACACACTCAGATAGGCCGCATTTGCCCCGATCAGGGTGTTCTGGCCGTCAAAAAACGCAAATCCATCGGGAATTGTCTGGATCGAGTGCCACAGGCGACGTTCTGCAACCTCGACCTTGGCATTGGCAACGGTCAGGTCTGATTTGACCTTTTCGTTTTCATCGCGAACCGTCGCCACCTCGGCCTGAGTCTGGTCGATCTGCCGGGTCAGGGCGATGGCATGGCGGCCAAGTTTGCGATTGGCCGCAGACAACTCAGCCTGCTTCTGCTGCAACAACCGTTCGGCGGCAAGGCGCGCGCGCCGTTCCTGCGCCAGTTTTTCTGCAAGACTCATGAGGCTTCCCGCACTGCTTCGGGCACAGCATGGCTACAGAGCGTGAAAAAGTGCTTAAACGACTCTAGCGCCGTCCCTCGCGCAGCCAGCCAGCCAACAGGAAACCTCCTGCCAGTAGCAGCACCAGCCAGGGTGGCAGCAAACCAGCCTGTGTGACGTCTCGGGTCTCGTAGGCGTTTCGCGGGGTCAATCCAATCCAGCCACGCCCCGCCGCGGGACGACCTGCTCGGACATTTCGGATCGACGGCAACCCGTCTTCGACACGGACCGCCCCACCGCGCAGAGCCGCCAGCGTCGGGCTGAGAATCTCATCGGTTGCGATTGTGCGTTCGAACTCTTTCGGGGCGGCTGGACCAAGACCGATCACCGCGGAATGCTCGCCTTCCTGCAGGCGATAGAGGCCGATCTCAGGTCCGAAATACTGCGCCTCGAACCGGCCCGGAGACACTTCGTTCAGCGTGATCTCAAGCGTTTCGCCATTGGGACGTGTGACAGTGACCGGACCAACATCATCTGAGAGGGTCTGACGGATGATGCGCATCGACTGGCCATTGGCTTCGGCCCATAGCGCCTCTTCCTCGAGCTCGGGTTCTCTCATCATCCAATGGGCCAGCCGGCGCAACAACTCCAGCTGTGGACCACCACCTTCGAAACCACGGCTCCAGAGCCAAGCGTGATCCGAGGCAATCAGCGCCACGCGTCCTTCGCCCACGCGATCCAGCACCAGCAAAGCGCGATCATCCACGCCGGACATCAGCACATCGCCAGATCGTTGCCTTACATCCACCTGTCGCAACCATGCGCCCCATTGCTCGGCATCGCCCAATTCCGTGGTCACCGGGTGGCGCTGGCCCAGGTCGGTAACCATGGGCACATAGCGTTCTTCAATGACACGCGCGGTGGGCTGTGCGGGGATCATGGGGCCAAGCGGTGAGCGGAAGATACTGTCAGCCGTTGCGAAATCGGGCCCGGCATTGATCAGCACCGCGCCACCGTCGTTGATATAGTTGGTGACGTTGTCCAGATAGATTGCGGGCAGGATACCACGCCGTTTGTACCGATCGAAGATGATCAGGTCGAAATCATTGATTTTCTCCAGAAACAGCTCACGCGTCGGGAACGCGATCAGTGAAAGCTCATCCACGGGCACGCCATCCTGCTTTTCCGGCGGTCGCAGGATAGTGAAATGGACCAGATCGACCGAGCTGTCGGATTTCAGCAGGTTGCGCCATGTGCGACCACCCGGATGTGGCTCGCCCGAAACCAGCAGGACACGCAGGCGGTCCCGCACCCCGTTCATCTGGATCAAGGCCGTGTTGTTTCGGTCGGTCAGTTCCCCCTCGGCCTCGGGCACGGTGAACTGGATGACGTTTCGCCCGCCATGCGGCAATGTGATCGGCAGTTCGACGTCCAGACCGATGGGAATGGTGAACTGCTCGGGCTCGGCCCCGTCGACCGAAATCTCAAGCGGCGCTGTGGCGACACCAGCAGGGGCCGCCCCAGTATCCTCGACACGCAGCGTCAGAGTGACGGGTTCTCCGATAATGGCGAAGGCAGGGGCATTGCGCACGACGAGACGGCGATCCCAATCCATTTCCCGCCCGGTCTGCAGCAGGTGCATGGGGGCAGGCAAATCCGGGGCCTGATCGGCGTCGTGAACGATACCGTCCGAGACAACGAGCACGCCAGCAATCCGCGCACGAGGCTCTTCAGCCAGTGCCGCGTTCAAGGCAGCCATGACCTGCGTGCCTTCGTCCCCGTCGCCATCGCCAACCTTGATCCGCCGCAGCTCGGTATTGTCTCGGGATTCTATGTCTGCTGCGAGGGCGTCGGCGGTCTGCATCGTCTGCTCAGCCCGGTCCGAGAGCTTCTGGCTGGCACTTTCATCTTCGATCATCAGCACGATATCGGTCAGCGGAGCGCGATCCTCGACCTGATAGACCGGACCGCTGAGCGCCGCGAGAACGACCAGAGCCGCCAATCCTCGCAATGCCCATCCCGACAAACCACGCCAGAGCGCCAGCACAACACCGGCGAGCGCGATTGCTGCGACGGCGACCAGGATTGGCCACGGTATCAGCGGATCGAAGATGACGGTTCCGGTCATTGTCCCAACCTGTCCAGAAGGGCGGGCACGTGGACTTGATCGGATTTGTAATTCCCGGTCAGCACATGCATCACCAGATTAACGCCAAAACGATTGGCCAGCTCCCGCTGTCGTTCCCCTGCATAGCCCCGACCCACGGGCAGGAGGGATTGGCCGTTGCGATCTACCGCCCAGGCTCCGGCCCAGTCATTGCCGCCGATCACCACGGGCGTCACATTGTCATTGAGATTGCGGAACGGCATCCCCTCAATCTGCTCGGCATCGGGTGGCGCGGCCTCAACCCAGACCTCGGTCCCGGAATAGCGACCGGGGAAATCCTGCAGCAGGTAGAAGGCGCGGGTCAGCACATGATCACGTGGAACTGGCTCTAACGATGGGATATTCAACGGCGCGGCCAGCTGTTGCAACTTGCGCCCATTAGGGCTGGACGCCCCGAAACCAGCGATATCGGCGTCGCGGGTGTCGAACAGGATCATTCCCCCAGACCGCAGATAGGCGTTGAGCTTGGCATAAGCCTCGATCGAGGGTTGCGGCTGATCGGGTGAGATCGGCCAATAGAGCAGCGGGAAGAACGCAAGCTCATCCCGTTCCAGATCGACCCCAATCGGATCGGCAGGTTCCACCGATGTGCGATAGTGCAGTGTCTGCACAAGCCCACGCAGCCCGGCCAATGCGATATCGTCCACCTGCGCGTCCCCGGTCAGCACATGAGCCAAAACCAGTTCCTGCGTTGCACTCAGCGCGAAATCGGTATCGTCAGGCGTCTGTGCCTGCGTATCCGGCGCGATCAGCAATGCACCCAGCGCAACTGCTGTTGCGCGCGCCAGACCCAGTCGCCCGGATAGCGCGAGCGAGGCGATCACATCAATCGTCAGCAATACAAGGGCAAGGCTGAGCAACAGACCCGCCAGCGGTGTCTCGGTAGTGATCTCCTGCCCGCGGATGGGGACGTCAGCGGGCCAGACCACCGGCGTCAGCACAGCATCCTCGGGCAGTACATTCCGTGCCAGTTTCTGCTTGCCGCTCTCGTAGAGACCCGGGCGCAGGTCTGGTCCGATCTGGCCTGAAACCAGCTCAACCCCATCCACTCCGGGCAGTGTTCCGGCATCAGTCAAAGTGCCGAAGCCGTCCAATATCTGGACCGGCTCCCACACGGTGCCCTGCATTTGAGCCTCTTGCCGCGATTTGGCCGCCGACGCGACGGCGAGCCGATCCAGCATCTCGACAAACAATCCGGACAGCGGCAGGCTCGACCATTCGGCATCCGCCGTGACATGGAACAGTACCACTTGCCCCAATCCCAAAGGTTTGCGTGTCACCAAAGGTGTGCCATCAGACAACGACGCAATCACCCGATCTGCCAGATTAGGGTCTGGTTGCGCCATAACTTGTGTGGTCACCGATACGTCCGCCGGAACCTCCAACCCATAGAAGGGCGAGTTTTCAGGGAACGGCGCCAGCCCCTTGGCCTCACCCCAGCTCATGGCACCGCCGACCGACCGTCCACCGCTGCGCAGGCGGACCGGCAACAGAATATCTTCTTCATCGCGGCCCAGATCGCTGGCCGCCATCCGGGGGCCTGCAAAGCGCAGCAACAGACCGCCCTGTTCGACCCATTCGATCACACCGGCCTGCTCGGCCTCGGACAGTTTGGCGACGTCAGCCAGCACAATCACATCGGGGTTGGCTGGCAGAACTTCGGCCAAGCCGCCTTCGACAAAATCTGCGGTCGGGATCAGCACCTGGGTTAGATAGTGTAGCGGCGATAACAGCTCTAGACCCTCGCGGTTCAGAGTGCCCGCAATCAACGCCACCTCACGACGCCGCAGGCTGTCATCCGTCAGCGTGACGGCACCGGCAGAGCGCTGACCCTGTAGTTCGAACCGGGTAATGCGTGCGCGCAGTTCGGATGGCAGTGCCAGATCGATTTGCGCCTGATTAGAGCCGTTTTCGAACTCCAGCGGCGTGGATTGCAGCACGCGCATCGCGCCCGCGGGATCGCGCCCTTGCGCCAATACGGTGACACTTTCTGCCGTGCCTGGGTTCGCGCGCAATACATTGAGCGCTATCGCACCGTCCTGATATGTCGCAGGCAGGATCGCGGTCACGGGAGCGGAGGATTGATAGACAATCACATCCCCTCGCGCTTGCAGGGCGGACGTCAAACGATCATGGCCAGCATAGGAAAGACGGTCGCTAAACCAATGGGTGTCAAAACCGCCGTCTGCCTGCTCAAGCGCAGTCAAGGTTTGGTCGATCTGCGCCTCGGTGGGTTGCCAGGGCATCGGTGTAAGGCCCGGCAAACGTCCGCGCCACGCCTCAGCGGCTTGGAATACGGGGGGCTCAGGCTCGGTCAGTCGTAGGATCGAAACAGGGCGGCCGGCACGGCCAGCCTCGGTCAGTTGTATGTCGATCTGGTCCAGCGTTGATGACCAGCGCGTCGCACCTGCCCAGCTGGCATCCAGTACCAATAGCAACGGCCCAGATCCGGTCTCATCACGCGAAGGGTCCAGTACCGGCCCCGCCAACCCGATGATGATCGCCGCCGCCGCCAGCATCCTGAGCAGCAACAGCCACCACGGCGTGCGGTCCGAGACGCTTTCGTCATCCTTCAGACCCAACAGCAAGGTGACCGCCGGGAACAAACGGCGGATAGGCGCAGGCGGGACGGCACGCAGGATCAACCACAGGATCGGCAGGGTCAAAAGACCCAGCAGCACCCATGGTGCGGTAAAGCCGATGCCCGCCAGAACCGTCATTGCGCACCCCCATCCAAGGCGCGATAGAGCCACAATAGAGCCGATTGAGCACTGTCACCGGTGTGATGGAGCCCCATCTGCCAACCGGTCGCACGACAAAGCTGCGTCATCGCGTCCTTACGCTGCGCAAGGCGATCCAGATAACGATCACGCAGGTCTGCGGCTTTCAGCGTTTCATGCCGGGCGGTGCCGCCGACACTTTCAAAGATGGTACGGCCGGCATAGGGGAAGGATTCTTCGCTGGGGTCCAGAACTTGCAGCAACACGCCGCGCACACCCCGGTCGGCGGCTTTGGTCAGCGCAAGCTCGACCTCATCCAGGGGCCCAAGGAAATCCGAGATAAACACCGCACGCGCATGCGGGATCATGGCGCGGTGTTCTGGTGGTGCGTAATCGGTTTGCGTGTCCTCAGACCAGGCCTGCGCCAGCCGAATGATCTGAGCATTCCCCCTGCGTGGGGGCAGCGTCGTGCCAGTGAGGCCAACGCGCTCACCACCGCGCCCCAGCAGGATTGCCGTCGACAGTCCCAGCAGGCGCGCACGATCGGCTTTGGTCGGCAAGCGCTTGTCCGAAGCAAACCGCATCGACGCGCCCTGATCGACCCACAGCATGATCGACTGCGCAATCTGCCATTCCCGCTCACGCACAAACTGCTGATCCCCACGGGCGGAGCGGCGGTGGTCAATCAAGCGACGACTGTCACCGATCTGCGCAGGGCGATATTGCCAGAAATCATCTCCCAGACCCGAGCGTCTACGCCCGTGATCGCCCAATAACACGGTTCCGGCCAAATGCTCGGCGCGCGCCAACAGGGGCGGCAGCCGGGACGCTTCGGCCTCGGAGCGTTCGCGTAGGGTCTGGGCGGCGTTCACGCCGCAGCCTCAGTTCGGACCAGACCAGCGGCGGTGGACTCGATCAGGTCAGAGAGGCTGTCGCCGCGTGCCCGTGCCGCAAAGTTCAGCGCCATACGATGACTGAGAACCGGGCGGGCCATGGTCAGCACGTCCTCGGCATTGGGAGCCAGACGGCCCTGCAGCATTGCATTGGCGCGCACGGTCATCATCAGCGCCTGTGCAGCCCTTGGACCGGGGCCCCAGGCGACGGTTTCCTTCACCCGCTCGGACGCGCCCACCTCATCCGGGCGGAAGGCGCGGACCAGATCGAGGATCAGTTCCACAACCGATTCCCCCACCGGCATCCGACGCAGCAACACCTGTGCGGCCAGTAATTCCTCTTTGGTGAAGATTTGATGCGCCTCTGCTTCCTCGACGCCCGTTGTGGCCAAAAGGATATCCCGCTCAGTCTGACGATCCGGGTATTCCACATCGACCTGCACCAGAAAACGGTCCAGCTGAGCTTCGGGCAACGGATAAGTGCCCTCCTGCTCAATCGGGTTTTGGGTTGCCAACACGTGGAATGGAACGCCCAAATCCCGATCCTCACCCGCAACCGTCACCGTACGTTCCTGCATCGCTTGCAACAGCGCCGATTGGGTTCGTGGGCTGGCGCGGTTGATCTCGTCCGCCATCAGTAGTTCACAGAAAATCGGGCCGGAGATAAATCGGAAATGGCGGCTGCCATCCTCAGCGGTATCCAGAACCTCAGACCCCAGAATATCGGCTGGCATCAGGTCAGGTGTAAACTGGATGCGATTGCCATGCAGGCCCATCACGGTCGAAAGCGTCTCGACCAGTCGTGTTTTCCCCAGTCCCGGCAAACCGATCAACAATGCGTGACCGCCGCACAAGAGTGCAGTCAGCGTAAGGTCCACGACCCTCTCCTGCCCGATAAAGCGACGGGTGATCGAGGATTTGGCCTCTTGCAGCTTGTTTTCCAGCGCTTCGATCTCGACGACGAGGTCGGCAGGTTCGGACATGAGGTTCCCTTCCGTGGACTGTTATGCTTGAAGTGTATCGCGCTGAGAGGAAATGGCAAAAGCTATGAGCGGACAAAAACCCGTGACACCTTCACCGGATGGTCTGGCGGCTTCGGTCAAAGCGGCCAAAACGCGGGGTTTGCCGCCCGTTCACCTGTGGAATCCTCCGTTTTGCGGCGATCTGGACATCAGGATCGCAAAAGATGGCTCATGGAGTTATCTAGGGTCGCCCATCAATCGGTTCGAGCTTGTTAAGCTATTTTCTTCAATTCTTAAGAAAGAAAACGACAGGTATTACCTGGTAACCCCGGTCGAGAAGGTAGGAATCACCGTCGAAGATGCGCCGTTCATCGCCGTCGACTTCGAGCAAGACGGTGAGGACGAGGCACAATGCCTGACCTTCACGACACAGGTGGGCGACACAGCCATCGCCGGGCCCGACCACCCAATCCGAGTTGTCTTTGATACGGAAACGGAAGAGCCCTCACCCTATGTATTGGTTCGCGCCAACCTTGAAGCGCGCATTGACCGCAAAAGCTTCTACCGTCTGGTTGAGATCGGCAGCCATCACGACGGTTGGTTCGGCGTTTGGTCAGACAGTCAGTTTTTCCCTCTGATCGCGTCTGACGCACTGGGGGATTGAACCGGTCTGGGTTTACGGTCCTGCGCCAGAACCACCGCCAGCGCTACAAGCGCCGCGCCCAGCGCGCGTGTCCAATTCCAGTCCTCGCCCAGCGCCATCATGATTACCATCACGTAGAACGGCGCGATGTTGATATGGAACGAGGCCAATGCGACCCCCAGTTTTCCAACCGATGCTATGAAGAAAAACTGGCTCAGGCCCAATGAGAACAGTGCGTAGAACACCAACATACCCATCTGCGCCACATCGACGGGTCGTGTAGGCATGACCTCTAACCCCAGCAATCCGGCTAATGGCACCAGAATGGCTGCGGTCGACAATCCTCCGACCAGCGTAATGGTGCTACGACCCAATTGGCTAAGCTCGGGAAAGTCGCGCGCGGTGGCCATGCTGGCCCAACAAAACAGCGCGGTAGATACCACTGCGCACATCGCGCCCAGTCCTAATTGCGCCGGTGCCACCGCGCTGGTTGCAATCAGGCCGCCAATGATTGAGATTACCAATCCCAGCGCAAAGCTCCAGCGCAATCGCCGCGTTCCCGCCGCAAGCTCCATGATCGTCGCGATCAAGGGCGCACACGAGGCGATGATGGCTACGGTAACCGGGTCGGTCAGCTTCTGCGCCACAAGGATCAGGAACATCCCCGACCCAAGCCCGAAACCGCCTACCAGGAAGGCATGCCCCCAACGGGCCCGCAATATCTGAGCCGGTCCGTCCAGAATCAGCCAGATTGGCACCATGACCAACACTGCCAAAGACATCCGTGCCGCGAACAGGGCGATCGGTGGCCAGCTTTGCAATAGAATCTCAGCCGCCGGGAAACCCGCCGCCCATGTCAGCATCGAAGCCACCGCCAACGTATTGCCGGTGAACGCGGTCTGTCGACCGTCGGATACAGCTATATTGGTCCCGCGCGCGGGTTCAGGGCTCATGGCCATCGTAATCAGACCTTGTTGTTGGCGCGGCCCTCGCAACGGGATACCGCGTAAGCCTGATGGTTCCTGATTCGAAGCTCTTTATCTGGCCGATTTTCGACAATCTGTCGTTTTCAGTCTCTTTCCCACAGCAGACGTGATCGATAGTCTTCTCAGAACCAGAGGCCAGAAGCCCCATGCCCAGATTTGCCGCCAATCTATCACTGCTGTTTGCAGAACTGCCCTATCTTGACCGGTTTCCTGCCGCCGCTCAGGCCGGGTTTACGGCTGTTGAAATTCTCTTCCCCTATGACCTCGCGGCCAAAGAGACCCGCCGCGCGCTGCTGGCCAGCGGGCTTGATCTGGTGCTGATCAACGCCCCGCCTCCGAACTATGCAGGCGGTGAACCGGGTTACGCTGCCATGCCCGGCAGCTCTGACCGGTTTCAATCCGATATCCGGCGCGTTCTGCGCTACGCGGATGTGCTGCGGCCGGAGATGATCCACGTTATGGCCGGATACGCTTCCGGCCCCGAGGCCTTGAGGTGTTTTGTCGAGAACCTGCAATGGGCCGCTGACCTCGCGCCGGCACAGCAGTTCACGATCGAACCGCTCAACCCCGTATCGCAACCCGGTTACTTCCTGAACAATTATGATCTGGCCGCCGAGGTGCTGGACCGCGTCGACCGCGCAAATGTCGGCCTACAATATGACAGTTTTCATGCACAGATGATCCACGGCGATGCGCTGGCGATTTGGCACCGTTTTCAGCCCCATATTGTCCATGCACAGATCGGGGCTGCGCCGGATCGCTCGGAACCCGGGCCGGGTACAATGGACTTTCCCGCGTTGTTTGCTGCGATGGACCAGTCGGATTACAGCGGCTGGGTCAGCGCCGAATACAACCCCTCAACCCGGCGGACTGAGGACTCACTGACTTGGATAAAGTATTAAACCCTACATGAACGCTGGATTTTCAGACTGAAATGGCGCAATTGAGGGCATCGACACGCCAAGGATGCCTCGCATGATATCTGCCCGCTATGCCAATGCCCTGTTCGCCTTGATCATGTCCGGCCTGATGTCCTGTGTCGTCACCGGCATAGCCACGCTCAAAGCTATCGGCTTCAGCCCTTCAACACTCGGAGACTGGATGGCCTCTTGGGCCTTTTGCTGGCCCATCGCCTTCACCGTCATCCTGACACTCGGCCCATACGTAAAACGCCTGATCGCACGCCTGGTCAGGCCAGAAGCCTGACCCGCTGCAAAGAGGGCCCGCAGGGCTTGATGAGCAGCGCCGCCCCCTAATGGGCCTCGGCCCAGTTCGCGCCTTGTCCGGCATCCGCGACCAGCTTGATATCCAGCTTCACTGCCGGATCAGCCGCCCCTTCCATCACCGCGCGCGCGACCGAAATGGTTTGATCAACAGCCTCTTCAGCCACTTCGAACAGCAACTCGTCATGCACCTGCAACAGCATCTTGGCGGGCAAGCCGTTGATCGCATCCGGCATCCGCACCATCGCGCGCCGGATCACATCTGCCGCCGTGCCTTGGATCGGAGCGTTGATCGCGGCCCGACGTGAGAACCCCGCATGCGGACCTTTGGCATTGATCTCGGGTGTATGGATTTTCCGCCCGAACAGAGTCTGGACATAGCCATTCTCTTTGGCAAACGCGATCGTGTCGTCCATATAGCGCCGTATGCCGGGGAAACGTTCGAAATATCGATCGATGAAGCCCTGTGCATCGGCGCGAGGGATGCGCAGATTGCGCGCAAGGCCGAAACCCGAGATGCCGTAGATCACACCAAAGTTGATCGCCTTGGCCTGTCGCCTGATCTCGGATGTCATTTCGTCCAGCGGTACGTCGAACATCTCGGAGGCGGTCATCGCGTGAATGTCCAACCCATCAGCAAATGCCTGTTTCAGAGTCGGAATATCGGCAATATGCGCCAGAATCCGCAACTCGATCTGGCTATAGTCCAAACTGACCAGCACATTGCCCGGTTCGGCAATAAACGCTTCACGAATGCGCCGCCCTTCTTCGGTTCGAACCGGAATGTTCTGCAGGTTCGGATCGGTCGAGGCCAAACGGCCGGTATTGGCCCCGGTGATTGAATAAGACGTATGCACCCGGCCCGTATCCGGGTTGATATGAGTTTGCAGCGCATCCGTATAGGTCGATTTCAGTTTGGACAGCTGCCGCCAGTCCAACACCCGGCGCGGCAGTTCATGCTCGGTGGCGAGGTCTTCAAGAATGTCAGCCCCGGTTGAGTATTTCCCGGTCTTGCCTTTCTTGCCGCCCTCAAGCCCCATCTTGTCGAACAGGATCTCACCCAGCTGTGCGGGCGAACCGACATTAAAGTTTTCACCTGCCAGCTCATGGATTTCAGCCTCTAACCCGGCCATTTTCTGCGCAAACGCATTGGACATACGGCTCAGCACATCGCGGTCAACCTTGATCCCATGCATCTCCATCTCGGCCAGCACCGGCACCAGAGGCCGTTCCAGCGTCTCATAAACCATTGTCACCTGCACCTGATGCAGTTGCGGCTTGAACAGCTTCCACAGCCGCAGCGTGATATCCGCATCCTCAGCGGCATAGGCCGTGGCTTCATCAATCGGCACTTTGTCAAAGGTAATCGCCGACTTACCCGAACCCAGCAGAGGCTTGATCGGGATCGGCGTGTGACTCAGATAGCGTTCCGACAGCGTATCCATGCCGTGCCCATGCTCGCCGCCATGCATCGCATAGGACATCAGCATGGTGTCATCGATGGGGGCCACGTCGACGCCGTAGCGCCTAAAGATTTTGGCATCGTATTTCATGTTCTGCCCGATCTTCAGGATCGAGGGGTCCTCAAACATCGGTTTCAACAATGTTAGAGCCTCGTCCAGCGGCATCTGCCCCTCGGCTAGTGCGTCTGAGCCAAACAGATCATCCGTCGCACTTTCACGATGAGTCAGCGGGATGTAACAGGCTTCCCCAGCCTCCACGCACAGCGAAATCCCGACCAGATCGGCGATCATCTCGTTCAGGCCGGTGGTCTCGGTATCCACAGCGATCCAGCCCCGCTCATAAGCCTGATCGATCCATTTCTGCAGAGCGCTCGCGTCCCGCACGCATTCATATTTCGACGCATCAAACGGCAGGGCCTCAGCCTCCTCTGCCTCAGCAACCGGCGCGGGCGCGTCAGCGATCACCGGAGCCTCGGCCCCCAGCTTGTCAGCGATGCGCTTGGTGAGGGTGCGAAACTCCATCTCGGCCAAAAAGCCCAGCAAGGTTTCTGCGTCGGGGTCTTTGACCTCAAGATCGTCCAGAGTGAAATCCAGCGGCGTGTTTTCATCCAGTTGCACCAGCTTTTTCGACAGCTCGATCTGGTCACGCTTTTCGATCAGTGTCTGGCGACGTTTGGGCTGTTTGATCTCTTCAGCCCGGTCCAGCAGCGTTTCCAGATCGCCATATTCGTTGATCAGCAAGGCAGCAGTCTTCACACCAATGCCCGGAGCCCCCGGCACGTTATCCACCGAATCCCCGGCCAGCGCCTGCACATCGACCACGCGCTCAGGACCCACACCAAATTTCTCGACCACCCCGTCGCGGTCGATGCGCTTGTTCTTCATCGCATCCAGCATTTCCACACCGCCGCCAACCAGTTGCATCAGGTCCTTGTCGGAACTGACGATGGTCACGCGCCCTCCGGCTTCGCGCGCCTGAACGGCCAGCGTGGCGATGATGTCGTCGGCCTCGTAGCCTTCCAGCTCTTTGCAGGCGATGTTGAAGGCTCTGGTCGCCTCGCGGGTCAGCGGCATCTGCGGGCGCAGGTCCTCGGGCATCGCTTCGCGGTTGGCCTTATAGAGATCGTAGAGGTCGTTGCGGAATGTGTGTGATCCCTTGTCGAAGATCACCGCCACATGGGTCGGCGCGTCCGGCCCGGCATTTCCTTCGACATATTTCTGCAGCATGTTGCAGAATCCCGATACCGCCCCAATCGGCAGCCCATCCGATTTCCGCGTCAGCGGCGGAAGCGCGTGATAGGCGCGGAAGATAAAGGCCGATCCATCAATGAGATGCAGATGGCAGCCTTTTCCGAATTGGGTCTGGGTCATACGAGGGCTCCTGCGCTGGGTTGCGCCAAGTTGTACCGAATGCGTTGGCAAAAGACGAGGCCGCTCATGGCCCCATCAGCGGTCCGAAAACCTGCGCGGCGACGCGTCCCAGATCAGCCCCGATTTCTGCGCGATAACCGCGAATTGACGGCTGAGCGAGCGGTCATTCAGACGCTTGGACATGCTGCGCAGGGGGATCAGGTTCCGCTCACCGTAGCCGTCGATCAGGAAAAAGGCCGGGGTATCGCCGCGGACGCCATAGACAATGTTTGACCGCTTGACGTCACGCGCAACGATTTGAAGATCGAACATCTTGGCGACAAAGGCGTTCAGGTCTTCAAGGATCGCGGGGGGCATCCGTTCCCGACCCGCAAGCTGGCTGAGCTTCTGCGCCAGTCCCCCGTCCGGCCCGCTGATCCGCTCGACCGCAACGCCCGGCCCTTGCGTGGTCTGCACCACGCCCAGCATGCGCGACAGCGGCGAATCCTCGATCTTTGCCCCCAGCTTGAGCGCCACGCGCAGCTCACATTCGATTTCCTTCAAGGTACTGCGATAGCGCGCGCCGGGCACCAGTTTCCACGCCAAACGCTTGCCCCAGCGATGCGAGACGCGGTCCTCGGCGCGGGTAAACACCTTGATCAACAGATCGGGCTGGCCGGGAAACTCATAGACGCTGCGGACAGTGCCGTTTGCAATGGGCTGCTGGTCGGAGAGATCAATGGTCGTGGCTGCAAACAGCATCCTCGCTCCTTTCCAGATAGTCGCGTGTCGGGGTCAGGCCGATCAGCCCTCATGCCCTTTCAGCACATATTTGCAATCGCAATAGGGGCATTCGACCCAACCGGTATCTTCGGGGATCTGCAACCAGACACGCGGGTGGCCCAATGCGCCTTCGCCACCGTCACAGGCGACGCGGGAGGTTTCCACGATCTTGGTTTCCGGCGCTTCGATGGTCACGGCTGGCGATCCTTCTTCGGTTGTCGGCCTCGCGGGCATGTATTAGGTGCGTTTATGAGCGATGAGCAAACCGGGGGCAAGAGCCACATGGCCGATGCGGCAATCAGAATCGAAGGGCTGCGCAAAACCTATCGCGGCGGCAAGGGCCAACCCGAGAAACAGGCGCTGAAGGGGATCGACCTGACGATCCCGCGCGGTTCGGTCTTTGGCCTGCTGGGGCCAAACGGGGCCGGGAAATCGACCCTGATCAACATTCTTGCGGGGCTGGTGGTCAAAACCTCAGGCCAGGTTTCGATCTGGGGCTATGATCAGGATCGTAATCCGCGCCAGTCGCGCGCGGCCATCGGTGTGATGCCGCAAGAGCTGAACCTTGATCCCTTTTTCACGCCGCGCGGCGCGTTAGAAGTGCAGGCCGGCCTCTACGGTGTGCCCAATGCGGAACGCCGTAGCGACGAGATACTGGAACTGGTTGGCCTCAGCGACAAGGCCGAAGCTTATGCGCGCACACTGTCCGGCGGGATGCGGCGGCGATTGCTGCTGGCCAAGGCCCTGGTGCATCACCCGAAGATACTTGTGCTGGATGAGCCGACAGCAGGCGTGGATATCGAATTGCGCCAGATGCTCTGGGCCAATGTGCGCAAGCTGAACGAGCAAGGCATGACCATCATCCTGACCACGCATTATCTGGAAGAAGCGCAAGAGATGTGTGACGAGATCGCGATCATCAATCAGGGTGAGAAAGTGGCACAGGACAGCACCGCAAACCTGCTGGGTCGTATGGACAGCCGCACCATGGTGATCACGCCCGACAGCCCAGTTCAGAGCCTGCCCGAAACCGAAAATGTCGCCACCTCGCTGCGCGACGATGGAGATTTGGTGCTGCAGTACCACAGCGGCAAAACCAGCGCCGAACAGGTTCTGGAGGCTGTGCGGCACGTCGGAATCCGTATCCGTGACGTCCGGACCGAAGAGGCCGATCTTGAGGATGTCTTCCTCGCGCTGACCTCAAGCCGGTCCGACAACCTGCCTGCAGATGACCCGGATCAGCCGCGCCGAGGTATCCACCGCGTCAAGCTTTAAGCCCGATCGATCCGTGCGTGATAACAATTGTTCAGCGCTGAGCGGATGTGGATGTAAGCAACCTCTGCACGGGTAAAGATCGCTTCGGCGGCCTCCTGCAGTTGCGCCTGCGGCGTGATGATCCCAGTGCCATATACGATCCGGTCGTCTGAACCGTATCCCTTGATCAGGTAGTTGGGCGAATCCGTCAGCGCCTCGGGCAGATCAGCCGACGGCTCATAGCGTTGACACGGCTCTGCACACAGAAAAATCGGCCCTGTTTCGGCATAAGGCTGTGTTCTGGGAAAGGGTCGATGGGCCAGCACCAACATCTCTTTTCCTTCCGGGATATAGGTCAGGCAATGTCGGCATGGGTTGCCTGATCCGTTGGAAATCGCCCGCTCGGGCGGGTTTCCGTACCCATCCGGTGCTCCATCGCGATAGGCCTGAACCTGATCTGATGGAAGAGCAGAAATATTTTGCATGATATGTCTCCTTGCTGTGAGAAGATCATGCTTCTGTCAGCCCCCTGCCTTCGACCCGTTTCCTGCGCATTGCAAATACTGCAACCCTGCTCACCAAAAATGTTAGCGGTAAAGTTTTCACTACCCGCGCCGGGGTTTTGGGTCTAATTAGGCATCGAAACTCCAAACGCATTCACCGAGGCCGCTGACATGAGCGCTCAAGATACCACCCTGCGCGGGTTAGGGTTTGCATTTCTGGGATTTGCGATCTTTGCCTCCCATGACGTGCTGATCAAAGTGCTGGGCGGCACCTATTCGGTGCTGCAGATCATCTTCTTCGCGACGCTGTTTTCTTTCGTGCCCATGGCCGTCACGATACTGGCCGACCGAACCACCGGCAACTTTGTCCCGCGCCACCCCTGGCTGATCCTGTTGCGCTCGGCGCTGATGATCACCGCAATGTCTTGCGCATTCTACGCGTTCTCGGTTCTGCCACTGGCCGAGGTCTACTCGCTGCTGTTTTCCTTCCCGCTGATCGTGACGGTTCTGTCGATCCCGGTATTGGGCGAAATTGTCCGCGCCCAACGCTGGGCCGCGGTCGGAGTGGGCCTGATCGGCGTCCTGATTGTCCTGCGCCCGGGCACGACCGAGATCACTCTGGGTCATATGGCGGCGCTGATGGCGGCGTTCTGCAGTGCCTTCGCCTCGGTGCTTGTGCGCAAGATTGGCAATGAAGAACGTTCAGCCGTTCTGATCCTCTATCCGATGCTGTTGGCCATTGTGGCCATGAGCATCGCGCAACCGCTGGTCTATCAACCGCCCTCGCTGCTGCATTTGGCAATGATGGCGCTGGTGGGTGTGTTTTCGGTCATCGCGCAGCATCTTATCATCCTCGCCTACCGCGCCGCGCCCGCCGGGGTTGTCGCCCCCAGCCAGTACAGTCAGATCATCTGGGCCACGATCTTCGGCGTCATCTTCTTTGGCGAGCATCCGGATATCTGGGTCGCAGTGGGTGCCAGCGTCATCATTGCATCGGGCGTCTTTGTCGTCTGGCGCGAGAGCCGGTCCAACACCACTTCGGTCAATACCCCCGTTTTGCGGGTACGATCCCCGCGTTCCGACACTGGTGCGACTCGGCCTGGAAAATAAAATCGGCGCGCCGGTTGGCACGCCGTCTTGAAACAGTTCTTTCGCAGGGTCTTAGTAGACGACCACGGAGCGGATGCTTTCGCCTTTGTGCATGAGGTCGAAGCCGTGGTTGATGTCGTCCAGACCCATGGTGTGGGTGATCATCGGATCGATCTCGATCTTGCCCTCCATGTACCAGTCGACGATCTTCGGCACGTCGGTCCGGCCACGCGCGCCGCCAAAGGCCGTGCCGCGCCATGACCGGCCGGTGACCAGCTGGAAAGGACGGGTCGAGATTTCCGCTCCGGCAGGGGCCACGCCGATGATGATCGACTCACCCCAGCCCTTATGAGCTGATTCCAGTGCATCACGCATCACGCCAACATTGCCGGTGGCGTCGAAGGTGTAGTCTGCACCGCCCTTGGTCAGATCGACCAGATAAGGCACCAGATCGCCCTCAACCTCTTTCGGGTTGACGAAATCGGTCATGCCAAACTTGGTCGCCATCTCGACCTTCGAGGGGTTCAGGTCGACGCCCACGATCTGATCCGCTCCGGCCAGACGCAGACCCTGGATCACGTTCAGGCCAATGCCGCCCAGGCCAAACACGATGGCGCGGCTGCCGATCTCCACCTTGGCGGTGTTGATCACAGCGCCGATGCCGGTGGTCACGCCACAGCCGATGTAACAGATCTTGTCGAATGGCGCGTCCTCACGCACCTTGGCCAGCGCGATTTCCGGAAGGACCGTGTGGTTCGAGAAGGTCGAGCAGCCCATGTAGTGCAGGATCGGATCGCCATCCAGGGTCGAAAAGCGCGAGGTCCCATCGGGCATTAGGCCTTGCCCCTGCGTGGTCCGGATCGCCTGGCACAGGTTGGTCTTGGGGTGCAGGCAGTATTCGCACTCGCGACATTCCGGGGTGTAGAGCGGGATCACGTGATCGCCGGGTTTCAGGCTGGTCACACCGGGGCCGACCTCAACCACCACGCCCGCACCTTCATGGCCCAGAATGGCGGGGAACAGCCCCTCGGGGTCGGCACCCGACAGGGTGAATTCATCGGTGTGACAGATGCCGGTCGCCTTGATTTCCACCAAAACCTCGCCCGCCTTGGGGCCTTCAAGGTTCACATCCATAACTTCCAAAGGTTTGCCTGCCTGAACGGCAACAGCGGCACGCGTACGCATGGTGCTTATCTCCCTGTCTAATTTGACCCGACCCTGCGTCAAATACAGGGTGTTTTCAACTGCGCTTTCGTGACAGGTTGGCTAAATCTTTGATATTGCAGAAACGACATTGCCGGAAAGAGGAACGCCAATGCGCCGATTTATTCCGATCCTGTGCCTTCTGAGCGCCTGTGCTGAGACCGCCCCAGTTGAAGACATCATTCCGACAGCCGACACCTCGCCGGTCGATCTGGCCTTTTGCAAAGGTGAGCCGTTTGCTGATGCAATCGGCCAGCCGGTTTCAGACATTCAGGCCCAACTGCCCGAGCGGTCTCGCGTGCTGGGTCCGGATGATATAGCGACACAGGATTATCGCATCGATCGATTGAATGTGTATGTGAATGGTGCTGGCGTGATCCAGAGGCTCACCTGCGGCTGACCTCACTTCCCGCGATAGACCAGGATATCTGGCAAGTAGTCGATCAGGCGCACAACCCATGAAAAGGGTGCCGGGAAATCAGTGCGAAAGCGGCGGCGCGACATGGCGCGCAGGACGCGATCGGCTGCGTCCTCGGGCGTCATCAACATCGGCATCCTGAAGCTGTTTTTATCGGTCAGACGGGTTTTGATAAAGCCAGGATTGACGATGCGCACCGTGACACCAGAGCCTGCAAGGTCGTGCCGCATGGTCTCAGCCAGTGAGATCAGCGCCGCCTTGCTGGCTCCGTATGATATTGCGTTGGGCAAGCCATGATATCCGGCCAGAGACCCGATCAGAGTGACATCTCCGCTGCCATTACGCACAAATTCAGGCACCGTTTCCCCCAGCACACGCAATGCCCCGGAATAGTTGACGTCACTAATGGCAAGTGAGGCCTCGGTATCCCAGTTCTCTGTGCGGATCGGCTCATAGACCCCAGCGTTATAAACCAGCGCATCTACCGCTCCGGCCTCGGCCACAGCCCGGCGCACAGTATTGAGGTCGGTCACATCCATCTGAATAGCGCGCGCGTTGGGCAGCGTGTTGCAAATCTCGGTCAGCCGCCCCACGTTACGGGCAGACAGGATTAGATGCGCGCCTTCGCGGCTCAACTTTTCGGCCAAGACGCGACCCAATCCTTCGCTGGCGCCGATGATCCAGTAGGTTTTTCCGTCGAAACTGCTCATATCCGGGCCATTTGTGTTCTGTTGGGAATTGTACGACCCAGTGACAATGTTGGATCACGCAGCCCCTGTGTTACGGTGCAGCATGTAACCAGACATCACAACATAGTGCAGCAGCGAAAAACTTCTAATCTGACTGATCCAGTGCCCCATATCCTGCGTATCTCATTGTAAAATGCCGAATAACGAGGATAGAATGTTCGACGAAACCCGGGGTGTACGTAAGAAAATCGCAGTCATAGGCGCAGGCATTTCAGGTCTCTCCGCAGCTTATTACCTTTCTGAAAACCACGATATCACCGTGTTCGAGGCCGAGCCTCGACTGGGCGGCCATGCCCGTACGGTCTTGGCCGGCCGCAATGGCGATCAGCCCGTCGACACCGGGTTCATCGTCTTCAACTATGTCACCTACCCCTATCTGACCCGGTTGTTCGATGAACTGAACGTGCCGGTCACCAAAAGCGAAATGAGTTTCGGGGCCACCATCGATAACGGCCGAATCGAATACGGGCTGAACAACCTGCGCACTCTGACCGCGCAGAAACGCAATCTAGCCCGTCCAGCCTATTACAAAATGATCGCCGACATCCTGCGCTTTGGCAAAGAGGCCCCCGAAGCCGCGCAGGACGATGACACCACGATCGGAGAGTTGGTGGATCAGCTGCGCCTCGGCCATTGGTTCCGGCATAATTATCTGATGCCCATGTGCGGCGCGATCTGGTCAACGCCGGTTGAGTTCGTCGATCAGTTCCCTGCCCGCTCGCTGGTACAGTTCTTTCGCAACCACGCACTGCTGGCCTCGGGCCGGGCCAATCAGCACCAATGGTACACGGTGAAGGGCGGCAGCATCGAATATGTGCGCCGGATCGATGCCGCGTTGCGCGCACGTGGCTGTGACATTCGTCTGGCCTCGCCCGTTCAGCGGATCGAACGGCATGATCTGGGCGTTACCGTTCATGCAGGCGGCGAGGCCGATCTGTTTGACGAGATCATTCTGGCCACCCATTCCGATCAATCGCTCGCCATTCTTGGTGATGCGGCGACCGAAGATGAGAAAGCGGCGTTGGGTGCGATCAGATATCAACCAAACAAAGCCATCCTTCACTGCGATCCCCGTCAGATGCCTCGTCGGCGCGCCTGCTGGTCCAGTTGGACCTACAGGTCGCAAAAGGGCAATGTTGGGGTCACATATTGGATGAATCGGCTTCAAAACATCCCCGACAGCGACCCGCTGTTTGTGACGCTGAACGCCGCCTCAGATATTCCTGCGGACAAAATCTATGATGAAGTCGAATTCGCCCATCCGGTGTTCGACAAAGCCGCCCTGCGAGCTCAAGCACAAATCCGCGGGATGCAGGGACAGAACCGAACCTGGTTTGCCGGGGCGTATAACCGGCACGGTTTTCACGAAGACGGGATTGCCAGTGCGATGTATGTCGTTGAGCGCATCACCGGCATTCCACAGATTATCGGAGCTGACAATGGCGTTTCTGAGAATGATCAGGCCGTTCCTGCCTCGGCTTAACGCTGGCGCGGCGCTGGTATCGCTGATGCTGCTGATACCCGGAGGGCTGGCAGCCTCGCCCGTGTTTGGCGTTCTCAACAATGCCGAGTTGCGTGGCACGGCAACCTACCGCTATCTGGGTTTCCCGCTTTATGATGCGCAGCTGTTTACGCAAGGCGGTGCACCTTTGAACTGGAATCAGGATTTCGGACTGGAGCTGCGCTATCGCCGAAATGTGACCAAGAAGGCGCTAATCAACTCGACACTGGACGAGATGAAGCGGATCGGGCGCGCTGCCCCGATACGTGATCAGCTTGAGACCTGCTTTGCCCCTGTTTCAAAGGGTGATCGTTTTCTGGCGGTGTCGGACGGTCCGAACAAGGTCGAGTTCTGGCTGAATGGTCGCAAAACCTGCTCCATGTCCTATCCGGACATCAAACGCAGCTTTATGTCGATCTTTCTGGGCGAAAACACCCGCTCTGCAGCCTTTACGCAGGCGTTACGAGGGAACTGATGCTGTATCCGAGGGTCAGCCTCTACGCGCTGATGCTTGCTGCGGCGGGTATCCCGCTTTACATTCATCTGCCGCGTTTTGCCGCCTTCAATCTGGGTATCGGGCTGGGCGTGATCGGCACTGTCCTGCTGGTGATCCGGCTGATTGATCTGGTGCAGGACCCGCTGATCGGCTGGGCGATAGACCGCTGGCCCGATGGGCAGATGCTGTTTGCCGCCGCCGCCGCGCTCGGCTTGGCGATCGGGTTTCCCTTGTTGTTCGGCCTGCCTGAAGGGGCCAGTATTTCCGCATTAGTGTCTATTCTGGTCCTGTTATTCTCAGCCTACAGCCTAGGAACCATCCTGCTTTATGGACGCAGCGCAACGCTTGCGAAGCAGGCCACCTCAAAAGAGCTGATGCGACTGGCCGCCTTCCGCGAAGGCGGGCAACTGACTGGCGTCGTCATCGCCGCCGCCGCGCCCGCCTTATTCGTTGCGCTTGGTGCTGGGGCGCAAGGGTACCCGGCCTTCGGGCTATTCCTTGGAGTTCTGGCCGTGGTGACTCTGGCGGTGACTTTGCCGATGTGGCGGCGAAGGCCGATCACCGGGCAGGCGCTGTCATTTGCTGGGCTGGGACAAGCGGGGGCGCTACGGTTGCTGGCTCTGGCGCTGGTCAACAGCCTGCCAGTGGCGATCACCTCGACCCTGTTTCTGTTCTTTGTCGAGGACCGACTTCAACTGCCGGGCAAGGCTGGGCCACTGCTGATCCTGTTCTTCCTCAGCGCGGGACTTAGCGTGCCGTTCTGGGCAAAGCTCAGCAACCGAATTGGCCCGAAACAGACTCTGATAATCGCGATGCCACTGGCCATTCTCGGCTTTGTCGGCGCCGCCCTTCTGACCCCAGGAAATCTGGCTGGATTCGCGATCATCTGCCTTGCATCCGGCACCGCCTTGGGTGCGGACATGGTTGTCCTACCCGCCATGTTCTCGGTCGTTCTGACACGGGCCGGACTGAATGCATCTGCTGCATTCGGCATCTGGTCATTCGCAGGCAAGCTGGGTCTAGCTCTGGCTGCCTTTTTCACCCTGCCGCTGCTGGAACGCAGCGGCTTTACACCCGGACAGGCCAATTCGGCTGAGGCTTTGAACACACTCACCCTCGCCTATGCTGTCCTGCCCTGCATTTTGAAACTCGGAGCGTTTGGCATGGTCCTGACACTCCCGACAGAGGTCTCTGCCGAATGAAAACGCTCCTGTTCTGTCTGCTCGCTATATTTGCGGTGTTCGCTGTGAAGAATCGTTTCCTCAGTTTCCGCTCGCAATCGCCGTCCGACTACAGCGGGACCGGGCCCGCGTTCTCGCTGAAAAAGAACCTGAACGGTGAGATACTGTCCGAAGGGCTGATCTATGGCCCGAATGGCAAGATGTCGAACAGCTTTGTCGCGCGCATGGTCGGCGAATGGGACGGCAATACCGGTACGCTGTCCGAGTATTTTACCTATTCCAACGGCAAACAAATGACCCGCAAATGGTATCTGACCTTGGGCACGGGCAACACGTTTACCGCGACAGCGGATGATATCGTGGGCGAGGGCAAAGGCGTCATCTCGGGTGCAACCGTGAAGCTGACCTATCGCATCATCCTGCCCGAAGACGCGGGCGGGCATACACTGGATGTGACCGACTGGATGTATCTGACGGAAAACGGGGTGATCATGAACCGGTCCGAGATGCGTAAGTTCGGGATCAAGGTTGCCGAGCTGGTCGCCACCATGCGACCGACCCCCGAGGTGAAATCGGCCCATCTGCATGGCGCAAACGGTCACGATGCAGACTCTGAGCTGAGGGTTTTACAATGATCGCTCGCCGTACCCTTGTCGCGGTCGTCGCGATCGCGGGGCTGGCTATTCTCGCCGCATGCTCGGCCAAACCACGTATACCAAAAACGTTTCTGTCAGATCGCCAGTTGAACCTTGAAGAGTTCTTCGAAGGTAAGACCGTCGCTTATGGTCAGTTTCAGGATGTGCTGGGTAATGTCCCGCGTCGCTTTCAAGTCGATATTGACGGTACATGGGACGGAGAGACTCTGACGCTTGTTGAAGATTTCGTCTATGACGATGGTGCGACCGAGCAACGGATCTGGACCCTCACCAAGACCGGCGAAGACACCTGGACGGGCACCGCTCCCGGTGTGCTGGGCACGGCCAGCGGAGTCGAAAGGGGCGATACGTTTAACTGGAAGTACAAAATCGACCTGCCCGTCAAAGATGGCACCATGCGAGTCAATTTCGATGACTGGATGTGGATGTTATCCGATGATCGGCTGCTGAACCGAGCCTATGTTTCGCGTTTTGGCGTAAGGCTGGGTGAGGTCATTTTGTACTTCGAGAAGAAGTAGTCACCCCGCCAGCGCAGCCAGCGGGGCGAAAGAGTATCAGACGGTTCCGCCCAGACTACCTTCAAGCTCGACCATCTCCTGACCACCGGCCATCAGGTCCTGCAGCTCTTCCGGGGTGATCTGGCCGCGCTGCGCCGTGCCTAGCGTCTGGCCCCGATTGAGAACCGTGAACCGATCGCCCACCGCCAGCGCATGGCGGACATTGTGGGTGATGAAGACCACGGCGATGCCTTGCTTGCGCACTTTGTCGATGGTCGCCAGAACGTTGGCTGTTTGACGCACCCCAAGGGCCGAGGTCGGTTCGTCCAAAATCAGAACCTTGGCCCCGAAATGTACCGCCCGTGCGATGGCAACAGTCTGGCGTTCACCACCCGATAGCGTGCCAACCGCCTGATCGGGTCCGCGCAGGTTGATCCCCATCTTCTTCATTTCTTCCATCGTGACATTGTTTGCATAGTCATGGTCGAAGAAATTGATCGGTCCAACTTTCTTTACCGGCTCGTTGCCCATGAAGAAATTACGCGAGACCGACATCAGAGGGATCATGGCAAGATGCTGGTGCACCGTCGCAATCCCGGCCTCAATCGCATCGCGCGGGTCGGTGAAGTGCATGGGTTTGCCTTCAAACAGGATCTCTCCATGCGTGGGTTGGTGAACACCCGACATGGTTTTGATGAAGGTCGACTTGCCCGCGCCGTTGTCACCGAGAAGACAGTGGCATTCACCGGGGAACACATCGACCGAGACCCCCGCCAGCGCAATTACGCTGCCGAAATGCTTTTCGATATTCTTCATCTGGATGATGGGTGCATGTTCGGGATTCATATCAACGCTCCCCCGTGATGATGCGGCGGATATAGGTGTTGAGGATCACAGCCCCCAACAGGATCACGCCCAGGAATACTCGGAACAGCGAGCTTTCGACACCGGCAAAGAACAACCCCTGTTGCACCACGCCAAAGATCAACGCGCCCAGCGCCGCCCCTAGTACTGAGCCGTAACCTCCGGTCAGAAGCGCGCCGCCGATGACCACGGCGATGATCGCCTCGAACTCTTTCAGCAAACCCCGGTCGGCACCGGCCGATCCGAACTCCATCACCTGACAGACAGCGAAGACCGTGGCGCAGAAGGCTGTGAACATGAACATCAGAATTTTGACCCGGTTCACAGGCACACCCGAGTTACGAGCGGCCTCGGCATCTCCGCCTGAGGCGAAGATCCAGTTACCGAACCGTGTCTTGGTCAGCAGCACATGGCCAAAGATGATCAATGCGATGGCCCAAACAATCAGCATTGGCACGCCGTCCACCACCGGCTGACCCTGACGCGTGCCACGTTCGAACACCGCTATGATCCCAGCGTCGCCCAGCCACTGGAACAGGCCCTGCAGGATTTTGCCACCGAAAATCGGTGCAAGCCAGTCGCCCTCGGCCGCGTCTTTGACGCCGCCAATGATGGTTTTGCGCTCGATTACCTGCGGCAGGAAGATGGTGAAACCGCGCAAGATGAACAGGAAAGCCAATGTCACGATAAAGCTGGGCAAACCGGTCCGGATCACGATCCAGCCGTTAAGCGCTCCGATCGCGACGGCCATGGCGAAGGTGACAAGGATGGCCATCCAGACCGGCCAGCTGAGCGTGACCGAGAAGATGGCGATCATCATACCGGAGAAGCCGATCATCGAGCCGACGGACAGGTCAAACTCACCAGCGATCATCAGAAGGCACGCGCCCACGGCGATGATCATGAACTGTGCTGAGACAACCGACCAGTTCATCATGCCTTGTGCGTTGAACATGCCGCTGTCGAAAGCGAACAGCAGGAAGAAGGTGAATACGGCAACGGTGCCAACCATCCCGCCAAGCTCGGGCCGGATCAGGGCCTTGCGCAGCGGCGAGATCTCTTTGATCCGTTCGTCGGTTAAAGTCGTGTTTTGAGCAGACTCGCCCATGAGAGCGCTCCTCCGATAAAAACAGTGATTGTGCGTCAGAAAGCTGTCAGCGGGCGCCCTGCGGCAGGGCGCCCGCGCTTCAAGAATTAGCGGTACTCGCCAGCAAATTCTTCGATCTTGGTCAGGCCATCAGCGGTTACGAAACCGGGTCCCGAGTTGATGTTGTTGCCAGGCAGAACGCCATAACGGTGGTAGTTTGTCATGACAACAACCGGCAGATAGGCCTGCAGGAAGGGTTGCTGATCAATGCCCCACTGGATCACCCCGGACTTGATGCCTTTGACGATCTCACCACCCAGATCGAAGGTGCCGAAATAGATGTCACCGGCCATGCCGTTTTCTTCCAGCGCCAGAATCGTCGGATCAGCCGAGGTCGGACCCAGTGTCAGAACCGCATCCGTATCCGGGTTTGCCGACAGATAGGCCAGCACACGGTTTTTGATCTCGGCAGGGTCCTGTCCGGCGTCGATCATCTGGTCACCCAGCTCGATGCCCAGACCATCCGCAAAGCCCTGGCAACGTTCCTGGCTGGAGGGCTGAACGATATAGTGGTTCACGCACAGGAATGATCCGATGCCATCGCCCTTGGCCCGCTGGCCTGCTGCGAATCCGGCATCATATTCAGGCTGACCCACATACATCAGAGCACCAACTTCACGAGCCTGATCCGGAGTACCTGTGTTCATGATGATCACGTCAACACCCGCATCCACGGCTGATTTGATCGGGCCGCTCAACACATCGTAGTCCGCCAGCGTGGTGATGATCCCGTTTGGACCCGAAGCCGCTGCCTGATCGATGATCCGCGCCATGTCAGCCAGATCGCCAGTGGGCGGGTTGCGGTATTCAACCTCAACACCCATTTGCTCACCCGCCAGCGCGATGCCGTTCTTGATGGTGTTCCACCAGCTATCGCTGTCAGGTGCGTGGCTGACCAGAATGTATTTCTCACCTTCCGCCGCAGCACTCGTGGCTGCGATCAGCGGCGTCGCAGCAACCACCGCCGCCAGCGCCAGCTTCTTCGTCAGTGAAGTCATGATGTCCTCCCAAAACTCATATTATCGCGGATTGAGGCTGTCCTTCGCACCTCTCCGAGTCGTGTTAGAACATATCTGCTTAAATTTTGCAACCGGTTGCAAACAGCATCTGAAGTGTTTCATACTGTATCTGCCAGAGAATACAGGTAAAAGGACTGCCACTAAACGCAGGAAGGTCGGACGGGTTATGGCTGTCACATTGAAAGAGGTTGCAGAACGCGCGGGCGTATCACGCTCGGCTGTGTCGCGCACTTTCACCGATGGGGCCTCGGTTTCCGACAAGATGCGCCGCAAGGTCGAGAAGGCCGCGCGAGAGCTGGGATACAGCCCAAACGCGCTGGCCTCGTCGCTGACAACAGGACGGACCAAGCTGATCGGGCTGGTGTCGAACAACTTCCACAACCCGATCTTTCTTGAGGTCTTCGATCTCTTTACCCGCGGTTTGCAGGACCGCGGCTTACGCCCACTGCTAGTGAACCTGACCGACGAAGTTGAACCAGAGAATTCGGTTCGCATGCTGCGCCAATATTCAGTCGATGGCGTTGTTGTTGCGTCGTCGACATTGCCGCCGGGCTTTGCCAAGGCGTTTCGCGATGCGGGCGTGCCAGTGGTGCATAGTTTTGGCCGATCCTCCTCTTCGCCACAGGTTCATGTGGTCGGGATCGACAACGTGGAATGCGGACGCATGGCGGCCCGTCAGCTGATCGCGCGTGGTTACAAAACAGTGGCCTTTCTCGGCGGGCCCGAGGCCGCAACCTCGACCCAGGATCGCCATGCGGGATTCATGTCGGAAATGGCGTTGCACCCGCAGATCGACGTGACCTGTTCGTTTGCCGAGGCCTACTCGTTCGATGCAGGCCGCAAGGAAATGCTGTGCCTGTTGAAATCAAAACGGGCCGAGGCCTATTTCTGCGGCGACGACGTTTTGTCCATCGGGGCCCTGTCGGCGATTTTAGACAGTGGCCTGAAGGTACCCGAAGATATCGGTGTCATCGGCCTGAACGATATGGAGATGGCGCGATGGGAGAATATCGATCTCACCACCATCCATCAGCCGATCCGGCAAATCGTCAGTTCTTCGATCGAGCTGATGGTGGCAACGCTGAACGAACCCGACCGGTATCCCGAGGCACGGATATTCCCATGCTCGGTGGTGGAACGGGGCACATTGCGCCCCGTATCTGAGAGTTAACGGAACATCGGCGGTCGCGCGTCCATCCAAGCACTGCCCTGCTTTGCGGACTCGACCGCTGTATGCACCGCCGCCATCGATCGCACACCGTCTGCCGCATTGGGCAGCCCGTCGCGGGTTTCCCCGGCAATGGCGTCCGCCAGATCGCAATAGATGTTCGCTACCGCCAGCGGGAACCCTTCGGGATGCGCAATCGCCACACGGCTGAGGCGTTGCGCATCTTCGTGCAGCCCACCCTCGCCTTTTTCGATGATCTGCAAGCGCCCACCAACGGGTGTATAGATCAGCTGGTTCGGTTGCTCGGACGCCCAGCGCAGGCCGCCGGTTTCTCCGAAAACCTGAATGTCGAACCCGTGCTGGCGACCGATGGCCACCGAAGACGTCCATAGCCGGCCAACGGCGCCTTTGGCCGTGCGGAAATTGACCATGGCATCATCTTCCAACTCGCGGCTGCCAATAGTTGAGGCAAAATCCGCGGACAGGGTCTCAACCTCGTCATCCGCAATGAACCCAGCCATGTGCATCGCGTGGATACCGCAATCAGCAAACTGCCCGGAAACACCCGCCAGCGCCGGGTCATAGCGCCAGCGGACGCGCGGATTGTCGGCGTCTGTCGCGTCTCCGTGATGGCCGTGACTGAAATTGGTGACGACCAGACGAACCTTGCCGATCTCACCTGCACGCACCATCGCGCGGGCCTGCCGCACCATGGGATAAGCGGAATAGCAGTAGTTGACCGCGCAAATCTTGCCGGATTTCTCGGCGACTTTGACGATCTCCTCACCCTCTTCCACCGTCATGGTCATAGGCTTTTCGCACAGCACATTGAACCCAGCCTCAAGGAAAGCCTTGGTAATCTCGAAATGCGTCGCATTTGGAGTGGCTACAGTGACCAGATCAATCCGATCCTCGCGCCCGCGCTCACCTTCCAGCATCTCGGTCCAGTCGCCGTAGGCACGGTCTGCCGCGATACCCAATCGTTGGGCGTATTCGCGACCAATGTCAGGCCTATGATCCAGCGCTCCGGCGGTGAATTGGAAATGCCCGTCCGCCAGCGCGCCCAAGCGGTGCGCCGGTCCGATCTGGCTGCCTTCGCCGCCGCCGATCATGCCCCATTTCAGCTTGGTCATGGTCGTGGCCTCCTCAATTGAAACCAATGGATTCGAGGAATTCGCGGTTCTTCCGCGCATCGCCTACTGGATCAGGATCAAGTGTAGGATCGCAGTCCTGTTCGACCGTGCACCACCCGGTGAAACCTGCATCCAGCAGCACCTGACGAACCGTAGGAAAGTCCACGTCGCCTTCACCCAGATTGCAGAAGATCCCCTGTCCGCAGGCATCATAGAAGCCTGTCCGGTTGGCGATCACATCTGCCTTCACTGCTGGCGAAATATCCTTGAAGTGCATGTACGAAATTCGATCAACGTAGCGCTTCATGAAGCCGACCGGATCGAACCCCGCATAAGAATGATGGCCGGTGTCGAAACAGATTTTCAGAAGGTTTTCATCAACCTCATTCAGCAGGTGTTCCAGCTCGGGCTCAAAATCCATGAAGCCCGCAGCATGCGCGTGCATCCCGACGGTCAGTCCGTATTCCTCGGACCCGATCCGCGCGCTTTCAGCAAGGCGATCCCGAAACGCCGTCCACTCGGCCTTGTCCATCTGCTCAGCCTCATCGGCGCGACCAGCGGTTGGTGCGCGACGGGGAGAGATCGCATCGATCAACACCAGGTGCTGCGCCCCATGCGCCTTCAAAGCGCGGGCGGTGCGGTGGGTGGCATCGAGCACATCTTCCCACGCATCGGGGTCATGGTAATTACGGAACACAACGCCGCCGATCAGTTCCAGATCATGCTCAGCCAGCGCATCGGCCAGAACTGCAGGGTCTTCGGGCATGAAGCCCACCGGACCCAATTCGATGCCTTTATACCCGGCCTCGGCACACTCGCTGAGAACGGTTTTCCAGTGCGGATTGCGCGGGTCCTGCGCAAATTCCACGCCCCAGGAACAGGGCGCATTGCCAATTCTGATGCTCATCTTGTCTTGTCTCCGATGCTCAGAAATCTTCGATATTTTTCCAGCTTTCATCCGCTGACGATGCCAATGCCGCAGCGACGACCCGGTTGACCTCATGCCCGTCGTGGAAGGTTGGCCAGACCGGTTTACCTGTCTCGATCGCGCGCAGGAAATCTCGCGCCTCGATGATGATCTGATCCTGATAGCCCGTGCCATGACCCGGCCCCTGACAGAACGGCTCATAATCCGGATGCGCAGGGCCGGTCAGAATCTTGCAAAATCCACGCTCAGCCTCGGGGCCGTCCATGCGATAAAGCCACAATGCGTTCTGATCCTCCTGATCAAAACGTATCGCACCTTTGGTGCCGCTGACCTCATATGCGTAACCCATCTTACGCCCGGTCGCGATACGGCTGAAATACATCGATCCCATCGCGCCATTCGCAAAGCGCACCATCATCTGAGCGTGGTCGTCGTTATCAACCTCACCACCCGGGCGGCTTTTGTGCACGGTTTCGACCTCTGCCATCACGCGCTTAATAGGCCCAATCAGCGCCAACGCCGCGTTGATCATATGAGGCGCCAGATCGCCCATCGTTCCGTTCGACATTCCCGTCGTGCGCCATGTCGCCGAGGCCTGCGGGTCGGCATAGAAATCTTCGGTATGCTCGCCCCTAAACCATGTGACGTCACCAATCTCTCCATCGGCGATCAACTGGCGGGCATATTGGCTGGCGGGGGTTCGAATATAGTTGAAACCAACCATGTTGGCCACGCCCGAGACCTCGGCCGCTGCTGACATCGCGGCGCCATCTTCCATCGACGCGCCCAATGGTTTTTCACACAGCACCGACTTGCCTAACGCAAAGGCCGCCAGAGCAATTTCGCGATGCGTTTCCTGAGGGGTGGCAATCACGATGGCCTCGACCTTCGGGTCATTCACAAGCACAAGCCAGTCATCCGTCGCGCGTGCGAACCCATAGGCCTGACGATACCGTTCAGCGCTTTCTGGCGAGGATGCACACACCATCTCCAGCCGTGGACGCAAGGCCGTGTTGAACACCGCCCCGACCGAGGACATGGCGACCGCATGGGCCTTACCCATATATCCGCCGCCCAGAATGCCAATGCCGATTTCTGCCATTCCGACGCCCTCCCTCGCTTTTTCTTGAAAACCATTTGCAACCGGTTGCAAAACTTGTATCGTGAGAATAGGACTCTCGCAAGCTGCATTCGGCACTGCACCATAATTTTCCTAGAGGAGCCCGCAGACATGTCCGCGCAACACGACACTGTTTACCTGACAACGGCGCAGGCGATCATTCGCTGGCTGTCGAACCAGTTCATCGAGATCGATGGTCAGGAATATCGCCTATGTGGCGGGGGTTTCGGGATTTTTGGTCATGGCAATGTGACCTGTCTGGGCGAGGCGCTGAATACGGTGCGGGATGAGCTGCCGCTCTATCGTGGACAGAACGAACAGAGCATGGGATTCGCCGCCGCCGGATATGCCAAACAGTGGCTGCGTCAGCGATTCATGTTCTGCACCGCCAGCGCAGGACCCGGCACTGCGAATCTGCTGACCGCTGCCGGACTGGCCCATGCCAACCGCCTGCCGATGTTGATGCTGTGCGGAGATACCTTCATCACCCGCCTGCCAGATCCGGTTCTTCAACAGATGGAGAACTACTACGACCCCACCTTCGGTGTGAATGACGCCTTCAAGCCGGTCAGCCGCTATTGGGATCGCATCACGCATCCGGCGCAGGTGATCCAGTCTCTGCCCGCTGCCATTGCGACGATGCTGGACCCGGGCGATTGCGGACCTGCGTTCCTCGGGTTGCCGCAAGACGTGCAAGGGTGGACCTATGATTACCCGGTGAAGTTCTTTGAGAAAAAGGTGCACCGCATTCGCCGCCAATCGCCCGATGCGGATGAAATTGCAGACGCGGCAAGGGCTCTGGCTGGGGCGAAACGCCCGATGATCATTGCAGGTGGCGGCGTACAGTATTCCAAAGCTGTGGCCGAGTTGACTGATCTTGCCGAGAAGCATCAGATTCCGGTGGTCGAGACCATCGCGGGCCGTGCCAATATGCTGGCAACTCATCCGCTGAATATCGGCCCTATTGGCGTGACAGGTTCGGACAGCGCCAACGCAATTGCGGAACAGGCGGATGTGATCGTTGCCATCGGAACCCGGCTGCAGGATTTCACAACTGGATCTTGGACGGCCTTTGCGAAGGACGCTCAGTTCATCTCAATCAATGCCGCGCGACATGATGCGGGCAAGCATAGGTCTTTGCCGATTGTTGGGGATGCCAAGCTGTCGATTCAGGCTCTGACACAGGCCACTGACTACACGACGCCCGCCGATTGGGTTTCGCTTGCACAGGGCGAGCGGCGCAAGTGGGACGCCTATGTGGCCGAGAATGTGTCTTACGGGAACCGTCCGAACTCTTACGCGCAAGCCATCGGTGTAGTGAACGAATTGTGTGACACGCGCGACCGCGTGGTCGCCGCCGCCGGGGGCCTGCCCGCAGAAGTCACCGCCAACTGGCGTACATTGGATATCGGCACGGTCGATGTGGAATTCGGCTTTTCCTGCATGGGCTATGAGATCGCAGGCGCCTGGGGCGCGCGCATTGCCCAATCCGAGCGGGAGCCGGAGAAGGACACCATCACCTTCTGCGGTGACGGCTCTTATCTGATGCTGAATTCGGACATCTATTCTTCGGTTCTAAGCCGTAAGAAGATGATCGTTCTGGTGCTCGACAATGGCGGCTTTGCGGTCATCAACAAGCTGCAGAACAATACCGGAAATGAAAGCTTCAACAACCTACTGGAAGATTGCCCGACGATCCCCGAGGCCTTCGGCGTCGATTTCGTGGCCCACGCGGCCTCGATGGGGGCAACCAGCGAAAAGGTTGCGAACCCGGCAGAACTATCTGAGGCCTTCAAGCGCGCCAAGGCCAGCGACAAAACCTATGTGATCGTGATGGATGTGGACGCCTATGAAGGCTGGACCACTGAAGGCCACGCATGGTGGGAAGTTGGTACACCCCATACCTCGTCGGATGAGAGAGTTCGCGATGCGCATGTCGAGTGGGAATCCACCCGCGAAAAACAACGCAAGGGCATCTGATGAAACGGTTCACGGCAGAAACAGCTAATCCTGACGTCATCGTCGATGAGCTGCTGAATGGTGGCGGAGCTGTTACCATCTCGGGCCTGTTCACGCCCGAGGAAGTCGCCGAAGCCCGCGCGATCATCATGGAACATTCGGAAGCTGCGGCTGAGAAGGTGACCCACTTTCAGGGGGCAGCCGAAGAAGATGGCAAGCTGAACCTGCAGCGAAGGGTTTGGAACCTGTTGGCCAAGGGTGACGTATTTTCCCGCATGGCCGCGCATCCGGTTCTGATGGATATCCTCCGCAAGTTTCTGGGGACCGAGTTCATCATGGGCTCGATCGCCGCCAACCGCATCCTGCCCGGCGGGCCAGGGCAAGAGCCGCATGTCGACTATCCCTATTGGGATTTTCACAGCCCCGAAACGCATCCGGTCGGCCTGAACGGGTCGTTTCCGATGAATGCGCAAGTCTCGGTCCTGCTGGACCCATTCACCGAGGAAAGCGGCGCAACGGGCTATGTGCCAGGATCGCAGAAAGAGCTGCGGTATCCAACGCCGGAGGACAAGTTCTATGACAGGTGCGAACGCATGACTGGCGAGCCTGGTGATGTCGCTCTGTTCTATGGCGTGACGTGGCATTGCGCGATGCCGAACAAAGCAGATCACGACCGCAGCGCGATCCTGATCCAGTATCTGCCCAAATGGGTCAAACCGATGGAAGATATGCCCGCCGCGCTACCGCAGGATTTCGTCGATCAGGCAAGTCCGGATATGCGGCAATTGCTGGGTCTGAACTATCCCTACCCCGAGGTGCTGGACGCTGCCCGGGCAGGCAATACTGAGGGACGCACGTGACTCTGATCGAAGGGATAGAAGGCAATCGCTTTGCCGTGTTTGGCCGAGCCGGGATGGACATGTTCGCAGATCCGGTCGGGACCAAAAGCGAGGATGCTAAGGTCTTTCGCGCCGATCTGGGCGGTTCGAGCGCCAACATTTGTGCGGGACTGGTTAAACTGGGATCGCAAGCGGCGCTGGTCACATCAGTCTCAGACGATGCAGTGGGGCGGTTCTGCGTGAACCGTCTGCAGGACTACGGCGTAGAGACGCGATATATCCGTGCTGTGGGTGGCGAGGCGCGTACCTCCTTAGCTGTCTACGAAAGCTGCATCGAGGATTTCCAGAACGTCATCTATCGCAACGGAGCTGCCGACTTTCAGGTGACCGAAGCCGACATGGATGCGGTGGACTACAACGCGTTCTCAGCCTTGATCACGGCGGGCACGGTGTTTGCGGCGGAGCCTTCACGCTCGGCCACGTTCCGCGCGTTTGAAAACGCGCGCTCCGCAGGTCTGCCAGTGATCTTCGACATCGATTACCGGCCTTATAGTTGGCCGTCGCCCGAAGTCGCCTCTGCGGTGCTGACCCGCGCAGGGAATGAAAGCGATCTGATCGTCGGGAATGATGAAGAATTCGGCTTTATGGCGGGCGGCATCGAAAAAGGCTTGGACAAAGCCCGCGAACTGGCCGCCAACGGCAAGACGGTGATCTACAAGATGGGCCACGAAGGAGCGATCACCCTGACGGATGGGCAAGAGATCCGCACCGGCATTTACCCGGTCACTGCGGTGAAACCAAATGGCGCAGGTGACAGTTTTCTGGCCGGCCTTCTGGCCTCGGTCGCGGCGGGGCATGACCTGTGCGACGCGGTGCTGCGCGGTTCGGCCTGTGCCTCGATCGTGGTCTCGCAACCCGGCTGCGCCGGGGCGATGCCCACCACGGCCCAGCTTGACGCATTTCTGGCCCGGCACCCGGGCCCAACCGATACCTGAAAGGAGCCGCAGATGCATATCGCGCCCCATGACAACCAAAACAAGCCTATCGTCGATGCCGACAATGATCTGGTGCCGCTGAACTATTTCAACATCGTCAAACTGAAAAAGGGCGAGGTGTTCGAATATGCCGTACCGGGATACGAGACCTGCGTTGTCCCCGCCACCGGCACTGTGGATGTCGATGTGGATGGGGCAGTGTTTGCCAATCTGGGCAACCGCACCATCGACGTCTGGGACGGTGAACCCGAAGGCGTCTATGTTCCCGTCGGCGCGAAGGTGCGTATCACCTGCGTGACGGATGAAACCGAAACTTTCATCGCGGGCGCAAAATTCGACCGTGTGCTTGAACCTTTTGACGTCCGCGTGCCTGAATTGGACTTGGTGCAATACGGCTCGGACGACACCAAAACCCACCGCAAGATCAAACATATCCTTGGGGCAAACCATCACGACAAAGTCGGCCGCCTGCTGGTGTCCGAGCTTTACACCGTCGGTCAGGGCGGCTGGTCCGGATTTCCCAGCCACAAGCACGACACCGACCGCAAAGGCGACGATGGCGATATGATCGAGACTCGCCATGACGAAACGTATAACTTCCGCTTCCGCCCGAACTATGGCTCGGGTGTTCAGATGCTTCAGCGCGAGGACAATAAGCCGGGCGATGCCTATCACATCATGGATGGCTCAACGATCCTGCTGGACAAGGGCTATCACCCCTGCGCGGTTCTGCCGGGGTATGAAATGTATTATTTCACCATTCTCGGCGGGCTTAGCCAGCGCTCGCTAAAGCAGTATTTCCAGCCGACCCATGCGGATCAGTTGCACACGATTCCGGGTATCATGGACATGGTGGCCAAGTTCAAATGAGCTTTGTGACATTATCGGACGTGCTGCAACCCGCCCTGCGTGACGGATATGCCGTGGCCGGTTTGGTAACGCTGGGTTGGGAGGATATGCGCGCCTATGTAGCCGCAGCCGAAGCCGAAGGCGTGCCCATCATCCTGCAAGCCGGACCATCCTGCCGCGAACACACGCCGCTGCCAGTTCTGGGCAAAATGTTCCGCCATCTGGCCGAAGGAGCCAGCGTTCCTGTCGTGGCCCATCTAGACCATGGCTACACCCATGAGGAGTGCCGCGTCGCCATCGACAGCGGCTTCACCTCTGTCATGTTCGACGGCTCGCGCAAGCCCTTGGAACAGAATATCGCTGAGACCGCTGCGATTGTCGAAATGGCCCATGCCGCTGGTGTCTCCTGCGAGGGGGAAATCGGTTTTGTCGGCTATTCGGGTGGTGAAGGTTCGGACGGGACCGCGCCGGAGGAAGCCACGCAATTCGCCCGAGAGACCGGCGTGGATGCAATGGCGATCTCGGTCGGAAATGTCCATCTGCAGCAAAACAAGGAGGGCGGTCTGGACGAGGCCCGTATCCGCGCGATAGAAGCCGTGACCGAGATACCTCTGGTGATCCATGGCGGCTCGGGCGTGCCGGTTGCGCAACGTGCTGCACTGGCACGCGGATCGAAAATCTGCAAATTCAACATCGGAACCGAATTGCGGATGGCTTTTGGGAATGCCCTGCGCGCTGCCGTAAACGCCGACCCGGACAGGTTCGACCGCGTTCTTATTCTGAAAGACACACACGAGCCGGTTGTCGAGGCGACCCGCCGGGTTCTGCAAGCGTTCAAAGGAGCATGACATGCTGAATATCGGGCTATTGGGGTGCGGACGTATCGGGCAGGTTCACGCGCGCTCAATCGGGCAGATCGACGGAGCTCGGATCAGCGCTGTGGCAGACGCATTTGCGGAGCCGGCCCGGATGCTGGCCGACAAATCCGGCGCAGAGGCTCTGTCGGCAGAAGACCTAATCGAAAGCGCTGATGTCGATGCGGTGATCATCGGAACCCCAACCGACACGCATTACGAACTGATCCATCAGGCCGCGCGTGCAGGCAAGGCGATCTTCTGCGAGAAGCCTGTGGACATGTCCGCCGACCGTATCCGCGACTGCATCAAGGTGGTCGAAGCTACAGGTGTTCCTTTCATGACCGCCTTCAACCGCCGCTTTGACCCAAATTTCGCCAATATTCAGTCCCGAATCGCTGCTGGTGAGATTGGCGACGTCGAAATCGTGACCATTCTGTCCCGAGACCCCTCGCCGCCACCGATCACCTATATCGAAAGCTCGGGCGGGTTGTTCCGCGACATGATGATCCACGACCTGGACATGGCGCGCTTCCTGCTGGGCGAGGAACCCGTCAGCGTCTATGCGGTCGGCTCTTCTCTGGTCGACCCCGAGATCGGCAAGGCCGGAGATGTCGACACTGCCGCCGTCACTCTGACCACCGTCAGCGGCAAGATCTGCCAGATATCCAACTCGCGCCGCGCCAGCTATGGCTATGACCAGCGGATCGAGGTTCATGGCGAAAAAGGCATGTTGCGGGCTGAAAACATGTTGGAAAACACGGTCGAGAGCGCCACTCCGGCAGGCTTCCAAAAAGCGCCCGCGCAGCATTTCTTTCTTGAGCGCTATGAGGCTGCGTATCGCCACGAGATGGCTCATTTCATCGCCGCGGTAGGCGGAGCTGAAACGCTATCACCCGGAATCATTGACGGCCTGCGTGCCCAGATACTGGCCGACGCAGCAGATGCATCTTTGAAACAGGGAACAGTGGTGAACCTCACCTGAGACACCAACCATGCCGTCAGGTTTAAAGGTACGGCGCGCCAAAACTCGTACCCCCTCAAGAAATCGTCAGACATCTTCTCGACGCGCCGCAGTTGTTTGGTATCTGCATGAGATGTCCGGAATGTGTCTGACAGATTAAATTTCTTGAAGACGCGAAGTGTATTTGATTGTTGGTGCGCATTGCATATGGAGCAACGCTATCGTACCAAATTGGATGCATGAGGTACCTGTCACATTCTCAGCATGTTCAATGGCAGACCGTTGAGCGGAACCTCTGCAAGAGCGGTGACAACAGGCTTACGACCCTGCATCGTACGATCATGAAACTCTACATGCAGGCCACCATCAGGACTGATGCAAAATTCGAGAGCGTGACTTGACTTTGAAACCTATATCCGGGCTTTGGGTTGGCGGACCTCTTACGTATCTCGAGAAGCTGTGTCTGAAATCATTCCTCACTGCTGGACATGAGTTTCACCTTTATACTTACGGGCCGGTTTCAGGTGTGCCGGACGGCGTAGAGATCAAAGATGCCAAGGCGATCCTGCGGCTCGAAAGCGACCCCGCCGACTATACCTATAACCAGATTGAGGTTTTGGCGGATCGATTTAAGTATCGGCTACTGTTGCAGGCTGCGACGATCTGGGCGGATCTGGATATGTATTGCCTCAAGCCCTGGGATTTTCCATCGGGGCTGATTTGCGCCTGGCAGAAAAGTGAGAGGGTCGTCGGCGCTGCAGTTTTAGGTTCAGACAAAGAGAGCGCGCTAATCTCTGAACTTAATCGATTTGCGCAACAAGAGGCCCCCACCCCTCCTTGGATGAATGAGCACGACATCCAGGATATCAGAGAACGGCGCGAGAGCGGGCAAAAGGTCGATGCCGCCGATCTGAAACGCGGTTCGCTCGGCGTTCATGCATTGAGTTACTTCGTCAAGAAACTGAGCCTTACACAAGAAGTGATGGCGAGGAACAGCTTTTACCCGGTCGAATTCAGCGACCGCGGTCTTCTCACCCAACCCGAAGACACCCTGACCGATTTGCTTGGCGAAGAAGTTTATGGCGTACACCTTTGGGGCAGACGGCTTAGGCGTAGTATTTCTTCAGGTGAGATGCGAATCCCGCCAGCGACGTCTTTCCTCGGAAAACAGCTTGAAAACCACCAGATCAGCGTAGATGAGGCGACGTCCGATAACGCGACCGATGCGGGATTGATCAAGCAGAATACTGATGTAAGCGCGCTTGATATCATCGAGCTAAAGCGCTCGATGGCGGAGCTGGAGAAGAAGGCCGCTCGGAAATTCCCAAAGCTTGCGCCGCCCGAGCAGATACCGAAAGCTGATCCGGAGATTCTTGTGATCTCATCGATGAAGAACGAAGGTCCATTCATCCTGGAATGGATCGCCTATCATCTGTCCATCGGCGTGACCAAATTCCTGATCTACACGAACGACTGTAGTGACGGAACAGATCAAATTCTTGATCGCTTGCAAGCGCTTGGCATCGTTGTTCACCTGCCGAATCCCTATAAGAAGGACAAAGGGCAAAAACCGCAGCGCGGTGCCTTGAATGATGCCGTTCTGCAACCCTGTTACGCCCAGGCGGACTGGACGGTCTGCATAGATGTTGATGAGTTCATCAATATTCATACCGGCGATGGCACGATCCCGGAACTGATCGAAGCTTCGGGTTATCCAAATGTTATTTCAATGACGTGGCGGTTCTTTGGCAACCAGAACGTCCCGAAGTATATGGATGAATTCATAACCGAGCAGTTTACAAGATGCGCCCCGGAGTATCTGCCAAAGCCCCGATTGGGTTGGGGGTTCAAAACGTTGATCTCGAAAGGGGCGCCCTATCAGAAACTGGGTGTTCATCGTCCTTTGCAGATCGAGCCGAACAGCGTCGAAAAAGTCCGGTGGACCAACGGCTCTGGCCGCGTCATGCCCGAGATGCTGCTGACTGGTAACGGTTGGAGATCAACCAAGCGGTCGATCGGCTATGACCTCGTGACGCTGAATCACTATGTCCTTCGCTCTGCTGAGAGCTTTCTCGTGAAACGTGAACGCGGCAGGATCAATCATGTAGATCAAGACCAAGGACTCGAATATTGGCGCGCCCGAAACTACGTCACGGATTTTGATGATCGAATTATTTCCCGGTTACCGAAAGCAAAGGAGACTTGGCGTCAGTTGATGGAAGACTCTGAGCTGGCTGCGCTTCACGATGCAGCAACCGCGTGGCATGCAAGCAGGATAGCGGACCTGCTTCAACAATCGGACTATCAAACCTTGTTCAATGCTATTGCTTCAGACAACTCTGACTAGGCTCGGACTGGCACCTTATCCGGGTTGTTCGGCAGCCTAGCGCACCATTCGGCTGCGGTCTGATGGCTTTGATACATGGGACGAGGACGAGCTAGCGCAGTTCTTCCAGGCAAACGAGCTCACCTCGTTAGCACATAGCCTAGTGTTCCGCCCACGGCCTGCACAAGGCCTGTGCGCGCCATTTGGCCGAAGCTGGAGCCACTGCGCATAAAATCGGTGTAGTCACCGGCCACAAAACGCTAACTCTCATGCAACGACACACTGAGGCCACAGGTCGCGAGGGGATGAACGATTCTGCGATTGCAAAACTGATCGCCCACACCAATGGCGAACGGAACTTGGCGAACCCTCTGAAGTCGGCTGCTGCCATCCCACTTCTCGCTTACTTCCAGTACAGGCTATTAGGGAGCGCGAACTGGAAGAATTCATGCTCAAACTGGGTGAAAGGCTTTCAGAGACCGTATCTGCTGATTTCGAACGTGCGATGAACAAGTTCTATGATGCGAAGAACCGGTATCGGTTTGTGTCCTGAGCCTGCTGGAATTGAACAATCTGGAGGTTTTGGACGGTTATTTTTTTGCATTCAACGCCTTCTGGAGTTCATCCCTTGCTATTGGAAGCAGTGGCTCGTCAGCCGGGCTGAGTTTGCCAGAGGTTTGCATCGCCTCAAGCCTTTTAACGACTTCAGCCCAATGCGCCGCAGCATTCTCTGCATCAACTCCTGCCAACTTTGCAAATGAAACCATTACATCGCGGGCCCGTTCTGCGTTGGACGGGTCTGCCTGAGCCAGCCCTTCGGCAATCTCCTTGCCTTGCTGGTAGGCGTCGAGCGCACCGGGGAGATCGCTCTGAGCGCACCGCACATCGCCGATCTTGTTCAGACTGACGAAGAGATCGCGGGCCTGTTCTGCGTTGGACGGGTCTGCCTGAGCCAGCCGTTCTCTTATCGCCATGCCTTGCTGGTAGGCGTCGAGCGCACCGGGGAGATCGCTCTGAGCGCGCCGCACATCGCCGATCCTGTCGAGACTGACGGAGAGATCGCGGGCCCGTTCTGCGTTGGACGGGTCTGCCTGAGCCAGCCGTTCTCTTATCTCCATGCCTTGCTGGTAGGCGTCGAGCGCGCCGGGGAGATCGCTCTGAGCGCGCCGCACATCGCCGATCTTGTTCAGACTGACGGAGAGATCGCGGGCCCATTCTGCGTTGGACGGGTCTGCATGAGCCAACCGAGCGGCAATCTCCATGCCTTGCTGGTAGGCGTCGAGCGCACCGGGGAGATCGCTCTGAGCGCGCCGCACATCGCCGATCT
>NZ_JBQFRZ010000006.1:0-187013 GCF_056537765.1 Ruegeria sp. C2 | reverse complement strand
ACTGGTCCCCCGTCAACCGCGTCGACAACGCATATGGCGACAGAAACCTCATCTGCACATGCCCGCCAATGACCGAATACGAAGACGCCGCAGAATAATACTCAAAAAAACAATTCCCCCCGCCGTGAAATCGGCGGGGGGTTTCGCCGATCGGAAACCTGTGTTCCGATCTGAGCCCATTTCCAGTGTCGTTTTTCGCTGATGAAGCGTCTTTTGCGCTTGCTGCAGGTGCAAACGCCCCATACCTCTGTGCGTGGGACACCCCTCCCCAACGAGGGGCGTGTATCTGGAAGGGTAATACACATGACTATCGAACAACCGGCGACGCGGCCGGCCAATCCGCGTTTTTCTTCGGGCCCTTGTGCCAAACCCCCAACATTTGATCTGAGCAAATTGGCCGATGCCGCGCTGGGTCGTTCGCATCGTGCTGCGGTTGGCAAGGACAAGCTGAAGGCGGCCATTGAGGGCACCCGCGAGATTCTAGGCATTCCCGCGGATTATCGCATCGGCATCGTTCCTGCCTCGGACACCGGCGCAGTTGAGATGGCGCTGTGGTCGCTGCTGGGTGAGCGCAAGGTCGAGATGCTGGCCTGGGAAAGCTTTGGCGCGGGTTGGGTGACCGATGTGGTCAAGCAGCTGAAGATTGATGCTGAGGTTAAGACTGCAGATTACGGGCAGATCGTTGATCTCGCGTCCGTCGATTGCGCCAATGATGTAGTGTTTACATGGAACGGTACCACCTCGGGTGTGCGGGTTCCCAATGGCGATTGGATTGCCGATGATCGTCAGGGCCTGACGATCTGTGATGCAACCTCGGCGGCCTTTGCGATGGACTTGCCCTGGGACAAGCTGGATGTGACCACTTTCAGCTGGCAGAAGGTTCTGGGAGGTGAGGCGGCTCATGGGATGCTGATCCTGTCACCGCGTGCGGTCGAACGCTTGGAGAGCTACACCCCTGCATGGCCCTTGCCCAAGATTTTCCGCCTGACCAAAGGTGGTAAGCTGATCGAAGGCATCTTCACCGGGGCGACCATCAATACGCCCTCGATGCTTGCGGTTGAGGATTACCTGTTCGCGCTGGATTGGGCGCGATCTGTTGGTGGCCTTCAAGGCCTGATTGCCCGGGCGGATGCAAATGCTGGCGCGGTGCACGCGTTCTGCGATCAGAATGGCTGGATTGCAAATCTGGCTGAAGACGCGGCAACCCAGTCCAATACTTCGGTCTGCCTGAAATTCACCGATGCGCGTATTCAGGATGGGGCGGCTTTTGCAAAAGCCGTGGCCAAACGTCTTGAAGCCGAGAATATCGCCCTGGACATAGGTGCCTATCGCGACGCCCCTGCGGGTCTGCGCATCTGGTGCGGTGGCACGGTTGAAACCCCGGATATCGACGCAATGTTGCCCTGGCTGGCCTGGGCCTTTGAGGCCGAGATCGCTGCGCAAACGGCAGCCGCCTGACAAGAATTTTCGACGAAAATTCTGGGCCCGCCTGTGGCCCGGACTTCTCCCAAAAATCAAGGACCAGAGATATGGCCCCCAAAGTACTCGTATCTGACAAGCTCAGCGAAACCGCCGTTCAGATTTTCCGTGATCGCGGCATCGACGTGGATTTCATGCCCGATCTGGGTAAGGACAAGGACAAGCTGGCCGAAGTGATCGGCCAGTATGACGGTCTCGCCATCCGCTCGGCCACCAAGGTGACGCCAACCATTCTTGAGAAAGCCGACAAGCTGAAGGTCATCGGCCGCGCTGGGATCGGCACCGACAATATCGACAAGGATGCGGCCTCGAAGAAAGGTGTGATCGTGATGAACACGCCGTTCGGCAACATGATCACCACCGCCGAGCATGCCATCGCGATGATGTTTGCCGTGGCGCGGCAAATCCCCGAGGCCAGCACCTCGACCCATGCGGGCAAGTGGGAAAAGTCCAAGTTCATGGGTATTGAGCTGACCAACAAAACCCTCGGCGTTATCGGCGCGGGCAACATTGGTGGCATTGTTTGCGAGCGCGCGCTGGGTCTGAAAATGAAGGTCGTCGCTTACGATCCCTATCTGGGTGAAGAGAAAGCCGCCAAGATGGGCGTCGAAAAGGTCGAACTGGACGAACTGCTGTCCCGCGCTGACTTTATCACACTGCATGTGCCGCTGACCGATCAGACCCGCGACATTCTGAGCCGCGAGAATCTGGCCAAGACAAAACCTGGTGTGCGCATTGTCAACTGTGCCCGTGGTGGTCTGGTCGACGAAGACGCACTGGCCGAATTGCTGAAATCCGGCCATATCGCCGGTGCGGCGTTTGATGTGTTTAGTGTTGAACCCGCCAAGGACAATCCGCTGTTCAACCTGCCCAACGTGGTCTGCACGCCGCACCTGGGCGCAGCGACGACCGAAGCGCAGGAAAACGTGGCGCTGCAGGTGGCCGAGCAGATTTCGAACTATCTGCTGACCGGAGCGGTCGAAAACGCGCTCAACATGCCCAGCGTGTCGGCCGAAGAGGCTAAAGTCATGGGCCCCTGGATTAAGCTCGCCGGGCATCTGGGCAGTTTCATCGGTCAGATGACAGACGAACCGATCAAGGCGATCAACATTCTCTACGATGGTGTTGCCGCCGAGATGAATCTGGCCGCGCTGAACTGCGCGGTCGTCGCGGGGATCATGAAAAAGTTCAACCCCGAGGTGAATATGGTTTCTGCCCCAGTCGTCGCAAAAGAGCGGGGTATCCAGATTTCGACCACAAATCAGGATAAATCCGGCGCGTTCGAGGGTTATATCAAGGTGACGGTCGTCACCGAGAAGCGAGAGCGCTCGATCGGCGGCACCGTGTTCAGTGATGGCAAGCCACGCTTCATCCAGATCAAGGGCATCAATATCGATGCCGAGATCGGGGCGCATATGCTGTACACCACCAACGAGGATGTGCCGGGTATCATCGGTGCTCTGGGTCAGACGATGGGCGAGAACGACGTGAACATCGCTAACTTTACTCTTGGCCGATCCGAGGCTGGGGGCGAGGCCATCGCGCTCCTGTATGTGGATGAGCCCGTTCCGGCAGAGGCGCGTGCAAAATTGGCTGAGACTGGCCTGTTCACTCAGATCAAACCGTTGGAATTTGACGTCGTCTGACACCGGCGGCCCATCTTATGACAACTATGGACGCCCGTGCCGGTTCCGGCGCGGGCATCCTCTTTTCAACGCGCTGATTTTGCGGCAGAACGGCTGCAGCTGCACCGGCCTGAGGGGAAAGAGATGACCAATCCAGTTTATGCTATCGGTGATCTTCACGGGCGTGTCGACGAATTCGAACGTGCAGTGTCTCTGATCGAGAGCGATGGTGGCCCGGAGGCGGAGGTTGTTTTTCTGGGCGATTATGTAGATCGGGGCCCGGACAGCCGGGGCGTTTTGGATCGGTTGATTGCCGGGCGCGATGCGGGCAAGCGCTGGATCACTCTGCTTGGAAATCATGACCGGATGTTTGCCTGGTTCCTTGAAGATGTCCCGCGCCACGATCCACATTTGCTGGTCGGCTACCACTGGCTCCATGATCGTTTGGGCGGGATTGAGACTTTGCGCAGCTACGACGTGGTCTTTGAGCTGCAGACGCGGCTAGAGGATGTGCACGCGATGGCGATGGGTGTCGTGCCGGAAGCTCATCGACTTTTTCTGCGCGGTCTGGTGACGATGCACCAGACACCGGATCTGGCCTTCGTGCATGCCGGAATTCGGCCCGGTGTGCCGCTGAATGACCAGCAAGAAAGCGATTTGGTCTGGATCAGGCAGGCATTCCATGCACATCCCGGACCGCATCCGAAACTGATCGTGCATGGACATACCCCGGTAGATCGGGTGACGCATTATGGCCATCGGATCAATCTGGACAGTGGTGCGGGCTATGGCCGCCCGGTTGGCGTCACTGTGTTTGAAGGCGACATGTGCTGGGAACTGACGGATAAGGGGCGTGTATTGCTGAAGCCTTAGGTGCCAGCTCCTCGCGCTTCCTGCGGCAGATATGACACGGCTTGGGGTCAGAATTGCGTGGTCATTCGATACCCGGCAGCAAAATACATCTTGGCAAAGGTGACGGGGTGACCCTGCAGCCATGTGATGCGCTCGGCGGTAAAGACCGGCTCTCCTTCCGGCACGTCGAGGAAACCGGCGATCGTAGGATCGGCGCGGCTGGCCAGAAAGGTCAGTTCGACATTTGTGAAGGGCACGGTTTGCACCAACCAGTCATTGGGTCCGATTTTGCTGAAATCGGCTTGTTCCACCTTCGGGACGCTCTCGATCACGATCCAGCGGTCCTCGAACTGAAACGGGGTATTGCCGGAGTAATGCATGCAGCGGACATGCATCACGCTTTGTCCGGGTTGCAGCGCCAACCGGGCGCTCAGCCAATCGGGGGCCAGTTGAGCCCCGGATGAGACCAGCGCATAGCGATAGGTGCCGCCCATCGCTTCGACCTCATCCCGGATCAGCGGAATGGTGAAGCGCGCCTGCCTCTGCGGTGCGCGCAGGACACGGGTTCCGGCTTTGCGGCGGCGCTCCAGATAGCCTTCGTCTGCCAGCTCGCGCAGCGCGCGATTTACGGTCGTGCGGGTGCACGAAAACTCGACCGCAAGTGCCTGTTCATTGGGCAGCAGCGTGTCCGGCTGCCATTCGCCCGAACGAATGCGGCGCAGGACGGTTTCCTTGATGTCCTTATAGCTGGTGGTGTCGCTGCTTTGAGTCATGTCTAATCTGGTTATCGGGATATGATTCAAATGTCAGCCAACAGATCGGTCATCGCGCTGTGATAGGCGCCCAGGATGGCGTCACGGGCGATATGTCGACCGGCGCGCACCTGATGACGCCCTGCAGACCACAGATCGGTTACGGTGCCATCGGGTGCCGCGAAACACAGGCCATCGAGCAACTGGTCATCGCGCAAAGTACACAAGGTCGGGTGGGACCGGTCGATCGCCACCAGGTCGGCCAGCTTACCGACGGCGATCTCGCCTGCCTGGCGGCCAAGGGCCTGCGCACCACCGCGTGCCGCGCCAGTATAGAGCCCATGTCCCACTGAGCCTTCGCCTGGGACAAGCACAGTACGCGCCTTGTCGCGCAGCCGCTGAGAGTATTCCAATGTCCGAAGCTCCTCGGGGAGCGAAATGCGCACATTAGAGTCTGATCCGACACCAAACGCGCCGCCATTTTCGATATAGACCGCGCCGTTGAAAATGCCGTCACCCAGATTGGCCTCGGTAATCGGGCACAACCCGGCGACCGCCCCCGAGCGTGCGAGCGCGCTCGTCTCAGCATCAGTCATGTGGGTGGCGTGAATGAGGCACCAGCGTGCGTTGACCTCGACATTGTCCAACAACCATGCAACCGGGCGCTGGCCGAGCGCGGCCTCGACATCGGTAACCTCTTGCACCTGTTCCGAGATATGGATGTGAACCGGACCCTGAGGTGTCTGTGCCAGTACATTTTTCAGATCATCCGGCGTTATTGCCCGCAGGGAATGCGGCGCGATGCCAATGCGGCTGTCCGTATGGGGCAGGGTGGATCGGCATTCATCCACCAGACGTAGAAACTGATCAACATCATTGCCAAACCGCATCTGCCCCCCAACCAATGCCTCCTGCCGGACCCCGCCATAGGTGTAGAGGACGGGCAGGTGCGTCAGCCTGATCCCGGTCTGGTCGGCGGCTGCGAATATACGCTGGCTCAGCTCGGTCAGCTGCGTGTAGGGGGCGCCGCCCGGTTGATGATGGACATAGTGGAACTCTCCGACCGAGGCATAACCGGCCTCCTGCATCTCCATGAAGACGAGCGCGGCGATGGCTTCGATCTGCTTAGGCGTCAGACGATCCAGAAAGCGATACATCAAGGTGCGCCATGTCCAGAAGCTTTCGCGCCCGGCAGCGCGTACCTCGGTCATTCCGGCCATTGCGCGCTGGAATGCATGGCTGTGCAGGTTTCCCAGCGCAGGCAGCAAAACGTCGACACGGGTGTCGTTGGGTCGTGCCGCGCTCTGCGGTTCAAGTGAGGTTATCCGCCCGTCGATGATTTCAACCCGCAGATCGCGCACCCAATCCGAGCCTAACAAGGCGGTCTTAGCATGAACCGTCATGGCATTTCCAATTTGTGTAGACTTTACATTAATACACGTATACGAAAAAACCAAGCGCAGGGGGAGCCCAAAAGATTCGCCATGACGAAAAAAACCATTCTTCGCAGCAAGCACATCGCCACCATGCAAGCCGGACATCCTTATGGATTGATCGAAGATGGCGCGGTGGTCGTTGAAGGGGATCGTATTGCTTGGGTTGGGTCGTGGTCCGAGCTTCCGCAATCTTACGCTGAACTGTCCCGCACCGATTTTGGTGACCGCCTGATCACTCCGGCCTTGATCGATGCCCACACACACGTGGTCTTTGGTGGCAATCGCGCCGCTGAGTTCGAGATGCGTTTGAACGGTGCAACCTACGAAGAAGTCGCGCGTGCAGGGGGCGGTATTCTGTCGACGGTCAACGCCACCCGCGCCGCATCGAAAGAGGCCTTACTCGCAAGCGCTTTGCCGCGTGTGGACGCCCTGCTGGCCGAGGGCGTGTCATGTATCGAAGTCAAGTCCGGCTATGGGCTCGATACCGACACAGAATTGCGCATGCTGCGCGCTGCGCGGGGGATTGCGCAGAAACGGCCTGTTCGCGTTCAGACCAGCTTTCTCGGGGCGCATGCGATCCCGCCCGAATATGTCGGGCGTGGTGATGCCTATATCGAAGAGATCTGTATTCCGGCCCTGCGCGCGGCCCATGCCGAAGGTTTGGTGGATGCGGTCGATGGGTTCTGTGAGGGCATTGCCTTTGACCCGGCACAGATCGAGCGCGTTTTCCAGGTCGCGAGAGAGCTGGGCCTGCCGGTCAAGCTGCATGCCGAGCAGTTGTCCAACCTGGGTGGTGCCAAGCTGGCGGCCTCATACGGTGCCATGTCTGCCGATCACATCGAATACCTCGATGCCGAAGGGGTTGCGGCCATGGCGCAGGCGGGCACGGCTGCGGTTCTGCTGCCCGGGGCCTTCTATACGCTGCATGAAACCCAACTGCCCCCGATCGAGGCGTTGCGCGAACAGGGTGTTCCGATGGTGCTGGCCACCGATTGCAACCCTGGCTCATCGCCGCTGACATCGCTGCTGTTGACGATGAACATGGGATGCACCCTGTTCCGCCTTACGCCACAAGAGGCACTTGCAGGCGTGACTTGCAACGCTGCGCGCGCCCTGGGTCTGAACGATACCGGTGTGATCACCGCCGGGCTGCGCCCCGATCTGGCGGTCTGGGATGTTACGCATCCTGCTGAACTGTCCTATCGTATCGGCTTCAATCCTCTGCACACTCGCATATTCGGAGGTCTGCAATGACGCCCTTATCCCTCGTTCCGGGTCAGGTTTCGCTGGCTCAGCTTGAGGAAATTTATTGGTCCGAGGTTCCGATCTTGCTGGATGCCTCATGCCGACCCAAAGCCGAGGCCGCAGCGGCGCGCATCGCGCAGGCGGCGCAAGGGTCTGACCCGGTTTACGGAGTGAACACCGGGTTCGGCAAGCTGGCCAGCCACAAGATCGCGGCCGAGGATACCTCGACCCTGCAGCGTAATCTGATCCTCAGCCATTGCTGCGGTGTTGGTCCGTCCGTACCGCGCCGGCTGGCGCGGCTCATGATGTCGCTCAAACTGCTCTCGTTTGGGCGCGGCGCATCTGGCGTACGCTGGGACTTGATCGAGCTGCTGCAGCAGATGCTGGCGCGCGGCGTCACGCCTGTGATTCCGGCACAGGGTTCGGTCGGGGCATCCGGCGATCTGGCCCCATTGGCGCACATGACGGCGGTCGTGATCGGTGAAGGTGAGGCCGAGGTGAACGGCGTGGTTCTGCAGGGGGCCGAAGCGCTCAAATCCGTTGGGTTAGAGTCGATTCAGTTAGGACCCAAGGAAGGGTTGGCCTTTATCAACGGCACCCAGTTTTCGACCGCTTATGCGCTGGCTGGCCTGTTCGAAGGCTGGCGCGCGGCGCAGAATGCTTTGGTGGTATCAGCGGCCTCAACCGATGCGATCATGGGGTCGACTGCGCCTTTGCAGCCGGAAATCCACGCCCTGCGCGGTCATCGGGGCCAGATTGAGGCCGCCGCTGCCATGCGCGCGGCGCTAGACGGGTCGGAAATCCGCGAAAGCCATCGTGACGGCGATACACGCGTGCAGGACCCATACTGCATCCGCTGCCAGCCGCAGGTGACGGGTGCGGCCATGGATGTGATCCGGCAGGCCGCGTCGACGCTGGTGATCGAGGCGAATGCGGCCACAGACAACCCATTGGTATTGACTGACCCCGAGGCGATTGTCTCGGGCGGGAATTTCCATGCCGAGCCGGTAGGGTTCGCCGCCGACATGATCGCGCTGGCCCTGTCCGAGATCGGAGCGATTGCCCAGCGTCGCATTGCCCTGATGGTAGACCCGGCGCTCAGCTTCGATCTGCCGCCGTTCCTTACCCCGCAACCGGGCCTGAACTCGGGCCTGATGATTGCCGAAGTCACCGCCGCCGCACTGATGAGCGAGAACAAACATCTGGCCAATCCGTGCGTGACCGACAGTACGCCCACCTCGGCCAATCAGGAGGACCACGTCTCGATGGCCGCCCATGGCGCGCGGCGATTGGCGCGGATGGTCGAGAACCTGAACTATATTCTTGGGATCGAGCTGCTCTGCGCTGCACAAGGCGTTGAATTCCGCGCACCTCTGCAAACCAGCGCGCCGCTGCAGCGTGTGATCAGCCGTTTGCGGGCCGATATCCCGTCGCTGGCCGAGGATCGCTATCTCGCGCCTGAACTGGAGCAGGTGCGTACCCTGATCGCCGATGGGGCCGTTCTGCAGGCGTCCGAAGTGTCGATGCCGGGATTGGTCTGATGCAGGTGTTCGAGGTTCAAAGGGGGGATGGCCCCATTGTTCTGGGCCAACCACATGGCGGAACCTATGTGCCACCAGAAGTTGCTGAGCGGCTGAATGCAAACGGGCTGTCCCTGAAAGATACGGATTGGCACATAAACAGGCTCTATGATGGGCTATTGCAGAATGCGACTGTGGTGCAATCGCATGTTCATCGCTATGTGATCGACTGCAACCGCGACCCGTTGGGCGTGTCCCTGTATCCCGGTCAAAATACAACAACTCTGGTGCCTTTGACCGACTTTGACGGGCAGCCGATCTGGAAAGATGGGCAAGAGCCATCTGCGGATGAGATCGAAGCGCGCCGCCAAGCCTATCATGCGCCATATCACGCGGCGTTGGAGGAAGAGTTGCAGCGGGTCAAAGCCAAGCATGGTTTTGCGATCCTGTTCGACTGCCATTCGATCCGCAGCCGAATTCCCTTTCTGTTCGAAGGCACCTTGCCCGATCTGAATATCGGCACGGATGGCGGCGTAACCTGCGCGCCTGAAATCGAGTCTATTACGAACGAATTTGCTGCGTCTTCACCCTTTAGCACGGTCTTGAATGGCCGCTTCCGAGGGGGGTGGACCACCCGCCATTATGGCCGCCCTGCCGAAGGGATGCATGCGATTCAGATGGAACTTGCCCAATCGACCTATCTGACCTCGGAAGCTGCACCTTGGGCCTTTGACGACAATAAGGCGACACGTCTGCGCCGCTGGCTATACGACATTCTGGACGCCATCCAAGACACTGCATTGGAGCTAACGCCATGACCGACCCTCGCAAGAACACCCGTGATGTTTTCCCCCCGACCGGCCCTGAGCTGAACGCCAAAAGCTGGGTGACCGAGGCACCGTTGCGGATGTTGATGAACAACCTGCACCCCGATGTAGCCGAAAACCCGCATGAGCTGGTGGTGTATGGCGGCATCGGACGCGCGGCACGGACGTGGAAGGATTTCGACACTATTGTGGCCGGTTTGAAGGATCTGGAGGAGGACGAAACTCTGATCGTTCAGTCCGGTAAGCCCGTCGCAATCATCCGCACACATAAGGATGCGCCGCGTGTGCTGATTGCGAATTCCAACCTCGTGCCGCATTGGGCAACTTGGGATCATTTCAACGAGCTCGATAAGAAGGGCCTGATGATGTACGGCCAGATGACCGCTGGCTCGTGGATTTACATTGGCACGCAGGGCATCGTTCAGGGCACTTATGAGACCTTTGCCGAGGCTGGCCGTCAGCACTACGACGGCGACCTGACCGGTAAGTGGATCCTGACCGGAGGGCTCGGCGGCATGGGTGGTGCGCAGCCGCTGGCTGCGGTTTTTGCGGGGGCGTGCTGTCTGGCGGTCGAGTGCAACCCGGACAGTATCGATTTCCGTCTGCGCACCAAATACCTCGACGAAAAAGCCGAAACGCTGGACGAAGCGCTTGAGATGATCGACCGCTGGACCAAGGCGGGTGAGGCGAAATCTGTTGGCCTGTTGGGGAATGCCGCTGAGCTCTTCCCTGAAATCTACCGCCGTATGTCCGAGGGCGGCATGCGCCCGGATATCGTTACCGACCAGACCAGCGCCCATGACCCGATCAACGGCTATCTGCCTTTGGGGTGGTCTATGGCGCAGTGGCGCGAGAAGCGCGAAACAGACCCTAAATCGGTAGAAAAAGCCGCGCGTACCTCGATGAAGCAGCATGTGGCAGCGATGGTCGATTTCTGGAACGCGGGCGTTCCGACGCTGGATTACGGCAACAACATTCGTCAGGTGGCACAGGATGAGGGGCTTGAGAACGCCTTTGCCTTCCCCGGTTTTGTCCCCGCCTATATCCGCCCGCTCTTTTGTAAAGGCATTGGCCCGTTCCGCTGGTGTGCGCTGTCAGGCGACCCCGAGGATATCTACAAAACCGACGCCAAGATGAAGGAGCTGTTTCCCGAAAACGAGCATCTGCATCGCTGGCTGGACATGGCGCAGGAACGCATCGCGTTTCAGGGTCTACCTGCGCGTATCTGTTGGATCGGGCTAGGGGACCGGCATCGCGCCGGGCTCGCCTTCAACGAAATGGTTGCCAATGGAGAGTTGAAAGCACCGGTTGTCATTGGGCGCGATCATCTGGATTCCGGTTCGGTCGCCAGCCCCAACCGCGAGACCGAGGCCATGCTTGATGGCTCGGATGCGGTGTCGGATTGGCCGTTGCTGAATGCTCTGATCAATACTGCCAGTGGCGCGACATGGGTGTCGCTGCACCATGGCGGCGGTGTGGGAATGGGCTTCAGCCAGCACGCCGGTGTGGTGATCTGCGCCGATGGTACTGAAGATGCCGCCCGGCGGTTGGAGCGGGTACTGTGGAACGACCCCGCCTCGGGCGTGTGGCGGCACGCGGATGCCGGGTACGAGATCGCGAAGGACTGCGCCCGGGAACATGGGCTGCGTCTGCCGGGTATTCTAGGTTAGGTCAAACTGTCTCTGGCGAAACATCGACCCCTGCGATATCTCGCAGGGGAACTTGCCGGAGATCGAATATGTACGTAGCTACCCTGCTGACCAATCCGAATGCGCCGACGCTCGAACAGGCTTTGGTCGAGTCTCTGCGCAATGCCTGGGGCGGGGGCGACGCTATCTGGCTGAGCCCCGATGAGGCGGCCGAGTTTTCCATGCCCGAGATGCCGGATAACCGATGGGATGTCTGGGCGGACCTTCAGCAGGTCGGCGTAGATCTGGTGGTTCAGCCATCAGAAGGGCGCCGTAAGAAAATGCTGCTGGCTGATATGGACAGCACGATGATCCAGCAAGAGTGCATCGACGAACTGGCCGATGAAGCAGGCGTCGGTGAGCGGGTCAAGGACATCACGGCGCGCGCGATGAATGGCGAGCTGGACTTCGAAGGCGCGCTGACCGAGCGTGTGGGCTTGCTGAAAGGGCTAGACGAAAGCGTTATCGCCAAGGTGCTGAACGAACGGATCACGCTGATGCCCGGCGGCAAAGTGCTGTTGGTGACGATGCGGGCGAACGGGGCCTATGCCGCATTGGTATCGGGCGGATTTACGGCTTTCACCGCGCGCGTCGCTGCGCAGTTGGGCTTTGATGAGAATCGGGCCAACAGTTTGCTGGCCGAAGACGGCAAGCTGACCGGCGATGTGCAACGACCCATTTTGGGGCGGCAAGCCAAGATCGAGGCGTTGGAGCAGATCTCGACCCGTTTGGGCATTGCTGAAAGCGATGTGATTGCCGTGGGTGATGGGGCCAACGATCTGGGCATGCTGGGCCGGGCAGGGACAGGTGTGGCGCTGCATGCCAAGCCCTCGGTTGCGGCGCAATGCGATGTCAGGGTCAATCACGGCGATCTGACGGCGCTGCTTTATCTGCAAGGATACGGCCGTTCTGATTTCGCTGCGGTATAACAGGGTTTTCTTTATTTAACATTTGTGTTAAATAATGACCATGAGCACGCTTCTGACTAGTTTCTCCGCATTGTCTGATGCCACCCGGTTCTCGATCATCGAGCAGCTGATGGATCAGGGAGAGTTGCCTGCCGGTGATCTGATCGAGGGGCGCGGCATGTCCGGTGCCGCGATATCACGCCATCTGAAGGTACTGCGCGAAGCCGGGTTGGTGCGGCAACGTGTGCAGGGCACGCAGCGGATGTATTCCATCCGCCCCGAAGGCCTGCGGGCCATTGCCGACTGGACGATCTCAAAACGGCAATTCTGGGAGAGTAGCCTCGATCGCCTCGGCGAAATTATCGAAAGGGAGAATTCATGGCCGACCTGAAACTGGAACGGGAATTTCCCGTCAGCCCCGAAGATTTGTTTGCATGGGTCAGCGATGGTGCAAAACTGTTGCAATGGTGGGGTCCTGAAGGGATCCACGTGACCGAGCACAATCTGGATTTTTCCCGCACCGGGCCGTGGTTTTCGGTCATGGAGAATAGCGAGGGTCAGACATATAAGGTTTCTGGCCATGTAACCCATGTTGATCCGCCAAAGTCGGTTGGACTCACCTGGGCTTGGCATGACGATCAGGATCAACGCGGAGCTGAAAGCCACGTCACCTTTTCCGTGGCGGCCACGGAATCCGGGTCACGATTGACTCTGGATCACCGGGAACTGGCGGATGCCGAAGCAGCTGCGAACCACAATCAGGGTTGGACATCGTCGCTGCGTAAGCTGGAAGCGCAATTGAAGTAGGTTTTCATAAGGGAGGAGCGATATGCCCCAATATTTGTTTGTCTATCATGGGGGACACACCCCAACCGACCCCGCCGAGGTCGAAGCCACCATGGCCGCGTGGGGCGCGTGGTTTCAGAATATGGGTGAAGCGTTGGATATTCCGGGCAACCCGGTGGGTCAGTCTTACACCGTGAGCATCAGCGGCGTTGTCGACAATGGCGGCGCGAACCCGGCTTCGGGATTTACGGTCATCAAGGCCGACAGCATTGATGCCGCGACCGAGATGGCCAAGGGCTGTCCAATGGTGGTGAATGGTTCGGGCTCGGTCGAGGTGGCCGAGGTGCACGAGATCGAGATGTGAGCCTTAGCCGGGGAAACCCGGCGCTGGTTTGATCACACCACAATCTAGCCCGCGGCGGCTGTATTGCGTGGCGTTCATGAATTTGCGGGTGGCCGGGTGATCGGCCTCCAGCACGCCAAGGCTGACCAGAATGGCGGCAATGGCGCATTCGCTGGCGCGGGTAGTGCCATCGGTGATCTTCAGCGCGACGCCCATGCGTTTTTCGGGGATGATGGCTACAAAGACGGCCTCAGCCCCGGTTTTGATTGCTGCACGACCATTCATGGCGCGCATAAGTTCGGTGCAGGCGCGGTTTTCACCTGCGACCAGTTCGGGGTGCTGCATCATAGCGGACGTTAACTGCTGCGCGGCATCACTTGCCCGGTCCGACCGGTCGGCTGCGGATGCAAACCAGGCCATCGAGCGGGCCAGTCCCACCAGAGAGGTGGCGAAGTTCGGGGCCGAGCATCCGTCGATTCCATAACAAGGGCTGGTCTCGCTAGTGGTTTCTTCAAAAGCAGAGAGGCAGGCTTGCTGAACCGGATGGTCGATCTCAAGATATTCGGGGCCGGCCCCCATATGCTGCGCAACGGTCAGGAAGCCGCAGTGTTTGCCCGAGCAATTGTTATGAATCTGGCACGGCGTGTCATCGGCCAAAATCAGCCCGTCCCGCGCGGCCATGTCTTGCGGCTCTTGCGGACCGCAACGCAGGTCGGGCTCAGCCAGACCAAGATGATTCAGCCATGCCGAGACGCGGTCCGTATGGATATGCGCACCACTATGTGAGGCACAGGACAGCGCCAGATGTTCGGAAGTCAGGCCGTATTTCGCTGCGGCACCCGAGGTGATCAGAGGCAGTGCCTGTATCATCTTGGCTGAAGATCGGGGATAGATTACCGCCTGCGGATCGCCCCAGCTTTGCACGATCTGACCGGCATCGTCACAAATCACCGCGTGGCCCAGGTGCAGGCTTTCCAGCAACGGTCCACGCCATAGTTCTGTCATCGCTACCGGTTGTGTCATCGTGGTCTCCGATCCATGCGCAAAAAACTGCCAATCGCCCTTTCGCCTGTGGCGAAACCTGCGTTAGTGTGTGTATGTCGACAATCATCGGGATACGCAACTTATCAAGGACGAGCCGGGCAGAGCTCGCGAGCCGATTCCGATGGGTATGAGGTATAGGTCGGGCTAGGAGGCTGAAGAGATGGGATCAAAGCTCGTTCGCGTGATCGCGGGCCTGTGCATGGCAGGAATGGCGACATCGGCGTTTGCGCAGCAGGCAACAAGCACAAATCGCGTTGCAGCAAAAACCGATTGGAGCGTATTCGTCGAAGAAGATCCAACCGAATGCTGGAGCGTTTCGGCGCCGAAGGAAACGGTGAACACGCGCGGTGGTCGTGTCGTGTCGGTACGGCGCAGTGATATCCTGCTGTTCGTCTTCTACCGCCCGAACGCTGAGGTTAAGGGCCAGGTTACCTTTACAGGCGGCTATCCATTTGCATCTGGTTCGACCGTCAATCTGGTTGTGGATGGCAGCGAGTTTGAACTTTTTACCGATGGCGAATGGGCATGGCCTGCAACGGCCTCGGACGATGCCAAGATCGTCACGGCGATGAAACGGGGCAGTGAAGCGGTATTGACCGCCCGCTCGGAACGCGGAACGCAGACCAAGGATACATTCTCGCTGCTGGGCTTCACCGCCGCCATCGAGGATGCCGAAAAACGCTGCACGAACTAAGCGGCTTATATGTCCAAGCTGCAAACCCCGCCACTCGGCGGGGTTTTTTGATTTTACCCTCATTTCGTCAAAGGTTTACGCGACGTCCCCTCACATAAATTGATTCCGATCAAAGCCTGATGGCCCGGTTTCTGAACTAATTGGTTCAGACAGAACAGTGGGAGACACCAATGACTTTGAAACCCTACCTTGCCGCGCTCTTGATGGTATCCGCAGCGTTTCTGACGGCCTGTGAGAAGCAATCAGACACTTATCCGATTACGGGTGAGCAATGCGGGCCGGAAGACCCCGTGCAAACTCTGGATGCCGGGGATTGTTACATCCCGCCGGCAGTGAACTGACCTGAAAGGGCCGCAGGCGAACCGTTCCTCTGCGGCTCTTTTGTTCTAATCCGCGCTCTGTGTTAGGCATTGGTGGAATATAGTCACCACCAGAGAGGTCGACCGATGCGTTGGATTCTGATCCTGTTTCCCTTTGCTGCGCTGGCAGATCCGACGATGGAATGTCTGGAAGCCGGTTCTCAGGTTGAAATCGGGGCTTGCGTCTCGGAAATGGAAGAGCGTGTGGAGGCCGCGATCGAGGCCAGCTATTCCCTCGCAATGCAGGCGGCGACGGAGTTGGATGACGTCACCGGTCGCGTTGTCGCCCAGCCAGCGCTGGAAGCGGCACAGGATGCATGGACCGCCTACCGGGATATGCAGTGCGATGCGGTTGGCGCTTCGTTTGGTGGCGGGTCGGGTACGGGCATCGCCATCACCGCTTGCCGTGTTGATCTTGGTCGGGCGCGTGTCGATGAATTGCTGCGGTTTGCGAACTGAAGCACGATTCCTTTTGATCTTTGCGCACGTTCCTATATAGAGGCGCATCCCAAGCCAGAATCCATTGAGATAGCCACATGTCGCCCAAAGCGCCGATCACTCAAGATGTCATGACCATCCCCCGCAAACTGCCTGAGGGGAAGGTGAACCTTGTCGGCCTGACCCGTGATCAGTTGCGCGAAGTGTTGATCGAACATGGCACGCCTGAGAAGCAGGCAAAGATGCGCACCGGTCAGATCTGGCAATGGATTTACCAATGGGGCGTGCGCGATTTTAGCGAGATGACCAACCTCGCCAAAGCCTACCGTGCGCAACTGGCCGAGAATTTCGTGATCGAAATTCCCGAAGTGGTGACCCGTCAGGTGTCTGAGGACGGTACCCGCAAGTATCTGTGCCGCATCGCGGGCAGGCACGAGGTCGAGGTGGTGTATATCCCCGAAGAAGATCGCGGTACGCTGTGTATCTCGTCTCAGGTAGGCTGCACGCTGACCTGTTCCTTTTGCCACACCGGCACGCAGAAACTGGTGCGCAATCTGACAGCGGCTGAAATCGTTGGTCAGGTAATGATGGCCCGCGATGATCTTGAGGAATGGCCGACCCCGGGCGCGCCCAAGGATGAAACTCGACTGCTGTCGAATATCGTTCTGATGGGCATGGGTGAGCCGCTGTATAACTTCGAAAACGTCCGAGACGCGATGAAGATCGCCATGGATCCCGAGGGGATTTCTCTGTCCCGTCGACGGATCACGCTTTCGACTTCGGGCGTGGTGCCGGAAATCGCCCGCACCGCCGAAGAAATCGGCTGCCTGCTGGCGATATCGTTCCACGCCACCACGGATGAGACCCGCGACGTGCTGGTCCCGATCAACAAGCGTTGGAACATTGAGGAGCTGTTGCAGGCGCTGGCCAGCTATCCCAATGTCTCGAATTCGGAACGGATCACGTTTGAATATGTGATGCTGGACGGTGTGAATGACAGCGACGAGGACGCGCACCGGCTGATCGCGCATATCAAGCGCCACAACATCCCGGCCAAGATCAATCTGATCCCGTTCAATGAATGGCCCGGCGCGCCGTACAAGCGCAGCTCGAACAATCGTATTCGTGCTTTTGCGAACATCATTTATCAGGCTGGCTATGCCTCACCCATCCGCAAGACGCGGGGCGAGGATATCATGGCTGCCTGTGGTCAGCTGAAATCAGCGACCGAGCGCGCCCGGAAATCGCGTAAGCAAATTGAATCCGAGGCCGGATTGGGCTGAATTGTCAGAATTAATGTGAACATTGTGCTTTAATTTGATATGATTGTTCACGTATTGGCGGGGATGGAAGCTCACCACTACACACAAGGCGGTGAGCCTGCGATCCGGCTCATGGCAAGTTATTGTAAGCGCGCTATCCTCTATTCCGAGGCTTAACGCGGCGTTCAGGCAAAACCGTTTATCGGATGGGCCAGGTAAAATGTTTGAAAACCAAAGGTATCTTGTCGGCATGACATTATTATTATCTGTGCTGACAACCGGCGCATTAGCGCAGAGTACGGATCAAGAAGCGCATTTGGCGATCGAGAATCCGGCTGATTTGTCGAAAGATGAAGCACGAGATCACTATCGTTCTCTCACAAAGCGCATGTCGCGTGGCTATGCGGCGGCGCAGCTTGGTCTGATCCTAAACTATCAAAGCTGGCCTCTGTTCAACGATGCGCCCTATATCTCGGCCACCCATGGGCAGCGCTATGTGAACAGCTATGCCAACCGGATGGCGCATAACTACGGGACCTTGACCGAGGGCGAGGTGCTGCCGGTCGGCTCCGTACTGGCCAAGGACAGCATGACCGTGACAGATGAAGGCAATGTTCATCCCGGTGCCTTGTTCGTGATGGAGAAGCTGGCTGCAGGAGCAAACCCTGAAACTGCCGATTGGCGCTATATCATGGTGATGCCGGACGGATCGTTGTTCGGCGATACGATGGGATTTCGCGCAGCGTCGGTGGCCTATTGCCATGACTGCCACGAAGCCGTAGCGGACCGCGACTATACATTCTACGTCCCCGAAGAGTACCGCACCGAATAACCTTCAGATCGCCCGGTCTAGTAGCTTCAGGTCGCTCGCTTCCTGACGGCTGAGCTGTTCGCCCTGCTTGCGTTTGGACAGAACCTCGCGGGCCAGTGCATATTTCTCATCCTGCCAGAAGATCAGGCAGCCATTGCAGCCCTTACCGCAGCAGCCCTCGGTCCCGATGCGGTTGGTCTTGAAGCGACGTTCATTGCCGTCCTCGCCGATCTTTTCGACCAGTTCATCGCGGCGACGCGCATAGGCGGTGGGATTGTCGCGTCCCGATGTTTCCAGCCCCTGCACCAGCTTGTCGAACCGAATGCGACTCCAGTGTTCGTCAGTCAGGGCACGTTCTTTGCGCAGGACGGAATAGACCGGGAACCGTGCGCGCAGGTCGTCGATGTTTTCGTGATCGAACAGGGCGAAGGGTATGCGGATGATGGTTTTCGAGCTGCCATGCACCACGTCCAGCCGTGTGCCATCTGATGCGCGTTCAAAATCATAGACCCGCAGCAGCACCGTCTCGCGCGAGGTGGGCGAGACGAAATCCAGCACATCGCCCGGTTCCATCTTGTTTTTAACCTCGACCAGAAAGGCACCCTCGGTCACATCGGTGACGATTCCGGCATACTCCCATTGCGCGATTGAGGCCGTGTGTTCGTAGTCATGCGCATAATTGGTCAGGCGGCCTTCGTGGAAGGCCAGCGTATAACCGCGGTTTCCGACGGTTTCGAGCTCACGCATGTAGGGCTTCGGGTCCCAGTTCTCGGGATTCGCGTGATAATCGTCGACGGCCATGCGATAAGCCCGCGCGACGATGGCAGCGTAATATTCAGACTTGCCGCGCCCTTCGACCTTGAGGCTGTCGACCCCGATCTTCAGGTACTCATCCAGCTTCGGCATGATGCAGAGATCGCGGGAGTTGAGGATGTATGAGCCGCGATCATCCTCTTCGATAGGCATCAGATCACCGGGGCGGCAGCCTTCTTCCAGCAGAAACTCGAACAGGTCGGCGTTTTCCTCGGTGATGCGCAGCTCCTGATGCGTGCCATCCTTGAGGCGCAGTTTCAGCCCATAGTTCCAGCGGCAGGAATTGGCGCAGTTGCCCTGATTGGCCCCGCGTTCGGCCATGAAATTCGACAGCAGGCAGCGACCCGAATAGGTCATGCACATGGCGCCGTGCACAAAAGCCTCAAGCTTGATGTCAGGGCATTTCTCGCGGATTTCCACCAGTTCGGGGTAGGAAACCTCGCGCGCCAAAACCACCAACTCAGCCCCCTGATCCTGCCAGAACTTCACCGACAACCACGAGCAGATATTGGCCTGAGTCGAAATATGCAGCGGCAATTCGGGAGCCCGTTCGCGGACGTATTGGAACACGCCCGGATCGGCGATGATCAGCCCGTCAGGTTTCACCTTGCGCACCGTGTCGATATATTCGTCCAGCTTCGGGATGTCTTTGTTGTGCGAAAACAGGTTCAGCGTCAGATAGGCGCGCCGTCCATGGTTATGACAGAACTCTACGCCCTCAATCACCTCTTCCAGCGAGAACTCGGACTTGGTGCGCAGCGACATATCCGGCGTGCCCAGATAGACAGCATCCGCGCCGTAGAGAATGGCGAGTTTCAGTTTGCGCAGATTGCCCGCAGGCATCAGCAATTCGGATCTGGACTGGGTCATGGGACTACCGGGCAAGAGGTCAAGGCGGCCTTCTACGCCATATCCTGTGCCACCAAAACCCCGTTACCTGCGACGGAACCGCGCTGTGCCTATGACCTCGATCAGCTGTTGGCGCACGGGTTCGGGCTGTGTCTCGACGGCATTCAGAACCTCGCGCAGTTCAGCCCGCAGCCCGTGCATCTGGTCGATCAGAGAGATCATCATCGACAGCGCGTCGGCCTCCATGTCGTATTGCTCGTGCAATTCGCAGGCCAGTTCCAGACGAGCAACATCGATACTGTGATACACCATGCCCTGGTCCGATTGCTCAGGGATCACGATCTCGGCCGCCAGATACTCTGTCAAACGGTCCGAGGTCAGGCGGGTGACGGTTTCGATCAGTTCCTTCTCGGTCAGGGTCATGACGGCATTCCTTTCCGCGGATCATAGCTGTGCGTCTCACGCCATGTCTCCATGAACTGCTTCAACTCATCATCGATCTTGTCCGGCATGGTGACGGTCAATTCGATCAGCTGATCCCCACGGTCCGAAGACCCACGTTTCTTGACCCCCTTGCCCCGCAGCCGCAGGGTTTTGCCGCTGCTGGTGCCCGCCGGGACGCTGACACTTACGCCGCCATCGATCGTGGGCGCAGGGACTTTGCCGCCCAGAATGGCTTCGTCGACCGTGATGGGCAGCGTGATGTGGATGTCGTCGCCCTGACGGTCAAACACCGGGTGCCCGGCGACAGACACTGTCACCAAAGCATCACCCGGCGGGCCTTCACCATACCCCGGTGCCCCTTTGCCCTTCAGCCGGATGGTCTGGCCATCGGTGATGCCGACGGGGATCTTAACTTCGATCCGGTCGCCATCCGGCAAGGTCAGTTTCTGGCTGGCCCCAAACACCGCATCCAGAAAACTGATCTGCAGTGAGTAGTTCAGATTGTGACCAGGTGCATGAAACTCTTGCGTGCGCTGACCTCCAAACCCGCCGCGCCCGCGCATGAACTCGGCGAAGATATCGGACATATCGTCGGGGTCCGCCTGACGGCCGCGATAAGGGTTGCCAGCTGCCTCGGCATAATCGCGATAATACTGTTGCTGGGGCCGCTCCTGCCCCGCAGCATCAATCTCGCCATTATCGTACTTAGCGCGCGTCTCGGGATCTTTCAGCAGATCATAGGCTGCGGCGGCCGCTTTGAACTTTGCCTCTGCCTCGGCATCGCCGGGTTTCAGGTCCGGGTGGCACTCCTTCGCAATGCGCCGATAGGCTTTCTTGATCTCGGCAGCACTGGCATCTTTGGCGACACCGAGAACGGAATAGGGATCGTCGCTCATCTCACCTCTCGTGGGTTTGGGTGGGGCTGATCTTGATGAAGGTGTTTTATCATGTGATTTCAACAGGTCAAAATGACAGAGGCTCTGAATTACCTCGCAAAACCCAATTGTCCTGCTAGTATCTGCATGTTTCGAACTGTCATTCTCCGGAGGTCGTCCCATGTCGCGCAAAATAAAGTCCGCCCTCGCCTTGTTGGCCGGGAACGCCATCGGGTTGTTGCTGGCCTCGCTGCTGCTGGCGGGCTTTGCGGTCAAGCCGATCTCGTTCATCGTGGTGGTGATTGTGTTCACGCTGTTTCAGGTGGTGGCCGAGCCGCTGATCCTGAAGCTGGGCGAAAAGAAAGCCCCGGCGCTGAAAGGCGGGATCGCGCTGATCGTCACCTTTGTGGGATTGCTGGTAACCGATCTGATCACCGCTGGGCTGACAGTCGGCGGCATTTCCAACCTGCTGGCCGCGACTTTGTTGGTCTGGCTGGGGGCTTTGATCGCCAGCATCGTGCTGCCGATCTATGTGTTTACCGAGCTGCGTGAGCCCAAGAAGAAATCATAGCGCGTTCAGGCTGGTCTCGATCGCCTGCCACAGCTCTTCCACTGGTTCGCATCCGACCGATAACCGGACGAAAGCGGGGTCGACATCGTCGCCCCAGCGCGCGCGCCGTTCGGCTGAGCTGTGGACGCCGCCGAATGAGGTCGTGGGGCGCAGCAGAGGGCAGCCATTGATAAAGGCCTCGGCCTTGTCTTCGCTGTCCAATGTCAGTGAGAGCAGAAAGCCGAACCGTGTGGTTTGGGCGTGCGCCAGCGTGTGCGAGGGATCATCAGTCAGACCGGGATAGCGTACTTGCTTCACCGACGGATGCTTGGCCAACCGCTTCGCCAACATCTGAGCCGAGGTACACATGCGGTCGAACCGTACATCCAACGTCTCCAAACCGCGATGCAGCAACCACGCCTCATGTGGTCCGGGGATCGCCCCGGAGACTTTGCGCCATTCCTCGACCCGTTCCATGATCTGATCGTTGCGGCTGGCCACATGGCCCATCAGCATGTCAGAATGGCCACCCATCGCCTTGGTGTCAGACGAGACGACAACGTCGATGCCAAGGTCCAACGGGCGCTGGCCCAGCGGTGTCATCGTTGTGTTGTCGGCAATCGTGATGCCGCCCGCAGAGCGTACCTGTTCTGACACGGCCCTAAGGTCGATCATGTCCAAACCGGGGTTCGAGGGGCTTTCGACGAACACCACGTCGAAGGCGTCAAAACCACCTTCGGCAAACGCGGTGGTGGGGCGTTCCTCGACCACGACGCCGAGGCGCGACAAGAATCGATCCGCCAGAAGGCGGGTGACGTAGTAACCGTCTGACGGGATCAACAGGCGTGAACCGGACTGCACGGTCGCAAAAAGGGCCGCTGAGATCGCCGCCATGCCCGAAGGGAAGCTGAGGCAGGGTGCCGCTTCCAGATGCGACAAAACGTGCTCCAACTGCACCCATGTCGGGTTGTCGACTCGGCCATAGGTCGCGTGCCCATCAGGGGCACCCGGCAGATGGTACATGCTGCTTTGCGTTAAAGGCAAAGCCACAGGCTCACCCTTGTTCAGAGCGTTTCCGCGCAAGTGCAACATCTCTCCGGTCTTGGGTGCCATAGCTCAGCGCCCCGGAATTTCGTCGCGGGGTGGGGCGGGCTCCCAGTTCTCGATGATGTCGACCGCCTCTTGTGCGGTGTCGACAAAGCGGAACAGGTCGAGGTCTTCATCCGAAATGGTGCCTGCGTCTGCGAGGGCTTCCCAGTTGATGACCTTTTCCCAGAATGTGCGTCCGAACAGCAGGAAGGGAACGCGGTCCATCCGGCCGGTCTGGATCAGGGTGAGGGATTCGAACAGCTCATCCATCGTGCCGAAGCCGCCCGGGAAGATTGTGATGGCGCGGGCGCGCATCAGGAAATGCATCTTGCGGATGGCGAAATAGTGGAAATTGAAGCTGAGGTCCGGCGTCACAAATTCGTTCGGCGCCTGTTCATGCGGCAACACGATGTTCAGTCCGATGGAACAGCCACCCGCATCCTGTGCGCCACGGTTTCCTGCCTCCATCACGCCGGGGCCGCCGCCCGTGACGATCACGTTCTCACGGCAGCCGGTCTGGTTCGACTTCTCCGTCATCAATCGGGCGAACTCGCGCGCTTCGTCATAATACTGCGACAGCCCCGCTAATGTTTCTGTCCGTGCAGTGTGCTTTTGCGATGGCTCGGGAATCCGCGCGCCACCAAACATGACGATGGTCGAGGTGATCTCGCGTTCGCTCATGATCATCTCGGGTTTCAGCAACTCCAGCTGCAGGCGTACGGGGCGCAGCTCGTCGCGACACAGGAATTCGTCATCGGCGAAGGCAAGGCGATAGGCCGGGGACCGCGTCTGGGGCGTGTCCGGAACCTCGCTCGCGGTTGAGCGGTCGGTTTGCGCGTCGCGGAACGGGTTGTGGCGGTCTTCTCTCATCGGTGATCGATCCCTGCTTGCGTGTTCATGAAACAGCTATAGGGTTCGCGGGCAGAGTGCCAGTCACGGAAAGACAAGTAATGGATTGGAAGAGTGAAATATCCGCCGCGCGGGATCGCATCGCCGGTTACGCACAGATCACGCCGGTGATGGAAAGCCACATGCTGGGCTATCCGGTCGAGATGAAGCTTGAGCATTTGCAGCACACCGGCAGCTTCAAGGCGCGCGGGGCGTTCAATACGTTGCTGAGTATGGATGTGCCAGACGCGGGCGTCGTTGCAGCCTCTGGCGGCAACCACGGTGCGGCAGCGGCTTATGCCGCGCAAACGCTGGGATATCCGGCCAAGATTTTCGTGCCCGAGTTGGCAGGGCCGTCAAAGATTGCGTTGATCGAACAGACAGGCGCGGACCTGAGCGTTGTGTCCGGTGAATACGCAAACGCGTTGATGGGTGCGCAGGCGCACGAGGCCGAAACCGGTGCGATGCAGATCCATGCTTATGATGCGCCCGCAACCGTGGCCGGGCAGGGCACTTGTTTTGCTGAGTGGGAAGCACAGGGGCTGCAGGCTGACACCGTTCTGATCGCCGTAGGCGGCGGCGGTTTGATCGCGGGCGCACTTGCGTGGTTGCAGGGCGCGCGCAAGGTTGTGGCGGTGGAGCCAGAAACCTCTTGCGCCTTGAACGCTGCATTGCAGGCGGGTGAACCCGTGGATGTCTCGGTTTCTGGCATTGCTGCGAATGCGCTGGGCGCACGGCGGATCGGATCGATCTGTTTCGAACTGGCGCAGGGGATGGCTTCGGTTCTGGTCACGGACGACGCCATCGCAGAGGCGCAGAAGCGGTTGTGGCAGGCACATCGTATTCTTGTCGAACCCGCGGGCGCGACGGCGTTGGCTGCACTAATGTCCGGCGCTTACAGGCCCGCACCGGATGAAAGTGTTGCCGTACTTATCTGCGGTGGCAACATTTCTCCGGACCCGTTGGGCGCCTAAGGGGGCAAGTCAGCCGCAAACCGCGCGTTCTGCGTCGCATTGCGGCCAGTTCCGCGCGCGCTTATACGCAAGACCAACGTGAATAGATTCTGCAGGGAGCCCTCACATGTCCAATGCGCAACTGGAAGCCGCCATCGAAACCGCCTGGGAGGCGCGCGACACCATCACCCCCGCCACCACAGGCGAAACGCGCGAAGCGATCGAGGATACGCTGAACGCGCTGGACAGCGGCTCGCTGCGTGTGGCTGAGAAGCTCGACAGCGGAGACTGGCACGTAAACCAATGGGCCAAGAAAGCGGTTCTGCTGGGCTTTCGCATCAAGGATATGGAAATTCAGGCCGGTGGCCCGCAAGCCGGTGGCTGGTGGGACAAGGTGGACAGCAAGTTCGACGGATGGGGTGAGAACCAGTGGCGCTCGGCCGGGTTCCGCGCGGTGCCGAACTGTGTGGTCCGCAAGTCGGCCTATATCGCACCGGGCGTGGTGTTGATGCCGTCGTTCGTGAACCTGGGCGCATACGTTGATGAAGGCACGATGGTTGATACCTGGGCCACCGTTGGTTCATGTGCGCAGATCGGCAAGAACGTGCACCTGTCGGGCGGCGTCGGCATCGGTGGCGTGCTAGAGCCGATGCAGGCTGGCCCGACCATCATCGAAGACAACTGCTTTATCGGCGCGCGCTCGGAAGTGGTCGAGGGTTGCATCGTCCGTGAGGGCTCGGTTCTGGGCATGGGCGTGTTCATCGGCAAATCGACCAAGATCGTCGACCGCGAAACCGGAGAGGTCATGTATGGCGAAGTGCCGCCCTACTCGGTTGTCGTAGCGGGCTCGATGCCGTCAAAGAACAACGTCAGCCTGTACTGCGCGGTTATCGTGAAGCGCGTCGACGAAAAGACCCGTTCGAAAACCGGGATTAACGAGCTGCTGCGCGACTGATCCCATAGATTCGGTTTGAGAAGGCCGCAGAGCGCACGCTCTGCGGCCTTTCTTATTTCGGCATGAATTCCAGAACTGTTTGCTGAAAGAAATCAATCGCCGCTTCACCTCCGGCCCCTTTGGCCAAAGGACCAACTTGATATCGTGGTGATCGAAGGGCGCGCTGCATCTTTTCGCAAACCCAAACATCCTCGGTCTGGAAATCTCCGGTTTCCAGCGGGTGTTGCGTCCAATGAGAGGATTTGATCCGGCCGGTTTCCTGGTCATATCCAGGTATGTCCGCCGCACGATGACTGTAGCTAAACCAGCCTCTGGGCGACCAGTTTCTGACCCGCAGCAGTGTTGTGTTGGCATCCACCGACTCCATCACCGAGATCGAAAATCCCCAGGGGTTTGGCGTCAGGATTGTGGTTGGAAACAGCATATAGACCCCGCCATAGCCGGGGGTGTCTGCATTCCGAACCGTTTTCAAACCTGACCCTTTCGCCGAGTTTTCCACAAATTGAGGAATACGATGTTTGACGCCTTCACGCTCGGTCGACCACCAGACCATGTTGTGTCCAAAGACTTCCCAGAGGTTCTTGTCGTGGGTCGGGCCGCCCAGCGTGTCCTTGTGCAGATAAGCCAGATGGTAGCCGTCGATTGCATTTTCAAAGAAGACCTTCCAGTTGCAGCTGATCTCATAGATCACATCGTCCGGATTCTCCTGCATCTCGGTTGACGCCAGATCATGAGGCCACGGGACCTGATCCAGATCGCCGAGCCATGTGTCAAAGCTCTGATCCGGTTCAGGATGAACAAATACAAGGTTGCGAAACACGCCGACCGAAGCGCCGAATAGCCCAGTAGCTTTCTTATCCAGATCCGGGAAGCATTCGCGCTGGGCCGGGACGCCACGCAAAGCGCCATCCAGGTTGTAGACCCAGTTGTGATAGGGGCAGACGATGGTTTTACCTGCGTTGCCGCAGCCTTCCAGCAATTCGGTTCCGCGATGACGGCACTGGTTATGGAAGGCGCGTAAGTCCCCGGCTGCATCCCGTATGACGATCAGAGCATAGTCTCCGGCCTGAATCGTTCTGAAATCGCCGGGTTCGGAAAAATCCATGGTCACCCCGGCGAAGGTCCAGCAATTGCTGAACAGAGCTTTCTGCTCGGCCTCAAACCACGTGTCTGAGATGTATGCCTCGCGCGGCAGGCGTTGTTGGGGTTGCTCTGGAAGTGCGGCAAGCAGCGGCATCGGTGAGTCCATTGATTGTCAAATATGATAATTATCAATATTGACAATCAATGACCGAATGTCCAGATTTGATCTGAAGATTTTTTTTACGGCTGACATGGAGGCAGGATGAACTTCGCTCACACCCTGAAGCATCTGAAATGGATGACTGTATTGATACTGGCAGTGCTTCTTGTTTCTACTGTCGCTGGCTTCTATGGCCTGTGGGGGCTGTTATTCATCTTCTGGGGGCTGCTGTCGGTACGCTCGGGGCAGGCTTTTCTGATTGAGCCGATTGACCGGGCAAAGGATCCTGCCTTGTTCTGGTTGCTCACGGTTCTGTGGATTTCACTGGGGCTTCTCTACATTCTCACAGATGTCTTCCAGCTCTCTGCGAACGGGTTCTGATGCCACGCCCCAGCCTGAAAGACGCCAGATCCGAACAGATTCTGAACGCCTTTATGCGCTGCGTCGCGCGATATGGGTTGGACGGTTCGACCCTGGCTCGCATATCGGAGAAAGCGGGTGTCGGACGACCATTGCTGCGCCACTATCTGGGCAATCGGGATGAGATGGTGCGCAAACTACTGGAGCACGTCCTGAAGGTATTTGCAGATCAGACAGAGGCGCTTTTTGGTTCTCTGCCGCATTCAGGTCGGGTAGAGGCGATGATAGAGACGTTGTTTGGTCGCAGCGCCTATTCCTCAGAAAGCGCCGCAGTCTTCGCGGCATTGGTCGCTGCATCTGAGCGGCATGAGGATCTTCGAGAGCCCTTGCTTGGGTTCATCTATGATTTCGAAGCGAGGATTGCCGCTGAAATCACGCGCGAACACCCGGGTGCAGATGCGCGGGACGTTCAAGTCGTGGCTGCGGGGATGTCCGCAATCTATTTCAATACGGATGCGGTGATGCCGTTGAGCCCTCGGGGCGATTGGCGCGATACGCAGCGCGCAGCCGCAGAGATGTTGCTGGCCCACTTGGCAAGCGCTGCCAGCGATTGAGTTGACCGTTTTGCCAGGTCGGCGTATTGCGGGCGATATGGAAAAGCAGAAAAAACCTTCGCGCCAGCAGGTCTATACGTTGTTGGTTCAGATTGGCCGCAAGGATGGCGACGGCCTGCCCGAAGGGGCCACCGGCGCGGCACTGATGTGTTTTGCCAGCGGTGTGGATGAGGCCGAGGCCGTGCGCGAGACGGTTGCGATCCTGAAACAGGCTGATACTGCGCCGCTGGATGTCACGGGCTATGGCACCCTGGCCGAGCGTGAGGCGCAGGGGCACGATATTGATCCGGATGAGCGGGCATTGATGCAGCGAGCTCTGGATGAAAACGCCGTTATCGTGGCGCAGATGACGCCGTTTTTCGGAGACGAGGAAACCGCTTAGTTCGGCGATCCGAACCACTTGCGGTAGATTTCATCATATGTGCCATCTTCGCGCAGTGACAGCAGCGCCTGGTTGACGTCTTCGACCAAAGGCGAACCCGTCGGGAAAGCAATCCCATAGTTTTCGCGCAGAAAGACACCGCCGGTCATCGTAGCGATGCGACGCCCTTCGTGCGACGCGTAATAGGACAGGATCGGTGCGTCGAACACCACCGCGTTCAATTCGTCATTTTCAAATGCGGCCAGCATCTCTTGCAGGCCGGGATAGCCGGCAAACTCGATCTCGCGTCGGTTCAGGAAACTGGCCGCTGTCGATCCGTTGATTGTGCCGACCTCTTTGCCATAGAGGTCATTTACCGAATTCACGCTGCCCGTAATGGCATCTATGGTCATGACCGAGGTGATGCGCGCGGTGAAGACTGACACGATGAACAGCGATGACACCACCAGAATCACACCCAAAAGGCGGCCAAACGGGGTGCGGGGCATCCGTTCTTCAAACCCGCCATTGACGACGAGGTTGAGGGCCCACCAGAACGAGGGAAACCAGGCTTCATTCAGTTCGCGGTCAAAGTAAGGTTGCGCGCGGCGTTCAAAACCCCACATCAGCATCCCGCCGCCCAGCAGGATCGCAAAGGCCAATCCTATAGCGATGAACAGTTCGCGCGATAGCAACGCCTGCAGCAGTGATGGCCTGCGTGTAGCTTCGGACGGCACCATGATCTGCAGGCCAGCCTCAAAGATTGGCTGGCTGAAGTCCATCTGCGTCTCGCGCATTGCCGTGATCGAGATGTTTGCAATCGCCAGATCGGCCGAACCGTCCTGAACCGCGCCTAGCATTTCGCTGAACCCTTCGACCCGGTTTACGGAATACTCCCAGTCCAGCGACCCGGCCAAAGCCGCCAGAAGATCCATCGAGAATCCGGTCTGGGCGCCATCCTCGACAAACGAGAAAGGGGCGCGGGTCACTGTTGTAACCGTAAGGGTCTGGGCCTGGCTCTGCTGCGCGAAGACGGCGAAAGTCAGGCAGATCAATACGAAGAGGGCACGCTTCATGGTCAATTCACCTGTTTCGCGGCCCTCTACCTCAAATTGTTGCAGCGCGGCAAGGTCGCCGCTAGGTCAAGGCCCATGTTTTGTTGGGGTATCAAACCGAGAGTGCCTGCGGATCAATCGGGAATTTTAGCTCTTCAGGGTTGGCATTCCGGTCAATTCGTTGAATCTGTGCAGGAACACAGGCACTCGCAGCGATGAAAGGCCCATTATGACCAACCCCGTTCAGCTGACCGCAGATTTAATCCGTTGCCCATCGGTCACACCCGAGGAAGGCGGAGCGTTGGTCTTGTTGGAACAGGTCCTGTCGAAAGCTGGCTTTGACTGCACCCGCGTGGACCGTGGTGGCGTCAGCAACCTGTTTGCGCGGTGGGGAAGCAAAGCGCATGCGAGAAGCTTTGGCTTCAACGGTCACACGGATGTTGTTCCGGTGGGCGATGAAGCGGCATGGACCAAACCTCCGTTCGGGGCTGAAGTCCATGATGGGGTGATATTCGGCCGCGGGGCAACTGATATGAAATCGGGTGTGGCGGCCTTTGCGGCGGCGGCAGTGGATTTCGTCCGTGATACGCCTCCGGATGGGGCGATCATTCTGGCCATCACCGGCGATGAAGAGGGGGACGCGCTGGATGGCACAACCGCGTTGCTCGATCATATGGATGTAGCTGGTGAGCAAATGTCCGTGTGCCTGGTGGGCGAGCCCACCTGCCCGAACCGGATGGGCGAGATGATCAAGATCGGTCGGCGCGGATCGATGACGGCTTGGTTCACGGTGACCGGTGTTCAGGGCCATTCAGCTTATCCACACCGGGCAAAAAACCCCTTGCCCGCGATGGCGCGGCTGATGGATCGGTTGGGCAGTCATGAGCTGGATCAAGGCAGCGACCATTTCGACGCTTCGACGCTGGCCATTGTCACCATCGATACCGGGAATCCGGCGACCAATGTGATCCCGGCCCAGTGTCGTGCGGCCGTCAACATCCGATTCAATGATCTGCATTCCGGGTCCAGCCTCAGCGACTGGCTACTCGAAGCGGCGGATCAGGTGGCCCGGGAGTATGGCGTAGAGATTGATACGAAAATCAAGATCTCGGGCGAAAGCTTTCTGACCCCACCCGGCGCATTGTCGGATCTGGTGTCTCGGGCGGTAGCAGCAGAGACGGGCCTCACGCCCGAACTGTCGACAACCGGCGGGACTTCGGATGCGCGGTTTATCAAGAACCACTGCCCGGTGGTCGAGTTTGGCCTTGTTGGCCGGACGATGCATCAGGTGGATGAATGCGTCGAGGTCGCCCAAATCGAACAGCTTAAGGCGATCTATACCCGAATCCTGGCGGACTATTTCGCCTGATCCATGCAGCGCACTTTGGTGATCATGGTAAAGGAACCCCGCCCGGGGCGTGTCAAAACGCGGCTGGGTCGCGACATCGGCATGGTCGGTGCGGCGTGGTGGTTTCGTCATCAGACCGGGTCTTTGATCCGGCGTTTGCGCGATCCGCGCTGGCAGATCGTGCTGGCCGTCGCTCCGGATCAGGAGGGGCTGACCAGTCGAATCTGGCCCGCTGACCTGCCCCGCGCAGCGCAGGGGCTGGGTGATCTGGGCGACCGAATGGGTCGGATGCTGCGCGGGATGCCCAAAGGTCCGGTCTGCCTGATCGGCGCAGATATTCCGGGGGTCACGCGCAGGCATATCGCGCAGGCGTTTGATGCATTGGGGTGCACGCAGATGGTGTTTGGCCCCGCGCCAGATGGGGGATACTGGTTGGTCGGTGCGCAGCGCTATGCGGCCTTGCCGCGCAACCTGTTTCGCAATGTACGCTGGTCGACCGAGTACGCCTTGGCGGATACTCTGGCTTCAATCCCCGGCTATCGCGTTGCACTGCTCGACCAGCTCCGTGATGTGGATACTGTGACTGATCTGAAACCCTAGGTTTTTTGGTCATGACGCGGTCGCAAACGCATGATAGGCCGAAAGTATGACTCGCATTCCCTCCAAGCAGGAGGTCCTGGACTGGATCTCGGCGAACCCTACCCTGACCTCGAAGCGCGATATCGCCAAGGCTTTTGGCATCAAGGGCGCAGATCGGATTGATCTGAAGCGTATCCTCAAGGAACTTGAGGCCGAGGGGCACCTGGAAAAGCGCAAGCGCAGCTACCGTGACCCGGATCGTCTGCCGCCGGTGAGTGTCCTGCAGGTCAAGGCTCCGAACGCCGATGGTGATTTGTTTGCTCGTCCGCTGGAATGGCATGGCGAGGGGGTCGAACCCATCGTGCTGATCATCGCCCGCGCCAGTGATCCGGCGCTGGGTGAGGGCGACCGGATTCTGGCCCGCCTGTCGGTGGTGCATGAGGAAGACCACAATTATGAGGCGCGCCTGATACGTCGCATCGGAACCAACCCGCGCAAGATCGTCGGTATCTTTCGCAAGGGGGCCGAAGGCGGTCGGATCGTGCCCATCGACAAGGCTGGTCAGACCGAATGGCTGGTTGCAGACGGTGCCGTTCTGGGGGCCAAGGACGGAGAGTTGGTCGAGGCCGAACAGGCCGGGCCGAAGAACCGCATGGGGCTGCCCCGCGCACGGATCGTGGAACGGCTGGGGGACCCCACTGCTCCCAAGGCTGTCTCGCTGATCGCCATTCACCAGCACGGCATTCCGGACGATTTCCCTGACAAGGTGATTGAGGAGGCCGACAAGGCCAAACCCGTCGGCCTTAAGGCGCGCGAGGACCTGCGGGATATGCCGCTGCTGACCATCGACCCTTCGGATGCGCGCGATCATGACGACGCTTGCTATGCCCATGCGGACGATGATCCCAAGAACCCCGGCGGCCATGTGATCTGGGTCGCCATCGCCGATGTCGCTGCCTACGTTCAACCCGGCACGGCGCTGGATCGCGAGGCGCGCAAACGGGGCAACTCCAGCTATTTCCCCGACCGCGTGGTGCCGATGCTGCCGGATCGTCTGTCGGGTGATTTGTGCTCGCTACACGAAGGTGTACCGCGCGCCTGTATCGCCGTGCGCATGCAGATCGACGCGGACGGCAACAAGATCGGGCACCGGTTCGTGCGGGGTCTGATGCGTTCTGCTGCCTCGCTGAACTACGCCGAAGTGCAGGAGGCCATTGACGGCACTCCGAATGACCGCACCGGACCTCTGTTAGAGACGGTTCTGAAGCCGCTCTATGCCGCTTATACGGCGCTAAAGAAGGCACGTGCTGCACGGCAGCCATTGGAATTGGACCTGCCCGAACGCAAGATTGTGCTGAGCGACACAGGCGAGGTGACCAGCGTAGCGTTCCGCGACCGTCTGGATGCACATAAGCTGATCGAGGAATTCATGATCCTCGCCAATGTCGCCGCTGCCGAGACCTTGATCGCCAAACGCCGCCCGCTGCTGTTTCGCGTGCACGAAGAACCTGCGCCCGAGAAGCTGGAAAGCCTCAGGGAAACCGCTCAGGCGGCAGGTTTGAACCTTGCCAAAGGTCAGGTGCTGCAGACCAGACACTTGAACGCGTTGCTAAACGCCGCCGCCGGGACTGAGGACGCGGAACTGATCAACCTGACGACCCTGCGGTCGATGGCACAGGCCTATTACAACCCTGAGAATTTCGGCCATTTCGGGCTGGCGCTGCGGAACTATGCGCATTTCACCTCGCCCATTCGCCGCTATGCCGACCTGATCGTGCACCGCGCGCTGATCTCGGCCCATGGCTGGGGCAAGGATGGGCTGACCGAGGACGAAATTGCGCGGCTGGAAGAAACCGCTACACATATCTCGGATACCGAGCGTCGCTCAATGATGGCCGAGCGGGATACGACCGATCGCTATCTGGCGGCCTATCTCAGCGAGCGGGTAGGCAATGAATTCTCGGGCCGGATCAGCGGCATCGCCCGGTTTGGCGCCTTCGTGAAGATGGACGAAACCGGCGCGGATGGGCTGGTGCCCGTGCGCTCGCTGGGGCGTGAGTTTTTCCACTTTGACCGAGAGGCCGGAACCCTGATGGGTTCGGATACAGGCCTAATCATCGCCATTGGCCAGCGTGTCACCGTGCGGCTGACCGAGGCGACCCCGGTGACGGGCGGGCTGGAGCTGGAGTTACTGTCGATCGATGATCAGGCCCTTTCGCGCGGGCGTGGCCCGGCTAAGCGCGGCGCGCGGCGCAAGGCCGTCAGCACCAAGCGCAAGAAGGACAAGATCAAGCGCAAGGTCGAGCGCAAACGCCGTCAGAGGTGATAAGTCAGCGCCCGCGCTATTAGCCAGCCATGGCGTGTTGGGTCGATCTGGTCCGGATCGTCGAACAAGATGGCCCGGTTACCGTCGATCCGATCCTCGCCCGGAAAGGCCGATGTAAAACCGCCCATCAACCTGCTCTGGCAATGTACGAATAGGGCAAACGATGCCGATTTGTGCCGGCCCAGCCGGATCGTTGATCCTTTTGGTGCCAGATAGGCGGGCTGGCCCCAGCGCAGCGCCTCTTGCAGCGGCTGGGCGCCCGATAGGGACGCGGCAGTTTCGAAGATAAGCGTGCGCAGAGCCAACGCACCCGCGCGAGTGTCCTCTGGTAGCGCATCAAAAGCGGCGGCCACTTTGGGGTCGTCAAACGGCGTCATAAGGGGATCGCCTGTTCCATCCTGTCCACATAACTGTTCAGCAGCTTATCCCGTTTGATCCTGCGGGTCAGCGGTGTATCTGCAGGCGTGGCCCGCATTGCCGCGAGCATGGGGCCGACACTCATGTCTGCGGAGGTCGGCGTGTCGCTCACCAGATAAGGTGACTGCCACAGATAGGTCGAGATCGCCTCGAGATCGCGCTCCAGCCTGTCGTGCTGCTCAGCCGGTGAAAAGCGGGACACGCCTTGAAAGGACAACCCCTTGAGGACCGACTTGCGGATCGAATTGGACACAGGCTTGCGGATCAGTGCGGGGATCGTGGCAAAAAACGTATCGCGCAGGATCGGCCAGACCTGATCGTTGGCCCAGCGATCCTGTACGATGTGAAAATACAGATGCTCTTCCGCCAGCCGGATCAATGTGCGGGACTGAGCCTTTTGCATGTCACTAAGGCCGGTGTCGAAATCGGCCCCCTGTGCCTCAAGCCAGTCACGGATCAGATCGCTGTCGGGTACCAGACGCTCGGGCGTGCGCAGTACCGGCAGTTTCTGATGCGGCATCTTGCGGGGGTCTAGCATGTCGGACCGCCTCCAGCGAAGGCCCGAGCGTTGCAACATCAGCGCGGTTTTCACGCAGAACGGACTGGCGCTAAACTGGCCAAAGGCAGAGGGGAAGGTGAGTAGGGTCAGCATCGTGATCTCCATCTTGCGGGTTGAGTGATGGATACGCTGCCCTAATGACAGATATTGTCATTAGGGTTAGATTAACTTTCATCATGTCTCGTACCGCTCGCCTGTTCCAATTGATGCAAGCCTTACGTTCTGGCCCATCGCCCAGAACATCCGTCCAGTTGGCGCAGGATCTGGGCGTCTCCGCGCGCACTATCCATCGCGATATCGACGCTTTGCGCGCCTTGGGCGCGGTGATTGACGGAGAGGCCGGGTTCGGATTCACCCTGATCGAAGATGCCACTCTACCACCGCTGGGGTTCACCAATGATGAGCTTGAAGCGCTTGTTCTGGGACTGCGCGAGGTACAGTTGATCGGGGACCCGGCGCTGTCGGATGCGGCCAGCGAGGCGCTGCGCAAGTTACAGGGGCGCCTGCCACCGCGGCAGTCGCATCGGTTAACCCATGCCGTTCTGACCGCCACGCGGTTTGACCGGCCTGCAGCGCCCACGATCGAAGTTGCTGCCCTGCGTCAGGCCGCATGGGATGAGCGCGCGGTCGAATTTGCCTATACCGATGCCAAGGGTGATGACACCCGTCGCCGGGTCAATCCGCTGAGCATCGTGTACATGGATCGCGCCAGTGTTCTGCTCAGCTGGTGCCATTTGCGGCAGGATTTTCGGGTCTTTCGGTTGGACCGGATGCAAGAGATGACCGTGACCGAAGAAAGCTTTCGGCCCAATCGTGTGCCTCTGTTGCGCGAGGCTATTGCGCGCATCCGCGCCCAACACGAGGCACAAGAGCGCGAGCCAGGGTCCTGAGCGCTTTGTGAAACGCCTCTTTTGCGCTATCATCTTCCGCGAGCAGTAATCAGGAAAAACGGAATGCATAAATGCATAGGTGGCGTCATGACCGCCGCATTATGGGCATCCATCGTGCAGGCGGATATATCAGACAAATCAATACGGCCTTTGGCCCGACCTCAGGTCGAAAACGTGCAACTGGCCTCGGCGGATGTGACGATTTCCATCCGTCCCGTGGTGCGGCCAGAGGCGAAGGCATATCCCGTGTCGGCTGAGGGCAACGCGCGGTTTCAGGCATGGCTGGGCGCGTTTCGCGAACGAGCGATGGCGCAAGGTATTTCAGCCGCAACGCTGGATCGGGCGTTGGCAGGGCTCAGCTATGACAAGGATGTCATACGGCGCGATCGCAATCAGGCCGAGTTTTCCAAGCCGATCTGGGAATATCTGGATACTGCCGTCTCGGACACGCGAGTTGCGAATGGTCGCGCAGGGCTGGAACGGCACCGGGACGCTCTGACCCGGATTGAGGCACGATATGGCGTTGAAAAAGAGGTCGTGACCGCAATCTGGGGTCTGGAAACCTCGTTCGGGTCCTATCGCGGCAGCAATCAGACCATCCAGTCATTGGCGACACTGGCGTTCGATGCGCGGCGCGCGAAGTTCTTTGAAACACAGCTGATCGCGGCCCTGCAGATCGTACAAGCCGGAGATGTTCATCCGAGAAATATGGTTGGCAGCTGGGCCGGGGCGATGGGGCATACGCAGTTCATGCCGACATCATTTTTGGACTATGCGGTTGATTTCGACGCGGATGGTCGACGCGACATCTGGTCGGATGATCCGACCGATGCGCTGGCCTCGACCGCTGCCTATCTTGCGCGGCATGGCTGGACCAAGGGGCAGCCTTGGGGCGTTGAGGTTCGGCTGCCGGAGGGTTTCGACTACCAGCTTGCCCGACGCGATCACAAATTGATGCCATCAAAATGGGCCGAATTGGGTGTCTTGTCCCGGAACGGCAGCGCTGTGCCGGATCATGGTCCAGCATCAATCCTACTGCCTGCTGGGGGACGAGGGGTCGCCTTGATGATCTTCGACAATTTCAAAGTGATCGAGGCATATAACGGGGCCGATGCCTATGTGATCGGCATAGGCCATCTGTCCGACAGGCTGGCGGGCAGCGCGCCGTTTCAAGCCAGTTGGCCTCGCGGTGACCGGGTGCTGAGCTTTACTGAGCGCAAAGAGCTGCAACAGCGCCTGACTCAGGCCGGGTTTGACACAAAGGGCGTTGACGGTCGCACGGGGCCGAACACGATCAATGCCGTGCGCGCCTTCCAACTGGCGCAGGGATTGGTTCCGGATGGCTATCCGTCGCTCAGTTTGTTGGAGCGGATGCGTTGAAGGATCGGGTGGCCTGTCCGGGGCCGCCCAATCGCTCAGGATACCGCAGTCAGACGGGGCTGGTTTTGCGACGCTAAAGAAGCGCGACTTCCAAGTCATATCCTGCTAGGTAATCCGGGGCTCCATTCTCAACCCGCCAAAGGCAATAAGCTGCCATGCGCCAAGCATACCATGGGCGCAGTACCTCGTAGCGTTGAGTGATATCCGGGTCTCCGTATGCAGTAAGAAAGCGGTTTGTTTCAGCTTCTGTCAAAGTTTGTCCACGATAAATCTGCTGCATCGCGGGGGACAGAAACATTGCCAGATCCTCGCTAGGATCACCCAACGCGGGACACTGCCAGTCGATCAGGGTCAGCCCGTTTTTGGTCTGCAAGATGTTACCAGCGACCGGATCGCCGTGAATCAGGCATCTGCTTGATAGCGGCGGGATCTGATGTTGAGGTCGCCGATGAAGCAAACGGTTCGCATTCTCAGTCTTGCACAGAGCCAATATCGCTTGCGTGTGCTTGTCCAGATCATCACTGCCATTGCAGCCCAAGGGAACATCTAGCTCGACGGGCCGTAAATGCACCTGCCGCAATAACTGCGCGACGTTTTCGACCCCGTCATACCACGGCGCGCCCGGGGCATGGTCATAATAGACCCAGTTTGATCGCCCAAACGAGCCGGTTGCGCGCAGTTTTGGCACAAAGCCGGTGTCACTTAGCGCTTGCAGACAGGCCGCTTCGAGCTTCGCGTCATTGCGAAACAGTGGGTTGCTTTCGTTTGCCCGGTAAAGTTTCAGGACCGTGCCACCGTCACCGGTTCGAACTTTCCAAACCTGATTGGTCCGGCCTCCATAAAGGACCTCGTACCGGACATTCGGTTCGACCAGTTTCCGGGCGTGTAGCTGTTCCACAAGATCGGGCGGTGGTTGAATGTGATCGGACAGGAGCTTTACCAGTTCTTCGGGCGAGTCGTGCTTCGCCAAGCTTTGGCGCGCTCTGATGATCAGATCAAGCGCCTGTGCGGATTTGTCGGACCGTTTCAACCGCTACTTTGGCCCCACTATTCAGAGTCAGCATGATGGCCCCATCGCCAATCTGCGCCTCAACCACGCGGCTGAATACCGAGGCGGACACGCTGCTCAATCTCTTGCCATCCTTGAAGCTTTCGAGCGTGGCCGAGTACGCACCAGCGGGCAGGGGGCTGCCGGTGTCATCGACACCAGACCAGTCGAATTCGGTCGCGTCGATTGGCACCGTGATGCGGTCGACAATCTCGCCCTGATCGTTCCGTATGACCAGCTCGGCAGCGTCGGCCGTGGCTTCGGCCTGCGCGAATATGGTGATCGGCTGGTTCTCAAACCGAAATGAGGCGGGGACCTGAACATCCATCCCGACCCAACTGCCAAGCTGTTCGAGATTGACGACCCCCAGCGCTTGGGTCAATGCCGACAAAAGTTCATTGGCTTTGACCTGCTGTTCAACCATGGAAAACTGTGCCAGTTGCGATGCGTATTCCGAGGAATCCAGAGGTTCCAGCGGGTCCTGATTGCGCGCCTGCACTGTCAGCAAGCGAAGAAATGTCTCAAAGTCTGAGGTCAACGCCGAGCTTTGCGCGCTATTGGTCGTAACTGAAGTTGGTGTGGTCGCTGAGTTTGTGGGATTGATCATGGTCAGAGTCTCATATCAAGGCCCCGATCGGGGTCGATCCGTATAGGGCGTACCGTGGTTTCTACACCGCCGGTCGCTTCATTGGTGTTCGAAGTCTGCTCAAATTCTGGTCGTGCACGCTCAGGCGGTGCGTCGCCGGAGGTTCCGAGATCCAGCGACAGGCCACCATATCCCAACCTTTCGAATTCAGCAGATAAAATCGCGACGTGGCGGCGCATGAGATCGAGCGTCTCGGGCCTTTCGGCCAGAATTACCAGATGCATTCCGTCATCACGTCCGTTGAGCGTGATTGATACACGTCCAAGTTCTTCGGGGTTGAGAGCGATTTCCACTGCGCCTGAGCCGGGTTTCGCGGAAATGACAGCGGCCATCTGACCGGCAATCAACCGTGCCGTTTCGGGCCGTGCAGGCAAAGATGACAAGTAAGAAATGCCCTCACGCTGGATTTGTCCTGTTGCGGTTTCTCTCAAGGCGGACAAATCCTGTGGTTCGGTTTCGATCTCTGGACCAGTCTTATCCGTGACACCGATCAACGTGGGGATGGTGATCTGCGGCGCAGCAATCGTAGCGGATCTAGAAGCCTGCGCCGGCTGCCTGTCGACCAGATCCGGAGCCGCGAGGTTATGCGCCTCGGGCAGAGGATCATGCTTAAGACTTCTGGCAAGCGCCTCCATCACCGATACGACGTTTTTGGGTTGCGGCGCGGTACTTTGTTCGACTTTCACCTCAATTCCGTTGGTAGGCGTTGAACGCGGCTCAACGGCCTGTACGCTGACGATAGGCGATGTCTCTGTTGTTGGTTTGGATTGTAATGCTGTGACTTCATTTGCTGATTTTGGAGCAACTGAGGTTAACTCAACCTGTGTCTGGTCGCTGATCGCATTAGTTTCGACCTTTGGTTCTGTCGATGTCACGTCACTTTCAACGGACAATGTATACGGCTGGGCCAATTCTTCTATCGAGTGACCCTCTGCAGACGCATCTCCAACCTGAGACTCTGATACGGGTGCCGAATCTTCGGCTTCCGGAAGTTCAGCTGGCGTAATCTGATCAACTGCTGCGGCTGCCACCGCTTCTGGATCCGCAACCGGGTGCTCGGCCTCTTCATTCATTGCGGCCTCAAAGTCGAGGCCGCTTTTGGGATCTCGATCGCTACTTTGCGAGGTGTCCAGTCCGGTTCCACCACGGGATGTCACTGTCATCAGTGTCAGCGGGTTGGGCATGTTGCTGCGACTCCGTTTGTCTGCGCTGCAGCTTGCCCTCAGGAAGTTACGTTTATTTTAACTGCTTTCGCTTCTGATCGCGAAAGTTCGAAGCAAATTTCGGAGAAACCGATGACGAATCCACTGGCTGCGCCCGGCGCAGGAAATTCAGCTCTGCCGCAGAAGCTCAAGGCGGCGTCTGTCGAGCTTGAGGCTGCTTTTCTGGCTGAGATGCTGAAATCGGCGGGCCTGGGCGAGGCGCGGAGAAGCTTTGGTGGCGGTGCTGGCGAGGACCAGTTCGCCTCGTTCCTTGTGCAACAACAAGCGCAACAGATGGCACGAGCCGGAGGCATCGGCCTGTCTGAAATCCTGTTCAATGCAATGAGGGAGAAATCAGATGGATAATGACCCGATCAGAGCACTTGAAGAGTTGTTGGATACTGAACGTGCAGCGCTTATGCAGGGCAATTTGGAGGCTCTGGATCAGTTGACACCTCAGAAAGAAGACCTGATTGGCGCGATCAACGATCAGCGGGTTTTTGAAGCCGAAGATCTGGTCCGTATCCAGAATAAGGTTGAGCGGAATCAGGCCTTGCTGAACAGCGCGGCCGAAGGGATTCGTGCGGTGGCCGACCGGATGTCGGAACTGCGTCGGGTACGACAGGAGTTCAGCACTTATGATGCCTCGGGTCAGCGCAATGGCTATGCCGTTCGCGCATGCGCGAAGCTTGAGAAACGGGCTTAGAAGCCGTTTGATTCAAATCCTTGGTTTTGCAGATGCACATCTTAGCACTCCGTTAGGGGATAGCGGTCAAAGGTTGCAGTGCACCTGATCAGCAGGTGGCGCGTAAGCCACAGGGCACGACGCACAGGTCAGAACGACAGAATGCCTACCGCTTGAGGTGGGAAAGCAGCGGCGCGAAACGCGCCCGAACGTAAAGAGGATGACAAACATGTCCAGCATTCTGACGAACAATGGCGCGATGGTCGCGCTGCAAACCCTGAAATCAGTCAACAAGAACCTGGAAATGACCCAGAACGCGATCTCGACCGGTAAGGATGTCGCGACCGCCAAGGACAATTCGGCCGTCTGGGCGATTTCTAAGGTCATGGAGTCGGATGTAAAGGGTTTCAAGGCGATTAAAGACAGCCTTGCTTTGGGTGAATCGACGGTCGCGGTTGCGCGAAACGCGTCGGAAACCGTGACCGACCTGCTGACGCAAATGAAAGAAAAAATCGTCGCGGCGCAGGAAGACAACGTTGATCGTTCCAAGATCAATGATGATGTTGCCGCACTTCGTGGTCAAATCGCATCTGTTGTGGGGGCCGCGCAGTTCAATGGCCTGAACTTGGTTGACGGCACTGCCGGTACCGTCTCCGTCCTGTCGTCGCTGGATCGTGATAACAGCGGCGCGGTGAATGCGTCTTCGATCTCGGTTGCCAGCCAGGACTTGTCTATCGGTGGCTATACCGCGAAGGGTGTCCTTGCCGGTTCGGACAACGCCACGACAGACAATGACGTCGCCGGTTTCACGCTGAACCGCGCAACGGGCACTGGTGACATCGTCATCGACAGTTCCACTGACAACTTTGAAGTTGGCGACAGCGTATCGATCCGGGTCGGTGATCAAGAGGTGTCTTACACCATTCAAACCAGTGATCTGGATCCGTCCGGTACATATGACGAAAACTATACCGATGCGCTGGTTGCTGTTGGCCTCAAGAACCAGATTGATGCGCTTGGCATCACAGGTCTCGCGGCGGATTATGATTCTTCCGGTGCGCCGAACACCATTTCCTTTGCAACCGGTGCTGCTGCTGCGGGTGCTGACGCCGATCAGGATATTTCCATCTCGGCACAATTTACCAACGCGGGTTCGGGCGGGCTCGGCGCGCTGAGCTCGATCGACGTGTCCACGGATGCGGGTGCAGCCGCTGCGCTGGGCACCATTGAATCGCTGATCGATACCTCGATTGACGCGGCCGCAGCATTTGGTTCTGTGCAAGGTCGTATCGAAACTCAGCAGGATTTTGTGTCCAAGCTGACCGACTCGTTTAAATCGGGCATCGGTTCGTTGGTCGACGCTGATATGGAAGAGACTTCGGCCCGTTTGCAAGCGCTGCAGGTTCAGCAACAGCTGGCGACACAGTCGCTGTCGATCGCGAACCAGGCACCACAGTCCATTCTGTCGCTGTTCCGTTAAACCAGAGCTAACCCGGGGCGCGTATGACGCGCCCCGGATCTGATCGCCCCCGAAGGACAATTGGAAGGATTTCAAGTGACCCCGCAAACGCTGGCCCAACGCGCTTATGGACAATCGACTGCACCAACGCGCACCCCTCGGGATACGGAATACGAGGCGATTTCAAGAATTACTCACCGTCTGAAGGCGGCAGCATCCCGCAAGGCAACAGATTTTGGCGGCTTTGTGCATGCCCTACATGAAAACCGACGGTTGTGGAGCGTACTGGCAACGGAAGTTTCGGATACCGATAATGCGTTGCCGAATGAACTCCGCGCCAGGATATTCTATCTGGCCGAGTTTACGGAACACCACAGCAGCCAAGTTCTGGGCAACAAGGCCGAGGTTGAACCCTTGCTTGAGATCAACATGGCCGTCCTGCGCGGGCTGCGTCAAATGAGGGGCAACTGATGGGCGGGCTGGTTCTGAAACTCGCCCCAAAGGAACGTGTTCTAATCAATGGGGTCGTGATCGAAAACGGGGATCGTCGCAGCCGGTTCTCGATCGTGACGCCAGAAGCCAACGTCTTGCGCTTGCGTGACGCGATTCACCCGGAAGAAGCCAATACTCCGGTGCGTCGGGTCTGCTATGCCGCGCAGCTTGTTCTGTCCGGCGACAGCGAACCGGATCAGGCGCGCCAGCAATTGCTGCGTAGAGTCGAAGAGCTGAGTCAGGTCTTTACCGACGCTGATAGCCGGCGCGTGCTGACGGACGCAACCGAGGCCTTGGTGGCCGAGCAATACTACAGATGTCTCAAGTCGCTCCGGTCTTTGCTGCCACGCGAAGAACGTTTGATGGCCTATCAGCAATGACGTTCCAGCCGGTCATACCGACGGGTGGGCTGGTAGGCTGGCGTTTCCTGCAGCGGACCTATGACGCGCAGTTTCAAAGCTATTCGGCGTCCACCGTGAATGAGAGGGATACGAATTACTTCCTCGACAATATTAGCAAGGCGCGTTCAGCCGAAGATCTGGTTTCAGATCGACGGTTGTTACAAGTGGCGCTTGGAGCCTTTGGGCTGGAGCAGGATCTGAACAATCGGTTCTTCATTCAGAAAGTCCTGTCTGATGGTACGCAGGCGGATGATGCGCTTTCCAACCGGTTGGCGGACAACCGGTACCGTGAGCTTGCCAACGCGTTCGGTTTCGGTCCGGGGGATGTGCCAAAGACCAATCTGGTCAATGCAATGCGAAAGGTTGCTGACGATAATCTGATAACTCGTTTCGAGGTCTCGGTTGGTGAGCAGGACGAGACCATGCGCATTGCGTTGTATACTCAGCACGCCTTATCTGACATCGCGGAACGAAGCGGAAGTGAAGATAGAAAGTGGTTTGACCTGATGGGTTTGCCACCATTGCGCAAGATGATGGAGACAGCCCTTGGGTTGCCTTCTGCCTTTGCGCAGCTTGATATCGACAAGCAGCTTGAGGTTTTCAAAGACCGATTGCAGCGCATCACAGGCTCTTCTGATTTGTCTCAATTCACTGATGTGCAGGCAGTTGAAAAGTTGACGGATACCTATCTGGCCCGCAGCCAGATTGCCCAGTTACAGAACACGATCTCGCCCGCGCAGACAGCGTTGATATTGCTGGATGGAGGATGATCAGGCGAAGTTGACCTTTATGCATCCAATATGTCGTCTGCAGGGGTACGCATCGCAAAGGACTTGACGGGTTTGGATACATTATGCAATTTCACGGCCCCCAAAGTGACGGCGTGCTGACAACTCGGTTCTATATCTTGTGACACAACGATTCTGTGGCCGATGGATTTCCCATATTCGCCAAGGCGCGCGGCCACATTGGCGGCTTGCCCGATCACCGTGAAATCCAACCGCTCACGTGACCCAACATTGCCATAGGTCACGCGCCCGTAGGCAACGCCGATCGAACAATCGCAGTAATGATCGCTCTCTTCTTTGCGCAGCTCGGCCAGTTTCTCGACGATTTCGACCGCCGATTGCTGTGCATTTGAACGGGCTTGGGCCGGCTTGTCCCCGGCAGGGAACACGGCCAACACAGCATCGCCGATGAATTTCAGAACTTCTCCGTCATGATCGTGCACGATGCCCGACACGGTTTCGAAAAACGAGTTCAGGATCGTAATATAGTCGCTCCGGCCCAGCGTTTCCTCCAGTGTGGTGGAGTTGCGAAGGTCACAGAACATGATCGCGGCATCGATGTCATCACCGTCACCGCGGCGGATTTCGCCACCCAGCACGCGCGCACCCGTGCGCTTGCCCACATAAGTCTCAAGTAGAACCTGTGCGTTTTCGCGTTGCATGAAGACCTCGTAAAAGCGAGCGATAACTGACGAACATTCGAAAACCAGCCCAAGGTTTTCAGTTGTGAATCCGTTGGGGTGATCGCAGGTCAAGGTCAGGACATTCGTCCGCCCATCCGAAAAGGGCAGCGGCATGGCAACGTAATCGGTCGCACCTTTGGCGCGCAAATCTTCGATGATCGGAAAGCTGTTATGCGGATTGTCATCATTCAAGCGCTGACGCACCCCGCCCAGCCCATTCGAGACATGGCGCAAGGGGCTGTTGGTAAAGGCCGGGTGGTCGTGGATCTCATAGCTTGGGGTATGCGTCGAAATTTCGGCCGCGTCTTTTTCCCAGATATAGTGTTTGCCCGCGATCAGCGGGTGCAGCGACCAGACCAGAATGCTGAGGCGCTGAATAGCGATGCCGTGTTCCAGCATCTTCTCGGCCAGCGCTTTGGTAAAGCCGTCGGGGGTGTCGACCTCGGACGCACCGCGCATTAGCCAGTCGATCAAAGGCCCGCTGATATTGCCGTCATCGGGTTGCCGCAGCGTATTGTCGCCAAGGTCGATCCGCGTTGCGGTGTTGGGCATGAAACCGATATGGCCCTGAATAGCCTTGCTTTCGGGCAGGGCGTCCTCATAGGCCCAGATTGAGTTGGTCAGCCGTTCTTCGGGCAGGCTGATGTCGTGATAGGTCGCGGTGCCCTTGAAGGGGCAGAAGGTCTGCAGCTCGGTTTCGGGGCCCAGCTCCACACACAGATCTTCGCGTGGCACATAGATTGCCGGCGGCAGCCGCGTTTCATACATGACCTTGGCGTTGCGGCTTTCGGCCAGAAGGGTTTCACCGCGATAGATTGCAATCCGCCCGCGCAGGGGTTCGACGGAAATCCCATAGCCTTTGGTATTCGGAGTGGCGTGGACGTTCATCTGTAACCTCCCTTGACCAGCCCTTATAGGATGGGTCCTAACAGGCACATTGCCAAGGGGAGTGCGAGAGTTTTTCCGGAGGGTCGCGGCCTAGACCATCTGAATGACGTCTTTTTCAATCGACAGCATGTAGCCTTTCTTGGCGATATTTTTCACCAGAAGCTCACTTACCATTTGATTGCCCAGGGCATCCCGCAGGCGTTTGATCCTGGTGGCGCCTGCCGCTTCATCGCAATCGGAGGCATCCTTGCCCGAGATCATCGCCTCGATCTGCACACCGGACAGAACCTCGTCATCCAACCGGGATTCAGCCAGCACCGACAGGGTTTCCATCGCGGCTGGCGTCAGTTTGAAATCCATGTTGTTGAGGTAGACCGTATTTTCCTCGCGGCTGATCAGGAGTGAGGTCACCTGAATCCCGGTACGCTCGATCTGCGCCATGCGGCGATTGAACAGGACCAGCATTACCAAAAAGACCAATGCCGCGATCAGCATGGCGCTGGCAAAGACCAGCAGTACGAAGATCACCATGCGATAACTGGACAGCGTGTCCGCAAAAGCAGTGCCGGACTGTGCCAGAATTTCAAGCAGTCGGATTTCTGATTGCGAGGTAAGGTCGGCCTCGACAAACAAACGCTCAACCCTTGCGTTGAAGGCATTCGCGTCGGGCAGCGTCCAGAACAGGAATACCGCAGCCGTTACGAGGATCGCAACGATCGCTGCAATCCCCAGCCCAACCAACCGAACCCCCGAACGACGCGCTTCAGTAACGGAGATAGAATTTTCCGGCATTGGCCTTCCTTTGATCCAACCCATCCGCCTCGAACACGGACATGACGTTTAGCAGGGTCCAGCCGTTCGACTTCAGCCGTTTTGCGACTTCTTTCTGGGCCGGTCCCTTTTTGCAGCTTGAGACCTGCATAACGCCGTAATGCAGCCGCAAGGGATTGTCCTGCTTGGCTTTGTAATCGGCATAACAATCTGCCGCTGTGGCCTGCGACCCAACCGATATCAGAGCCGCCAGAACCAAAGAAGAGAGGATCTGTTTCATGGGCTGCATCCTGCGCACGAGTTGTGCGGATATTCAATAACTCAAGGGGTTTGGAGGCCTGATATTGGATAACAACTTGCCGTTATTGCTTGTCTGGACGGGGCGGTCGCAGTGTCGATGCATCAAATACGCGGTCCGATATGGGCCTGCCCCAATATCCGAAAGGACATGAAACATGCACCGGAAGTTTATCGCTCTGATTATTGCCACAGCCATCGCCATTACAGGAGTCTCTGTTTCACAGGCGCGCGCTGCTGATACTCGGGATATCCTCGGCGGGTTGGCGGCGCTCGCCATTCTGGGTGCGGCAGTGAATTACTATCAGGATGAAAAGCGCGAGGAAGAAGAACGCCGCAAGAAACATAAGCGCAAGAAGGCTTCCAAGAAGAAAAAGCCCCATGTGCGCCCGCTGCCTGATCGTGTCGCGCGCTATAATCTGCCACAGCGCTGCCTGCGCACGTTCAATGCCTATTCGAAAAAACATCCGTTGCTTGGGCCGAACTGCCTCAAGAAACACTACAAATATGCAGATAGCCTGCCCCACCAGTGCAAGGTTGGTTTCTGGAATGGTAAAAAGGTAAAACGGGCATACGAACCCGCTTGCCTGCGCCAGAAAGGATACCGCGTCTTTTACTAGTAACCGGTTTCGAGCAGGAGTGGCGCCAAAGAAGCGTCACGCTGGGAGAGGGTGGCGCAAGCTGCCCTCTTCTTTTTTCTTGCGTCTGCCTTTGAAACGCGATTTGCCACAGGCATGTCGACACCTGATTTTGCACTTGAACAAGCCTTGCTGGCACACGGCTATCTCAGAATTGCCGGTGTGGACGAGGTTGGACGCGGGCCGTTAGCTGGCCCTGTCGTTGCCGCTGCGGTGGTTTTGAACCCGGAGGATATTCCCGCAGGGCTGAACGACTCTAAAAAGCTGACTGCCAAGCGCCGCGGCGCACTTGAGGTTGTGCTGCGCGAACGGGCGGACGTGGCCATTGCCGAAGCCTCAGTCGCTGAGATCGACGCGCACAACATCCTACGCGCCTCGCATCTGGCGATGGAGCGCGCGGTGGCGCAGCTGGATCCGGCGCCGGATTTCCTGCTGATTGATGGAAATCTGATTCCACGCGGATTGGAAATTCCGTCTGAGGCGGTGGTGAAGGGGGATGCACGGTCGGTGTCGATTGCGGCGGCCTCGATCCTTGCCAAGAACTGGCGCGATCGGTTGATGGTGGATTTGGCGCAACAGCACCCGGGCTATGGCTGGGAGGCAAATGCCGGATATCCGACAAAACAGCACCGCGAAGCGCTGCGAAATCTCGGCGTGACCCCACACCATAGACGTTCCTTCAAACCTGTCCACAATATCTTGTATCAAGAGTAAATCGTAAGTCGCTGATTCAAAAAAGAAATTGACGGCGAATCATCTTTGACTCATCCTTGTCTCAACCAAATGAGCGCAAAAGCGCCGTGGAACTGAGGCAGTGATATGACCACAATCAAGACGAAGGGCGCAACCGCGCTCCCTTTAAACACGATTCTATCCGGGGACTGCATCGAGATGATGAACAGTCTGCCCGAGGCGTCGGTTGACCTGATTTTTGCGGACCCGCCGTATAACCTGCAGCTGAAAGGTCAGCTGCATCGGCCCGATAACTCTCAGGTGGATGCGGTCGATGATCACTGGGATCAATTCTCCAGTTTTGGGGCCTATGACCAGTTCACGCGCGAATGGTTGAAGGCAGCGCATCGTCTGCTGAAACCCAACGGTGCGATCTGGGTGATCGGGTCTTATCACAACATCTTCCGCGTCGGATCGGCTTTGCAGGATGCCGGGTACTGGATTCTGAACGACGTGGTGTGGCGCAAGTCGAATCCGATGCCGAACTTCCGCGGCAAGCGATTCACCAACGCGCATGAGACGATGATCTGGGCCTCCAAGCGGGAAGGCGCGAAATACACCTTCAACTATGAGGCGCTGAAGGCGCTGAATGAAGGCGTGCAGATGCGCAGTGACTGGGTTCTGCCGATCTGCACCGGGCATGAGCGCCTCAAAGACGAAAACGGAGACAAAGCGCATCCGACACAGAAGCCTGAATCGCTGCTGCATCGCGTTCTGATTGGTTCGACCAATCCGGGTGACGTGGTGCTGGACCCGTTCTTTGGCACTGGTACCACCGGAGCAGTCGCCAAGATGCTGGGACGTGAGTTCATCGGGATCGAGCGCGAGGAAAGCTATCGCAAGGTGGCAGAGAAGCGTATCGCCAAAGTCCGTAAATTTGACCGCGAGGCGTTGGAGGTCAGCGCCAGCAAACGCGCCGAGCCGCGCGTGCCCTTTGGCCAGTTGGTTGAACGCGGCATGCTGCGCCCGGGTGAAGAGCTCTATTCCATGAACCAGCGACATAAGGCCAAGGTTCGGGCTGACGGTACGCTCGTCGGGCAAAACGTTAAGGGCTCGATCCACCAGGTCGGGGCGCATCTGGAAAATGCGCCGTCTTGCAACGGCTGGACCTATTGGTGTTTCAAACGTGATGGCAAGACGGTTCCGATTGATGTTCTGCGTCAGCAGATCCGGGCCGAGATGCACAACTGATATTGCAAATACCGCCGGTGCCTGTGGCCTGACACAAGGCACTAAGCCTTGCCCCGCCGAAGCTACGGCGGGGTCTTTTGTTTTCTCATAAACAGTGGTTGCATGGGGCCGCCTCTATACGTCGCAAGAAAGATCACGGCCATGACCGAGACCACCGTGCGCAGACCCCGCAGCCTGTTTTTCACGCAACCCGACACGTTCGATCTGAACAACAAATACACCGAAGCCACCCTCGAACGACACAAGCGCGAGGGACTGGAACTGGCCGTGCGTGCCCGCTGGGTGGCGATGGGGCTTACGGGGCTGCTGCTGATCTACCTCAATCCGCAATGGGAGGTGATGTGGTATCATTTCATCCTGCTGCTGATCTGCGCCAATGGCTGGCTGATCCAGCGCGCAGGTCGGGTCGGGCAATCCCGGACCGAGTTGCTTTTGATCTTCGTGGACCTGCTGATCATGACGCTGGGCATGATCATTCCCAACCCGTTCAGCGATGATGTGCGGCCTTTGGCGATGCAGTACCGGTTCGATAATTTTCAGTATTTCTTCATCATCCTGGCCGCAGGCACGTTGGCCTATTCCTGGCGCACGGTGATCGCCATTGGAACCTGGACCGCGGGAATGTGGACGGCGGGCTGGATCATCGCCTGGTGGGTGGCAACGCCAATTCCGGGAATCAGCGAGAGGGTGGCAGAAGCGTTGTCGGGCTATCCGGATGTGGCCGAGTTCATGGACCCGAACAGTTTCATGCCGACCATGCGCATCCAGCAGGTAATCGTGTTCGTCATGGTTGCCGTCACGCTCGGTATCTCGATGCGTCGCCTCAATCGCTTATTGATGAGCAATGCCGGGTTAGAGCGTGAGCGGGCCAATCTGTCGCGCTATTTCTCGCCCAATGTTGTGGATGAGCTGAGCCAGAACGATGAGCCTTTGAAACAGATCCGCAAGGAAGATGTGGCGGTTCTGTTCATCGATATCGTCGGATTTACCAAATACGCGGCGGGGCGTGATCCTTACGAGGTGATCGAGGTCTTGCGCGGCTTTCACGCACGGATGGAGACTGAGGTGTTCCGCCATCACGGAACGCTGGACAAGTATCTGGGTGACGGGTTGATGGCGACTTTTGGCACGCCGGTGCCAACGCCCTTGGATGCGAGCAACGCGCTGGGCTGTGCGCGTGCGATGGTTGGGGTGATCGACCGCTGGAACATGGATCGCCGTCGGGCCGGAGAACCGGAAATCCATGTTGGGATCGGAGTGCACTTTGGCTCTGTGGTTTTAGGGGACATTGGCGCAAACCGTCTGGAATTTGCGGTGATCGGAGATGCGGTGAATGTCGCCGCCAAGCTTGAGGCGCTGACCCGCGATTTCCATGCCCGTATCATTGTGAGTGATGCCGTGCGGGCACGGGTTGCGGAAGAAAATCCCTCCGCTCTGGACGCCATGGCCGGCTTTGAAGCCAAGCCACGGCAAGCCGTACGCGGGGTTGAGGCGCCGATGGATATCTGGGTGATGGCAGACTGAGGTCCTCCCGCCCATCAGCGCAGCATCGCAGATGCAGCTCTGACGGTTGGGCCGGGCAGCGCGCTGGCGCGCGCTGTGGTCATGCCCCGGGTCTGGGGTTTTGAGCTTTGTTGTAAGGCAGCCAGTTGGTGATCTCGGGATAGTATTGCCGTCGCCATGCTCGCACGCGGGGGTTCATAACCCGACGCCAGAGGGGCGGGATCATCGCGGTCACGGTCATTATCGGATAGCCATAGGGCAATTGTGGTGCGGTATCCTGTGAATGGTGCTGCAGCAGCGGGAACCGACGATTGGGCTTGTAGTGGTGATCCGAGTGGCGCTGCAGATTGATCAGCAGCCAGTTCGATGCCTTCTGCGAGGCATTCCAGGAATGGCAGGGCCGGACGTGTTCGTATTTACCATCGCCGAGGTATTTGCGGGTCAGGCCGTAGTGCTCGACATAGTTGACCAGTTCGAGTTGCCAGATTGCGGTTCCGGCCTGCAGCAGGAACAAGGCCACGCCGGACCAGCCTCCGACCAACAGGGCCAGAAACAGCATCGCGCCCTGCAACACCCAGTAGCGCCAGAACGGGTTGGCGCGATCACTCCACGGGCGGTCCTTGCGGGCCAGCTTTTCGCGCTCGGTGCGGAAGGCCGAGATCAAGCTTTGACGCAGCACGCGAGGGTAGAAGCGGTGGAACCCTTCGTTATAGAGGGCTGTTACCGGGTCACGTGGGGTGGCGACATAGCGGTGATGGACCAGTAGGTGTTCGGACCTGAAATGGGAATAAAGCACCATGGCCAGAAGGATATCGCCCAGCCAGCGTTCAAGGCGGCCTTTTTGATGCATCAGCTCATGGCTGTAGTTGATCCCGATCGTGCCTGAAATCACGCCCATACCAAAGAAAACGCCAATCTTTTCCAGCGTCGAAAGGTCCGCGCGGGTCACGTACCAGATCAGGCCAAACAACGTCAGGAACTGTATCGGAGCCCAAAGCTTGGTCAGCAGGATGTACCAGCGTAACCCGGTTTCGGGCGTGTCAGGGTCGGCGTTTTCGAGGTTCAGCCCGGTCAACTGATCGAGCACGGCAAAGGCCCACCAAGTTGAGAGCGGGACCAGAAGAACCCACCAGCCTCCCGCCAGTGTCGTGGCCCAGATCAGCGGGATCAACAGGATCGAGATCCAGTAGGGAAGGGCGGATTGCCAGCGGGACAGGGTGTCTGGTGCGATCATTTTGGCGCTCGGGTCTGTTGCCTTCACCTAGCCATGTTTGCGTTAGATTCACAACGCGCTATTGGCCGCGCCAGAGCGCATGGGCCTTGCGCATCACCGTTGGTAGATCACTGGGGCGGAAGGCGTGCTTGTCGATCAGGATCAGATCGCCGGTTGGCGCGCCTTCGGGCAAATCAGCGATCCAGACGCGCAGGATCAGGTGAAAATGGGTAAAGGTGTGGCGCACTTCACCCGGCAGGACTTGCCAGTCGGCGGGAAACGGGGGGGCCTCGGGCGGGGCCTCCGACCATTCCGATCCGGGCCAGCCGAGCATGCCGCCCAGCAGGCCGTTGTCGGGGCGCCGCTCCAGCAGGAGGGCTTGGTTCGCGTCTTGCGCGATATAGATATGCCCGTGGCGCGTGGGTTTGGGCTGTTTTGGTGTCTTGCGCGGAAGACCTGCCTGAGTTCCAGCGATCCGTGCCTGGCAGGGATCACGCAAAGGACAGATGCCGCAAGCGGGTGATTTGGGCGTGCAGATGGTGGCGCCAAGGTCCATCACCGCCTGGGCGTAGTCTCCTGGGCGGAGGGTTGGGGTCAACGCTGTGGCTTTTTCTTTCAACACAGGTTTGGATCCCGGCAATGGGTCGTGAATATCGAAAAATCGCGCCATGACCCGTTCGACGTTGCCGTCTAGCACTGTCTCGGGCTGATCAAAGGCAATGGCCGAGATCGCGGCAGCGGTATAGGGGCCGATACCGGGCAGCTTCAGCAGTACGTCATAAGTTTCGGGGAACCGCCCTCCATGATCCTGCGCCACGACGCGCGCGCATTTCAGCAGGTTGCGGGCGCGGGCGTAGTAGCCCAGCCCGGCCCATTCCGCCATCACCTGATCATCCGGCGCCGCAGCCAGGGCCTGCACGTTTGGCCAGCGCCTGGTGAACCGCATGAAATAGTCACGCACCGCAGCGACCGTCGTTTGCTGCAGCATCACTTCGGACAGCCAGATTTGGTAAGGATCGGGCTGCACGCCGTCAGCGCGCTGAGCAGGACCCACACGCCAGGGCATTTCGCGGGCGTGGCGGTCATACCAGTCCAACAACGCGGCGCTCACGGTGAATTCAGTGGAATCACGCAAGTTTTATTCATCTCCCTGTCGGGTTTTGCTGGCACCCGGTTTCCTGCCCATTACAATAGCGGCACAGGAGTTGGAAACCAGATGCAGCGCAAACGGTCCACGACCCGCGGGTTCAAACGCACCGCGACTTTGCTGAACGACCAGATCAGGCGCGCCGGGGAAAGCCGGGGCTTCGCTGTGTCGCGACTGTTGACCCACTGGGCCGAGATTGTCGGGCAGGATATCGCCTCGATCGCTCAGCCGGTGAAGGTGGGATATGCCAAAGGTGGGTTCGGAGCTACTTTGACGGTCCTGACCACCGGGCCACAGGCTGCGATGCTGGACATGCAGCGCGAACAGCTGCGCGACAAGGTGAACGCGGTCTATGGCTTCAACGCGATCAGCCGCGTGCGCATCACCCAGACCGCTCCGACCGGATTTGCTGAGGGGCAGGCCAGTTTCGATCACAAACCGAAGGTGGTAAAACCCACGATTTCTACGGAGATTGCCGCCGAGGCGGACAAAGTGTCACGCGATGTAAATGATGAAGATTTGCGTGCGGCCCTTGAACGTCTCGGTCGCAACGTTTTATCCAGACAGAAACACTAAGAAAGGGCTTAGCATGAGCCGTATTGCAACCGTAATCTGTGCGGCCGTCGCCGTCGCCGCTGGCGGCTATTGGCTGTCGCTCTCGAATTCATCGACCCCAGCTTATCCTTTGGTCAGCGCGGCCGAGGCGCAGGAGGCTGATCTGGATACATCGACCGTCGTCGAGATGGTGCAGGGCGCCGAAGATGCGCCGGTCGAGATCATCGAATATGCCTCCTATACCTGCCCGCATTGCGCGAACTTCCACCAAGGTGCCTATACGCAGCTCAAGAAGGATTTCATCGATACCGGCAAGGTGAAGTTCATCTATCGCGAGGTTTACTTTGACCGCTATGGTCTCTGGGCCTCGATGGTTGCGCGCTGCGCGGGGCCCGAGAAGTTCTTTGGCATCACCGATCTGATCTATGAAGGTCAGTCCGAATGGACCCGTGCCGGTGGTCCGGCCGAGATCGTGGACGAACTGCGCAAGATTGGTCGTCTGGCCGGTATCGACAATGACCAGCTTGAGGCCTGCCTGCAGGATGGCACTCGCGCCCAGACCCTTGTAGCCTGGTATCAGGAGAACGCCGAACGCGACGGTATTCAGGCGACACCGTCTTTCATGGTGAATGGCAAGCAGGTCGACAACCAGTCTTACGACGAATTCAAGAAGCTGATCGAAGACGAACTCGGCAGCTAAATCTCAACAGGCCAGCCCGCCAGGGGCTGGCCTGTCTTTCAGGGCGATGGGGCGATCTGTGCCAACATCTCTCTGATCTTTTCATCCTCATCAATCTGTAATCGCACCGGCAGCGTCAGTACCTTGTTGCGGAATGAGGCTGGAAGGCGAACAGCGTCTTTTTCAGTGGTCACCAGCTGGGCCCCCAGAGCGCGGGATTCATTTTCGAGCCGTGTCATCAGGGCAGGGGTCAGTGGCTGGTGATCATCCAGCGCCTCAGACCGCAACAGCCGGGCACCCTGCTGGCGTAAGGTGGCAAAGAACTTTTCCGGATGGCCGATGCCTGCGAAGGCCAGAACAGGTGTTTCTGCCCAATCCATCCCGGTTTGCAGCGGGCACACCTCACCTCTGGCATGAGGAACGGTCAACGCCGGACCCCAGCGCTTGGAAAACGAGGCCTGCGCATCGTCAGCACCCAGAGACAATACGAGATCGGCGCGTTTCAGGCCGACGGCGACGGGCTCTCGCAGTGGGCCAGCAGGCAAGCATAGACCGTTGCCGAAGCCCCGCTCGGCATCGACGACAATGACCGAGAAATCCTTGGCGACTGCAGGATTCTGAAACCCGTCATCCAACACAATGGCCGTCGCGCCGTCCTCTGCGGCGGCCTGTGCCCCAGCGGCGCGATCCTTGGCGACCCAGACATCGGCGAAGGCGGCCAGCAGCAGGGGTTCATCCCCGACCTGCGCAGCGCTGTGCTTGCGTGGTTCAACTTTGACCGGCCCTTCCAAAGATCCGCCATGGCCACGTGTGACCACATGCGGCTGGTGCCATTTGTCGCGCAGACGTTCGAGCATCCAGATTACCGTCGGGGTCTTGCCGGTACCGCCCGCGTTGAGATTGCCGATACAGATGACTGGAACGCCGGGCTTGAAGCCGGGTTCCTTTGCAACTCTTCGAGCAGTAGCTGCGGCGTAGAGATGACCGAGCGGGGCCAGCAGCCGGGCACGCACGTCAAGCTGATCGGGGGAAGTGTTCCAGAATTCAGGAGCGCGCATCTTCAGCCCTCCGTCGATCCAGCGTGTCCTGAACCAGATCAATCAGATGGTCAGCCTGCGGCGCCCCTTCGGTTACCATCTGCCATCCCGCCAGCGCCATGTCGGCGGTGCGGTCCGGGGCCAGCAGTTCCACGACACCATCCCCCAGTTCGGTTGCGGATTTGATCGTCATCGCTGCACCGACCTGGTCGAGCCGATCATAGATATTACGATGCTTGCTCACATGGGGACCATGGATAACGGCCGATCCCAATGCAACAGCGATCAACGGGTCGCATCCGCCTGCACTGCGTTCCAACGAGTTTCCCATGAATGTGACGGCCGAGACGCGGTGCCATAGCCCAAGATCTTCGGGCGCGGCAGAAAGAATGACTTGCGTTGTATCCTCGATCGGATGGCCCTCATCCCAATTGGCGCAGCGCAAATCCATCGCTTCAAGCCGTTTATACAGCGGAGTTGCCTCGAACATGTCGGCCACATGCAGCACAAGCGCCAATCGCGGCAGCATACGCAACGCCTGCCGGTGGGCGCTCAGGACCGATATGAATTCTTTGTCCTGAACCCATGCAGCCAGCCAGACGGGTCGTCCGGCCAATGCATGGTTGGTTTCGATCAACTCATCTTCGGGCCAAGGATGCGGGTTCGGGCTGATATGCAAGGATGGAGCGACAGAGATTTTGGTCGAGTCGATGCCAAGGCGACGGATTTGGCGGGCGATCTCATCGCTTGGGGCAAGGATCGAATCGAAGCAATCCAAGGTGTAACGCTTGATATCCGGCAGCCATCGCCCACCCCGCGCAGTTTTTACGTCAACTGACGCTTCAAGCAGGATCAGGGGTGTGGCCTGTTCTTGCGCGCGGCTGATGAGATTGGGTAATAGCCCACCCCCGAACCACAAGGCCATGTCCGGTTGCCAGTGATCGAGAAAAGTCCGCGCGGCCCCAGCCTGGTCGGGGGGCAAACAGACGATCGGAAAGCTGCAGCCTTTCCACTCGGACAGGTCAGCCTCGGCGGGGGCGGTCATCAGGATCGACAATCCTGGCCGTGCAGACAGCAGGCGACGGCACAGGTCATCGACGGCGCGCAACCGGTCGGGTGTGCTGACATGGACCCAAAGCAACTCACCTTCGGGGCGGGGCGTGTCAGCGTACCCGCCGCTTTGTGGAACGCCCCAGGACAGTACCCGATAGGCTGCAAGGCTGAGAGATCCGGGCTTGCTCATGGAGCGATCCCGGTGCCGCTGGGATCAAGCCGGTCATGAAGTCCTGCATGCAAAGTGGGTCCGGCGGCGACTACACCGTTAAGGCGCGGATGAGCATTGTTAAAGCGCAGAGGCTGGCCAATGCGATCAGTACATAACCCACCCGCTTCGCGCAGGATCAGGTCTCCTGCAGCTATGTCCCATTCCCAACTGGGGCGAAGTGTCAGCATCCCGTCGAACCGCCCTTGTGCCACCAGCGCCATGCGATAGGCCAGTGAGGGGCGATAGACACGTTTGAACGCGGGGGGCGAGCCTGACAACCAGTGGCGCGCGTCTAGATTGGGTTTTGCAGCCAGAATCTCGGCCTCAGGCAGGCGGGTCTGGCCTGAGACGCGGATCGTTGCACCATTCAGCGTTGCCCCCTGCCCACGCGATGCCGCATAAAGCAGGTCGCGCATAGGAAGGTAGATGACAGCTGCAATCACGTCTCCTTGCTCTGCAATGGCCAGAGAATGCGCCCAGGTGCGCGAACCTTCGGCAAAGCTGCGGGTGCCATCGATCGGGTCGATGATGAACGCACGATCACGACTCAGGCGGTCGGCGGAGTCTTCGGTCTCTTCGCTGAGCCAGCCATAATCGGGCCGGGCGGCCTGCAAATCACGCTCGAGCATGGCGTTGACGGCAAGATCGGCCTCGGTCACCGGACCCGCGCCGTCGGGTTTGTCCCAACGCTGTGCCTGCGGCCCGGTAAAACGGGTGGCGATCTTTCCAGCTTCAAGAGCGGCATCAATCAACAAAGACAGGTCAGTTGCCGGCAAGTGTCATCCCTTCGATCAGCAACGACGGTACCACGCGCGACAGGTAAGGCCGCGCGTCATTGGCCGGAACGATCCGCATCAGCATGTCCCGTAGGTTGCCCGCGATGGTGCATTCGTTGACCGGGTAAGTGATCTCACCGTTTTCCACCCAAAAGCCTGAGGCCCCACGTGAATAGTCGCCGGTATTGGGGTTGATGGTCGACCCGATCATCGAAGTTACCAGCAATCCCGTTCCCATATCGCGCAGCAGATCAGCGCGGCTGCGCTCGCCTTGCGTCAGGCTGAGGTTCCAGTTGCTGGGAGACGGAGGGCCCGACACGCCGCGCGCGGCGTTCCCGGTTGAGGTCATGTCCAGTTTGCGGGCGCTGGCCAGGTCCAGCGTCCAGCCGGTCAAAACACCATCTTCCACGATGGCCCGGCGTTGTGTCGCCAAACCTTCGGCATCAAACGGGCGTGAGCCCGCGATGCGCGGGCGATGTGGGTCTTCGATCAGGGACAGATGCTCGGGCAGAACCTGCTCGCCAAGGCTTTCTTTCAGCCACGAGGCTCCGCGCGCGATGGCTGCGCCGTTGCTGGCGGCCAGCAAGTGACCGATCAGTGAGGACGAGATACGTTCATCAAACAGAACCGGAAAGCTGCCGGTCTGCGGTTTGCGCGCGCCCATAAGGGAAACGGCACGTTCACCGGCCGTGCGGCCAATCTCGGACGGGCTGCGAAGGTCAGACTGAAAGCTTCGGCTATCACCGTCATAGTCACGCTCCATCCCGGTGCCTTCACCGGAAATCGCAACGCAGGAGGTTGAGCGGCTACTGCGTGCATAGCCGCCGGAAAACCCATTGGTCGCGGCAAGGTGGACACGATGGGTGCCATAAGCCGCTGCCGCATCCGAAACTTGTGTGACCCCATCCACCTCAAGCGCCGCAGCTTCGGCGGCCAGTGCATCCTGCATTAGCGTATCGGCGCTGGGTTCTGGCGTCGGGTCGAACAGCTCAAACGCGTCCATGTTCCAATCGCTGATCAACTGATCCGGATCAGCGAGGCCGGTAAACGGATCCTCGGGCGCTTCGCGGGCCATGGCGATCGCACGTTCGGCCATCGCGGTCAGCGTCTCGGGGCGACTGTCAGAGCTGGAGACAATTGCCTGGCGCTTGCCCAGGAAGACGCGCAGCCCCAGGTCCGTGGCTTCGGACCTCTCTGCATGTTCCAGCGCGCCGCCGCGGACCTCGACCGATACGGATGAGCCATCGATAACAATGGCATCCGCCGCCTCGGCCCCCGCTTTGCGCGCCGCATCCAGCAAATCGTGGCTGATGTCTTGAGGTGTTCTGTTCATGAAGCCTCCGGGGTCTTGATGTCTTGGACCTAGCCTCGGAGCGTGCGTCCCGCAAGGCCTGCGATCCATTTGCGCCGCCTGCCTTGGGTGGGACAGGCCGCCCTTGCGGCTTGTCCCGAAGTTTTTGCTACTTGATCCGCTGGCCGTTCGCCAGGATCTGGCCGTCCTCGGTAAACTCGATTGTCGAGTTCAGCGTATCGGGTTCCTCACCCGGAACCGCCATCAGACCCATCATCATCCGCGCGCCGAGTGCATCGTTTTCGGACACAAAACCCATACCGATCAACGTATCGAGCAGCGCATTTGCCCCGACGAGTTTCAGATTGGCGACACCCGACGGGGCAGGCATGCCATCAAAAGCCTCAGTGTTCGAGTTATCGAACTTGAAGTCGCCATCGCCCGTAAGCTCGGCACCGACCAGCGAGACCAGCAATTCGTTGATCTTCAGCGAATGCAGTTCACCCGGTGCTACTTCCGAGGTCTCAAGCGCTTCGACTGCTTCCGGGTCCATGAAATCGACGAGCACTTTGGCGGTGCCGGTCGTATCCAGCGCAATCGTGGCCGGGTCACGGGGCAGGGCGCCTGCGGGGTCAAAGAGGCTCCACAACACGTCGGACATTGTGAAATCGGTCAGGTTCAGGCCAAACCCAAAGGGCTGGATTTCTTCCGAGGCCGCAACCGGAATCTCAAGCTTCAGCCCGGCATTGGCCATCGCGATCTCGATCGGGAAGGGCAGATCAGCCGTGGTTACCGCCAGTTTGGTGCTGTTTTGCACAAGGTCGTACACCAGGCGCTGGGCATCGATGCTGCCGGTGAATTCACCGCCCTCGGAACTGCTGCTCAGCGAAAATGCTTCACCCTCGGCGGTTCCGGCCATTTCGGTGCTACCCGAGCCATAGGTAAATGTACCGGATGCCGCAAATCCGGCTCCATACAGATCCTGCACATTAGTCACATCAAACCCCGCCGGGATTGTTGTGTCGCCTTCAAATGCCAGATCGTCCAGCTTGCCGCTGATCCGACCGTCGTCGCCACTGTCAGGTTCGTCGAAGGCCACGTGATAAGACATGGTGCTTGCGGTGAACTTCTGCGCGATGTCGCGCATTTCGCCGATTTTCATCAGCGAAGAGCCCTCGACCTCGTTCATCGTAAAGTTCAGGCCCAGCACGTCTTGCGATACGGCTTCCTCGCCGAATTTCATCGAATCCAGTGCCAGCGTCAGGCTGTTTGCCGTGTAGTCATAGGTCATCTCTTCCGGGGTGCCAGAGACGACCATATTCAGCGCGTCCTGCGTATAAAGCAGATCGGCTGAAAATGCTTCTCCGTCGGATTCGCCCGAGATCGACACTGGGAAGCTGTCGGGGAAATCGATATTGACGGTTCCATCGCCGTTTTCGGTCAGGGTCATTTCAGGGATGACCATGTTGAACTGCCCATCGGTCTCAGGCAGGGCCATGGCCATGGTCATGTTTGCGATCGTGGTGACGTCGCCAGATGTGCTCTGGTCGCCTGTCACTTCATAGCCCATGCCGCCCAGATAGGCCTGCCAGTCGGCCCAGACATCATTGGCGGTGATTTCTGCAAACGCGCCCTGAGTTGCAACGGCATAAGCCAGCGCTGCGCCGCAGCTCCGGCGAAGGAAAACAGTCATAAGAGAACCCTTCTTGATCAATTTTGCCGGCATCGTCGTGCCTGTGGCGGTCAGCGTCAAGGGGCAAGGGGTGGACCAGTTCCCCATTTCCGCTGTACGACTTTACACAATTTCAAATGCAGGGATTTAAACGATGCAAATGCAAGGGAAAACCGTACTGATAACGGGGGCCAGCCGAGGGATCGGTGCCGAAGCCGGGCGCGTTTTTGCCGCAGCCGGGGCCAATGTGGTGCTGGTGGCGCGCAGCCGTGATCAGATTGAGGCACTGGCTGCCGCACTTGGCGATAACGTGATCGCGTTGGCCTGCGATGTCAGTGACTTTGCGCAGGTTGAACAGGTGGTGGCCGATTGCGTGGATCGGTTTGGATCGCTGGATGTCCTGGTCGGAAATGCCGGGGTGATCGATCCTATTTTTCATATGTCCAACGCAGATGTTTCCGCTTGGAGCTCGGCGATCGATATCAACCTCAAAGGTGTTTTCTACGGCATGCGCGCCGCCCTGCCCATCATGCGCGCCGCGGGTGGGGGCACGGTGCTGACGGTCTCGTCCGGTGCTGCGTCGAACCCGGTTGAGGCCTGGAGCCACTACTGCGCATCGAAAGCCGGTGCGAAGATGCTGACCGAGTGTTTGCATCTGGAGGAGGCGCATCATGGTATCCGTGCCATGGGTTTGTCGCCGGGCACCGTGGCCACCGACATGCAGCGGGTGATCAAGGCCAGTGGTATAAACCCGGTCAGCCAGCTGGATTGGGACGATCATATCCCGGCTGACTGGCCCGCGCGGGCGATGCTGTGGATGTGCTCATCGGATGCGGATGAATTCCGGGGCACCGAGATTTCGCTGCGCAATGAAGATATCCGCAAAAGGATCGGCATCACGTGATTGATCTGACCAAGGAAGACGGCCTCTGGACGGTTACCCTGAACAATCCGGACAAGGCCAACGCTTTGACTGCGGCGATGCTGGGCGAATTGGTCCAGATCGCCGAGTCTGCCACCGAAGCCCGGGCCTTAATCCTGACCGGTGCCGGTCGTGTCTTCAGCGCTGGTGCAGATCTGGACGAGGCGCGGGCGGGACTTGCCACCTCCAACCTGTGGGAGAGATTGTCGGGCGCCATTGCCGCGCTGCCGTGCCTGACAGTGGCCGCGCTGAATGGCACGCTGGCCGGTGGGGCGAATGGGATGGTTTTGGCCTGTGATCTGCGCATCGCGGTGCCGTCGGCAAAATTCTTCTATCCGGTTATGAAGCTGGGCTTTCTGCCGCAGCCATCGGACCCGAAACGCATGGCGGCTTTGATTGGTCCGGCGCGCACCAAGCTGATCCTGATGGCTGGGCAGAAGATCACCGCAGATGAGGCCTATGCGTTCGGACTGGTCGACCGTGTGGTCGAGCCGGATCTGCTGATGCCAACTACACGGGAACTGGTGGCAGATTCTGTAACCGCCGATCCCACGATTGCCACCGGGATCGCTCGGTTATGCCCATGAGGCTCGCCGCGTTGCGACTGCGGGTTGCTGATCCGGACCGCCTGGCCGCATTCTATCGCGACGCGCTCGGTATGACTGTTCAGATCGAAGGGCCCAACCGTCGTCTCAGCTATTCCGGACAAGGGACCGATCTGCTTCTGATGCCGGGCGGGGGTGGATACACACATGATCAGGGGCAGCGGTATTGGAAGATCGGTATCACGTTGCCCGATGTCGATCTGGCCGCCGATTTCCTGCGTCGGAAGGGCATAGCCGTCAGTACACCGCATCAGTTCATAGACATCGGCTATATGTGCCACCTAAGCGACCCCGAAGGTTTCGTGATCGAGCTTCTGCAACATGATTTCGAGGGCAACCGGCCAGACGGAATTGCAAATGCGGAGGCCCCGTTTGCCGGGGCATGTATCGGTCAGATCACCTTGAGAACGGGCGATATCGTCGCCGAAGATGCCTTTTGCCGCAAACTGGGGATGTGCTTGCTGTCGATGCAGGAAGTTTCGCCCTACGGGTTCGATCTGCATTTCTACGCGTTCACCGATGAGACTCCACCCAACCCCGATCTGTGGGCCGTGGAGAACCGCGAATGGCTGTGGAAACGCCCGTATACGACGCTTGAGTTTCAGCACATCGCGGGGGCACAGTTCGCCCCGGTGCCCGACTATCTCGGGATCGAAATCGAATGGCTGGAGGCCGAACAGCAAGACGCATTCGGCGATCCGATCCTGCCCGCCTGATCAGCGTCCTCGCCGCTTGCCCGGCACTTTGGAGCGAAACCCGGGGGGGCGTTTGCGGACCCAGATCAGGAATTTCTCAAGCCTCGGATGCGCGCGCAAGGCCTCAATCGAGTTGAAATTGCGCGCCAGTTCGGCCTCGGTCAGGGTCGCGTGCACCTCTTTATGGCAGATCTGATGTAGCAAGACAGTCGGCCCGCCCTTGCCTCCTTTGAGTTTTGGGATCAGATGGTGCAGGCTGCCGCCCCCATCGGGGATCGGGCGGTCGCAGAGCGGGCAGATCGGATCGGTGTTCGCCATAAGAGTAATCTCGCGTCGATGCGCGAGCAGGGCAAGAGGGGCGCGATGGCGCAAGCAGTGGTGATCGGTGCAGGCCCCGCAGGGCTGATGGCGGCTGAGCAACTGGCCATCGCCGGTCATCAGGTGCTGGTGGCAGAGGCAAAACCTTCGGTCGCGCGCAAATTCCTGATGGCAGGCAAGTCAGGGCTGAACCTGACCAAGGATGAGCCGTTCGAAACCCTGATGACCGCTTATGGCGAGGCTGGGACGTGGCTGCAGCCGATGATCCATGCGTTTGACGCACAAGCTGTGAGGGGGTGGGCGCAGGATCTGGGGCAGGAGATGTTTACCGGTTCAACCGGACGCGTGTTTCCCAAGGTCATGAAAGCCTCGCCCTTGTTGCGTGCCTGGCTGGCGCGGCTGGATGAGGCGGGTGTGCAGATTCGGACCCGGCGGCGCTGGATCGGGTGGCGAGAGGGGGCGCTGGTGTTTGAAACGCCGGACGGTGAACAACGCCTCAACCCTGATGTGGCAGTACTGGCGCTGGGAGGGGCCAGTTGGGCTCGGCTGGGCTCTGACGGGGCCTGGGCCTCGGTCCTGTCGGAAAAGGGCGTTGAACTGGCCCCCTTCGTCCCGTCGAATTCGGCGCTCTCGGTGGAGTGGAGCCCTTACATGCAGCCGCATTTCGGGGCTGCCCTGAAATCCGTTCGTTGGGTAGCCGGTGATCTGACCAGCCGGGGCGAGGCTGCTATTTCAGCCAAGGGGTTGGAAGGAGGCGGTCTTTATTCTCTGACGCCAGCGTTGCGTGAAGGCGCGCCGCTCTATATCGATCTGGTGCCCGATGTCACGGCCCAGACATTGCAGGCGCGCTTGGCAGCCAAGAAACCCAAGGCGACGCTATCGCACTGGCTGAAAAACACGTTGCGCCTGCCGCCACAAAAGATTGCCCTGTTTCATGAGATGACCAAGGGCCATCCGTTGACGCAATCAGATTGGATCGCGACGCTGAAGCGTTTGCCTGTTCGACATTCTGGCCTGCGCCCGATGGACGAGGCGATCTCAACCGCCGGAGGTGTAGCGCGCAGCGCCCTGGATGAGGGCTTAATGCTGAAAGCCCTGCCCGGAATATTCTGCGCCGGAGAAATGCTGGACTGGGAAGCGCCGACAGGCGGCTATCTGCTGACTGCCTGTCTGGCCACGGGTCGTTGGGCGGGGCGTGCCGCCGCTGAGTATCTCACGGCACGCCCGTTCGCCTAAGCGGTCGCCGCCATCTCGGCCATTTTCAGATAGGCTGGACGTTGGCGCATTTCTTTGCCGTAGGCGCTTAGAACTTCGGAATTCAGAGGGAAACCTGCATTTTTTGCCCAACTCATGCAGTGGATCAGGAGGATGTCCGCGATGGTCATCTTGTCCCCCATCAGGAACGGTCCCTTGAAGCGTTTTTCGAGCCGCTGAAAGTTGTGATCGAATTCCCACGTGATCGAGTCGCGAATTGCCGGAACGCGCTTGTCTTCGGGCAGGATGAACTTGTGCCGCGTCGCGACCCACAAAACTGCATCTATCTCGTCCAGAATTGTGTGGAATAACGCATCTTGTTCGGCCCGCTCGATGGTTCCGGCAGGGTATGTCAGAACCCCATGCTTGTCTGCCAGATAGGTCATGATGGCCGAGCTGTCGTTGATTGCGCGGTTTTCATCGACCAACACCGGAACCTTGCCGGAAGGGTTGAGCGCCAAAATCTCGGGCGAGCGCGGGGCGACCGGGTCCAGTTCATAGGGTTCGCCCATTTCTTCCAACATCCAAACCACCCGTGACGTGCGGGTCATAACGGGGCCATAAAGCTTGTACATGCTTGTATCCTGCTGGTTCACAATCTTGGGCAGTGTGCCCGCCATCGGAAACGGGTCAAGCGAAACCCGTTGTCAACGAGACCGAGCCAGCATGGCCAAACGGATCATAGCACGTTCAACCAGCGCCATTGCGGGCGCAGTTTGACCGGCCGAGCGCAGGGACAGATCGGTATCGGTCAGCACTGTCAGCGCCGTCTGCAGCTTGGCGGCACCCCAACCTTGTGCCTGACGCAGGATACGATCGCGGCGTTTGCCGTAGACCGGCGGACGCAGCTTGCCGATGCCCTGCGCCGCACCACCGGGGTCTGCGGCGCAAGTATAGAGTGTTCGAAAATGCCGGGTCGCCCCAATGCAAAGCGTGACCCCATTGGTGCCCTGTGCTTGCAACCGCCGGATCAGCGGCCCGATCTCGCCCGTGCGGCCCTCGGCGACAACGTTCAGCACGTCATCCAGAGCGGCCTCGGTCGAGCGCGGGGCGCAGGCCTCGATATCCTCGATGCTCAGCTCAGACGCATCGCCCTGTTTGTAAAGCGACAATTTATCAACGGTTTGCGTGAAATCACCGGGGCTGAGCGCCAAGGCCAATTCGCTGAGCGCCGACATCGAGTCGCGCGGGATGTTCTGCAGCCCGGCCCGTGAGACAATGCGTTCAACTTCGGCTCGTGAGGGCGGATCGTCATAGATGCCGACAGCATAAGTGGCCGGATGCGCCTCAAACGCTTTACGGATTTTCGAGCTTGGTTTGAGTTGGCCTGCGGTCACGATGATTTGGGCATCGCCTGCCGCCCAATCTTCGAGCGCAGCGAGGATCGAAGGTGCGGCGGTCTCGGTTGCATCCTCGACAAACACCGCGCGCGGGCCGGGGAAAAAGCCAACTGCTTTGACTGCATCAAGCAACAATGCGGGGTCGCCGCGCAGATCGGCTCCGGGGATGCGGCTCAGGCGCATCTCTTCTTCTGCACCGGGTCCGAGAAGGGCTGCCAGAGCCTGTTGCCGTTTCAGCGCGACGCGCATTGCGTCGGCCCCATAGATCAACAGACCGGTTTTGTCCGTGTCAGGCTTGGCGAAATAGCCCTCGGCCTCACGCGGGCTAAGCTTCATGTGGTCAGGCCCGGTGTGGCGTAAAGGCGGGTAACGATCTGATCTGACAGGATCACCATCAGCCGTTCCTTGGCGTCACGCTCATCCGCCAGCGTCGAAACGGTCGATCCAGCGGCAGAGTACCCGACAAACTCTGTGACCGTGCCCGAGGCAAGGATCTGACCGGTATTGTTGGATTTCAGCGCATAGGTGGCCCGCCCGTCGATGGTGTAACGCGTGGTTTCATTCGACGTGGTGATCGACGCGGCGCGGGTGACCGTTGAAACCTGCACGTCCAACGCATAATCGCTGCCGGATGTAGCACTTCGGCCCAGTTTACGTTCCAGATTCTGAACCAGCAGGAAACTGTCGACGTTATTCGGGGCCGAGACGGCCACTTTCCCGTCCAAAGCTGTCCCCGATCCGCCGGGTGCATAGACCGGTTCAAAGCCGCAGGCCGCTAAGGCCAACGGCATCAAGATCAGGGTTCTGCGGTCAAACGACGACATTCACGATCCGTCCGGGAACTACGATGACTTTCTTTGGCGCGGCACCATCCAGCGCCTTTTGCACAGCTTCGGTGCTGAGCGCGATTTTTTCAACCTCGTCCTTGGCCATATCCTTGGGAACGCTGATTTCCGCGCGGCGCTTGCCGTTGATCTGGATGGGCAGGGTGACGGTGTCATCGACCAGCATCGCCTCATCCGCGACGGGCCATGCAGCGGTCGCCACCAGACCTTCGCCGCCCAGCATTTGCCACAGCTCTTCGGACAGGTGCGGGGTCATGGGCGACATCAGCTGCGCCAGCGTCTTGGCGGCTTGGCGCTTGGCGTCGGTACCTGCCTTGGATTTCGCCAAAGTGTTGGTGAAGGCATAAAGCTTGGCGATCGAAGCGTTGAAGCCAAAGGATTCGACGCCCCCGGACACATCGTGGATCGCTTTGTGCATCTCGCGCAGCAGGATTTCGTCTTCGCCATTGGCGGGTATGTCTGATTCTACGATCTCGGACGCGATGCGATGCACGCGGCTGAGATGCTTGAACGCGGCCTCGGCCCCAAAGGCTGTCCATTCCACGTCACGTTCGGGTGGCGAATCGGACAGCACGAACCAGCGCGCTGTGTCTGCGCCGAAGGCAGAAATGATGCTGACTGGATCGACCACATTCTTCTTGGATTTCGACATCTTGGCCGAAGGGATAATTTCGACCTCGGTGCCGTCGGCCAGTTTGCCGTCGGTCACATCCTCGGGCAGGTGATAGACCGGGCGGCCATTGGCATCGCGAGTTTGGTAAATCTCGTGCGTTACCATGCCTTGGGTGAACAGCGCGTCGAAAGGCTCGATGGCTTTCTTGGGCAGGTGGCCGGTGATCTGCATCGCCCGCGCGAAAAAGCGGGAGTAAAGCAGGTGCAGAATCGCGTGCTCGATGCCGCCGATATACTGGTCGACATTCATCCAGTATTCAGCTTCTGCCAGATTGGTCGGCGTTTCGGCGCGTGGGGCGGTGAAACGGGCGAAATACCATGACGAATCGACGAATGTGTCCATCGTGTCGGTCTCGCGCTTGGCCGGGGCACCACATTTCGGGCAGGCACAGTCACGCCAGGTCGGGTGGCGGTCCAGCGGATTGCCCGGTTTGTCGAAGGTGACATCGTCGGGCAGGCGGACCGGAAGGTTTTCTTTCTTTTCGGGCACCACACCGCAGCTTTCGCAATGCACCACGGGAATCGGGCAGCCCCAATAGCGTTGGCGGCTGAGGCCCCAATCGCGCAGGCGGTACTTGGTAACACCTTCGCCCCAGCCCGCCTTTTCTGCGAAATCAACGGTTGCGTTGATCGCCTCATCCCCGGTGGCTTCGGTCAGGCCCGCAAAGTGATTCACCCAGCGTACTTTTTCCGTCTTAGGTGGAACAAAGGCGATTTTGTCGACCGGCGTATCATCATCCAGCGCAAAGAATGTATCGACTACGGGCAAGCCGTATTTGCGGCAGAAGTCGAGGTCGCGCTGGTCATGTGCCGGGCAGGCAAAGATCGCGCCGGTGCCGTAATCCATCAGGATGAAGTTCGCGATCCAAACCGGCAGTTCCCAATTCGGGTCCAGCGGGTGTTTGACCTTGATGCCGGTGTCGTAACCAAGCTTTTCAGCTGTCTCGATGGCCTCTTCCGTGGTGCCACCCTTACGGCATTCTGCAACGAACTCAGCAACTTCTGGGTTCTCGGCCTCAAGCTGTTTGGCAATCGGATGGTCCGGTGAAATACCGACGAAAGACGCGCCCAGCAGCGTGTCGGGGCGAGTCGTATAGACAGTAATGGGCTCGCCGCCATCGGTGCGTTCAAAGCCAAATTGCAGACCGCGCGACTTGCCGATCCAGTTCTCCTGCATCAGGCGCACCTTGGCGGGCCAGTTGTCGAGCGTGTCCAGCGCGTCGAGCAGTTCTTCGGAGTAATCCGAGATTTTGAAGAACCATTGAGTCAGTTCACGCCGTTCCACCAGCGCGCCCGAGCGCCAGCCGCGTCCGTTCTCCACCTGTTCATTGGCCAGAACGGTCATATCGACCGGATCCCAGTTCACCACGGCGTTCTTGCGGTAGACCAGCCCGGCCTCGAGCATATCCAGAAACAGCGCTTGCTGCTGGCCATAATATTCGGGGTCACAGGTAGCGAACTCGCGCGACCAGTCGATCGACAGGCCCAGCGGCTTCATTTGCCCGCGCATGTCAGCGATATTGCCATACGTCCAGTCTTTGGGGTGCCCGCCAATAGCCATCGCCGCGTTTTCTGCGGGCATCCCGAACGCATCCCACCCCATCGGATGCAGCACGTTGTGGCCGGTCGCCAGTTTATGACGCGCGATCACGTCGCCCATCGTATAGTTGCGCACGTGCCCCATATGGATTCGGCCAGACGGGTAGGGGAACATCTCAAGCACGTAGTATTTCGGCTTGTCCGCCTTGTGGTTGGCGGTGAAGATTCCGGCCTTGTCCCAGGCCTCCTGCCATTTTGCTTCGATTTCGTTTGCCGAGTAGCGCGACATCGTGCGGTCCTTCGTGAATGAAAACGCCGGGTAAGAACCCGGCGTGGTAATATTGTGATTTTCTGCGGGTTGCTAGAGCTTGTTGTCCGCAATCCGTAGCTGTCGCGCCCGAGAGAGGATCGCATCTTCGACCGCACGGTTGGTTGCTGCGCTGACCGGAGAGCCTCCGCTTGTTTGCAGGGACACGGACAGAGAGCGGGCCGCAAGCGCCGGATCGCTGATATGCACCGTCGCACGATATTGCCGTCCTCCGCCCGGAGGGGTGCCATAACCGGTTACGATCACGCCGGTAAAAGGATCAACCTCTTGAATCGGAAGGAAATTCAGAACATCAAGCGAGGCCGACCATAAATATCGGTTCACATTGGTGATCTGCTCGGAATTGTCAGGACCAAAAACATCAAAGATGGTTGATCGATTCGGATCATTCAGTTCACGCTCCTCTGACGAACTCCCATCCGCGGTGAGGATGCGAGCATTTCCCGGAGGCGGCTTTCCTCCGCAGGCCGAGACGGTGGCCATCCCTATGGTCAAACCCAGAATCGTCAGCATGCGCATCGTCAAAAGGTCCCGTATCACTTGTTTTGCACTGTCGGGTGATACTCCTAGACAAGGACCCGTGCAGCAACAAGCCTATTCTTTACATATAGGCGTGAGCGGGTGATGTGATTTGCCGGAATTTTGACTGTGGCATCCTTGCACCAATTTGGGCCGAATGACAGCAAGACGTTTATGCCAAGCTTGCGCAAAGGGGGCAAAAAAAGCGAAACGGTGACCGTGCTGAGACGCGTGCTTTGCATGTGTCGAGTAGAAAAATCTTTGAAACCGAGGGAAACAAGATGAAAAAAGTTCTCTTTGCAACGACCGCGCTGATCGCGACGGCAAGCGTTGCAGCAGCTGACGTTAAATTCAGCGGCTACGGTCGTTTTGGTATCGGCTACCTGGAAGATCGTTCGACAACCAACGACAACATCGACGACACCATCCTGGTTTCGCGCTTCCGTCTGAACATCGACGGTACCGCAGAAACTGACGGCGGCGTTGAGTTCTCGGCTCGTGTTCGTCTGCAGGCTGACGAAAGCGCAGCAACTGGCGAAGCAGGTTCCGCACAGCTGAGCGGCGCACGTTTCTCGGCGATCTATGGCGGTCTGCGCGTTGACGCAGGCAACGTTTCGGGCGCAATCGACAACCTGGCCAACTACTACGGTAACGAGCCTGGCCTGGAATTCTTCATCGGTCAGTACGCCGGTGTTGACTATGAATTCCTGTCGTTCTCGTCGACCGGCGCAGGTGCAAACGCTGTATTCTTCCAGTACGCTGTTGGTGACTTCGCCTTTGGCGCGTCTTATGACCAGAACTCGACCTTGAACGGCAACGCCGCTCTGGGCGGTGCAGATTCCTGGGATCTGAGCGCAACCTACACCTTCAACAACATCACAGCTGCTCTGGCCTACGGTCAGACCGACGCTGCTGGTGGCGGTTCTGACCCGAGCCTGCTGGTCCTGACTCTGGGCGCAGACTTCGGCGACTTCAACGGTACCCTGTTTGTAGCCGACGATTCGGACACCCCGCTCAACGACGCAGGTGAAGAAACCGACGGCACCGCATGGGGCTTCTCGCTGGCCTACAACCTGGGCGCAGCAACCACACTGCTGGCTGCTTACGGCGACGGTTCGGCTGATGGCGACACCCAGCAGTACGGCATCGGCTTCATCCAGGATCTGGGTGGCGGCGTATCGCTGAAAGGTGGCGTTGGCCGCACCAAAGTTGGTGACGCAGACGGTCAAACCCGCGCAGACTTCGGTGTTAACTTCAACTTCTAAGTTGATTTAAATCACCAGAGTTTAAGGGCAGGTCTTAGGACCTGCCCTTTTCTTTTGTACTCACATGGTGTTTCTCTGCGGCTACCATGAAAACGAGGGCACCCATGTCGCTGCAAGAAATCTCCGACCGCATCGCTAAAGCTGAAGCTGCCGCCGGGCGTGCCCACGGATCGGTTCGACTGATCGCAGTGTCCAAGGTGCAGCCCAATGAGCGGGTCGAGACAGTTCTGAATCAGGGCCATCGTTGCTTTGGCGAAAATCGAGTACAGGAAGCGGCGGGCAAGTGGCCTGCATTTCGCGAAAAGTTCTCGGGTATTGAACTCCATCTTATTGGCCCGCTGCAGACCAACAAGGCACGACAAGCGATGGAGCTTTGTGACGCCATCCATTCGGTCGATCGTCCAAAACTGGCGAAAACTCTGGCCCGGCTGGCGCAAGAGATCGGTGCCTGCCCAGAACTGTTCATTCAGGTCAATACTGGAGAAGAGGAGCAGAAGGCCGGAATCCTGCCCGCCGATGCCGATGCGTTTGTGTCAGAGTGCCGTGCGTTGGACCTGCCAGTACGCGGGCTAATGTGCCTGCCTCCGGTTGACGAGGAGCCGGCGTTGCACTTTGCGCTATTGGCAAAGATTGCTGAACGCAACGGTTTGGAAGGCCTCTCGATGGGCATGAGTGGCGATTTTGAATCCGCCATCGCACTGGGTGCGACTCACGTGCGAGTTGGTTCGGCCATCTTTGGTGAACGGATCAAACCTCAGGAATGATCAGGCGCGTTCCGGGCGCGATTTGGCGTGCAATCCATCTTAGATGATCGCGGCGAAAAGCAATGCAACCTTCAGTCGGAAAGCGCGGGCGACGCCATTGATGCAAGAATATGGCAGAGCCACGCCCGGGAATTGCATTCGGCCAGTTCCAGTCGGTGATCAGAACCAGATCATAGAGCGGATCGGCACGGCGTAGTATTTCATGACTAAATGCGTAGGGTGCCCGGACAAGATGGTTATAGGAGCTGTCCTTGCTATCGTCCGACCACAGATCACGCGGCCTGATCGGTCGCGCCCATGAAGCAGGGCGGGCGATACGGTCGGCGCGGTAGAGCAATCCGACAATACGATGCGTGCCAACGGGGGTCGCCCCGTCGCCTTCGCGTTTGGCAGCGCTTAACCCGCCCTTGCCAATGGCGCAGGGAAAGACACGCCCCGCAAACCGGATACCGCGCGGGGTCAGGACAAGATCATCGGGTGTCACAGCAGATGGCCCGATTTGGCCGCTTTGGTTGCCAAATATCCGCGATTATGATCAGTTTCGCCCACTTTCAGAGGTACGCGTTCGGTGACAGCGATGCCCGTCCGTTCCATCATCGCGATCTTGGCCGGGTTATTGGTCAGCAGGCGAACGGAGTTGAAACCAAGCGATTTCAGGATGTCAGAGCCCAAACGGAAGTCTCTCTCATCATCTTCAAAGCCCAGCCGATGGTTGGCCTCGACCGTGTCAAAGCCTTGATCCTGAAGGAAATAGGCGCGCATTTTGTTGGCTAGTCCGATCCCGCGGCCTTCTTGATTGAGATAGAGCAAAACGCCGGAGCCTTCGGCCCCCATCTGGGCCAGCGCACCACGCAATTGCGGACCGCAATCACATTTCAAGCTGCCCATCAGATCACCGGTGAAGCAGGCAGAGTGCAGTCGGGCCAGAACCGGCTTGTCGCGATCGGGGCGGCCGATTTCGACGGCATAATGCTCCTCTCCGCCATCTTCGGGGCGGAAGACGTGAAGACGACCGGCCTCTGACACTTCCATGGGCAGGCGCGCAGCCACAACGGCGTGCAGGGCGCTGCGATCAGCAAGGTGGGGTGCTGCGCGCGTGTGATCGATGCAGGTCAGGCCGTGGGTCACGGCAAATGCGCGTCCATCATCAATGGACAAAACGACGGCAGCGGGCAGCAAATGTGCCGACTTAGCCAACGCGATGGCGATGCGGTGCAGGTTTGCATTGCCGTGCCGCTCGGTCATCAGCGGACCTTTCATCGGTGCGTTCAGATCGTCCGAAGGGTCGGCCACCGCTTGCACCCAGTTCAGGTCGACATCAGCCGGAATCAATACCCTGGCGAGATCCCCGTCATAGGCTCGCGCTTTCAACGTTTCAGCCCGCCGCACGGTAATGGCAATGACAGGCTCTCCTCCCAAACCACGCAGGTCGGCCAGGCGCTGCGGGCTAAGAGTCTCTGTTGCCAGGGCCAGAACGCTATATCCGCTATCATCCGTCAGCACGACGGGCACGCCCATGCGCAGATCGGCCCGCGCACGTGCGAGCAGTTCGGCAATGTCAGGAAAGAGACTCATGTATGTTACCCTGTAACGATCTGGCTTTTTTCCTACCCTGATCACCGGGGAATGTGAAACATTTCCTCCGCGTCAGACACGAGGGCGTGAAACGATTGCAGCAAATCTTGCTGATTGCATCTTCTATGCGCAAGTGGTGGAAAAGGCTTAGGAGGACCGGAAATGGCACAGCTTAAGAAAATCCTGCTGGTGGATGACGATGAAGACCTGCGCGAGGCGCTGAGTGAACAGCTTGTGATGACCGAAGACTTTGATGTGTTCGAGGCATCCGATGGCGCATCCGCGATGGAGCGTGCACGCGAGGCGATTTACGATCTGGTCATCCTGGACGTGGGCCTGCCTGATACCGATGGGCGCGAGCTGTGCCGTCTGATGCGCAAACAGGGCGTCAAAAGCCCGATCCTTATGCTGACCGGTCATGACAGCGATGCCGACACTATCCTGGGCCTGGATGCCGGTGCGAATGACTACGTCCCTAAGCCGTTCAAATTCCCGGTTCTTCTGGCCCGCATCCGTGCCCAACTGCGCCAGCATGAGCAATCTGAAGATGCGGTCTTCGTCCTCGGCCCCTACACGTTCAAACCGGCCATGAAGATGCTGATGACCGAGAATGATCGCAAAATCCGCCTGACCGAGAAAGAGACGAACATCCTCAAGTTCCTCTATCGTTCGACCGATGGCGTTGTGGCGCGCGATGTATTGCTGCATGAGGTCTGGGGTTACAACGCGGGTGTCACGACCCATACGCTGGAAACCCACATTTATCGCCTGCGTCAGAAGATCGAGCCCGATCCGTCAAATGCGCGCCTTTTGGTCACAGAATCGGGTGGATATCGTCTGGTCTCTTGATCTTTGTGGATTGACTTGGATCAAAGTGATACTCTTGAGGCATAATTAGTTTACTCCCAACCCGTGCATGTCCGGGTTATGACATGTACCTCCCTGTTGGACTGCCGGGCCTGATGGCCCGGCTTTTTTTAGTGCACAGCTGTTTGATTGCCTGAATTCAGGAATGCGATCACGATCAGAGTCTAAGATGAAGATAACCTTCACGCGCCTGTCCGAGGTTGATCCGGAAGACATACTTTCGCACATGTCTGACCCTCGGTTGGCTGAACATTTGCCCCTGTTAAAGGGCACCTGGAACCGGGCGGCTGTGGATCATTTCGTCCAGGTCAAGGAAGAGTGTTGGGCGCGTGACGGTCTTGGACACTGGGCAATATTGCAAAACGGAAACTATGTTGGCTGGGGTGGATTTCAAAAGGAAGGCGACGAATGGGATTATGGGCTGGTTCTAAAACCCGAGTCATTTGGACTTGGCGCGCGGATCACGCGTCTGGCAATTGAATATGCGGTGTCGGATCCGCGTATTCCATTTGTGACGTTTCTTCTACCGCTATCGCGGCAACACTTGGGTGCCCTGGCACGGTTGGGCGCGCAGTTTGTTGGTGAATTTGAGTATGATGGGGCGACCTTCAAAAAATTCCGAATGGATACCGAGTAAGAACTCGCATCCCACCCGTACGATGATTCAGCAGACATAACTCACTTTTTCCGATGGCACCCTACTCAGTCGCGCGCTAACCTGCGCAAATCGAGATAAAGGAACCCCTTGATATGCCCTTCACTCTTGCCACCTGGAACATCAACTCTGTCCGTCTGCGTGAACCTATCGTGCTGAAATTGTTGGAAGAAGAGGCCCCGGATGTGCTGTGCCTGCAAGAGTGTAAGTCGCCCGTAGACAAGATCCCGACCGAAGGGTTCGCCAAGCTTGGCTACACCCACATGATTGCGCGGGGGCAGAAAGGTTATAATGGGGTCGCCATTCTTTCGCGTCTGCCGATGGAAGAGGTTGGCGACAAGGACTTCGCCGGTCTCGGCCATGCGCGTCACATTGCGGGGCGGCTGGAGAATGGTGTGACGATCCACAATTTCTATGTCCCCGCGGGTGGGGATGTTCCCGACCGCGAAGTGAACGAAAAATTCGGCCAGAAGCTGGATTACCTCACCGACATGCGGGATTGGTTCAACGCCGAAAAGCCGCAGAAATCCATTCTGGTCGGTGATCTGAACATCGCCCCGCGCGAAGATGATGTGTGGTCGCATAAACAACTGCTCAAGGTGGTGTCGCACACGCCGATTGAAGTTGAAACGCTGGCCGAGACACAAGATGCGGGCGGATGGGTCGATATCACCCGGCAGGATATCCCCGAAGGTCAGCTTTACAGCTGGTGGTCCTATCGCGCGCGTGATTGGGATGCGGCGGACAAAGGGCGCAGGCTGGATCACGTCTGGGCCACGCCCGATATCTCGAACGCGGGCCACTCCAGCCGGATTCTGCGCGATGCGCGCGGATGGGAGAAACCCAGCGATCACGCGCCGGTTTTTGCGACATTCGACGTCTGATTGATGCAAAAACGCCCGACTCAGCCCTTGGTTTCTGACCCGCGTGGCTGCATATAGGGCGCAAATACGAACCAGAGAGTAATTGCCATGGACCTTCTGAACGGCGCAGCCAGCTCTGATGCCACCGATCTGATCAAGGACGGGACCGAGGCCACCTTCATGGCCGATGTGGTCGAAGCCTCGCAAGAGATGCCGATCATCGTTGATTTCTGGGCCCCCTGGTGCGGCCCCTGCAAAACGCTGGGTCCCGCGCTGGAGGAGGCTGTGACGGCCGCCAAAGGCGCGGTCAAGATGGTCAAGATCAACGTGGATGAGGCGCAGATGATCGCCGGCCAACTGCGTATCCAATCGATCCCGACTGTCTATGCGTTCTACAAGGGCCAGCCGGTCGACGGATTTCAGGGTGCTTTGCCCGGGTCCGAGATCAAGGCTTTCATCGATCGCGTAATCGAAGCTGCAGGTGGCGAAAGCCCCGGTGGTCAGTTGGATGATGCGGTTCAGGCCGCCGAAGAGATGCTGACCGAAGGGGCCGCAGTGGATGCGGCGCAAACCTTCGCGGCAATTCTGGGCGAAGACCCCAACCACGCTGCAGCCTATGGCGGGCTGGTGCGTGCTCATATCGCGCTGGGCGATCTGGATCAGGCCGAGGCGATCCTCAATGGTGCTCCGGCCGAGATTTCGACCTCGCCCGAAGTTGAGGCGGCGCATGCGCAGCTGGAATTGGCCAAGCAGGCCGCAGATGCGGGTCCGGTGGGCGAACTGACGGCAATGGTTGAGGCGGAACCCGACAACCATCAAGCCCGGTTCGATCTGGCGCAGGCCCTGCATGCCAATGGTGATGTTGAAGACGCGGTCGCCCAATTGCTCGAATTGTTCCGCCGTGATCGCGAGTGGAATGAGGGTGCGGCCAAGGCCCAACTCTTCACGATCTTCGATGCGCTCAAGCCCAACGATCCGATTGTGCTGAACGGGCGGCGTAAGCTCAGCTCGATGATATTTGCCTAAAATCTGATCAGGGCTACACTCGACTGTATGATGCATCCTGCTGATCTGCCGGAAACCGTATCTGTGTTTCCTCTGCCCGGAGCGTTGCTGTTGCCACGCTCCCGTCTGCCGCTGCATGTTTTCGAGCCGCGTTATCTGCAGATGCTGGATGACGCGCTGAAGACGCCTGAACGGTTGATCGGTATGGTGCAGCCGAACACCTGTCAGGGGGATGAAACCAAGCTGCATCAGATCGGTTGCGCCGGTCGCGTCACGCAGTTCTCAGAGACTGAAGATGGCAGGTATCTGATCACGCTGACCGGTATATCGCGGTTTCGGGTCAGGGCGGAGCTTGATAGTTTCACCCCTTATCGTCGCGCTTCGGTATCATGGGATGGGTTTGACCGTGACCTGGGCAAGGCCGAGGTGGATGACTGCTTTGATCGAAACCGGTTCCTGAGGCTGTTGGAGCGGTTCTTCTCGTCCCGTCAGTTGTCGACTGATTGGGACACGATGAAGGACGCCGATGATGAGCTTCTGGTCAATTCTCTGTCGATGATGCTGGAATTCGACCCCGAGGAAAAACAGGCCCTGCTTGAGGCACCTTGCCTGCGCACCCGGCGCGAGACCCTGGTGACATTGATTGAATTCGCCATGCGCGGCGGATCGAATGAGGAAAAACTGCAATGAGCGCACCCGAACACGCCTTTGACCGCCACATGTTAGAAGCGCTGATTTGCCCTCAGACCCATACGACCCTGCACTACGACGCCGAGCGGCAGGAACTGGTGTCCAAAGCCGCCGGTCTGGCGTTCCCTATCCGCAATGGCATCCCGGTGATGCTGGCGGATGAGGCGCGAGAGCTGGACTAAATCGGACGCCCTTGCAGCAGCTTGGGCAGATCACCGGTCAGGCCCGCAGCCTCGCGCACGAAACCACGGCGCAATCCGGGCAGAGAGCCGACGATGCCCATGCCGATATCCCGACCGATCCGAAGCAGCGGATTGTCGTTGGAAAACAGCTTATTGAACACATCAGTCGCCATTGCCAGCGCGGCAGTGTCGAACCGGCGCCATTCCTGATAGCGCTCAAGCACCAGCGTTGAACCGATATCCTCGCCACGTCGGCCTGCAAGGGTCAGAACCTCGGCCAGGGCACCCACATCACGCAGACCGGCATTCAGACCCTGCCCGGCGATCGGGTGCATGCCGTGGGCGGCGTCTCCGACCAAGGCCAGCCGATCCGAGATGAAGGAGTTGGCGATAGTCAGGTTCAGCGGATAGGTGAACCGGTCGCCCTGCAGGCGGATATCGCCAAGGAAATCACCGAAGCGCGGGCGCAGGATCTGCAAGTAGTCTGCCTCGGACAAAGCGTTGATCTGTTCGGCTGTCTGAGTGCGTTCGCTCCACACGATGGAGCTGCGGTTGCCGGTCAACGGTAAAATCGCCAATGGCCCGGGGGGCATGAAGAACTGATGGGCTATACCGTGATGGGGCAATTCATGTTCGATGGCGCAGACCAGAGCGGTCTGGCCATAGTCCCAGCCGGTGCGCTTGATTCCGGCGCGCATAGCGGTGCCGCTGCGACGACCATCGCAACCCACCAGAAGGCTACCCGACAGCGTGGACCCGTCATCCAGCGTCAGCGTCGCCCCGTTTGCCGAGATGTCCTGGGACACGACCGTTTTGCCGCTGATCTCGGTGATCCTGTCTTGTTCGGCCATGGCCTCCAGAAAAGCCCGCCGCAAGTGGCGATCTTCGACCATATAGCCCATAGGGCCTTCTTCGATCTCGGCATGATCGAAATGCATGAAGAACGGGGAAGGACCAGCACCGGCATGGCCGTCGGTGACCTTGATCTCCAGCATCGGCTGGGCGTGCTCTTCCACCTTTTCCCAAACGCCTATCGCGGCGAGCAGACGTTGCGAGGCCAGTGCCAGCGCATAGGCGCGCCCATCAAAGGCCGCGTTCTTGCGCACTTTTTCGGCCAGAGCATCAACAACAGTGACTGAATGCCCGGTCTGGGCCAGCGCCAGCGCAAGGGCGGGGCCGTTCAGGCCGCCGCCAACGATCAGGATGTCGGATCTGTGTTCCATGTGCTGCAATATGCGCGCCCTTTCGGGATTGTCCATGTGCGGTCCTGTCGCTACCGTCCGGACACGGGCATACTCGGGAGGAGGCAGGATGCAAGACTGGCTGACCATGACGGCATGTGATTTGGGCCGTGGCATCGGAATGGGACAGATCGATCCGGTTGAACTGACCGAGGCCTATCTGAGCGCCATCGACGCCCATCCACACCGGGACCGCATTTATGCCCGCGTCACCCATGACCGCGCTCGCGCCGAGGCCCAAGCAGCGCAAGAGCGGGCCAAACTCGGCCTGCGTCGGTCTTTGCTGGATGGTGTCCCGATCAGTTGGAAAGACCTGTTTGACACCGCCGGTGTAGGAACTGAGGCCGGTTCGGCCTTGCTGAAAGGCCGCGTGCCCGAGGCGGACGCGCAAGTGCTGCGCAATGCGACCGCGATGGGCACGGTTTGTCTGGGCAAAACGCATATGAGTGAACTGGCCTTCTCGGGTCTGGGTCTCAATCCAGTGACGGCCACACCGCCTTGCGTGAATGACGAAGATGCGGTGCCGGGCGGATCGTCCTCGGGGGCAGGGGCCTCGGTCGCGTGGGGGCTTGCGGCCTGTGGCATCGGGTCTGACACCGGTGGATCTGTACGGATCCCTTCAGCGTGGAATGATTTGGTGGGGCTTAAAACCACAGCCGGACGCGTGAGCCTTGAAGGCGTCGTACCGCTTTGCCTGAAGTTCGACACGGTCGGACCTCTGACGCGGTCAGTTGAGGACGCTGCGCATATGCTTGCCGCGCTTGAGGGCACCGCTCCGGCAGACCTGCGCGGCGCGTCTTTGACAGGCCGCCGCTTTGCCGACCTACAGAACGTGGCCAAGGACGATCTGCGCGAGGCCCCGGCCAAGGCTTATGACGAGGCTCTGGCGCGCCTGAAAGAAGCGGGGGCCGAGATTGTCCCGCTTGAGGTGCCAGAGCTGAACGACGCGATGAGCTTGTCAGGTGTGCTCTATACGACCGAAGCCTATGGCCTGTGGTGCGATGTGATCGAAGCGAACCCCGACGCAATGTATCCCGAAATCCTTGAACGATTCCGCATGGGCAAAGTCTATACCGGCCCCGATTACGTGGCCGCCTGGTCAAAACTGACCGCCTGCCGACAAGCTTGGGATATGGCAACTGCCGGATTTGATGCCGTACTCGCCCCGACGGCACCGATCCTGCCGCCCAATCTGGATCGGCTGATGAATGATCATGACTACTATGTCACCGAGAATCTATTGGCCTTGCGCAACACAAGGATCGGCAATCTGATGGGGCTCGCGGCGCTGACCCTGCCCACGGGAACACCCGGTTGCGGGTTGATGATGCTGGGCTATCCGGGGTCGGAAGAGGCCTTGCTGCGGCTCGGATCAGCGGCTGAAAGCGCTTTGACCTGAATGCCACAATCCCCTGATTCGGAACCTCTTTGTCTGGACGAGGGGTGCCCCGATCTGTAATCTGCCAGGAAACGGGGCGCAAAATGACCCCGAAATTGAGGCAGTATTATGAATTTCCCCGAGCGGTTTTCGAACCTACCGGAATATGCATTCCCGCGTCTGCGCGCTCTGTTGGATCACCATCAGCCGGGCGGTGACGTCGTTCACATGACCATTGGCGAGCCCAAGCACGATTTCCCGTCCTGGGTGACCGATGTGATCATGGAAAATGCCGCGGGGTTTCAGGGCTATCCCCCGAACGAAGGCTCGCCCGCGCTGCGCGCTGCAATCGCGGGCTGGGTCAACCGCCGCTATGGCGTGTCGATGGATGCAGATGCCAATGTGATGGCACTGAACGGCACGCGCGAGGGTCTGTACAATGCCGCAATGGCGTTGTGCCCCGAGCAGAAGAACGGACAGCAGCCAATCATCCTGTGCCCGAACCCGTTTTATCAGGTTTACATGGTCGCCTCGATTTCGGTCGGCGCGCAGCCCTATTTTGTACCTGCAACCGCTGCGACCGGCCATTTGCCTGACTATGCAGGCCTGCCCGAAGAGGTGCTGAACCGCACCGCCGTTGCCTACATCTGTTCACCCGCGAACCCTCAGGGGGCGGTCGCCTCGCGCGATTATTGGGCTGAGTTGATCCAATTGGCCGAGAAGTACGATTTCCGCATCTTTGCGGATGAATGTTACTCCGAGATTTACCGCGACACCGCCCCGGTGGGCGCGCTGACCGTTGCGCAGGAACTGGACGCTGATCCCGAGCGGGTTACGCTGTTCAACTCACTGTCCAAGCGATCAAATCTGGCCGGATTGCGGTCCGGCCTTATCGCGGGCGGGCCTGAGACGATCAGCCGTGTCAAACTGTTGCGCAGCTATGCGGGTGCCCCCTTGCCCGCACCGTTGCAGGCCGCTGCCGCCAAGGTTTGGGCGGACGAGGTACATGTGCAGGAAAACCGCGCGCTCTATCAGGAAAAATACGCCATTGCGGATGAAGTCTTTGCAGGCGTGCAAGGCTATATGCCGCCCGAGGCAGGGTTCTTCCTGTGGCTACCCGTCGAAAACGGCGAAGAAACTGCATTGAAGCTTTGGCAGGAAACCGGCGTTCGGGTTCTGCCGGGTGCATATCTTTCTCAAGGTGATCCGGGGCAAAACCCGGGCGAGCAATTTATCCGGGTCGCCATGGTGGCCCCAAAAACAGAGATGAAGCGCGGGCTGATCACGCTCCGCGACTGCATCTATTCGTGAGGTACGAGGGCAAAATGGCATCATTGAACGCGCGCAACCGCGACCCGTTACTGGATAGCACCACGCAAGCCGCCATCGAGCGGCGCAGTAAGGAACTGATCGGGATCGCTCTGATCCTGCTCGGCATGGCTGCCGCTGCGATGGTCTGGTCTTATACGCCGGATGATCCGAACTGGATGGTGTCGACCGATGCGCCGGTGCAGAATTGGATGGGACGTGTGGGCGCCTCGATCGCCGCACCTTTGTTCATGATTGTGGGCTGGGGCAGCTTTGGCGTGGCGCTGGTACTGGCTACATGGGGCGTGCGCTTTGCCGGTCATTTCGGGGAAGAGCGTGCGATTGCCCGCCTGATATTCGCTCCGATCTGGATCGCCGTTCTGGCGGTCTATGCCGCCACGCTGGTCCCGGGTGCTGAATGGCGTGCGACGCACAGCTACGGGCTAGGTGGTCTGTTTGGTGACACGGTGATGGGTGCTTTGCTGACGCTGCTGCCGATCTCGTCGCATTTTCTGGTCAAGTTGATGTCGCTTGCCATGGCGGTGGGCATGTTGGCGCTGGGTGTGTTTGTGCTGGGCTTTACCAAAGCGGATGTGCGCAAGGGCTTCCGTGCTTTCCTGCTGGGTCTTGTCATGGCCTATGACCTGTTGATGAACGCTTTGGGGCGTGGGGCCTCGGTCACGGCGCAGGCGGCGCGTGATCGTCGCGCGCAATGGGCTGAGCGTCGGGCGGAACGTGCCGTGCCGGTGCAGGCAGAGTTTGACGATGATCTGGCCTATGCCGACCCGATTTTTGAAGAGCCCGAACTGGAGACACCCGAGCCTGAAGCAAAGTTGGGTCTGCTAGCGCGGATGCCGTCGCTGATCCGTCGTCCCGATCCGATGCCCGAGCCCGAACTGATCGATCCCGTCGCGGTCGAGGGCTACTACGACATGCCTAAAGAGGACCGCATCCGGTCAAAGATCTCTGCCGCTGTGCGCAACCGTAAAGTGGCCGCAGGGCAGATGGCACCTGAGCCTGATCCGAGCCTGCCGCTGACCAAGGGGCGCGGGCGTGGGCCCGATCCGCTAATCCTGAATGCCGGACCCGTGGATGAGCTTCCGCCGGAACCACCCATAACCTCAGCAGCACTACCGGTCGAGCCGCCGTTGAGCGCGGCGGATGAAGCTGATTGGCAAGCTCAGCAGGCTTATGTGGACGAGCCGGATTATGATGACGAGGCCGTGTTTGAAGAGCCCGCGCCGCAGCCGCGTCAGGCTGTAAAAATCCCTGTTGCTGAACCGCGCAAGCCGGTTGTGGCACAGCCAGTGCGCCGCGCACCCCCGCCATCGCGTCGGGCACAGGCTGAGGCGCAGCCAACCTTGTCATTTGAGGAAAAGCACAGCGATTTTGAGCTACCCCCTCTTGGTCTGCTGTCCAACCCGGCCAGCATTCAGCGCCATCACCTGAGTGATGAGGCGCTGGAGGAAAATGCCCGGATGCTGGAAAACGTGTTGGACGACTACGGCGTCAAGGGCGAGATCGTCAGCGTTCGCCCCGGTCCTGTTGTCACCATGTACGAATTGGAACCGGCCCCGGGCCTGAAAGCCAGTCGGGTAATCGGTCTGGCCGATGATATCGCACGCTCGATGTCGGCGCTGTCGGCGCGGGTTTCGACCCTGCCGGGCCGCTCGGTCATCGGTATCGAATTGCCGAATGAAAACCGCGAGATGGTGGTGCTGCGCGAAATCCTCGCCAGCCGCGATTTCGGTGATGGTAATCATGCTCTGCCGTTGGCGCTGGGCAAGGATATCGGCGGTGAGTCCGTTGTGGCGAACCTGGCCAAGATGCCTCACCTGCTGATTGCCGGTACGACTGGTTCGGGTAAATCGGTGGCGATCAACACGATGATCCTGTCGCTGCTTTACAAGCTTACACCGGACGAATGCCGCCTGATCATGATCGATCCCAAGATGCTGGAGCTGTCTGTTTATGACGGCATTCCGCATTTGCTGTCGCCTGTTGTGACCGACCCGAAAAAGGCGGTTGTCGCCTTGAAATGGGTGGTCGGCGAGATGGAGGATCGCTATCGCAAGATGTCCAAGATGGGCGTGCGTAATATCGCAGGCTACAACGGTCGCGTGAAGGACGCGCTGGCCAAGGGTGAGCTGTTCAGCCGCACGGTTCAGACCGGGTTCGATGATGAAACCGGTGAGCCCATGTTCGAGACAGAGGAATTCGCGCCCGAGTCGATGCCCTATATCGTTGTCATTGTCGATGAGATGGCCGACCTGATGATGGTCGCCGGCAAAGAAATCGAAGCCTGCATTCAACGTCTGGCGCAGATGGCGCGGGCCTCGGGTATTCACCTGATCATGGCCACACAGCGCCCCTCGGTCGATGTGATCACCGGGACCATCAAGGCGAACTTCCCAACAAGGATTTCGTTCCAGGTGACCTCGAAGGTCGACAGCCGCACCATTCTGGGCGAGATGGGCGCCGAGCAACTGCTGGGGCAGGGCGATATGCTTTACATGGCGGGTGGTGCCAAGATCACCCGTTGCCACGGGCCCTTTGTCTCGGATGAAGAGGTCGAGGAAATCGTCAACCATCTGAAACAGTTCGGCCCGCCGGATTACATGAGCGGCGTGGTCGATGGCCCTGCCGAGGAAAAAGCTGACAATATCGACGCCGTTCTGGGCCTGAATACGGGCGGCAATACCAACGGAGAAGACGCCCTGTATGATCAGGCGGTGGCGATTGTGATCAAGGATCGCAAATGCTCCACCTCTTACATTCAGCGGAAACTCGCCATTGGCTACAACAAAGCCGCGCGGCTTGTTGAGCAAATGGAAGACGAAGGTGTTGTTTCTGGGGCAAATCACGTGGGCAAACGCGAAATCCTCGTTCCTGAGCAGTAGGATATTTAATAACAAGGGCAGAACGCTTATCTGGGTCTCATGAAACAGATTGCTTTTGCCCTTGCTCTGACACTGGCTGCGCCCGCCGCTTGGGCGGCTGAAAAGCTGCCGCTGTCACAGATATCCAACTATCTGAACCAGATGAAAACGGTTCAGACCACGTTCACGCAGGTGAATGATGACGGTTCACTTAGCACCGGTAAGCTGTGGCTGCAGCGCCCGGGCAAGATGCGCTTCGAATATGATCCGCCCAACAGCGCGGTGGTGCTGGCGCGAGCCGGAACGGTGCAGATATTCGACCCGAAATCGAACCAACCGCCCGAGCAGTACCCGCTGAAACGCACGCCCTTGTCCTTGGTGCTGGCGCGGAATGTGAACCTGTCGCAGGCCAATATGGTCGTCGGTCACGACTTTGACGGCACCGCTACGGTCGTGACTGCGCAGGATCCGAAGAACCCGGACAGTGGCCGGATCGAGCTGATGTTTACCTCAGACCCGGTTGAACTGCGGAAATGGGTGATTCATGACAATGCAGGCAGCCAAACGACTGTCCTACTGGGGCCGCTGACCGAGGGTGGAAACCTCGATCAGAGTGTGTTCTCCAAGAAAACCCGTATCGGGTCAGGTGATCGCTGACCCGACAGGTTCAATAGCGGCAATTGGCCAGTTGCGCCTGATACAGTTGCGCGCGGGCGTCCACATCGCTGGCGACGTTCAACAGCCATGATTTGCTGTTGTAGCTGCCGCGCGCAAATCCGGTATGACCTTCGTGATAGGCCAGATACTGGTTGCGCGTATCGCTGGGATGGATGCCGTTGCGTTCATAGCTTTTGTTCATATACCAGCCGATGAAATCCGACGCATCGCGGATGCGATCCCGCTTGGCCCGGCGCTTGCCGGTTTCGCGCTGGTATTGCTCCCAAGTGCCATCCAGCGCCTGACCATAGCCGTATGCGCTGCTTTGACGGCCCATCGGGATCACGCCCAGCACATATTTGTGCGGCGTGCGCGCATCGTGACGATAGCGGCTTTCCTGATAAATCGTGGCCATCTGAACGTGAACGGGAACACCCCATTTGCGTTCGGTGCTTTTGAAGGCCTTGATATAGTCGGGCTTTTCGCGCGCAATGCTGCACGCGTCATTCAGTCTGCTTGGCGGCTGCTTCGACCCGCCACCACAGGATGCCAAAAGCAGCACCCCGAAGAGTACGAAAAGAATTCTGCTCATGTGCCTCGTGCCTTTTTTCTTTATTCTAGCGCAGATTGAGCCCCGAGGAAATCACATTCGCTACAGAATAATAGCAAGAATTATTGGCAGTGCTGCGACGGACAACACGGTAGAGACCATGACCATGCCTGCAACCGCGTCGGAGTCTGCTTCAAACCGTTCGGCCAGCAGGTATGAGGTCACTGCGACGGGCGTACACATCTGCAAAACAAGCACGCCGAAGGCCACCGGCCCCAGATCGAAACCGACTGCGATGATCCAACCAAGTCCGAAACAGACCGCCAGTTTGAGCAGCGAGAGCCAGATCGCCTGCGCCAGTTTCCGTGTCGTCAACCGCGCAATCGCGACGCCCACGGTGATCAGCATCATCGGGATTGCCATTTGTCCCAGCAGATCCAGTGTGTTGGTCAGGAACAACGGCGTTTCCCATCCACGCCACAAGAACAGAGCGCCAAGCAGCGTAGCCCAGACCATGGGCTCGCGCAGGACCTTGCCAAAGGCGCCGCGTCCGGCGACCAAATAGATGCCATAGGTGAAGGAAAACAACGCGGTAACGGCGAGAAAGATCACCGCATAGCCCAGCCCGGCCTGTCCAAAGGCAAAGATGCAGAGGGGTAAGCCAAGATTGCCGGTATTGCCGAAGATGAGTGGGGCCAGATAGGTCCGCTGCTCCATTCCCGTGACCCGGACGAAGATCCAAAACACAATTGCCAAAGCCACATGCGAGGCGATAGCCGCGAGGGTGAAGAGTGTCAGTTCGCCCCCTGGGATGTCGGTTTGCATGAGGGCCACGAAGATCAGACTGGGTACTGCCAGTGTCACGGCGAGGCGCGTGACGAACTGCAGCCGATACTCAAAACCCAGCTTTACCCAAGTGAATCCAATGCCCGACAATAAGAACACCGGGGCCACGATTTCGAACACTGTTAGTAGAAGGTTCACAAACTGTTTCCCCGAATTTCAGTTCAATGATTGGCATTTCCGCCGGAAAAGATGTACTAACCTCTTTGGGGGCTGAAACAATGCTAAAGACACACGCCAAGTACCGCCTGGGACAGGTGGTCCGACACCGTAGACACCCTTTTCGAGGGGTGATTTTTGATGTCGATCCGGAGTTTTCCAACTCTGAGGAATGGTATCAGGCCATCCCGGAAGACAGCCGTCCGTTGAAGGATCAGCCGTTCTACCATCTGCTGGCTGAAAACGACCAATCCTTCTATGTGGCTTATGTTTCAGAACAAAATTTGGTTGAGGACCAATCCGGGGAGCCCGTGGACCACCCCGATATCCCCAATATGTTCGGACCGTTTCAGGACGGATCATATCCACTGCATTTCCAGTTGAACTGAATTTCGCAACAAAGCTGCCTGGCCTAGTAGCCAAGCGCGCATCCGTCTTTGCGCGGGTCGCTGGCCCCCTCCAGAACTCCGGTCTCTGAGATTCGAATGGCTTGCGCCCCACCAAGTGGGGTTTCCGGAGTTTCGATAATGTGGCCAAGATCGGCCAATTGTTGCCTTACTTTGTCCGAATAGCCGCGTTCAAGTTTAAGGACACCGCCATCAGCAAAGGCGCGTGGCATGTCTATGGCGGCCTGAAGTTCCAGATCATAATCCAGCAGGTTCGACACCAATCTCGCGTGGCCGGTCGGTTGATAGGCGCCGCCCATCACACCGAAGGGCATGAGGATCTGATCGTTCTTCCTCAACATGCCCGGGATAATTGTGTGCATGGGGCGTTTTCCGCCGCCCAGTTCATTGGGGTGACCGGGGGTGAGCGTAAAGCCCGCGCCCCGGTTTTGTAGCAGAATACCGAACTTCTCAGACGCGATGCCCGAGCCGAAGCCATGGTAAATCGAGTAGATTAGCGAAACCGCCATGCGGTCGCGGTCGACCACGGTGATATAGACAGTGTCCTTGTGCACATTATCCGTCAGCGGTGCAGCGGCGGGCATTGCGCTGTCCAACTTGATCAGCGCTGCAAGTTTTGCTGCCGTTTCCGGGGCCAGAAAATACTCCATCCGGGCCGTATGATCGGGATCGGCGATAAATCGGTTGCGCGCATCATAAGCCAGTTTGCTCGCCTCGGCTTCGATATGAATACGCGCGGCGCTACCAGGGTCGAGGGCCGACAGATCGAAATGCTTCAGAATGTTCAACAACAAGATCGCTGTCGCGCCCTGTCCATTCGGCGGATGCTCAATGAGTTCGAGATCACCATATGTGCCGCTGACCGGTGTCGCGTCTTCGCTTTGAACCGCTTCGAAATCCTGAGCGGTGTGAACACCACCGAGGTTGGTCACGGCGGTCAACATGTCATCTGCGACCTCGCCAGAGTAGAAGGCCTCACGCCCGTGCGCGGCAACGCGGCGCAGCACTTCCGCCTGGCCCGGTGCACGAAATATTTGCCCAATCTTCAACGGTTTGTCGTCCGCCAGATAGTGCTGACGCGCCACACCCTGCAAAGCTGTAGCCGCGTTCTTCCAGTCAAACGCCACGCGTGGGGCCACCGGTACGCCGATTTCGGCGTAGTGAATTGCAGGTTGCAGGATCGCATCAAGTCCCAGGCGCCCCTCGGTCTGGGCCAGCCGACAAAATGCATCGACCGCACAGGGCAGTGTCACCGCATCCGGGCTATCTAGCGGGACCGTATCCAGGCCCTGATCACGCAGGCCTTGTGCGTCCGCCCGGGCGGGCGCACGGCCTGATCCGTTCATTGCCCGAACAGTGTTTTCACCGGCTCTGTTGTACAAGACAAAGCAATCGCCCCCCAAACCCGTCATCTGGGGTTCGCAAATCCCCAGCAATACCGCTCCGGCGATGGCGGCATCCATGGCGTTTCCGCCCCTCTGCAGAACGTCCAAGGCGGTTTTGGCTGCCAGCGGATGGGATGTTGCGCACATTCCTTCGGTCGCCAGAACTTCCGAGCGGCCAGCCTTGTGAAAATCGTGCATGGTTCTTTCCTTCTGCAAACGTGCAGAGACTAGAGCACTTCATGCCCGATCTGAATCAAAAATGCGTTGACCCATATTTCGACGGAACGCGCTGCGAAATACCGGCGCCATCATAAGAACATTGCACGACACCTGGTCGAAAACTGTCCATTGCTATTGGAGGGAGGAGGTCCTCGGCGCCGTTCACTGGGTGGGGGCTGTGACGCTAGGCGCCGAGGGAAGCTATCTGAGCTACCCTTTGTGTATGTCCTTTGTTTGCGGCGCAACAATGGTTCGATCACGGCGTTATTGTGACCATTTGGCGCTTATTATGGCGCATCGGCGAAATCGAAACGCAAGAGCAGCACGTTGCTGCTGTCTGTCCGCTCATAGTGAATTTCGCTGGCAAGTTGGTGAATCAGGAACCAACCAAACCCCCCTTCGGGCAGGTCTTGCAGCGAAGTTTTGACTGAGGCCGGTGTTGCCTCAGGCGGCTGCAGATCGGGCAAGGGTTTGCCGGTATCTCGAATTCGGATAACCAGCTGCTTTTTACAAAGACGACAATCAACCTGAATATCGGCAGGGGCAATTCCGGCATAGGCATGCTCGACTACGTTGTTGATCGCCTCGGCCAACGCGATTTTGACGTCATCCGCTTTGTTGGCAGGAAGCCCATATGCGGCCAGCTGTTTGCTGAGCATAGCGATACCCCTGCTAGCCTGTATCTCGGTTGCCGGAAAATTCAGGTCCAGACAGTCCTGTTCGCGCTCAGAGGCCACGCTGTCCCCTCCTACCGGTCAGTCGGCGCCAGTGGCGATTGCGTCTTCCAATGATGCAAATAGGCGAAAGACGGTGTCCATACGGGTCAGTCGGAACACTTTTTCGACAATCGGATGCAGGCCCGCCAGATCCAGCTGCCGCCCATGTCCAAGCTGTTTCATCGAGGCCACGATTGCCCCCAGACCACTGGAATCGATGAATTCGACCGAGGACAGATCCAACACAACCCGCGATGCGCCTGTCTGGGTCTGCGCACGCATGTCTTCCTTGAACTGAATTGCCATTGCTGCGTCAATCCGGTCGCAATGAACTGATATTACCTGTGTATTGCCGGTCGTGCTGCTGCTCAGCCCCATGGTCAACCGCCCTTCGCATTGCAATTAGATCGTAGAAATACGCTAGACGGGAATTCTTACCATTCGGTATCCAAGGGCGGGAAAGCATGAGGAGGCGTCAAATGAGGGAAGTAGTGATCGCAGGGGCCGCGCGTACGCCGATGGGCGGGTTTCAGGGCATGTTCGATGGCGTCCCGGCTGCGGATTTGGGCGGCGCCGCAATCAAGGCTGCTTTGCAAGGGGCAGGCACCGATACCGTGGACGAGGTCCTGATGGGCTGCGTTCTGCCTGCGGGTCAGGGTCAAGCGCCCGCACGCCAGGCAGGATTTGCAGCCGGTTTGGGCGAAGAGGTGCCTGCCACGACTTTGAACAAGATGTGCGGCTCAGGGATGAAGGCCGCAATGATGGCGTTCGATCAGATCGCGCTGGGCCATGCCGATACGATGGTTGCGGGCGGGATGGAGAGCATGACGAACGCCCCCTACCTGCTGCCGAAAATGCGCAGCGGCGCGCGCATCGGGCACGGTCAGGTCGTTGATCACATGTTCCTCGACGGGCTTGAGGACGCCTATGACAAAGGTCGCCTGATGGGCACTTTCGCCGAAGATTGTGCTGAATCCTATCAGTTCACTCGCGAGGCACAGGATGAATACGCGCTGCAATCGCTGTCGAATGCCCTGACAGCGCAGGACACCAAGGCCTTCGATGGAGAGATCACCTCGGTCACGATCCAGACCCGCAAGGGCGCAGTTACGCTGGATGCGGATGAACAGCCGAAATCGGCGCGGCCCGAGAAGATTCCCACGCTCAAACCTGCGTTCCGTAAGGACGGTACGGTGACGGCCGCCAATTCCTCGTCAATTTCTGACGGGGCGGCCGCGCTGGTGCTGGCGTCTGCCGATGTGGCAGAGGCGCAGGGCCTGACGGTCCGCGCGCGCATCCTCGGTCACACCAGCCATGCGCAGGCCCCGGGTCTGTTTACCACCGCTCCGGTTCCTGCGGCGCAAAAGCTGCTGGAACGGATCGGCTGGGCCAAGGACGATGTGGATCTGTGGGAGGTTAACGAAGCCTTTGCCGTCGTCCCCATGGCTTTCATGCACGAAATGGGCCTGCCCCGAGACAAGGTGAATGTGAACGGAGGCGCTTGTGCGCTGGGTCACCCCATCGGTGCTTCAGGTGCCCGGATCATGGTCACGCTGCTGAATGCGCTGGAAAAGCGGAACCTGAAACGCGGGGTTGCGGCCATCTGCATTGGCGGCGGCGAGGGTACGGCTATCGCGATAGAACGTGTTTGACCCTTTGTCCGTTTGGAAATACCTCACGAGGGGGCATTGCCCCCTCAAACTTAAACCCGCAAAGCAAGACCTATGACCGCAGACTACGACACGCTCGCCAAAACCATCGCCGCACTGACCGAAGGTGAGACCGATCAGGTCGCGCTGATGGCGACAGTGGCTTGCGAGGTGCATCATTCCGATGACCGCTTTGACTGGACCGGATTCTACCGTGTAACTGAGCCGGAGTTGCTGAAAATCGGACCCTATCAGGGAGGCCACGGCTGCCTTGTGATTCCGTTTGCACGCGGAGTTTGCGGTGCAGCCGCGCGGACCGGAGAGGTACAGCTGGTGCCGGATGTCGATGCTTTTCCCGGGCATATCGCCTGTGCTTCAACAACCCGGTCAGAGTTGGTTTTGCCGGTGCGCGACGCGGCAGGTCATGTGATCGCGGTGTTTGACATCGACAGCGACCAGCCTGATGCGTTCCGAGATGAAGACGCCGCGGCGCTGTCTTCCATTCTGGATTCGGTTTTCGCGCGTTAAAGCGATTGCAGCATCCCGACCAAGTCGTGTGAGATGAGCAGATAGCCCAACGCCACCTGAACCCCGACAATCGCGTAAAGCCAGATCGAGAATCGCCGTTTGCGGGTTTTGTGACTGAATATCCAGCGCCCCAATAAAGCGCCGGGGCTGCCTCCGAGCGTGGCAAGCCATAACAGGCGCTTTTCCGGGACGCGCTTTTTCCGCCGTCGCGCATTCAGCTTATCCCAGCCAAAAGCCAGCAAAGTCAGAGCGTTGATCGCCCATAGATACAGCACTGCTATCCACATGAACCGTGCATAGCCAATCGCGCCTGTGACCCCAAGTGAAAAAATGCTTGGAAATTTCACCGATTCAGCGCATCGTGAAAATACGAGAGAAAATTTCACCAACAGCGAGAGCGTCCTTTGAACAGTCAGGCCTCACATAGCGCCACACTTGGCGCAGATCTGCGTGCCCTCCGCAAGGCGCGCGGCTGGACCCTGACTGACATAGCGACGCGTCTGGACCGTTCTGTCGGATGGCTCAGTCAGGTCGAGCGGGACTTGTCCGAGCCGACAATCTCGGACCTGAGGCAGATTGCGGATTGTCTCAACGTCCCCATGTCGATGCTGTTTGGCCAATCTGCTGCCCCTGCTGACGAACAGGGCCTCATCGTTCGCGCGGGGTCCCGTCGGAAGATGGGATCCGGTGAGGAAGGTCTGATCGAGGAACTGCTCTCACCCGATCTGACCGATGACTTTGAAGTCGTCCATTCAACGTTCCAACCCGGATCCCGTCTGAAAACACCTACCCTGCGTCCGACGCAAGAGGTGGGCTATATCCTGTCCGGAAAACTGGACCTGACGATTGGTGATCGTTCGTTCACGGTCGGTCCCGGGGACAGCTTCCGCATCCGCAATGAACGCCATCTTTGGTCCAACCCCTATGACGAGCCAGCCGTAGCCGTCTGGGTTATCGCCCCGCCGGTGTACTGATGAGTTTTGAGGCCTGGACCATATTCGCGCTGTTCTGGGTGGTGTTCGTGACCACACCGGGACCGAATGCGGTGAACTGCATCTCGAACGGGATGAGCCTGCCCTTTCCGAAAGCCATGCTGGGCGTTCTGGCGATCCTGACCCAAGCGAGCGTGTTTCTGATCCTGTCGGCACTGGGCATCACTGCCCTGATTGCCGCGTCGCCGTCTGGCTTCTTCGTTGCCAAGCTGATCGGTGCCGGGTTTCTGATCTGGATGGGGATACGCGGGTGGATGAACGCTTCCAAACCGGCCCCGGCCTCGGAACGACCCGCCCGGCATGTCTATCTGCACGCTCTGGCTGTGGCCACGATCAATCCCAAAAGCGTGGCCGGATACCTCGCCGCCTTTTCGCAATTCGTGCAGCCCGAGGTGCCGATCTGGCAGCAAATGTCGATCATCATGCCAACCGCTCTGGTTATCACGACGCTAAGCTACACCGGTTTTACCTTGTTGGGCGCGCTGATGGGGAAGGCGGCTCTGGGGGCTGTGTTCAATATCTGGGTCCGCCGCGTGATGGCGACCTGTTTCATCATCTACGGCGTGTTGCTGGGGACCAGCACAACGCCCGCAGCTAGGGGGTAACGGTATGCACAAAGGATCCTGCCTCTGCGGCAAGGTTGCGTTCACGATTGACGGCGACCTCACCCCGCCCAACGCGTGTCATTGCGGACAATGCCGCAAGCAGTCGGGGCATCTGTGGGCCTCGACCGTGACGCATCAGGATAATCTTAGCTTTACCAGCAGCGAGACATTGGGCTGGTATCGCGCTTCTGACATCGCCAAGCGCGGCTTTTGCAGCGCGTGCGGCTCGTTCCTCTTCTGGCAGCACAACGATGAGGACACGATCGCGATCTCCGTGGGCTCGTTGGACGAACCCACCGGGTTGAAGCTCGCCCAGCACATCTTCGTCGCCGACAAGGGCGATTACTACGACATTCAGGACGATCTGCCCCAGCGGGCACACTAACAGGGAACCAAGCGCATGAGTGATTTTCCAACCAAGGCCCGTGTGGTCATCATCGGCGGCGGCGTTGTCGGCTGTTCATCCCTTTATCATCTGGCCAAGAAGGGCTGGACCGATTGCGTTCTGTTGGAAAAGAACGAGCTGACTGCGGGGTCTACATGGCATGCAGCGGGTAACGTGCCCACCTTCTCGACTTCATGGGCGATCATGAACATGCAGCGCTATTCGACCGAGCTGTATTCGCGTCTGGCGGATGAGGTCGATTATCCGATGAACTACCACGTCTCTGGTTCGATCCGCCTGGCGCATAGCAAAGAGCGGATGCAGGAATTCGAGCGCGCCATGTCCATGGGCCGCTACCAGGGTATCCCGATGGAGATGTGGACACCCGAAGAAGCCAAGGAGCGGTACCCCTTCCTTGAAACCCATGATCTTGAAGGCGTTCTGTACGATCCGACCGATGGCGACATTGATCCGGCACAGTTGACGCAGGCTCTGGCTAAGGGTGCGCGCGACATGGGGCAAAAGATCATCCGCTTCTGCCCGGCGACAGACGTGACCCAGCACGACGATGGCACATGGACCGTTCACACCGAGAAGGGCGATATCGCCTGTGACTATGTGGTCAATGCCGCAGGTTATTATGCGCAGCGCGTCGGTGAATGGTTCAAGCCCTATGGCGGGCGCACCGTGCCCGCGATGGTGATGAGCCACCAGTACCTGCTGACCGACGAAGTACCTGAGATCGAAGCGTGGTCCAAGGAAAATGGCGGCAAGCTGCCTCTGCTGCGTGATGTGGATATCTCCTACTACCTGCGGCAGGAGAAGAACGGTTTCAACCTCGGCCCCTATGAGCCCAACTGTAAGGGCCACTGGATGACCGAGGACGACCCGATGCCCGAGGATTTCAGCTTCCAGCTGTGGAATGACGATCTGGACCGGATCGAGGACATCGTTACCGACGCGATGGAACGGGTACCTCTGATGGCAACTTCAGGCGTTGGCCGCGTGATCAACGGCCCGATCCCCTACGCGCCCGACGGCCTGCCTCTGATCGGCCCAATGCCCGGTGTGAAGAATGCGTTCGAAGCGCACACTTTCACCTTCGGCATCGCGCAAGGCGGTGGCGCGGGCAAGGTGCTTGCTGAATGGATCGTCGATGGCGCAACCGAGTGGGATATGTGGGCCGTCGATCCGCGTCGCTATACCGACTACACCGATCAGGACTACTGCAACCAGAAAGGCATGGAGGTTTATGGCAACGAATATGCCATGCACTTCCCGCATCACGAATGGCCTGCGGCACGCGACAAGAAACTCTCGCCCGTTCATGAGAAGGTCAAGGAACTGGGCGGCGTGATGGGTGCCTATAACGGTTGGGAACGGGCCAACTGGTTCGCGAAACCGGGCGATGATACGTCGCTGGACGCGACGCATACATGGGGTCGCTCCGGACCATGGGAACAGCGGATCAAAGAGGAATGCGAGGCCGTACGTGACCATTGCGGCGTGCTGGACTTGCCGGGATTCTCGCGTTTCATGGTTAAAGGTGAAGGTGCGGCCGAGGCGCTGCGTGGCCTTGTCACCGGTGGTCTGCCCAAGGTTGGGCGCATCAATCTGGTTTATATCTCCGACGAACGCGGTCGCATCCTGACCGAGATGTCCTGCTTGCGACTGGACGAAGACGCGTTCGTCATGATCACCGCCGCCACCGCCCAATGGCATGACCGTGATATTCTGATGGCAGCGATGCCCGCTGGTGTCAGCGTCGAGGACGTCACCACGACCCGTGACACGCTGATCGTCACCGGCCCCAATGCGCGCGAGGTTCTGTCGGGTCTGACTGATGCCGATCTCTCGTTGGGGTGGCTGACCCATCAGGCGGCAACCGTCGCCGGGCGACCCGCCCATCTGATCCGCGTCTCCTTCGCCGGAGAGCTGGGTTGGGAAGTGCACGCCCTGAACGAAGACATGCCTGCGATCTATGACGCGATCATCGATGCTGGTGCCAAGCCGTTCGGCATGTATGCCCTGAACTCCCTGCGTATCGAAAAGGGATACCGGGCTTGGAAGGGCGATCTTTCGACCGACTATTCGTTGCTGGAAGGCGGATTGGAGCGCTTCGTCAAACTGGATAAACCGCAGGACTTCCCCGGCAAGGCCGCGATCCAGAATGAAAAGCAGCAGGGCGTGAAGAAGTCCTTCGTGACCCTGACCGTTGACGCGGGTGACTGCGACGCGCCCTACATGTCCTGCATCTGGCACAATGGCGAGATCGTGGGCGAAACGACCTCGGGCGCGTGGGGTTATCGCGTTGGCAAGTCTATCGCGCTGGGCATGATCAAGACCGACCTGGCGAACCCGGGTACAGCGTTGGAGGTCGAAATCTACGGCCAGAAATACCCCGCTGTTGTGCAAGAGGATCAACCCCTCTGGGATCCGGCCAACGAACGGCTGCGGGCCTGACCTGTGGGTGTCCCCAGCGTCATGCAAGGTGTCTATCTGACCCGCCACGGCGGGCCAGAGGCGCTGGAATGGCGCGAGGATATCCCCGTGCCAACGCCCGGACCCGGGCAGGTGCTGGTCCGGGTTGCGGCTGCTGGGGTAAACAACACGGATATCAACACACGCATTGGCTGGTATTCCTCGGACGTGACCGGCGCAACCGACGCGGTCGATCAGAATGTCGAGGCCGGGGGCTGGGGCGGAGCTTTGCAGTTCCCCCGCATACAGGGCGGTGATCTTTGCGGCATTGTCGAACTGGCGGATCCAGAGACCGGGTTTCAATCCGGCCAACGCGTCACCTGCCCCATCAATCTGCCACGCCCCAGCCCCGGCAATCCAACCGGGTTCATCGCGCTCGGCTCCGAAGTTGACGGAGCCTTTGCGCAATATTGTTTGGTCGAGGCGGCCGATCTTTATGACGTCACGCCCTCGCCGCTGACTGACGTCGAAATTGCGGCCATCCCGTGTGCCTTTGGCACGGCGGAAAACCTGCTGACCCGCGCGGGTGTGGCAGCGGGCCATAAGGTTTTGATCACAGGCGCGTCAGGCGGTGTTGGTCTTGCCGCTGTGCAACTGGCCGCGATCAGAGGCGCGAGTGTCTATGGCTTGACCAGTCTCATGAAAGCAGATGTTGTCAAAGAGCAAGGAGCCGTGGGCACGTTCGACCGGCAAGCACCCCTGCCCAAAGACACCTTCGATGTGGTGATCGATGTCGTGGGCGGCCCTGCATGGCCCGGTCTGATCCTGGCGCTGAAACCCGGTGGCCACTATGCTGTGTCGGGTGCCATCGCCGGACCCATCGTTGAGGCCGATCTCCGCGACATCTACCTGCGCGACATAACGATCCACGGCTGCACCCATCAGGCGTTCGAGGTCTTTGGTCGTCTAGTTGATTTGATGAATGCGGGCCGGATCAAGCCGCTGATCTCAAAGACATACGCGCTGAAAGACATCGACCGGGCACAAGAGGATTTTCAGTCGAAAACATTGCCGGGAAAACTGGTGCTTATCCCATGAGGACAACGGAATATGGCTGACATCACACTTCTGGATGGCTCAATCGGGCAGGAATTGGTCAAGCGCAGTGGCGACAGACCCACGCCGCTTTGGTCGACGCGGGTGATGATCGACAAGCCCGAGATTCTGGCTGAAGTGCACGACGCGTATTTTCGCGCCGGTGCCACGGTCGCGACCACCAATACATATGCCATTCATCGCTCGCGCCTTGTGCGCGAAGGGATCGAGGATCAACTGCAGGCCCTGATCGATGCCGCCCTATCCGAAGCCGAACAGGCGCGCGCCAGAAACGGTGGGCGTATCGCCGGTTCTCTGGGCCCGCTCTTGGCCACCTATCGCCCCGATCTGAACCCGGACCCCGAAGATGCGGCAGAGAAGTTCGGAGAACTGGCTGCGATGATGGCCGACCGCGTCGATCTGTTTCTGATCGAGACCGTATCGTCGGTTCAGGAAGCCGAAGGCGCATTGCGAGGCGTCGAAGGTCACGGAAAACCCATCTGGATCGCCTTCTCAGTCAAGGATGACGATGGCACGCGCTTGCGTTCGGGTGAGGCGCTTGAGGACGTCGCGCCCCTGCTTACCCGGTTCCGACCCGAAGCGGTGTTGATCAACTGCTCGCGCCCCGAAGCCATCCCCGCCGCGCTGGACATACTCGCCCCGATGGGACTGCCGTTCGGAGCTTACGCCAACGGGTTCACCGGTATCACGGACGGCTTTCTCGAAGCGGCCCCCACAGTAGACGCGCTGGAACAGCGCACCGATCTGGGACCTGCGGCCTATGCAAAACACGCAATGGGCTGGGTCGCTCAAGGCGCCACGATCATAGGCGGTTGCTGTGAAGTTGGTCCCGATCACATCGTCGCCCTCGCGCAACAGCTTGACGACGCCGGTCACCGGATCGTCTGACACGTAACTTTGAAAGACAGGAAAAGGCACCCAAATGGTTGATCTTCCCAACAAGGCCCGCGTGGTCATTATCGGCGGCGGCGTCATTGGATGTTCGGTCGCGTATCACCTGACCAAGAAAGGTTGGAAAGACGTTGTTTTGCTTGAACGCAAACAGCTGACCAGTGGTACCACCTGGCACGCAGCTGGCCTGATTGCGCAGCTGCGGGCAACAGCGAACATGACCAAATTGGCCAAGTACAGCCAGGAACTCTACGGATCGCTGGAAGAGGAAACTGGTGTCGCCACTGGGTTCAAACGCTGCGGCTCGATTACCGTCGCCCTGACCGAAGAGCGCAAGGAAGAAATCTATCGCCAGGCCGCCATGGCCCGCGCCTTCGGGGTTGAGGTTGAGGAGATTTCGAACGAACGCGTCAAAGAGATGTATCCGCATCTGAATGTCGAGGACGTCAAAGGCGCCGTCTACCTGCCGTTGGACGGGCAGGGTGACCCGGCCAACATCGCGCTGGCATTGGCAAAGGGCGCGCGCCAGCGCGGCGGCATCGTCAAGGAACGCGTGAAGGTTACTGATATCGTCAAGCAAGGCCGCTCGGTTACGGGTGTGGACTGGGTCGCTGATGACGGCAGCGCGTCGGGGCATATCGAATGCGACATGGTGGTGAATTGTGCGGGTATGTGGGGCCACGAGGTTGGTCGCATGGCGGGCGTGAATGTCCCGCTTCATGCCTGCGAACATTTCTACATTGTCACCGAGGGCATTGACGGGCTAACCCAATTGCCGGTCCTGCGTGTGCCGGACGAGTGCGCCTATTACAAGGAAGATGCGGGGAAAATTCTGCTGGGCGCATTTGAACCAAATGCCAAACCCTGGGCGATGAACGGCATCCCCGACAGTTTCGAATTCGATCAGCTGCCCGAGGATTTCGATCATTTCGAACCCATCCTCGAAGCAGCCGTCAACCGGATGCCAATGTTGGCAGAGGCCGGGATTCATACGTTCTTCAATGGCCCTGAATCCTTCACGCCGGACGACGCCTATCATCTGGGGCTTGCGCCCGAGATGGATAATTACTGGGTCGCGGCCGGGTTCAACTCAATCGGCATTCAGTCTGCAGGTGGCGCAGGTATGGCGCTGGCCGAATGGATGGATAGCGGCGAGAAACCGTTTGATCTGGGTGATGTTGACATCAGTCGTATGCAGCCGTTCCAGGGCAATAAACAGTACCTCTTTGAGCGCTCGAAAGAAACGCTGGGTCTGCTTTATGCCGACCACTACCCCTATCGCCAAAAGGCCACTGCGCGTGGTGTGCGGCGTACCCCGTTTCATCATCACCTCAAAGAACTAGGCGCGGTTTTTGGTGAATTGGCCGGATGGGAACGCGCCAACTGGTTCGCGAATGAAGGGCAGGAGCGCGAATACCAATACAGCTGGAAACGCCAGAACTGGTTCAAGAACTCCGCCGCCGAGCACAAGGCCGTGCGCGAGAATGTGGGCATGTATGACATGTCCTCCTTCGGCAAGATCCGCGTCGAAGGCCCCGATGCCGAGAAGTTCATGAACTATATCGGTGGTGGGGATTATTCGGTTCCAGCTGGCAAGATCGTCTACACTCAGTTCCTGAACCGCAATGGTGGGATCGAGGCCGACGTAACAGTCACCCGCCTGACCGAAACGGCGTATCTGGTTGTCACACCGGCCGCCACCCGATTGGCTGATCAAACCTGGATGCAGCGTCATGCAGGTGGTTACAACGTGGTGATCACGGATGTGACCGCGGGCGAGGGCGTTCTGGCCGTCATGGGTCCGAATGCGCGCGCTATGCTTCAGAAAGTCTCGCCAAACGATTTCTCAAACGCGACGAACCCGTTTGGCACTGCCCAGGAGATCGAGATCGGCATGGGCCTCGCTCGTGCGCACCGGGTGACCTATGTGGGTGAGCTCGGGTGGGAGATCTATGTTTCTTCGGACATGGCGGGTCATGTGTTCGAAACCTTGCATGAAGCGGGGCAGGACATGGGTCTCAAGCTTTGTGGCATGCACATGATGGACAGCTGCCGGATCGAGAAAGGTTTCCGCCATTTCGGTCACGACATCACCTGCGAGGACCATGTCGTCGATGCAGGGTTGGGTTTCGCGGTCAAGGTGGACAAGGGCAACGATTTCATCGGTCGCGAAGCCGTAATCGCACGCAAGGAAAGCGGGCCAAAGAACCGGTTGGTGCAGTTCCGTCTGATTGATCCGGAGCCTTTGTTGTTCCACAATGAACCCATTGTCAGAGATGGTGAATATGTCGGTTATCTGAGCTCGGGGAATTACGGTCATACGCTGGGTGGTGCAGTTGGTATGGGCTATGTCCCATGCGACAGTGAAAGCGCGGCAGATGTTCTTGCATCGACATACGAAATCGATGTCTGCGGTGTAAAAGTTCAAGCTGAGGTTTCGTTGAAGCCGATGTACGACCCCAAGTCAGAACGGGTGAAAGTCTGATACAAGGCAGGGGGCTCTGCCCCCGCCGCGGCAAGCCGCGACTCCCCCGAGATATTTTTAGCCAGATGAAGCAGGCGATCCCAACTTCATCTGGCCCCAAATATCTCGAAGCGCGAGGCAGAGCCTCGCAAAATCCTTGAAACTCAAAAACCCGGGAGTTGTCGAACCATCAGAAACCGTGATGGCGCGCCCAACAGAATAGAGTGTTTTCTGAAACGCCGGCTTGTCTTAGACAAGGATGTTGCCTCTCGGAGAACCAAATGACTTCGCGTGACGTTTCTGGCCGGAATGCGGACACACCCAAGGGTTTGATCCTTGCTGTAACCGCGTATGTCTTGTGGGGATTTCTTCCTCTGTACATGAAGGCCATGGCGCATGTCGGGCCCGTGGAAATCGTGGCGCATCGGATCATCTGGTCGGTGCCGGTGGCAGGCTTGTTGCTTGTTGTCTTGGGTCGGACAGCTGACCTGAAGGCCGCGCTGCGCAATCCACAGATGTTGGGCATGGCGGCACTTACCGCCGCGTTGATTTCTGTGAACTGGGCAATTTACGTGTGGGCGATTTCTTCGGGGAACGCTTTGGATGCGGCCTTGGGGTATTACATCAACCCACTGTTCAGCATCGCGTTGGGGGCCGTTCTGCTGCGTGAGCCACTGAACAAGACGCAGATGCTGGCCGTTGGTCTGGCCGCGTTGGGCGTACTGGTGCTGGTGGTTCAGGCCGGAACCCTTCCTTGGGCCGCGTTGGGACTGATGGTGAGCTGGGGATTTTATGCCTTTTTCAAGCGTTCGCTCCCAATCGGGCCCAATCAGGGATTTCTGCTGGAGGTCTTGATCCTGCTGATTCCGGCCTTGGCCTATGTGACCTGGCTGGGGGCGACGGGTACGGGGCATTTCGGCACCGCGGTGTCCGACACGATGATGCTGGCGGGGGCGGGCATTGTGACCGCAGTACCCTTGCTGGTCTACGCCAACGGGGCCAAGCTGGTGCGTCTGTCCACGATGGGCGTCCTGCAATATATTGCGCCCACGATGATCTTTATCACTGCCGTCACCCTGTTTGGAGAACAGATCGACAGCGCCCGGATGATCGCCTTCCCGCTGATCTGGGCCGGGCTGGTTGTGTATTCGATTCCGATGATCCGACAGATACGATCTCAGGCCTGAGTGATCAGACGCGCCGCCTCTGCGGCCCATAATGCATAGGCCTTCGGGCTGGGATGATAACCGTCCGGGGCGGCGAGCGCCGGGTCGTCTGGCAGGTCCAACGTCAGATGCCGCACTTGTGGAAAACGGGAGGCCACCTGCTGCAACCCTTGGTCCAAGCGTTTGGCCTGCTGCCCCAAAACCCATGCCAGAGGTTGGGGCAGAGCGGGAAAGCGGTTCATCTGAGGTACTGCCGTCATGATCACTGTCTGCGCGCCCAGCCCATTTGTGAGAAGGCTCATTAGATCCGTTTGCCGCGATTCGAATTGCCCAAGCGAGACAGCGCGCGTGACATCGTTCACGCCAAGGGCGGTGACCACCACATCAAACTGCTGGTCGAGTTTGCTGAGACGATGAATGGTGTCTTGTGTGGTATACCCAGTCGTCGCCTCCAGCTGCCATTCGACCGAGTAGTGCCGCGCCAGACGGCTGGCCAACTGACCCGAGAGCGCCTGACGCTGTGTGCCTGCGCCCACTCCGGCGGCCGAGCTGTCACCGGTAATGAGCAGACGCAGGCGAGGGCCTCGTCCTTCGCGCCCTTCCCGTGGCCCACTGGGTTCGGGCAGCAACTGCGCGTTGCGTCGAACCGAAAGCCCCTGCAGAGCTAGAACAGGCAGCAGAGGTACGCGCAGAAACTGATCGGCGGCCAATGGCATGGTCAGCTCAGGGCGTTCTTGAATTCCAGGAATCGAACATCCTTCATTACGCGTGCCATCATCGCCTCACGTAGGGCGCCGACGGTTTTGTATGGGCGCATGGCGACCTCGAACTCCTGAATCAGGCCGTCATCGTTCAGGGTGATCAGATCGACGCCAACAGCGTCAAGTTCACCCACTTTGCATTGGAACTCAAGCGCCCAGTCCTTACCATCGCCCATAATCCGGCGATAGCGGAAGTCCGAGAACACCTGACCCACGTGACCCAATACGGCGGCAACAGGCGCGCGACCGGTCCAGGTGCTGTAGTAGGTTGGCGGTGAGAACCGCACATCTTCGGCCAGCAATTCATGGATCAGGTTCTCATCGCCTTTCGCGACAACCTCTTGCATGCGTTCGATCGTGGGGTGCATGGGGTCTCCTCTCGGTTGGTGCGAGAGTGACTGAACCATGCCGCACCACGCAAGGGCGACGTTGCGGGAGGTCGCGTGCTGGGATAGGCAGGCGCGCATGAGCGAGACCTATGATCCCCCGCAGACGCCTCTGGACGTGCTGTATGAAGATGCGCAGCTGATTGTCGTGAACAAGCCCTCGGGCCTGCTGTCGGTGCCGGGCCGTGGGGCGCATCTGGCCGATTGTCTTCTGACGCGTGTGCAGGGGGCGTTTCCACAGGCCCTGCTGGTGCATCGGCTGGATCGGGATACATCGGGTGTGATGGTTTTTGCCCAGACGCCGAACGCGCAACGGCACCTGGGGCTGCAATTCGAAAACCGCCAGACTCGTAAAACCTACGTCGCGCGGGTCTGGGGGCAGGTTGAGTCCAAGACTGGCACCGTTGATCTGCCACTGATCGTCGATTGGCCCAATCGCCCACGTCAGATGGTATGTCACGAGACCGGAAAACCCGCGGTCACCGACTGGCGCGTAATCAAGTATGAAGGCGGGACAACGCGCGTGCGACTGTTTCCGAAAACCGGGCGCTCGCATCAGCTGCGCGTGCATATGTTGGCGCTGGGTCATCCGATATTGGGTGATCCTTTCTATGCCGAAGGCCCGGCGCGGGACTTCCCGCGCCTGATGCTGCATTCGGAGGAGTTGCGCCTGAAAAACCCCGAAGGCGGGGTGGCGATGAAATTTCGCGCCAAGGCGGACTTCTAGGCCGTACGGGTCCAGAACACCTTGAGATTACTCAGGGGAAATCGCCGTGCGCGCTGCCTGGGTGCGCAGGGCTGGCGAGTGGCCATGATCTCGCGTTCGATCTCGAACCCGCGCAGAGTATGGTCTTGTGTCCAGCGGTCCAGTTTCAGGGTCATCAGGACGTGATGGTCTCGGCTTGGCATGATGGGTCTCCTTTCCTTTGACCTCACCATTGCCGATCACTCCTGACACCACATTGTCAGGGGGCTGTGCTAGGATGTCAGCAGATCGAACCGGAGACACCGATGCGCCGTTCCACACGACTGTTTGAAATTATCCAGATTCTACGCGCTGCCAATGCTCCCGTTACGGCTGAGTCGCTGGCGGAAAAGCTCGAAGTCTCAGTAAGGACGGTTTATCGCGATATCGCCGCGCTTCAGGCTCAGCGCACGCCGATTGAGGGTGAGGCAGGCGTCGGCTATCTGATGCGGCGTGGCTATGACCTGCCGCCATTGAACTTCGACGCCGAAGAGGTCGAGGCGCTTTGGGTCGGCCTGTCGATGCTCGCCCGTACCGGGGACAGCACCTTGCAGCAGGCTGCAGACAGGGTGTGCCGCAAAATCGAAGCCTTGCGCGCACCTGCCGACTGGTTGCAGGTTGCACCTTGGGGGGCGCCCGCTGACGACCCGGCGAAAGGTTGCGTTCCGGTCGTGAATTACCGTGAGGCGATCCGGGCCGAGCGCAAGATTCGCATCACCTATGTCAATTCCGACGGCGAGCGGACCGAACGCACGGTGCGACCCGTTGCGCTGATCTATCACATCGAATGCACTATGCTGGCCGCCTGGTGCGAGCTGCGAAACGGGTTCCGCCATTTTCGAACGGATCGCATCTGGGCCTGCGATCTGACCGAGGATCATTTTTGCGGACAAGGCCAGCCTTTGCGCGCGATCTGGCAGGAACAGAACCATTGGGATGATCCTGTGCAAACCCACTGAACGGCGGGGAACTGCCGAATTCACCCGATTGTTGCTTGAGCCCGGAGCCAACCGGAGCGATACAGTAGGGCAAAGAACGTGGCCCCCGGCAGAAAAACGGGAGCCAGAGCAGAAGGTTGAATCCATGACGATTTCCAAGTTTTTTGTTGCAGCCGGGCTGAGTTCGGTTTTGGTACTAGGAGCCTGCACGGACCCCGGCACGCTGAACCTGCCCGCCGATCCCAACCAGAACGCCAAGCAAGGTGCGATCATTGGTGGTCTGATCGGGGCCGGGGTAGGCGCGATTGCGAACGATTCCGATCCGCTGCTCGGCGCATTGGCTGGCGGCGCCATCGGGGCTGCTGGTGGCGGTGTCATCGGCAATCAGCTGGACCGGCAGGCGGCAGAACTGCGTCAGCAACTGGCCAATGACGGGATAACCATCACCAATGCCGGGGATCGTTTGATCGTCACCGTGCCGAATGACATCACCTTTGCCACTGACAGCTCGACCGTGAACCCGGCGCTGCGGGCGGATCTGGTGCGGGTCGGGCAGAACCTCGTGCGCTATCCCAACTCAAACGTGCAGGTCATCGGGCATACCGACAGCGACGGAGAGGCATCGTACAATCAGGGCCTGTCTGAACGGCGTGCGCGTTCGGTTGCGGATATCCTGCAGGCCAATGGCGTGAATGGTTCACGCATCACCACGATTGGTCTGGGCGAAAGCCGGCCCGCAGCGTCAAACCTGACGCCGGAAGGCAAAGCCCGGAACCGCCGGGTTGATATCGAGATCATCCCCAGCGGAAACACGTAATATTCAGGGGCACCTACGGGTGCCCCTTTTTCCTGCACAGTGAGTGCGCGTCACCGGGGCTTTGGTCTGGTGCGATCTCGGGCTAACAATTGGGGATACAACGTAACGGAGTTCCCCCATGCCCGACCCGATCCTTGTTGGCCTCTCTGGTTCGCTGCGGCAGGACGCGACCAATCGCAAGCTGCTGCGCGAGGCCGCGCGCCTGTTCGAGCCCGGCACATTTATCGAAGCGGACCTGAACCTGCCCCTCTATGATGGTGACGTTGAGGCGGAACAAGGTATCCCCGAAGCGGTGCAGATACTGGCGGATCAGATTGCACAGGCTGATGCCGTGATCATCTCGACCCCTGAGTACAACAAGGGGCCGTCGGGCGTGTTGAAGAACGCGCTGGACTGGGTCAGCCGGACAAGTGGCAAGCCGTGGGTGGACAAACCCGTGGCTGTGATGTCTGCCGCTGCGGGCCGTGCCGGAGGGGAGCGTGCGCAGATGATCCTGCGGTCATTCATGGTGCCATTCCAACCTCGGATTCTTCAGGGTCCTGAGTTTCATCTGGCGGACAGTTCCAACGAATTCGATGACGAAGGACGGTTGATCAGCGACCGATATGAACACTCCCTTCAAACACTGATGAAAAAACTGCGGGTCGAGGCCGGGTTCTGATCCGCGGGGATGGAATGGAAGCAGAGATCGTCACAGACCTGATCGACCCGACGCGGGCCAATGCGTTACAGGTGTCGCTGGGACAACAGCCGTCGATTGACGCCGGTTTGCCCCTGCCACCGTTTTTCCACCAGCTTTATTTCTGGTCACCTTTGCCGTCGACCGATCTGGGGCGGGATGGGCACCCGAAGGTTGGTCTTGGTCTTATCCCGGATATGGGTCTTCCTCGTCGGATGTGGGCTGGTGGTCGGCTGGAGTTTCATGCGCCATTGATCGCGGGCACTCAAGCCGAACGTCGTTCCGTTCGCGAGAGCGCCAAGAAGAAGACAGGGCGCAGCGGACCGTTGGCTTTTGTCACGCTACGCCACGAGATCTGGCAGCAAGGTGCGCATTGTCTGACCGAATGGCAGGATCTGGTCTATCGCGAGGACCCGTCGCCGGACGCAGCGGCCCCTCAGCGCCCGGAGGCCCGAAAGGATGAAACCGACTTTCGGGAGGTCCGGTTCGATACAACGCTGCTGTTTCGCTATTCGGCACTGACCTTTAACGGGCATCGCATCCACTATGATCTGGATTATGCACGGGACGTTGAAGGGTATACCGGGTTGGTTGTACACGGCCCCCTGCTGGCACAGCTTCTGATGCTCTACGCGACCGAGTTGATGGGTCCACTAACCCGTTTTTCGTTCCGTGCCACGGCCCCGCTGATGCATTTTGAGACAGCTAGCCTTTGCCGAAACGGACGGGATTTCTGGGTGCGCGGACCCGACGGGCGGGAATGCATGCGGGCCGAAGCCTCAGCCTAAGCGCTTTTGCATCGTGATTGAGGTGGTGCGGTCATAACCGGGATGGGCCACCTCTCCGGTTTTCACAAATCCCGTGCGGGCAAAGGCGGTGTGGTTCTCGACAAGCTCGACCCGTGTCTGCAGTTCCAACACCTTCAGCCCCAGCGCTTCCGCACGTGTCTCGGCCTGCGTCACCAGACGGTGGGCGAGGCCGCGCCCGCGTTGGTTCTGATCGACGGCGAGTTTGCTCAGATACAATCGCCCCGGCTTAGGTGTCAGAAAAACCACGGCATCCGGGCGATCCCCGATGACCCAGACCTCACCATCTTGCATCTGATCCCGTAATGCGTCCAGCGACAGACGATGCATCGATGAGGGCGGATCAATGCGCCCCTCCATATAGGCAAAGCTGGTGCGGATCAGGTTCAGGACACCGGGCAGTCTCGGATCTTTTTGGGTCAGGCGTTCAGGTGTTCCGCCAAGGTTGCTCATAAGGAAGCCTCGGGCCGGAAATCCTCGGGGATTTGATCTTTCCCTTCCAACATCAGATCAGCCATCACCTCGGCCACTTTTGGGGCCATGCCGAAGCCGATCTTGAAACCTCCGTTCGCGATGAATTGTCCGTCATGCAAAGGATGCGCGCCCAACATCGGTGCGCGGCTTTTGCTGCGAGGGCGCACTCCGGCCCATCGCTCGATCACCTCAGCCCCATGCAGTAAGGGCAGGGCGCGCGTGGCACGGTCCAGAACATCGTCCAATGCAGCATCGGTGCTGTTTGGGTCATCATAGTCCCGCTCTGACGTCGAGCCGATGGCCAGCGTGCCATCCGCGTGCGGGACGATATGGATGGCATCCGCAAACAGCTGCGGAACCTCGCCTGCATCAAAGCGCAGCAAAGCGGCCTGCCCCTTCACGCCATTGCCGACGGTCTTGCCAAAAGCGCGGCTGAGCTCTTCCAAACCGGCCAGACCCGTGGCGTGAATGACTTGACCTTTGTCGGGGGCCTCTGCCACCACGTCGACCCCCATTACACCCAAGGCGGCAACCAGCGCGGCACAGGCGCGTCTGGGGTGCATACGGGCACTCAGCGTATCATGGATGACAAAGCCCGTGGGGCTTGGTGGACACCAGGATCCGACCTTTGCCACCGGAACCACGTTCCAACTGGCGCGCCCCTGCCAGAGTGTCTCGGCCGTTGTCGCGCGTGCATGCGCAAGGTCCAGATTGCGCTGATCCGCGACGGGTTGCAGCCGACCTAGGCGTGCATAGCCGGGGGAAACGCCCCCCGTCGCCTCAACCTGCTGCCAGAACGGTTTGGCCATGATCAGACTGTCGAACTGAAAGGCTTTCTTGGCGTTCCAGTTTTCGGGCACATGCGGGGCAAGCGCACCCACCAGACCGCCGCTTGATCCCGCGCCGGGACCAAAGGGGTCAACCACCTGCACCCTGGCACCGCGCCGGGCGCAGATCCAGGCGATGGATAGGCCAAAGACGCCTGCGCCGCGCACCGTCACATCGACCATTGCCAATCCCCTTTTCCTTGTTCAGTGTCGCGCAGCCTAGCTACAGGATAACCCGATGGCAGACCAGCGTGCCGAACTGACATGGACCGAGGATCATATCCCGGTTTCTAACCGTTTCGACGATCCCTATTACTCGTTGCAAAACGGGCTGGAAGAGACGCGCCATGTGTTCCTTGCAGGCAACGACCTGCCTGCGCGGTTCACCCCCGGGTTTCGTATTGCGGAGCTGGGGTTTGGCACCGGCCTGAACATGCTGACGGTCTGGTCCGCGTGGGAAGGCGCGGGGCAGACGACCCCGCTACGCTTTACCAGTTTCGAAGCCTTTCCCATGTCCGCCGACGATATGGCACGGGCGTTAGCGGCGTTTCCTGAATTGTCGCTGTGGGCTGAGCGATTTCTGGCTGTCTGGACCGGTCAGGCCTGCACGCTGGACACTTTGCATCTTGAGGTTATCCATGGCGATGCACGCCAGACTTTGCCGCAATGGTCTGGCGCAGCGGACGCATGGTTTCTGGATGGTTTCTCGCCCGCGAAGAACCCTGAATTGTGGGGGGCTGACCTGATGCAGCAGGTGGCGGACCACACGGCCCGTGGTGGCACTGCGGCGACATACACCGCTGCTGGCTTCGTGCGTCGGGGGTTGTCCGATGCGGGGTTCGACGTAACCCGCAGCCCTGGCTTTGGCCGCAAGCGGCACATGACCCGGGCGGCAAAGCCATGAGCCAGAAGAACAACGTCAACGCGGGCATTGCCCTGATGATCGGTGCGACGATCGTATTTGCGTTGCAGGACGGCATCTCACGCCATCTGGCGGGCACCTACAACACCTATATGGTCGTGATGATCCGGTACTGGTTCTTTGCCGCCTTCGTGATTGCCGTGGCGGCGAGATCACCCGGAGGGCTGAGAGCAGCGGCGCAAACCAGCCAGCTAGGGCTGCAGATATTTCGGGGTTTGTTGCTGGCCGGTGAAATTTGTGTGGCAGTCTTCAGCTTTACCATCCTCGGGCTGATCGAAAGCCAGGCGGTGTTCATTTGCTATCCGCTGCTGATTGCCGCGCTCAGCGGTCCGGTTCTGGGCGAGAAAGTCGGCTGGCGGCGCTGGGCCGCCATCGGGGTCGGCTGTATCGGCGTGTTGATCATCCTTCAGCCCGGCGCGGGCGTGTTCAACCCCTGGGCTGTGGTCCCTCTGATCTCAGCCCTTATGTTCGCCGTCTATGGTCTTTTGACCCGATACGCCGCGCGCCGTGACAGCACCGCAACCAGCTTTTTCTGGACTGGCGTCGCCGGGGCGGTGGCAATGACCAGCGTCGGCGTATGGTTCTGGGAGCCGATGGTCGGCAGCGACTGGCTGTGGATGGGTTTGCTGTGCATCACTGGCGTGCTGGGACATTGGCTGCTGATCAAATGTTATGAGATGGCCGAGGCAAGCGCAGTACAGCCCTTCGCCTATTTCCACCTGATGTGGAGCGCAATTCTGGGCATCACCATCTTTGATGAGACGCTGCGCTCTGCGGTCGTGCTGGGCGCAACTCTGGTCATCGCGGCGGGTCTGTTCACTTTATGGCGCGAAAGACGCAAGGGTTGAACCGACCAGTTCCTGCGAGAACGGCACCGGCAGCGGTGATTGTCCGAGACGCGCGCGATACACAGGCAGGCTTTCGGCCACCCGCATGACATAGTTGCGGGTTTCCTTGAAAGGGATCGTCTCGATCCAGTCGATCACATCCACCTCGCCCCGGCGCGGGTCGCCATAACGTTCCATCCACGATATCGGCCTGCGCGGCCCGGCGTTGTAACCAGCCGCCATCATGACCACATTGCCGTTGAAATCCTCGGCGAGGCTGGACAGATAATTCGCGCCCAGTTTGGCATTGTATTGCCAGTCCGAGGTCAGCCGTCCGGTCTTGTGCCCACCGAGAATGCCCAGATCCTGCGCGACCAGTTTTGCCGTCGCGGGCATCACCTGCATCAATCCACGCGCGCCTGCGCCGCTGATGACAACCGGATCGAACTCGCTTTCGCGCCGGGCAATGGCCAGCGTCATTTCTTTCGCCATGGGCAGGCCCATATCGGCAACCGGATGCACGGGATAATAGGCCGCAGGCAGCACTGTGCCCGTGGTCGCTGCGCGTTTGGCGATCATGACGGCCAGATGCGGCTCATTCAGTTCGATCACCAGATCACCCAGCTGAGCGGCTTGCGTCTGATCAAGGCTTTCCACCAGATGGGTCAGGAACCGTTCAGACAGATTGCCTTCACCTGCGCGCAACAGCAGCAGACCAGCCTCCAGCACACTGGAATCAGCAAACGCGGCCTGTTTCCAATGCGGCGCACGGCGCGGATTGGCCAGTTCGCCGTCGAACGGACGCCCGATCCTCTCGGCGGCCAGCAATCCGTAGAACGAGGTTTGATAGTTCGCCCCCGCTGAATAAGCCTCATGCGCTTTGTCCGCATCGCCCAGTGCCGCGTATGCGCGACCTAGCCAATACCCGCCACGCCCTTTCGAAATCGGAGATTGCACGGCCTCCGAAAAGTTCTGGAAATGCCGCACTGCCGTAGCCGGATCATTTAGCCTGCGCAAAGCCAGGAACCCCGCCAACCACTCCAGATCGGCATAGCCATAGCCCATGTCCGGCGTCATGTGGTGATTGGCGGCAATTGCATAGGCGCGCTCGGCGCTGCCCGTGCGCATCTCAAGGCGCGCCAACCTGCGTCGCCCTTCGGCCCATTTGTCAGGCTCTCCCAGAGTCTTCGGGTCGGTCGACCGCGCCAGCATCAGATCGATGGCACTGTCGTCCAGCTCTTTCCGATCGCGCCAGACAAACCGGTCAAAGGCCAGACCTGGCGCGTCGGTCAGGGATTTCGGAACCGCAGCTACCTTGCCATCCACACCATTCTGGCGCTTCTGCAAGGCGATCCGCGCTTCGGCCAGCTTGCGATAATCCGCACTGACCAGAGGCAACATCTGCTCTGCACTGACCAGATTGCCGTCCCACAGCATCCGATCCAGACGTGCTTCGTGATGTGGTTTCAGCAGCTTGCTGAAATTCTCCATATAGGTTTTCTGCAGACCAGCCCCCATAGGCATGGTCCGCCACGCCGTCACGATGTCGGCCTCCGCTTCACCGTGGCGGCCCTTGCTCATCAGTGCGACCGCATAGTTCAATGCGCCTTCGGCAGTTTGCGGCGACATGCCGTCATAGAATTTCAGTACCCGATCCGGGCTTGCGTTGGTGAAAGAAGGTTCGCTCTTTCGGCGTAACCAAGCCAATCCCGGCCAATCCGGGCGCCGCTCCAGGAACACAAGCACATCGCCAGAGCTGCCAAAGCCTTCACGCAGCCAGTGCCAGACAATGATGTCACGCGATACCGATCCCCGTTGACCGGACACACGCAACGCGGCGTTCCAGTCGCCCTTGCGCATCTCGATGAGCCCTGCACGCAGATCACCCACGGCCTCGGCCCGCGCCTGCCCCAAAGATCCCAGAATCACCGCCACCAAAAGCGCCAGAACGCGTGTCATGCCTTGCATTTCCCAACCAACCAAGGATAGAGCCATTCAGGATAAACCTTGCGCCGCCGGGATCAACTCACATCGCGATGATTGTGATCTGCGCGGGCGCAAAAATTGCTAACTGCACCTTAAGGAGCGTGTCATGTTTAAAGGCTCGATGCCAGCCCTCGTCACCCCGTTTTCAGACGGAGCGTTGGACCTGGATACGCTCAAACGCTTGGTGGAATGGCAGATCAAGGAAGGCTCGACCGGTCTGGTGCCGGTGGGAACAACCGGCGAAAGCCCGACGCTCAGCCATGATGAGCATGAAACGGTTGTGGCCGAGGTGGTCAAGGCCGCTGCTGGTCGCGTTCCGGTGATCGCCGGGGCCGGTTCGAACAACACCGTCGAGGCGATCCGATTCGTCCAGTTTGCCAAGAATGTGGGTGCGGATGCCGCTTTGGTAGTCACGCCCTACTATAACAAGCCGACGCAAAAGGGCCTGCTGGAACATTTCCGTGCGCTGCATGAATGTGCCGACATCCCGATCATCATCTACAACATCCCAGGCCGTTCGGTCATCGACATGACGCCGGAGACAATGGGTGAACTGGCCAAGCTACCGCGTATCGTCGGCGTCAAGGATGCCACAGGTGATCTGGCGCGTGTCAGCCAGCAACGTGCCTCCTGCGGGGGCGATTTCTGCCAGCTGTCGGGTGAGGACGCGACCGCGCTGGGCTTTAACGCCCATGGCGGCGTCGGCTGCATTTCGGTGACGGCCAACGTGGCCCCGAAACTCTGCGCGGAATTCCAGCAGGCAACACTTGCGGGCGACTATACCAAAGCGCTGCAATATCAGGACCGCCTGATGCCCCTGCACGAGGCGATCTTTATCGAACCCGGTCTGGTTGGTGCCAAATACGCCCTCAGCAAACTCGGCCTCTGCAGCACTGAGGTGCGCTGCCCCCTGACCGAACTGGAAGACGGCACAAAAACCGCCATCGACGCAGCGATGGCCCATGCGGGCTTGATCTAAACCAACGCGATACAGCAAAGGGCGGCCTCGAACCCCGAGCGCCGCCCTTTCTTTTGCCGGATCCAGACTTCATCTGGCTAAAAATATCCCGGGGGAGTCGCGGCCCGCCGCGGCGGGGGCAGAGCCCCCTCTACCGTTTCCCGTAATACAACCCTACGACATGTTCGGCCTGCGCAAAGAACAGCCAACGAGAAACCACGACCCCGGCCAGATGCGACAATACGGCGAGAAGCGCAAAGAGATGTTTGATCGCCACGCCAGAGACAGGGATCAGGATCAGCGCCAAAGGCAGCACAAAAGCGAGGCCGAAGGCAATCATGCGCAATTTCTGCGCGTGCTTGCGGCCGACAACGTGGACGAACTCGCGCAGCAGATAGTTGGTTCCGGTGTGCGGCGGCTCGAATGCGCGTACCGCGCCCCGGCTTCCCAATCCTGTCGCGGTGCCCAGAGTTGTTCCCGAACGCTCCAGCGCGCCATCACCTTTGGCCCAGTAGGCAAGCTGCACTGCTCCGGCGATGGCCAGCAGCCACGGTGCGAGCATCTCAGCTCCGGCCAATAACGCGCCGCCTGCCAGACTGAAGGACAGGAACATTGCGGGCGTCAGGTTCATGTTCCAACGCGGGATCGTTTTGAGCTGAGTGTAGATCATCGAGGTGGTGAACACGGTCGTCAGGCTGAGTATCGCTCCGAGCCAACCCAATACGATCGAGTGACTTTGCCAAAAAACGGCACCAAGTGCGTAAAGCCCCATGACGACAAGCGCCGCCACGGCGCAGACGCCTTCCCGGCTGAGCCAGCTGGACCGCCATTGGCTAAAGGCTTTCCAGGCGCGCTCGGGGTGGCCCAGATGGAAGGTTGAGGCCAGCAATCCGCCCACCGCCAGCGCATAGGCAATGAGGTAGAAAACAAACGCGACAAACCCCGTCACTCCGGGTTGACCGAGACCCAGAAAGAACAGCAGGCCAAAACCCAGGCCGGACAATGTGGTGAAGAGGATAACGGAAGGGGCTGGATGCATCAGAGTTTCTCCAGCGTCTTGTCGAGCCAGCCAAGGAAGCCATTGGGTTCTTCGGCCACGGGGGCCAGTAGTGGGGCGAGAATGTCGATCTGGTCTTCCACCTGATCCTTGGGGCGCGGTGGCAGGTATTTGTTGACCGGTTTGGTGCCCATCTCGGGCATCAGGTCCATACCTTTGCGTTCGGCAACCAGCTTGCTGACATCACTGTCCGGATCGCCCAGATCACCGAAATGCCGCGCGCCGGCCGGGCAGGTGCGAACACAGGACGGGACCCGGTCCACCTCGGGCAGGTTCTCGTTGTATATGCGATCGACGCAGAGGGTGCATTTCTTCATCACACCTTCGGCTATGTCCAACTCGCGTGCGCCATAGGGGCAAGACCAGGCGCAGAGGCCACAGCCGATGCAATCGCTTTCGTTGACCAAAACGATGCCATCTTCGGCGCGTTTATAGCTGGCCCCGGTGGGGCAGACGGTGACGCAAGGTGCATCCTCGCAATGCAGGCAGGATTTTGGGAAATGAATCAGCTGAGCGGGCCCCTGATCCGGTTGCACCTCATAGGAATGCACCCGATTCAGGAAGGTGCCGGACGGGTTGCTGCCATAGGCGTCCTGATCCGACAGCGGTGCGCCGTAGTTTTCGGTGTTCCAACCTTTGCAGGAGATCACGCAGGCGTGGCAGCCGACGCAGGTGTCGAGGTCGATGACCAGACCCATCTTGCGCTCGGTGGATTGGGGGAGCTGGGTCATGTCAGCGAACCTCTGCTGGTGAGGTGAGGGCAGGGGGCCAGCCCCCTCTTGAGCCTGCGGCTCAATTCACCCTCGAGATATTTTTGGCCAGATAAAGTGCGGATCCGGATCATTTGCCAACCTTCCATGCCAGGTCCTTTGGTCCGGTGCCAACGGGCGACTTGATTGGGGCAAATTCGGGCTGGCTTTCGGCATCCGTCGGAGGACCGGCTTTTTCGATTTTGACCTTCAGATCGAACCACGCGGCCTGACCGGTGACCGGATCGGAATTGGCCCAGCGCAGGCCATCGCCCTTCGGTGGAAGAAGCTCATGGATCAGGTGGTTCAGCAGGAAACCCTTGGTGGCTTCGGGTGCATCCTCCTGCAGGGCCCAGGCGCCTTTGCGTTTGCCGATGGCGTTCCACGTCCAGACGGTGTTCTCGTTCAGCGCGGCCATTTCCATCACGGGCACGGTGATTTCCCCGTGCGGAGAGCTGACTTTCGCCCAATCGCCATCTTGCAGACCGTGTTCCCGCATCAACTTCGTGGGCACGTAGAGCGGATTGCGCCCGTGAAGCTGCCGCAGCCACGCGTTCTGGGTGCCCCAGCTGTGATACATCGCCATCGGGCGTTGAGTCAGGGCGTTGACGGTGAAGCCCTCGTTGCCCTGCTGATCGGTTTCGTACCAGATTGGCAGCGGGTCCATAGTGTCCTTGATGCGCTGACGCAGGTGTTCAGGCGGCTGACGATCGCTATGCCCTTCGGCAGCCAGTTGGAACTTGCGCATCGGTTCGGAATAGAGCTGGAACAGATAGGGTTGAGGGCTGTCATAGATGCCCATGCCCACAGCCCAGTCCTGATAAGCCGTGTTCCAAGGTTTGTAGTAATCCGCACCTTCGGGAATATGCGCGACGTAGAAGCCGCCGTTTTCGATGTAGCGGTTCAACTGCTCGGGATTGACCTCGCCGCGCCCTTCCTTGTCGCCGTTTTCGCCGCGGAACCCAGCGAGCGGGCCGATGCCCGGTTTGCGTTGGTGGTTGACGATGTAGTCAGCGTAGTCTTTCCACTTGGGTGTACCATCCTCGTTGGTGAAACCCGGCAGGCTCATGCGGTTAGCGAGTTCGATCAGGACCGACTGAAAACCGCGCACGTCGCGGTCAGGTTCAATCACCGGCCAGCGGATCGCGTCGGCGGCGGCATCGGCCTCGCAGATTGGGCGATCGAGCAGCGAGATGCAGTCGTGCCGTTCCAGATAAGTGGTGTCGGGCAGGATCAGGTCTGCATAAGCGACCATTTCCGAGGAATAGGCATCGGAATAGATGATCCTGGGGATGACGTATTTGCCATCTTCGTTCTTTGCCGACAGCATCTCCATCACACCTTTGGTGTTCATGGATGAGTTCCATGACATGTTCGCCATATACATGAACAGCGTGTCGATCTTGTAGGGATCGCCCGCGGCGGCGTTCGAGATCACCATATGCATGAGCCCGTGGGCCGACATCGGGTTTTCCCAGGTGAACGCCTTGTCAATTCGTTGCGGCGTGCCGCAATCGTCGATCAGAAGATCTTCTGGGCCGCGTGGGAAGCCCAAATGCGGGCCTTCCAGCGGGCGGCCGGGGCGACGGTCGCCATGCGGGGTGGGGTGCGCCTCGACCGGTTTGGGGTAAGGTGGCTTGAAGCGGAAGCCGCCGGGTACTTCGACCGTGCCCAACAGGATTTGCAGTACATGGAGTGACCGGCAGGTTTGGAACCCGTTGGCATGGGCTGAAATCCCGCGCATGGCATGAAAGCTGACCGGACGACCGACCATTTTCGAGTGAGTCTCGCCCCGGAAATCGGTCCATTCGTGATCCAGCTCGATGGCTTCGTCAAAGGCGACACGGGCGATCTCGGCGGCGATGGCGCGGATGCGTTTGGCAGGGATACCGCAGCGTTCGGCGACGGCCTCGGGGGCATGGTCGTCGGAGAGGTATTTCTCGGCCATGAGGTGGAAGACAGGGCGATGAGTGACACCGTCTTTTTCATAGGTGGCCGACAGGTCCGGACGGACGCCGGGTTCGTCGAAGGCGGTCGGTTCGCCGGTGATGCGGTCGATCACCAGAGGTTTGCCATCCGCGTCGCGCAGGAACAGACCTTTTTCAGGACCTTCAGCAGCGTTCACCAGAACCGGCGCATTGGTGTAACGGCTGAGGTAGTCGAGGTCGATCTTGCCCGCTTTCATCAGCACGTGAATCAGCGACAGGATGAACAGCCCATCGGTGCCCGGTGTAATCCCGACCCAATCGTCCGCCACAGCGTTATAGCCCGAGCGGATCGGGTTTACCCCGATCACGCGTGCGCCACGATTCTTGATCTTGCCGATGCCCATCTTGATCGGGTTGCTGTCATGATCCTCGGCCACACCAAACAACATGAACAGTTTGGTATGGTCCCAATCGGGCTGGCCGAACTCCCAGAACGCGCCGCCCATGGTATAGATGCCACCCGCCGCCATGTTGACCGAGCAGAACCCGCCGTGGGCCGCGTAGTTCGGGGTGCCGAAATTTTGTGCCCAGAAAGACGTGAAGCTCTGGCTCTGATCGCGGCCGGTGAAAAAGGCCAGTTTTTGCGGTGCGGTTTCGTGCAGCTCGTTCAGCCAGCCGACGGCTGTGCTGATTGCTTCGTCCCATTCAATCTCGCGGAACTCACCTGATCCGCGTGGCCCAACCCTGCGCAGCGGTTTGCGCAGGCGCGACGGGGCGTTGACCTGCATGATCCCGGCGCTGCCTTTGGCGCACAGAACGCCCTTGTTCACAGGATGGTCACGGTTGCCTTCGATATAGGCGACCTTGCCATCTTTCATATGCACGTTGATGCCGCAGCGGCAGGCACACATGTAGCATGTTGTGCGCCGAACCTCGTCTGAAACCTTGGGCGACAGGTCGATCTTGGGCTGCTGCATTTCGTAAATTCTCTCCCTGCGGCCGATCGCCTTATTGCCCGAGCCTTGTTGCCATTCTTGAGAGTTCTGGCGCCAGGCTCAAGCTTTTCGTTACTTTTCCGGAGGTTTTCCGGTTTTTAGAAACAAACATATGAGGGCCGGACCCATCGGACCCGGCCCACACATCACATTATTGAGGACGCATGTCGCCTGCGTCGATGCCCGCCACTTCGACAGGCTTCTTCATGGCGTCACGGCGGAAGGGCTCGCCCAGTTCCTGATTGATCATGGCTTCGATCAGGGTGGTGATGCCGTTTTTCTGATCTTCAACAGCCTGTGCCAGCGCCGCGGTTAGCTCATCCATGGTGCGGGCTATGACACCTTTCAAACCACAGGCCTGCGCGATACCGGCGTAAGACACCTTGGTGTCCAGTTCGGTGCCGACGAAGTTGTCGTCATACCACAGGGTCGAGTTCCGCTTTTCCGCGCCCCATTGGTAATTGCGGAACACCACCTGTGTGATTGCGGGCCATTCCTCGCGACCGATTGCCGTCAACTCGGTCACCGCGATGCCGAACGCACCGTCGCCCGAGAAACCAACCACAGGCGTATCCGGGCAGCCGATCTTGGCGCCGATCACCGATGGCAGGCCATAGCCGCAGGGACCGAACAGGCCGGGGGCCAGATACTTGCGGCCTTCTTCGAAGGACGGATAAGCGTTGCCGATGGCGCAGTTGTTGCCGATATCGGACGAGATGATGGCTTCTTTCGGCAGAGCGGACTGAATCGCACGCCATGCCATCCGGGGGCTCATCCAATCGGGCTTGGCCGAGCGGGCGCGTTCGTTCCAGGTGGTGCCCGGGTCGTCGTTTTCGTGGTCCATCGACGACAGCTCCTGCGCCCAGGCCGATTTGGTCGTGGCGATCAGGTCCTTGCGCGCCTGGCGTCCTTCGTCGCCTGCGGTCCCGGACAGTTTTTCCAGCAGGGTTTCGGCAACCTTCTTCGCGTCGCCAACGATACCGACGGTGACGGGTTTGGTCAGACCGATACGCTCGGGTTTGACGTCAACCTGAATGATCTTCGCCTCGGTCGGCCAATAGTCGATGCCGTAGCCGGGCAAGGTCGAGAACGGGTTCAGTCGAGTACCCAGTGCCAGAACAACATCCGCCTTCGAGATCAGCTGCATCCCGGCTTTCGAGCCATTGTAGCCCAGGGGGCCAGCGTGCAGCGGGTGCGAGCCGGGGAAGGCGTCATTATGCTGATAGCCGCAGCAGACCGGCGCATCCAGACGTTCAGCCAGCGCAGCGGTTGATGGAATGGCACCGGCCAGAACCACGCCCGCGCCGTTCAGGATCACCGGGAAACGCGCGTTCGACAGCAGTTCAGCAGCCTGATCCAGCGCCGCTTCACCGCCCGAGGGCAGTTCGAAATCGACGATGCGGGGCAGTTCGATATCGACGACCTGCGTGAAGTAATCGCGCGGCACGTTGATCTGTGCCGGGGCGCTATAGCGCTTGGCGTTCTGGATCACGCGGCTCAGCACCTCGGCCATGCGCGAGGGGTCGCGAACTTCTTCCTGATAGCAGACGCAGTCGGCAAACATGTTCATCTGCTCGATTTCCTGGAAACCGCCCTGGCCAACGGTCTTGTTCGCGGCCTGCGGGGTCACCAGCAGCAGCGGCGTGTGGTTCCAGTAGGCGGTCTTTACGGCCGTCACGAAGTTCGAGATGCCGGGGCCGTTCTGCGCGATCATCATCGACATCTTGCCGGTGGCACGGGTGTAGCCATCTGCCATCATTCCGCCCGAGCCTTCGTGGGCGCAGTCCCAGAAGGTGATACCGGCTTTGGGGAAGATATCGGAAATCGGCATGAAGGCCGAACCGATGATGCCGAACGCATGTTCAATCCCATGCATCTGCAGCGTTTTTACAAAGGCTTCTTCGGTGGTCATTTTCATCTGCGTGTTCTCCGATCATGGATGGCTGTAACGGGATCTCTCGCCCCTGTTTTCCGCTCGGTTTTGACCCAAGGGTGACTGTGGCGTTAGGGCCAGAACCAACAGCGGGATAGGTCCAGTAGTATTATGCCTGACGAATGGTCTCTGCGATTTGCGCGATCCCCGGTCCGATCCGATCGGGCGTGATCGAGGAATAGCCGAGGCGATAGTAGTTCTTTGGACGGTCGGGGCCCGAGAAGAAGGGCTCGCCCGGTTCGATATGAACGCTCTTGTGCTGCAACTGATGTGCAAGCTGCGTGGTATCTATATGTGTCGGTGCCTGCATCCAGATTGATGATCCGCCCAGCATTCCCCGGCCCGCGACCGTGAGGCCGGATTGACGGATCGCGTCATCGATGGCCACGCGTCTTTGTTGCAGAGCTTTGGACATCCGCCGGATCTGCGCATCGTAATGTCCGAGAGACAGGAAGTAGGCCGCCGTGCGCTGCACGTGCCCGGGGGGATGGCGCAACACCAGCGAACGCAAAGCACGCGCCTCGCGGATGAAGCTTTCGGACCCAACCATGTAGCCCAGCCGCAACCCCGGAAACAGCGATTTCGAGAAGCTGCCGACGTAGATCACGCGGCCCTCCGTATCCAGCGAGCGCAGTGCAGGTGAGGGTGCCCCCAGAAAGGACATCTCGAACTCGTAATCATCCTCGACGATCATCGCGTTCAGCTCTTTGGCGCGTTTCAAAAGGGCGTGCCTGCGCGCGATGGGCATCGTGGCCGTGGTGGGGCATTGGTGGCTTGGTGTGGTGAAGATGACATCGGTATCATCAGGTATCGCATCAGGCGGCAAGCCGTCCCGGTCGACGCGCAGTGGAGCCAGTTTGCATTCGGAATGCACCAGCAAATCACGCAGGGCATAATAGCAAGGGTCTTCGATGGCCGCTTTGCGATCACGGTTGAGCAACACGCGCGAGGCCAGCCACAAGGCGTTTTGGGCACCGAGAGTGATCAGTATCTCTTCCGGGCGCGCGGCAATACCGCGCCGGGGCAGAGTGTGGCGGGCGATGAACTCGATCAGCATCGGGTCGTCGCGATCCACATAATCCCCCGTTAGCGTATCGAAATCCTTGTGCCCCAATGCGCGCACAGCACAGAGACGCCAGTTGGCATGATCGAACAGCCCCCTGTCGGCCTGACCGTAGATGAAAGGATAGCGGTATTCGCGCCAGTTGCTGGGTTTCGGCAGTATGTCCCCGCCCGAGAACCGGCGCGCAAAGGCGCGATCCCAGTCTACCGTTTCGGTCTCGCGCCTCATCGGCGTATAGGTCGGCGGCACCGGCGCATTTTCCGAGACGTAATAGCCTGAGCGTCCCCTGGACGTGAGATAGTCATTGGCCAGCAGCTCGGTATAGGCCAGCGTGACCGTGATCCGGCTGACACCCAGATGCGCAGCCAGTTTTCGGGACGAGGGCAGTTTCTCTCCCACGTGGAAACGACCGGACAGGATGCCTTCGGCAATCAGCTGCTGGATCTGCGCCTGAAGCGTGCCCTGTGCGTTTCGTTCCAGAAAGAAAGTGTCGACCGAGATACTCATGGATCGCTTATATGCTGGACTTAAGTCGGGGGCAATCTGGACTTACTGTCAGAAGGTGATTGACACGAGGTGGCAAAAAACTAAATAACCAGAAATCTAGTTTAATGGAGTTGAAAAATGTGGGAATCAGCTGCTGCCGGGTTCTCGGCCATGGGGTCCGAAGCCCGGCTGAAAGTTCTCAAGACCCTGGTACGGGCCGGGCAGACCGGTTTGACTGTCGGAGAGATTCAGAACCGCACAGGCATCGCGCCGTCGACTCTGGCACATCACCTGCGATTTCTGGCCGCCGGTGGCGTTGTTGAGCAGGAGAAGATCGGGCGCAGCACGATCAACCGGGCGTGCTTTGATGAACTTAGAAACCTCGCGCAATTCATCCTCAGCGAATGCTGCGCGGACGAAATAGGAAAGGCCGCAAACGATGGCTGAGCTGACACAAAACCCCAAGCCGCTGGCGCGCAACGTAGTTGATCTCATCAAGACGCCATGGGCCTTGATCATAGCCTTGTTGATCGCCGTCGCGTTGCTCGATCCCGGCAATTGGACCGCGGTTGTGACATTTGCGGCCAAAGCGCTGGCTTATACCGGGCAATATATCCTGTTTGCGGTGCTGCTGCTGTCTTATCTCAAGGCGACGGGGGCCGAGGTGATGGTTGCCCGCGCCTTTGAAGGGCGCGAAACAAGGATGATCTTTCTGGCCGCGGTGTTTGGCGGTCTGGCGCCATTCTGCTCCTGCGAGGTGATCCCGTTTATCGCCGGGCTACTGGCGTTGGGTGCGCCCTTGTCGGCGGTCATGGCCTTCTGGCTGAGCTCTCCTCTGATCGATCCGCCAACCCTTTTGATCACCGCTGGTGCGCTGGGTTGGCCCTTTGCCATCGGCAAGGCGGTTGCCGCCGTTGCGCTCGGCCTGTTCGGAGGCTTCGCGGTCCGGGCTTTGATGCGTGGCGGTGCCTTCACCCAGCCCCTGCGTGAGTACAAACCTGCGGGCTGCTGTGGGTGTGGGCCAAAGAAAGATGACAAACCGGTCTGGCAATTCTGGCAGATGCCCGAGCGTCGGGTCCGCTTCCGGTCCGAGTTCGTTCATAACGGCCTGTTCCTGTTGAAATGGCTGGCGCTGGCATACGTCCTCGAGGCGCTGTTGGTCAGCTATGTGCCAGCGGACCTGATCGCGCGTGTCGTCGGGGGCGAAGGTGTGGTGCCCATTATCACCGCTGCTCTGGTCGGTATGCCTGCCTATCTGAACTCATATGTCGCACCGCCGCTGCTGGCGGGGCTGATGGAGCAGGGGATGACGGCAGGCGCTGCCATGGCGTTCATGATCGCGGGCGCTGTCAGCTCGATCCCGGCAATGGCGGCGGTCTGGTCTCTGGTCAAACCGCGTGTCTTCGCCACCTATCTGGTGCTGGGGGTCAGCGGGGCCGTCATCTCGGGCGTTCTGTTCCAGATGATCTGAAGGAAAAACCGCCCGGTGATGTCACCGGGCGGTTTTGCTCGTTAGCTTGCCTCGCAATAGCGAGGCAGTTTGAACCGGTATCTCGGTTCTCCACTCTCTACAAAGATGCGTTTTTCCACGCAGGCGCTAGTACCAACGCTTTGCGAGACCGGGGCCTCGGTCGACGTGATCGACGTCGCCGATCCATCTGGCAGACGCACCGACGCGATAACGCCGTTTTTTAGGTCTCCGTTGATCGGTGTCGCCGACAGCACGGGAACCGTCATGAACGAGTGGTGCTCGTGCTCGCCGCTGTCGTTCAGCAACAGCAATGCGGCAGCAACCGCGATCACCCCAACCCCACCCAGGATGGCAAGGCCTTTGGTTTTGATGAACGCATAGATCGAGACGGCGCGGTGCGGGCCGAAAATTGCGGATAGAAAGCTCAGCATTTCATTCCCCAAAAGAAAACGGCCCCAACCGGTCGGGTCGGGGCCATCTGCGCATCAGGGGCGCAGGTCGTCCTCGTCTTCGTCGCTGCCGTCACCTTTGGGCAGGTTGAAGAAGCTGTCGGCGTCGACGATGACATCATCGTCTTCCTTGTCCTCAGGCTCATCAGACAACGAGAAGGTTTCCAGACCTTCAATGGCGGTCGGAATCTTCGGTGCCGAATCCATTTCGAGTGACTGCTCGGTCGAGACCAGCTTGCGACGCTCATCATCGCTCATCACGCCGCCTTCGGCAGCTTTCTTCGCGGCAGCTTTCTGCACGATCGCATCCAGTTCGGACTGCTTACACAGGCCCAGTGCAACCGGATCGATCGGTTGCATGTTGGCGATGTTCCAGTGCGTGCGCTCGCGGATCGACTGGATGGTTGGCTTGGTGGTGCCAACCAGCTTGGCGATCTGACCATCGCTGAGTTCGGGGTGGAACTTGACGAGCCACAGGATCGAGTTTGGACGGTCCTGACGCTTGGACAGCGGGGTGTAACGCGGGCCACGGCGCTTTTCCTCGCCCGAGGCAGCCGGGTTGAACTTGAGCTTCAGCTTGTGCAGCGGGTTGTTCTGCGCCGAGTCAATCTCTTCCTGAGTCAGCTGGTTGTTGGCGATGGGATCGAACCCTTTGACACCTGCGGCCACGTCGCCGTCTGCGATGCCCTGCACTTCCAGCTCGTGCATGCCCACGAAATCCGCGATCTGCTTGAAGCTGATCGTGGTGTTGTCCACCAGCCATACGGCTGTTGCTTTGGCCATAAGCGGTTTTGCCATCAGCCCGTCTCCTATAAATACACCTGTCCCGTCGCCGGAATTCGGCGGCCCCGTGGTCTTGGGGCAGGTTTCCGTTGTCGGGGAACTTGGGGCCTATATAGTCGCGTCACGTTAAGAAGGGAAGAGGCGAATGCGCTGGGTGATTTTGTGGATGCTGAGTGCCGTGACTGCGTTGGCCGAAGGTGAAAAGGCGGGCGAGTTTGACTATTACGTCCTATCGCTCAGCTGGTCGCCCAACTGGTGCGCCCGTGAAGGGGATGCGCGCGGCTCGGATCAATGTGATGCGCGCTATGACCACGGATGGATATTGCACGGCCTCTGGCCGCAGTTTCATCAGGGTTGGCCCTCCTATTGCCGCACGCCCGAGGCTCCTCCATCGCGCAGCATGACCCGCGCAATGGAGGATATTCAGGGCAGCGCAGGTCTTGCCTGGCATCAGTGGAAGAAACACGGCACCTGCTCGGGGTTGTCCGCACCGGATTATTTCACCTTGTCGCGGGAGGCCTACGGTCGTGTCGCGCGCCCCAAGGTATTTCGTCAACTGGACACATCGGTAAAACTGCCCGCTTCGGTGGTGGAAGAGGCCTTTTTGAAGGCAAACCCCGAACTGCAGCGCGACATGATCACGATCACCTGCAAACAGGGCTATATCGAAGAGGTCCGCCTGTGCCTGTCGCGCGATCTTGATCCCGTGCCCTGTGGCCGCGATGTCATCCGAGACTGCGCGGCCAAAGACGCCTTGTTTGATCCGATTCGCTAGAGCTTCTTGTTCTGACAATCCCGCGCATAATCCAGCGCCTTGGCAGTCCCTTTCAGGTCAATCGCCATAACGGTCTGACCTTCTGGATTATAGACGGTCATTGTCTTGTTCTGTGCAATCGCGTTTACGAAATTCCGGTCGGTGAAGAACACGGTCGCACCCGGCACATCGCGCTCATTGAACCCTATGGCCGTGGCATCATAGCTCTTACCGTCCAGATCAAAGCGGATCGGATAGCTTTTTCCCTGTTCAATATCGCCCCAAGCTTTGTTGTAGACAGCGAAATACCCGCGATTGTCCAGCGCATCATAACCGAGCCGCACCACCGAGAGGTCCTGATACACCGTCTGGATCAGGCACCCATTCCCAAGCGCAGGGTCCATCATGATGTTCCAGCCTTCGACAAAGCCTTTGTCGACAAGGTCTTGCGCGAGGGCGGAGGTGGCTGTGAAGGCGGCGAAGGTGAGGGCGAGAAGGCGGGTCATCGGGGGCACTCCAAATATTCGCTGAATCTAACTACCTTTAGAGTAGTTCTGATATCTCCCAAAGGCGTTTTTTAAGCCGTGCAAATCCAAGTTGTGTTGATGTTGCCACTTCGAATTCCAGGCAAAACTCGTTCGACTAGCTCAAGATAGTCTCAACGCCCTTTGAAAGATGGAAAACACATCCTTGCGTTCTCGGCAGCTGCAGAAGTTCATTCAGATCAAGCCCCAACCAAAGCCCTCGCAACACCAGCGACGTAACGCCATGCGTAACAATGATTGCAGGTTCATCCTGTTCACTCAGAAAAGAATGAACCCTCCCAAAGATCGCATCAAAATTTTCTCCGTTGGGACTTTGGAAATACCAATGGTAGCTTTCGTAGGAACAGTCGATTTGCGTCCGGATGAATTCTCTGGTGGCCCCTTCCCATTGGCCGAACGCGATCTCCATTAGCCGATCATCGGGCACTGCCTTTTGGTGGTGGGCAATTGCCAACCGCGCTGTGTGTTGTGCCCGCTCCTGTGGGCTGACAAAGACTCGCGAGGGGGCATTCGGTATCCGACTGAGAATCTCCTTTTGCTTTCGGGCCTGAAACTTGCCGGTTTCAGTGAGTGGAGAATTTTTGCGGCCTTGGAATTTACCAAGTGTGTTCCACTCGGTTTCGCCGTGTCTCAGTACAAAAAGGTCGGGGTATTTACTCAAGACATGCACCTGAATTGAATGCAATTTGATTGTTGGATTTGGTGGCACTAGCAATGTCCGCAGATAGACAATGCCGATCTAGATCTCCTTCCGCGCCCGCAATGCCGCCGTGATTGTTCCGTCGTCCAGATAGTCCAGCTCGCCCCCAATCGGTACGCCTTGCGCCAATGAGGTCAGGCGGACCTGTCCCTCCAACTGATCGGCGATGTAGTGGGCGGTGGTCTGGCCATCGACGGTTGCGTTCAGAGCGAGGATGATCTCGGTGATCCCCTCGGCCACGACGCGGTCTTTTAACCGAGGAATGCGCAGCTCTTCCGGGCCGACCCCGTCAAGCGCTGAAAGCGTACCGCCCAGAACGTGATAACGCCCCTTGAACACACCGGCGCGTTCCATTGCCCAGAGGTCGGCTACGTCTTCGACCACGCACAGCTCTCCGGTCGCGCGATCCTCGCTATCGCAGATGTCACAGATATCGGTGGTGCCCACATTGCCGCAATTCAGGCACTCGCGGGCGGTGATGGCCACCTGTTGCATCGCGTCCGACAGCGGCGTCAGCAACAAGGCGCGTTTGCGGATCAGGTGTAGCACCGCGCGGCGGGCCGAGCGGGGGCCGAGGCCCGGCAGCTTGGCCATCAGGTCGATCAGATTGTCGATGTCACTGTTCGAACTCACTGCGCGTCCTCCTGCAAATGGGCCGGACTTGGGTGCCTAGCCTCGACTCCGTCAGGAGTGCCTATCAGAACGGCAGCTTGATGTCGGCGGGCAGGCCCATGCTTTCGGTAAGCTTGGCCATCTCTTCCTGCGAACGCTCGGCGGCTTTGGTTTGCGCGTCCTTGATCGCAGCCAGGATCAGATCCTCGACCACTTCCTTGTCGTCGCCGTTGAAGATCGATGGGTCAATATCGAGCCCTTTGAGCTCACCCTTGGCCGTGGCTGTGGCTTTGACAAGACCGGCACCGGATTCGCCAACAACCATCAGATTGTTCAGCTCTTCCTGCATCTCGGTCATCTTGGTCTGCAGGTCCTGTGCGGATTTCATCATCTTGGCCATGTCGCCCAGACCGCCGAGTCCTTTGAGCATCGATATTCTCCTGTAAATCGCGTTGCCGTCTAAATACGGGTGGCGCGGACCCGGCACAAGGGGCGAGGCGCGTCCCGTCCGTCGCCAAAGTCTTTGGGAAGGCCCTTCCGCCGGTTGAGCCTCACAGGTATCGCCTCGACCTCAATCCTCCTCGAACGGGTCCCATTCGTCTTCGACCTCAGGCAGGGCTTCGGTTTCGACCTGCGCCGCGCGTTGCTCAGGGGTTTCGATCTTGGTGATTTTGGCCTTCGGGAATTGCGCCAGCACCGCCTGAACCAAGGGGTGTTCGGTGGCCACATGCTTCAGCGCCAATTCTGCCTCATCGCGAATTTCAGCAATCGTTGCTGCATCGCCATCGGATACAATCGTCACGGCCCATCGATTACCAGTCCAGCGCTGCAAAGCTGATCCGAGCCGAGGGGCAAGGTCCGCGGGCGCATGGGGGGCGGGAGTAAACTCGATCCGACCCGGCTGATAGGAGACCAGACGTACACCGTTTTCAACTTCGACCAGAAGCTTGACGTCCCGATTGATCCGGATCAGTTCGACCACATGGTCGAAAGTAGGGTAGCGGGCCAGAGCGTTCGCCACGTCCTGGGCCAACGCTGCCGAGGGCGCGCCAGCTGGGTTGCGCGTTGCCGCATAGGTCGTTTGCGTCGCAACGGGGGTTGAGACGTTGCTCTGCGTGGCTGCCGGCAAGCCGCCTCCCGGCCCTCCGTTTGGAGGAGGCATGGGCGCATCCTGAAGGCGTTTTATCAACTCCTCAGGGCTGGGCAGGTCGGCCACATGAGTGAGGCGGATCACGGCCATTTCGGCGGCCATCATCGCGTTGGGCGCGGCGGCAACCTCTTCGAGTGCCTTCAGCAGCATCTGCCACATGCGGGTCAACACGCGCATCGGCAGGGCATCTGCCATCTGCTGGCCCCGGGCGCGCTCATCGGGCGAGACGGTAGGGTCTTCGGCGGCGTCTGGCGTGATCTTCACCACCGAGACCCAATGGGTAATCTCGGCAAGATCACGCAGAACGGCCAGCGGGTCTGCCCCTTCGGCATATTGGGCGCTGAGCTCGGTCAGGGCACCGGCAGCGTCGCCGCGCAGGATCATATCAATCAGGTCGAGTACCCTGCCACGATCCGCCAAGCCCAGCATCGCGCGCACCTGATCGGCGCTGGTTTCGCATGCGCCATGGCTGATCGCCTGATCCAGCAACGAGGTCGCGTCGCGGGCAGAGCCCTCGGCGGCGCGCGTGATCAGCGCCAGCGCATCTTCGGCGATTTGCGCGCTTTCGGCATCTGCGATCTTGCGTAGCAGGCCGATCATATCTTCGGGCTCGATCCGGCGAAGATCGAAGCGCTGACAGCGAGAAAGCACCGTGACCGGAACCTTGCGGATCTCGGTGGTGGCAAAGATGAACTTCACATGCTCGGGCGGTTCCTCAAGCGTCTTGAGCAGCGCGTTGAAGGCGCTGGTCGAGAGCATGTGAACCTCGTCGATGATGTAGATCTTGTAGCGGGCCGAGGCGGCGCGATATCGGACACTGTCGATGATCTCGCGAATATCATTCACGCCAGTACGGCTGGCGGCGTCCATCTCCATCACGTCGACATGGCGGCCCTCCATGATGGCCACGCAATGTTCACACTGGCCGCAAGGTTCGGTGGTGGGTTTGCCTTCGCCATCTGGGCCGATGCAATTCATGCCCTTGGCGATAATCCGGGCGGTGGTGGTTTTACCGGTGCCGCGGATGCCGGTCATGATGAAGGCCTGCGCGATGCGGTCGGCCTCGAACGCGTTTTTCAGCGTGCGCACCATGGCGTCCTGGCCAACCAGATCGGCGAAGGTTTCCGGGCGGTATTTTCGGGCAAGCACCTGGTAGGCGGGGCTGGGCGTGTCGGTCATGTCTGCTTTCGCGGATTCGAGTTCTGCCGCAGCGTAGAGGCCGCCGCCGTCCGCGTCCACCGCCCGACCGGATGATTTTCGTTTTGGAATGCGGGACGGGGCGGTTAAGATCAGACACTTGAAGACCCGTAGAAAGATCTTCTGATTAACGTTTCGGGGGGAACGTATAATGTCTCAGATGGTTATCCATGCACTTCAGGTTGGCGGAGGAACGCTCGCGCTGACATCGATGCCGGGTCGGGGTGGCGATTATCAAGGCGATCTGGATGCCGTCGCCGATTGGAAGCCCGGCCTGATCCTTTCAATGGCAACCGAGGTCGAGATGATACTCGATGGCGCCAGAGATTTCGGTATCGACGTTCGGAACCGCGCCTGCCGATGGGTTCATCTGCCGGTCGAGGACTATGGCACGCCATCACCCGAGGTGGACGAACGTTGGGTCGAAGCCAGTGCCGCAGTGCGTCATGCGCTGTCTGGTGGCGGGCGTATTTTGGTTCATTGCAAGGGCGGATGTGGTCGATCTGGTATGGCTGTACTGCGTTTGATGATAGAATGCGGCGAGCATCCGGATGCAGCGTTGCAAAGGCTGCGCGCGTTGCGACCCTGCGCTGTTGAAACCGACGAGCAGATGGAATGGGCGATCGCGCCCGCCGGTATTCTGGCTGCGGGCTGACTGTCAGGCAGACGGTCGGTATTCGGGTTGCACCGACGTAGTCTGGGCAAGTGTCAACACTTCGAGCATCGCGCATGGCGGGTTCGACAAGATACTTGTCGACAGTGCTGCGGTCTCGGTGCCGAACAAAAGGTCTGCGTAGCTGTCCAGATGCTCAATCGCGTCGTCTGATCCAGCACCGCAGAACACTCTGACTTCGTCGGCGCGCGCGCGAAAACGGGCGGTGCACCCATCCGTACAATGCGCCAGTTCGCTACTGCCCTGAATCTCGAATTCTGTAGTTGCCGCAGGGGCTGATTCCGCCATCGAGGTGGCCAGCGCCCGTGCGATTCGCGCCAAAGCCGGACAGGTTTTCCCCGTCCTTTGGCAAATTGTTGCCGAGAACTGGTGGGTTCCGGTTTTCCATATCATGATGCGCCCTCCGCGCGTGGGCTGAGGGTGTGAAACAGGTGGGACAGCACAGTGCAGTCTGGACCTGCCCGGACACCCCGCCCGAGTTTCAGTTTCGGTTCCGATGGCAGGTCTCCTGACTTGCGGGTCATCGCTTTGCCGACCTTCCCAGCCTTCAAGGCCAGTGGCGCTACGGCATTGCTCTCCGCTTACAGTTGCGGGGGCAGTCGCGGATTTGGTCCGTTCCGGATATTACCGGGCAGGGCCGCACCGTGTTCCCTTTTCATCCCGGCCTCGAACGAGGGAGCGGGAACCATCACCACATCGCTAGCGGTTGCGCACTTCCCGAGTCAAGCGGATTGAATGCCACAAGCTTACCTTTGGTCCAGCCACGTCAACCTTGACTCGAACGCGATCGAGTGAACTGATCGGTTCAGATAACGCATGAGGATCAGATGTTGGACGCTCAGCAAACCGTGATGACCGAGGAGTTCCGGTTCCCCGCCGGGCACGCGATGCTGTCCGCCCGCTTGTATCGGCCTGCGACCGATCCGGAAACGGTTGTGGTCATTAACAATGCCACAGGTGTACCACGAGATTACTATCAGCATTTTGCGCGTTGGCTGGCAGCTGAGCGCGGAATAGCCTGCCTGACCTACGACTACCGGGATTTTGGTCACTCGCTGACCGGGTCGCAGAAGGCCTCGACCGTGACAATGGCAGACTGGGCGCTGGTCGATATCCCTGCCGCACGGGCCGAGATGCGGCTTCGGTTTCCGGGTGCCAAGCTGTGGAGTATTGGCCACTCGCTTGGTGCGATGCTTGGGCCGGTGCAGTCGGATATCGAACAAATAGATCGGATGATCTGCGTCTGTTCAGGTCTAGTGACGCTCAAAGATCACCCGTGGCCTTACCGCGCGCTGGCTGCGTTGTTCTGGTATGGCCATGTGCCGTTGTTGGTCCGTGCTCTGGGATATCTGCCGGGCAAGGCGGTCGGTTTTGGTGAGGATCTGCCCGCGTTGATCTATTGGCAATGGCGCAAGTGGTGCACGGCTCCCGACAGCTATCTGCCCGAGATCGGAGAGACGCTGCCTCAGGCCCGTTGGTCCACCGCAGGCGGGCGTGTTGATCTGTTCGCCTTTGAAGATGACGAGATGGTGCCACCCGCAGCCGTGTGGCGGCTGGCCGATCTTTACGGCTCAAATGCCCATCGTCACCTGTTGTCGCCGCAGGAATTTGGTTTGCCAAAAGTTGGACATATCGGAGCGTTCGCCCGACGAAACGCAGCGGTTTGGCCCCGCCTGATCGACTGACCAGACGGGACGTTGCCTCACAGCTTCTTGCGCGACTTTTTCTGCTGCGTGACACTACGCACCATCTTGCCGAACGCTTTGTCCCGCGCGCGGGATTGAGCGATGGTTTCCGAGTTGCGCTGATCCTCGCGCCGCAACTTACGCCAACGCTCCAGCCGGGACGGGTCAAGCGTGCCGCTTTGGACCGCGACCTGAACCGCACAGCCGGGCTCGGTTTCGTGCTGGCAATCCGAGAAACGGCAATTCAGGCTCAGCTCCGTGAGGTCCGAGAAGACCTCATCGACTCCGTCCTGTGCATCCAGCAAACGCAGCGCCCGCATGCCGGGCGTATCGATCAGCCAGCCACCATTGCGCATCTGATGTAACGCGCGCGCGGTCGTGGTGTGCCGGCCCCGTGCGTCATCCTCGCGAATGCCCGCCGTGGCTTTTTCCTGCCCGGTCATGCCATTGGCCAGCGTGGTTTTACCCACTCCGGATGAGCCCAGCAGCGCACCGGTCTGACCCTTTGGGCACCACGAAAGAACCTGTTCGATCGCAGCCGGGTCCAGTGCATTGATCGCCAACACAGTCAGAAACGGATCGATGGCTTGCGCCTTTTTCACAAAGGTCTCGGGTGCATCGGAATTGTCGGCCTTGGTCAGCACGATCACCGGATAACACCCGGCCTGATGCGCAAGCGCCAGATAGCGTTCCAGCCGGGGCAGACTGAAATCGGCATTGCATGAGCTGACGATGAACAACACATCGACATTCGCGGCGATTAATTGTGCCGAAGCACCTGTGCCCGCAGCGCGACGCTGCAGCAGGCTGCGCCGGTCCAGCAGGTGGTGCACGCGTCTATCATTGTCTGCCAACACCCAGTCCCCAACCGCATAGTCGCCGGTGGGGTGGTTGGGGGTCAGCAACGGGATCTCGCCGTTGGGGCCAAGCCCGATCAACCGATCCCGATGAACGGCTGTGATGCGAAAGGGATTGCAGGTTGGGTCAGCCACGTGTTGCGCGGCAAAATGTGAGGACCATCCGAGGTCCGATAAAGAAAGAGACATTGGTCTGCCTGTTGTCAGAAACAGCGTGTCCGACAGATGGCGATCGCGCATCCGCTGGTCATGTGTTCAGGCAGTCAGAAGATCGTGTCGGATCAGAACCCGGCTGCCCGAAGGGTCATTGCTACAATCATAAAGCCCTCCTGTGGCTCAGGGGTTGATAAAGTGAGAGGCTGGACATCGACCCAAGCGGGACTCGTTGTGGCTGCTTCCTTCCGGACCTGACCAGGTTGGCGAGGCGCTCGCCCGCGCCAACCTCTCGACCCCCCATATAGGCCCGCTGCACCACATTGGCAACCCGTCAGAGGGTCAGTTGGATAGGCAGGAACCCGTCTTCGTCCAACGGCAGAACGCAGGGGTCATACTCGGCCAATTCATGCAGATAGGCACGGGCGGACGGGCCGGTGGTCAGAATTGCTCTGGCTCCGTTTGTCGGCCTTAGAATGAACGGGCGCGGCGCTTGCTCCAGCAGGTCATATGGCAGTTTGCTCGCCAGATAATCACGCAACACATCATGAATGAGCCACGCAGGCAGCGTGATCGGACAGGCATGTGGAATCGAAGGGAAATGCCCGCCGCCATTGGCGCGGTAATTGTTCGTTGCGACAATGAATTTCTGATCTGGAGTGATTGGATTGCCGCCCACCTTCAGTGAACGGATTCGGGAACAGGCCGGATTCGTCAGACGGCCAGCAGCGTCGAATCGTGCCGGTTGCGAGAGGTCGATCTCGTAAGTTGTGCCGTGCAGAACGTCGAAATTGAACCCTGCACGCTTCGGGTTGATCAGGTGCGAAGGCTGATCGGTCGAAAGCTGATTGAACACCCCAGCAGACATTTCTAGCCAGTCGCGCAGTTGCTCTCCTGTCACCTGCACCGCACGCAGCTCATTGGGAAAGACATGCAGATCGGCCACATGGCGGACCGAGATCTCGCCTGCGGGAACGTCGGTAAAATACTCCGGGCCTCCACGGCCTCCGGATTTGGCGGGTGCCGCGGCCGAGAGAATCGGAAGGCTCTCCCACTCGGTACTAGCCAGATGGAACCGTACGGCAGCAGCCTGAGCTGCCGCCAGCAACGCAAGCCCCCGATCTAAGGCGCAATAGGTGAAATAGCTGTGCAACGCCTTAGACACCGACCCCACGGGTTCAGAGACGCGTTTGCGCGCTTCCGCATGACCTATGGCAAAAAGTTGTTTCAATTCGGTGTCTTCCGGGATCGGCCCGGTTGCCGTTTTGATCGGGGTTGCACAGACCTGGCTTTCAACAATGCGCCAGCGGTGCTCAGCATCCTGTTTCAACTCAAGATCGATCACACCCAGATGCGAGCCCCCCCATCCCGGCATCACAACCGGTTTTCCATGTACCAGCCCTTGCTCGTGATCCACATGAGGCAAACCTTCATGCGCCTTGCCCGGCAGCGTCAGATGAGTGTGCCCGGCAATGAGCGCATCAATCCCCTCTATTGCGGCCAGCGGGATTACTGCGTTCTCCATCCCGGCTTCGGCTTCCACCTGATCCAACCCCGAATGGGCCAACGCCAGTACAAGATCACAGCCCTGGCAGCGGAGGTAAGATGCCGTCTGCGCCGCTGCTGTCAGAATGTCGGTGACCTCTGCCTGCTCCTGCAACATATGCGCCTCCCACCGAATGGTCTGCGGCGGCAGAACGGACAAAACACCAATACGGAGCGGAACGTCTTCGTCATCTACGGAAACCGTCCGCTGTAGGATCGCGTGAGGGACCCAGCGTTGAGGCGTGTGTGTTGTGCGCATATTGCTGCAAATCATCGGACAGGCGATCTGAGCAGCAATACGATTCACCAGATCCAGCCCGAATCCGAAATCGTGATTGCCCAACCCGATCGCGTCATATCCCAGAGCGTCGAATGCCTGTGAGAGCGGATGTATCTGGGTTGCGACGTCCGAGGCCCATTCTCCAAGCGAAGTGCCCTGCAACGAGTCACCATTGTCGAACAGTAATACCAGCGCGCCGTCGCACCGGGCCTGATCTCGGGCCGTTCGGATCAGGCTGGCGGTGCGGGTCAGGCCCCGGCTCGCCTCTGGAATGTCGGAATAATAGTCAAATGACGTCAAATGCATATGCAGGTCGGACGTGGCCAATATCCGAACCTTTGCGCAGGAATTACGCGTCTGCATTTGACGCGCCGAATTATCGTGTTTCAAAATTTCAACTTCTGACTGTCATCGTAACAGATTTTTCACCATGAGATGGACTTAGTGCAAATTCCGGGGCAATGCTGCGGTCTTTCGGCGGCAGATCAAAAATATTTTGTTTGTTCAAATTCCGTTGCACCGACAGCACAGACATGGCAGCCCTTGGCGCGGCAGGCGAGGACAACAGGCATGATACGCGCAGAACAGGTTACCTTTGGCGGCTCGGGCTTGAACCGGGCGGGACTGTTGCGGAGCGATCCAGAGAAGCTGGCGCTGGCCTACGATGATCCCAAGGCGCGTTGTTTGCTGCTGTGGCGTGGCAAGGTGCTGGTGCAGGGTGAAGCCCTGGACAAGCTGGCGCTGATCGCGATGGACCACGAGATTTTGCAAAATGGTTCGGACGGAGTGATCGAAAAGCCTATTCTGTTGGGTCTTTCGGACGATGCCGTACCTTTGTTCGCTATGGATATTTCCGGCTGGACGGCCGAAGGATTGGATTTGGCCGGTGTCGGAGAATTCGTGGATCGCAGTGAACAGCAGCACCCCGATCTGCCTGAGGGTCATGTCTTTGCCGAACTGCGTCGCATCATGACGCGCCTCAGCGCACGCGATGCAGAGCTCGCGGCGACGGCCAAGGCGGTGATCGGATGGCATGAGACGCATCGGTTCTGCGCTCGATGCGGTGCCGCCAGTGAGATCTCTCAGGGCGGATGGCAACGCAGTTGCCCCGCTTGCGGTGGCCAGCATTTCCCGCGCACCGACCCCGTGGTGATCATGCTGATCACACATGGCAATTCGGTTCTGATGGGGCGTTCTCCGGGCTGGCCGGAAGGGATGTATTCTCTGCTGGCCGGATTTGTTGAGCCCGGTGAAACACTTGAGGCGGCAGTGCGACGCGAGGTGATGGAAGAGGCCGGTGTTCCCGTCGGTGCAGTGCGTTATCTTGCCAGTCAACCCTGGCCGTTTCCCGCGTCCCTGATGTTTGGCTGCGCGGGTGAAGCTTTGTCGCCAGATATCCAGATTGACCCGGTTGAGATCGAAGACGCGATCTGGGTCAGCCGGACTGAAATGATGCAGGCTTTCGCGGGGGATCACCCGACCCTGTTACCGGCCCGCAAGGGCGCGATTGCGCATTTTTTGCTGCAACACTGGCTTGCAGACACGCTGGACTAACGAGAGACTGGCGGCGACGCGAGACAGAGAAGAACCGAGATGCAGTTTTCAGCACAGGAAGATATCGAAGTCCCGATCGACACGGTGTTTGCCATGGTGGCGGATTTCGAGCGTTTTGAGCGCATGGCCATACGCCGCGGGATCGACGTTCGGCGTACTTCCGGGTTTGCATCGCCGCATGCAGGTACGTCATGGGAGACGGTGCTGAAGATCCGCGGTAAGCCACGCCAGATTTCAATCGTGCTGAGCGAATGTGAAACGCCGTCGTTGATGCGATTTCAGGCCAGTAGCAAGGGTATGAACGGAGATACTCTTATTGAACTGCTGGCTCTGTCGCAGCGCCGGACACGGCTGAGCGTGATGACGTCGCTGAAAGCAAAGACACTGCCTGCCCGGCTACTGCTGCAATCCCTGAAACTGGGCCAGTCCCGGTTTCGCCGCCAGTTCCAGACACGTCTCAGCGACTTCGCGCGCGAGATGGAAGAACGTCACCTGCACGGGGTTTAAGGGAAAATCGATTGTATCAAACGGTGATCAGAGAGGCCCGGGAAAGCGATGCAGCGGGAATGTCAGCGGTCATGAAGGCTCGAAAAGAGCAGGAAAGCCTACTAAACCGAGTGATCCTGATTTCGCATTAAACCATTACATCAAGGCGTCAAATCGAATCCGTTGCTCGATTGCGGTGGGGAGAAATTCTGAAATTCTGGGGTTTCAGTCACTCAAATTCGCGACCGAAGGCAACCCATATGGAGCCACGGCGGGTTGGGGGATCATCGGTACTCATATCGATCCCGCTGCTGCGCGGCTCGGCATAGGGCGTGCTCTGTTCCAAGCCACTTTGGCCGCCGCGCGAGATTATGGAGTGGCAGCGATCGATGCCACGATCGGAGCCGAAAATACCGAAGGTTTGGCGTACTACGAGGCAATGGGGTTTCGCGAATACCGACGTATCGAGGGCGCTATCTGCAAAGCGTTCAGGTTGGTTTAGATAGTGGGATCTTACCCACGCGGTTGCGCCGCCGGGTATACGCCCAGCAGTTCAACATTGGTCGTGAAATGTTCCAACTCGTCCATCGCGAGTTTGACGTTATGGTCATCCGGATGACCTACGATATCGGCGTAAAACTGCGTCGCTGTGAAAGAACCATCGACCATATAGCTTTCGAGCTTGGTCATGTTGACGCCATTCGTCGCGAACCCACCCATCGCTTTGTAGAGTGCCGCCGGGATGTTGCGGACCTGGAACACGAAGCTCGTGATCATCCCGTGATTACCCCGGCGCGCAAGATCGACCTCGCGCGACATCACCAGGAACCGGGTTGTGTTGTCGCCATGATCCTCGATGTGGCGCGCCAGCACATTCAGGCCGTAGATCTCGCCGGCCAGTTCGCTGGCTAGCGCGGCCGAGTGAAGCTCACCTGCCTCTGCCACCTCGCGGGCAGCGCGGGCGTTGTCAGGGCTGACACGGCCTCGGATGTTGTGCTGTTTGAGGAACCCGGCGCATTGGGGCAGCAGAACCAGATGGGAATGGGCCTCGGTTATGTCTTCGAGCTTTGCGCCCGGAACCCCCAGCAGGTTGATATGCACCCGCACAAAGGCCTCATCTATGATGTGCAACCCGCTATGGGGTAGCAGCCGGTGGATATCCGCGACACGGCCATAAGTGGTGTTTTCGACCGGCAGCATCGCCAGATCGGCCTCGCCCGAGCGCACTGATTCGATCACATCTTCGAAAGTTCGGCAGGGCAGGGCGTCCATATCAGGGCGCGCGTTACGGCACGCCTCGTGGCTATAGGCGCCGGGTTCTCCCTGAAATGCAATGCGTTTGGTCATTTGGTCGTTTCCGTGCAACAAGTTCGCGAATTGGGCGTTTAGTCGCGGTGTCTATACCTTGCCTCTTCTCAGGGGAAGCCTTAGACACCCCCAAGACAGCTGAAATGGACACGCGATCAAAATGTTCGACACGATGACAGTTACCAAGGCCGCAGCAGGCCTGTTTGGCACCTTCCTGGTGCTTCTTCTGGCAAAATGGGGGGCGGACGTCCTCTATAGCTCTGATAGCCATTCTGCCGAAGCAGCTTACATTATCGAAACAGAAAGCGCGGGTGAAAGCGCTGACGGTGAAGAGGTCGTATTCGAAGACATGCTCGCCGCAGCCGATCCTGAGAAGGGCGCACGTGTGTTCCGCAAATGCACCGCCTGCCACAAGCTTGAGGACGGCGCCAACGGCACAGGTCCATACCTCTATGGTATCGTAGATCGCCCGGTCGCAACGGCCGAAGGCTTCACCGGCTATTCGGCTTCGATGCAGGCACATGGCGGCAACTGGACGCCGGAAGCTCTAGACGCGTTCCTCGAGCGTCCCAGCGCCTATATCTCGGGCACTTCGATGAGCTTTGCCGGCCTGAAAAAACCGCAAGAGCGCGCCGATCTGATTGCGTATCTGCAAACCATCGGCAATTGATCGACCGGTCAGAATTGAAGATTTCAAAGCCGCTGCCTGGTGCAGCGGCTTTAATTTTTTGTCTGACAAGAACTTCACAAAGCGTTCACGCATTCTAAACTTGCAACAGTAAGTGTTGGTCTTTTAGCTGGCCTGCACGACATTGAAGATCACAAATGACCCAGAGGACGAGCATAATGAAATCCCTTCTGACCGTACCGCGACCGCCAAAGTTTCAATCTTGGGCTGCGGTGCTTGGGATTTCGGCTACGGTCTTATTGTCTGGCGGAAATATTGCCGCTGCCAACGAAGAAGCAATAACGCGCAGTCATGGCTATTCTTACTTTGGCAATCTGGATTATCCGGTCGATTATCCGCACCTGAACTATGTAAATCCGGATGCGCCCAAAGGTGGTGAGCTATCGCTTGCCGGTTCGGGGACGTTCGATTCGCTGAACCCCTTCTCACGCAAGGGGCGCGCAGGCGCCCTGACGACGATCCAATATGACTCACTGATCGACAGCACTTCTGACAGTGTCGGGCAATATTATGGTCTTCTGGCCAACAGCATCGAGTATGATGAAGGCCGCAACTATGTGATCTTCCACATGCGGCCCGAGGCGACCTTCTGGGATGGAACTCCGGTCACGGCCGAGGATGTCGTCTATAGCCACCGTTTGTTCATCGAGCAGGGCCTGCCATCTTATGCCCAAGCCGTGGGGCGCATGGTCGAGAATGCCGAGGCGCTGGATGATCACACGGTGAAATTCACTTTCAACCCCGAAGTGACACGGCGCGGTCTGATCGAAACGGTAGGTTCAACGCCGGTCTTCTCAAAAGCTTGGTTCGAAGCGGATGAGAGCCGCCGTCTTGATGAACCCCGGCTGGAAGTGGCCGTGGGATCGGGCCCCTACAAGCTGGACAACTACGATATCAATCGCCGGATCGTGTACAAACGGCGTGATGACTACTGGGGTAAGGACCTGCCGATCAACGTGGGTCGGAACAACTACGATACCATCCGGATTGAATATTTTGCGGACCAGACCGCTGCGTTCGAAGGCTTCAAAGCGGGCGAATACACCATGCGCATCGAGAGCGATCCGAAGCTTTGGGCCTCCAGCTATGATTTTCCTAAGTTGAGCGAAGGCTCTGTCGTGCAGGATGAAATCGCTGACGGCAGCCCTCCGACGCCGTCGGGCTTTGTGTTCAACCTGGGCAAGCCGCAATTCGCTGACAAGAATGTGCGCAAGGCTATCGCGCTGGCATTCAACTTCGAGTGGGCCAATGAATCGCTGATGTTTGGCCTGAACTCCCCGCGCAGTTCCTTTGTGCAGGACACCCATCTTGAAGCAAAAGATGTGCCTGCAGGCGCAGAGCGTGCGTTCCTCGAAACTCTGGGCGATGTGGTGCCCGCCGCTGTTATGAACGAGCCTGCGCTGGTGGTACACGAATCCAATGCAGCCCGCCTGAATGATCGCCGTAACCTGCGCCAGGCGTCAAAGCTGCTGGATGAGGCCGGTTGGCCGGTGGGTGATGGCAATCTGCGCCGCAACGCTGAGGGGCAGACGCTGAAGGTCAATATTCCCTATGCTTCCAGCATTCCCACATCGACCGCAACGATGATTGAGACTTTTGTCCAGAACCTGCAATCCATTGGCGTAGATGCGACGGCGGAAAAGGTAGACCCGTCGCAGTTCACCCTGCGTCGGCGCGAGCGCGATTATGACATGGTGTATTCGACCCGTTACGGATCTTTCCTGTCCACGGGCGGCGGGCTGAGCCAGATGTATGGCTCGGAAGAGGCGGCGTTCAGCCTGTTTAACCCGGCGGGTCTTGCCAGCCCGCTTGTGGATGCCGTGATCGAAGCGTCATTCGACACCACAAATCAAGCCGAACAGGACGCGGCGCTTATGGCGCTGGATCGTGTGCTGCGCTATGAGTTCTTCATCATCCCGGATGGGTATGTGGCGGATTATTGGACAGCTTACTACGACATGTATGAATACCCGGAAAACCTGCCTCCGTTCACGCTGGGCTATCTCGACCTGTGGTGGGTCAACCCCGAGAAAGAGGCGGCACTGAAGGCGAAAGGCGCGCTGCGGTAACATGGGCGCCTATATTCTAAGACGTCTGTTGCTGGTCATACCGACCCTTCTGGGCATCATGATCGTCAACTTTACGCTGGTGCAGTTCGTCCCCGGCGGACCGATCGAACAGATCATCGCGCAGATCGAAGGTCAGGGTGATGTCTTTGCCGGCTTTGCAGGCGGCGGCGACGCCGGGGCAGGGGCCGAGCCCGCAGGCGGTGCCTTTGACGACAAATACGTCGGTGCCCGCGGTCTGCCGCCTGAGTTCATTGCTGAGCTTGAGAAAGAGTTCGGCTTCGACAAACCGCCACTCGAACGTTTTCTGGGCATGATGGGCAATTACCTGACACTGGATTTTGGCGAGAGCTATTTCCGCTCGATCAGCGTGATTGATCTGGTGCTGGAAAAGATGCCTGTGTCGATCTCACTGGGCTTGTGGTCGACGCTGATCGCCTATCTGGTCTCGATCCCGCTGGGTATTCGCAAGGCAATCAAGGACGGGTCGAGTTTTGATACCTGGACCAGCGGAGCCATCATTGTGGCCTATGCCATCCCCGGGTTCCTGTTTGCCATCCTTCTGCTGGTGCTCTTCGCGGGGGGCTCGTATTGGCAGATCTTCCCGCTGCGGGGGCTGACTTCGGACAATTGGGACAGCCTCAGCCTGTTCGGCAAGATCACTGACTATTTCTGGCATATCGCGCTGCCGATTATCGCGCTGACCATCTCGGCTTTTGCGACGCTAACGTTGCTGACCAAGAACTCATTTCTGGATGAGATCAAGAAGCAATACGTCATGACCGCCCGCGCCAAGGGCCTGAGCGAGGGCAAGGTCCTCTATGGCCATGTCTTCCGCAACGCGATGCTGATCGTGATCGCGGGCTTTCCGGCGGTGTTCATCGGGGTGTTCTTTGGCGGCTCGATCATCATCGAGACGATTTTCTCGCTGGATGGTCTGGGTCGATTGGGGTTCGAGGCCGCCGTGGCGCGCGACTATCCGGTGATCTTCGGCACGCTGTTCATCTTCGGTTTGATGGGGCTGGTCGTCGGAATCATCAGTGACCTGATGTATGTGCTGGTCGACCCGCGCATCGATTTCGAAAAGCGGGAGGGGTAAATGGCACTTTCTCCCCTCAACCAGCGCCGCTGGCGCAATTTCCGCCGCAACGGGCGGGCCTTCTGGTCGCTGATCATTTTCTCGATCCTGTTTGGCCTGTCGCTGTTTGCCGAGTTCATCGCCAACGACAAACCGATCCTGCTGAAATACCGGGGCGAATTCTATACACCGGTCTTCAACTTCTATGCCGAGACCGAATTCGGCGGCGATTTCCAGACCGAGGCGATCTATCGCGACCCTGAGGTTATGTGCCTGATCGACAGCGGGGGTCTGGATCAGTGTTTTGACGACCCCGAAGGGATTATTGACGAGATCAAGGCCGGCACATTCGAGGCCGAAGGCTTTGAACGCGGCTGGGCTATCTGGCCCCTGATCCCCTATTCCTTCAACACCAGCGTGGATCGTCCGGGCGCGGCACCGCTGCCGCCAAACGGCCAGAACCTGCTGGGCACGGATGACACCAAGCGCGATGTACTGGCCCGCGTGATCTATGGCTTCCGCCTGTCGATCCTGTTCACCTTGCTGGTGACCGGAGTGGCCAGTCTGATCGGGATTTTCGCCGGGGCCATTCAGGGCTTTTTCGGGGGCTGGCTGGACCTGATCTTCCAGCGCATCATCGAGATATGGTCGGCGACCCCGTCGCTATACGTCATCATCATCATGTTTGCGATTCTCGGGCGAAGTTTCTGGCTATTGGTGATTCTGATGATCCTGTTCAGTTGGACCGGGTTGGTGGGCGTTGTGCGCGCCGAATTCCTGCGGGCGCGCAATCTGGAATATGTCCGCGCCGCCCGCGCGCTAGGCGTGGGCAACATGACCATCATGTTCCGCCACATGCTGCCCAACGCGATGGTGGCCACGCTGACCTTCATGCCCTTCATCGTCACCGGCACCATCGGCGGTCTCGCTTCGCTGGACTTTCTGGGCTTTGGTCTGCCTTCGTCGGCCCCATCTTTGGGCGAGCTGACCCTGCAGGCGAAACAGAACCTGCAGGCCCCGTGGCTGGCCTTCACCGCCTTCTTCACCTTTGCCATCATGCTGTCGCTTCTGGTCTTCATCTTCGAAGGCGTGCGCGATGCGTTTGATCCTAGAAAGACCTTCTCATGAGCCTGCTGGATGTGAACAACCTCAAGGTCTCGTTCCGGCAGGATGGGCAGGTTTCGGCGGCGGTAAAAGGCGTTTCCTTCACCGTTGATCGGGGAGAAACGGTGGCGCTGGTGGGTGAATCCGGGTCAGGAAAATCCGTCACCGCGCTCAGCACCGTGTCGCTGCTGGGGGACAGCGCGATTGTCGAGGGCTCGGTCACGTATGACGGGCAAGAGATGATCGGCGCGTCCGAAGACAGGTTGATGGATGTGCGCGGCAACGACATCAGCTTCATCTTTCAGGAGCCGATGACCTCGCTCAACCCGCTGCACACGATCCAGAAACAGATGGCGGAATCGTTGGCGCTGCATCAGGGGGTGTCGGACAGCGACGCGCGGGACCGGATTGTGGAGCTGTTGACCAAGGTCGGTATCCGCGACCCGCAGGATCGTCTGGACAGCTATCCGCACCAACTGTCGGGCGGGCAGCGTCAACGTGTGATGATCGCAATGGCACTGGCCAACAAGCCGGATATCTTGATTGCGGACGAGCCTACGACAGCGCTGGACGTGACCATTCAGGCGCAGATTCTGGAGCTGCTGGCCGAACTGCAGAAATCCGAGAATATGGGGATGCTGTTCATCACCCATGACCTTGGCATCGTGCGCCGCATCGCCGACCGGGTATGCGTAATGAAGGATGGCGAGATTGTCGAAACCGGCGTGACCACCGAGATCTTCGACAATCCGCAACACCCGTATACACGCAAGCTTTTGGCCGCCGAGCCGTCGGGGCAACCCGATCCGGTGGCCTCGGATGCCGAAGAGGTCGCACGCACCGATCACCTGAAAGTCTGGTTCCCGATCCAGCGTGGCTTCCTGAAACGGACCGTGGGCTATGTGAAGGCCGTCAATGACGCGACGCTCAGCGTGCGCGCGGGTGAAACGCTTGGGATCGTGGGTGAGAGTGGGTCGGGCAAGACCACACTGGCGCTGGCGATCATGCGTTTGATCGCGTCCGAGGGTGGGATCACCTTCCGCGACCAGAACGTTCGCCGCTGGTCAACGCGCGAGTTGCGGCGGCTGCGCAAGGACATGCAGATCGTGTTTCAGGACCCGTTCGGTAGCCTCAGCCCCCGGATGACTTGCATGCAGATCATCGCCGAGGGGTTGGCCATTCACAAGATTGATCCCCACCGCGCCCCGCGAGATCTGGTGGCCGAAGTGATGACCGAGGTCGGGCTGGACCCCGCCGCGATGGACCGCTACCCGCATGAGTTTTCAGGCGGCCAACGCCAACGGATCGCCATCGCGCGCGCCATGGTGTTGCGGCCCAAGCTGCTGGTTCTGGACGAACCGACCAGCGCGCTGGATATGACCGTGCAGGTTCAGATCGTAGATCTGCTGCGCGACCTGCAGCGGAAGTATGGGCTGGCCTATCTGTTCATCAGTCACGACCTGAAGGTAGTGCGGGCGATGTCCCACAATGTCATCGTCATGCGCAACGGCGATGTGGTCGAAATGGGCGCTGCCGAGGATTTGTTCGAACATGCCCAAACCGACTACACCCGCGAACTGATTGCGGCGGCGGGCTGACGAGCAGCCCGCACCTTTGACCTCAGGCGATTTCCTTGTTCTTGGCTGACGCGGGAACGGGGCCGCGCAGCTCTTCATAGTGATCGAATTGCAGTTTCACCCAGCCGGTGCCACGGGTGGCGCTGGCGAGGGTGCGATGCAGCTCATCCTCGGCAACAGCCGGAAGTTGGGCGTTGAAGATTTCCCAGCCCGACGCGTTCGGATTGCCCTCGAAGCCCAGCACCTGACCCTGCAGGGAACTGATCGTCGGGACCAGATCGCCGACGAAGGCCGACGGCAGATGAATCTCGGCGTTCAGGATCGGTTGCAGGACAACCGGTTTTGCTTCCGGCAACGCTTCACGTACGGCGTTCTTGCCTGCCGTGCGGAAGGCATAATCAGAGCTGTCCACGTTATGGTGTTTGCCGTCACTCAGCGTCACCTTGACGTCCACGACAGGGAACCCCTCGGGGCCTTCGACCAGAGCATCCTTGGCCCCATGCTCCACCGAAGGGATATAGTTCCGCGGTACAGCTCCGCCTTTAACCACTTCTTCGAACTGGAACCCAGATCCACGTGGCAGCGGTGCGATGGATATAACGACATCGGCAAATTGCCCCGCACCACCGGATTGTTTGCGATGGCGATGGCGATGATCGACCTTCGTGCGGATGGTTTCGCGATAGGCGGTTCCGGCGGCCTCGGCCTCGATCTCGATACCGAAATCTTCGGCCAGCTTGGCGCTTACGCGCCGCATATGCTGCGGACCTTGCGAGCCCAGAATGGAATGACCGCTCAACTCGTCCTGTTCCAGATGCAGGCCGGGATCGATCTCGACCAACCGGGTCAGCGCGTTCGATAGACGTACATCATCACGCTCATGCGCGGGCGAGACGACCTGACGGTGCGCGGCAGGATGCGATGAAGCCCACTCCGGCAGCGGCGTCGCAGCCGCGCTGTCATAGATGAAACCTGGGTTGAGATGGTCGGACTTCACGGCCAACCCGATCTGCCCGGCCTCAAGAGCACTGATCTGGGTCTTGGCGTCCAAGGTGGTCAGGTTTCCGACGGTTTCGCCACCCAGAGATTCGTGTGCTTTCACCCCGTCACCCAGACCGCGCAACACGGTGATCTTGCCGATATGCTTTTTCACATCCGCAAAGCCTGCGATGGCACGGGCGTTCTCTTCAGCCTCATCCCGGTCCGCCGCGATGTTGAATTCCGGGGCCTCGTGACGCAATGCCTTCATCAGCCGGGTCAGGCCATTGCCATGGCTGGCCGCGCCCAGACAGGCGGGGATCAGCTGGTGATTCTGCAAAACCTGCGCGGCCAGTTCGTAGACCTCTTCGCTGGGCGGCTGTTTATCCTCGATCAGCTGCTCCAGAAGGTTGTCGTCGAAATCCGACAGGGTCTCCAGCAGTTCGGTGCGCGCTTCCTGTTCGCGGTCTTCTACCGATTGCGGCAACTCGATCAGGGCCGAGGGCTGGCCTTCCTGATACTTCCACGCGCGTTCCGAGATCAGGTCGACGGCACCGATGATGGTGTCCCCGTCGCGGATCGGAACCTGCCGCAGAGCGATGTGATGAGTGCAATAGGTCTGTAGTGCCGCAACGATGTCACGGATGCGGCCATTCGGGCTGTCCATGCGGTTGATGAACAGGAAACAGGGGATACCCGCTTCTTCCACCAGCCTGAGATACGGGGCGCACAGGACGGCGGCATCCGGATCAGGTGGCACGACGACCACGGCCGCATCCGAGATGGCCATGGCGGGGCCGACATAGGCCAGCGCATCGCCGCCTCCGTCCACGTCCACCGCGCACCAGGGTTCGTCCAAATAAGAAAAACCGTGCAGATGCACGGTTCCGGCGATATCGAATGTTGTGGGCCGCCCGTCGAGGCGGCTGATCGCTTCGACCAAGGTGGTTTTGCCCGATTGGCTGGGGCCGAGGACGGTGAAAACGCGCATGGGTGCTGTCCCTCTTTCAGTTGCAACTTGGCTGCACGAAAAGGGTTGCCCGACGCGAATGCGTCGGTACGGGTCTGTCTGATACTCAGCCTGCCTCAGGCGGCGGAGAGGAGTGGCTCTCCACCCCTCAAGTGTGGAGAAAACCAGAGGCGGGCGTCAAGCCCCTCATGCAGCTTCGAAAGGAACCGATCAGTCGGCTGACCGGTCCAAAAGGATCAAATCGCCGAGCTGTGACCCGCCTTGCTCAGGTCATAGGCGTCAAAATTCCGCGCGATCATGCGAGTCAACGCGCGCGCCTCCTCCGGGATGAACAGGCCCTTGTCGGTGATCTGCAACAGGTTTTCAAAGGCCGCGTTGGCCGATTGGTACATCTGATGCAGCTCACTGGCCGAGATATCGTGATCGCGCAGGATCTCGGCGGTGTCGATTTGGAAATCGCACATCAAGGCTTCGATCAGACGAGAGCGCAGCACATCCTGCCCCTTGAACAGATGTCCGCGCGCGGTCGAAAACTGACCATCACGAATGGCTTTGGTATGGGCCGACGTGGCCGAGGCATTCTGGGCGTAACCTTGCGGGAAGCGCGAGATTGAGCTTGCACCCACGCCGACCAAAACCTCGGCCTGATCATCGGTATAGCCTTGGAAGTTGCGCTTCAGCCGACCGGCGTTCAGCGCTTTTGTCAGGCCATCATCCTGCGTGGCGAAATGGTCGATGCCGATCTCTGCATAATTGTCCCACAGGAACAGGCGACGGGCGGTTTCGAACAATTCCAGCCGTTGTTCGGGTGTTGGCAGCGCGTCAGAAGGGATCATCTGTTGCCGCTTGGCCATCCACGGAACATGCGCATACCCGTAGAGCGCAACGCGGTCAGGTGACAACGACAACAGCTTCTGCACGCTTTCTGTCATCCGTGCTTTGGTCTGGTGCGGCAGGCCATAGAGGATATCGGCGTTCAGGCTGGTGATGCCGCGCGCGCGGATCATGTCGACGGCATTGCGGGTCACGTCATAGCCCTGAATGCGCCCGATGGTTTTCTGGATTTCGTCGTCGAAATCCTGCACCCCAATCGAAGCGCGGTTCATGCCCGCCTCGGCCAGTGCGTCCAGACGCGCCTCATCAATCTCGTTTGGATCGATCTCGACCGAGAACTCGGCGTCCGGGCCCAAAGGAACCACGTCGAGAGTACGCGCCGCTAGGTCACGCATCAGGTCGGGGTTCAGCAGGGTCGGCGTACCGCCCCCCCAATGCAGGCGCGACAGTTTTACACCTTCGGGTAGACGTGCCGCCAGCAGATCAAGCTCGGCCTTCAACACATCCACATAGGCAATGACCGGATTATCAGTTTGGGTGCCTTGCGTGCGGCAGGCGCAAAACCAGCACAGCCTGCGGCAGAAGGGGACGTGGACATATAGCGAAATGGAGCTTCCCGGAGCGATCCCGGAAATCCATTCACTGTATAGGTCGGACCCCACGTCATTATTGAAATGGGGGGCGGTTGGATAGCTTGTATAACGCGGTACCTTCGCGTCAAAAAGTCCAAGCCGTGCCAATTGAGCTTTGATTGTCATGACGCTACGGGTATAACGGGGAGGGCTTGCATACTTTGACCGAGATCAAGTGGACGCGCGAATGAACGTAAAAGCCATGTTTGAACACGGAAGCTGCGAGGATTGCCCGATCAGGCATCGCGCAGTATGCGCCCATTGCGAAGCTGATGAGCTCGAAGAGCTTGAAAGCATTAAATATTATCGCAGCTTTGAGGCTGGACAGAATGTAATCTGGTCCGGCGACCCGATGAATTTCGTGGGGTCGGTCGTTTCCGGAATCGCTTCGTTGACGCAAACGATGGAAGACGGTCGCACGCAGATGGTCGGGCTGCTATTGCCCAGCGATTTTGTTGGCCGCCCGGGGCGCGAATCTGCGCCATATGATGTGATTGCAACCACCGATCTGGTCATGTGCTGCTTCCGCAAGAAGCCATTCGAAGAAATGATGACGACCACGCCGCACATCGCGCAGCGCTTGCTTGAGATGACGCTGGACGAACTGGATGCGGCGCGCGAATGGATGCTGGTACTGGGGCGCAAGACCGCGCGAGAGAAGATCGCCAGCCTACTTTCGATCATTGCCCGCCGGGATGCGTCGATCCACAAGTCCGGCATGACGGGGCCGATCGTGTTCGATCTGCCGCTGACTCGTGAGGCGATGGCGGATTATCTGGGTCTGACGCTGGAAACGGTGAGCCGCCAGATGTCTGCGCTGAAAAAGGATCAGGTGATCTTGCTGGAAGGCAAGCGCCACGTAACCATCCCCGATATGGGGCGCCTTATGGAAGAGGCCGGCGACGATACGGATGGCGGTTTTCTGGTCTGACGCCAGACCCTGTCGGCGCGACCCTCACAATATCAGGAGTGAGCTATGGTATTCAGTAGCCTGTTGGCGATGTTGTTCATCGGTGCGATTGCCGGTTGGCTATCCGGCAAGATCATGGAAGGTCGCGGCTTTGGTCTGATCGGGAATATTATCGTCGGGGTTGTCGGTGCGTTTCTGGCAGGAACGATCTTTCCCGCGCTGGGCTTTGGGGTCGGTGGCGGCCTGTTCTCTTCGATCTTCTTTGCGACTGTGGGGGCGGTGATCCTGCTGTTCCTCATAGGGTTGATCCGAAAAGCGTAAAACGCTCAAAGCCGCCCGGATCAGGGGCGGCTTTGCATCTTGTTTCGCAAGCGGATCAATGGGCCAGGAAGACCGGCACGTTGGATTGCTCGAGCATATTGCGGGTCGCTCCGCCCAGAATTGCCTCGCGGAAGCGGGAATGCCCATAGGCCCCCATCACGATCATGTCCGCCTCGGTATCCGCTGCGTGGCGGTTGAGGATGTCCGAGACGCGGGTCATGGTCTTGCTCAGCACATCGATCTCACATCTCACCCCGTGCCGTGCCAGCATCTGCGACAGTAGTCCGCCGGGGTCGGACCGGTCGGGCCCATGCCGGGGCGGATCAATGACGACAATACGCGTCAACTCGGCCTGTTTCAGGAAGGGCAGGGCGCAGCGGATTGCCCGCATGGCCTCGATGCTCTCATTCCAGCCGATCATCACGGTTCCCGGCGAAGCAAGCGGTTTTGAATCGTCCGGCACCAGCAGAACCGGGGCGTGGCCTTCGAACATGGCAGCCTCCACGATCGGTTCGGCCTCGGCGTCCCGGTCTTTGCCGTAGGGTCGTGGCAAAATCACCAGATCCGAGAAACGCGCACGTCGCGCAACATGGCGTCCGATATCGGCGATCTGCGCAACGCCATTCTCGGCAGACCAGCGGATGCCGGACTTGCCCAGATAGTCCTGAGCATAGGCGAGTATTTCATCGGCCTCGGCATTGGCGCGGCTCAGGGTTTCCTGCAAAATCAGCGCGTTGGCACCTGCGTAATAATAACCCGTCTGACTGCGGTCGACCCCAAGACACAGCGCCTCGGCATGGGCGTCCTGTGCCTCAGCCAGTGCTACCATCTGCGCCAGAGCAGATTGTGACAGCTTGGTTTCCGTCATGACCGTCAATAGGGATTTATATGCCATGTCGCCCTCGTGATTTCGGCGCGGCCATTGTGCGGTCCGCGCATCGGTTTCTTGAGGAAAACCTGTCACATTAAACAGGGGCTTGTCTTGACACAGATCAAAGCGGAAAACGTGGCCTCGCTGCATTACAGCATGCAGTCAAAAAGGTTTCGCGCGGCATGAAGAATCGCGCGGGGCATGGCAAAGGGACGCAATATGTCAAATTACATCAAGCTGATCGTGCTTGGGCTGGTCGTGGTGTTCGCCGCGATTGGGTCCAACTATGCACGCGATTTGGCGTATCAGGTGCATGCGATTCTGGTGATGTTGATCGCCGGTGGTTTGTTCATCTGGACGCTTAGAAAAACGGACGAGCCAGATATTCTCGTAGACCGCTCGGGCGAATACATGGATGACGTGATCCGCTATGGCGTGATCGCGACCGCCTTTTGGGGTGTGGTCGGGTTTCTGGCGGGAACCTTCATTGCGTTCCAGTTGGCCTTTCCGGCGCTGAACTTCGAATGGGCGCAGGGCTACGCCAACTTCGGCCGGTTGCGTCCGTTGCATACTTCGGCGGTGATCTTCGCCTTTGGCGGCAACGCGCTGATTGCAACTTCGTTCTACGTCGTACAGCGCACCAGCGCCGCGCGGCTTTGGGGCGGTAATCTGGCCTGGTTCGTGTTCTGGGGCTATCAGCTGTTCATCGTTCTGGCCGCCACCGGCTATCTGCTGGGCGGAACCCAGTCGAAAGAATATGCCGAGCCTGAATGGTACGTAGACCTGTGGCTGACCGTTGTCTGGGTCGCTTATCTGGCCGTCTACCTAGGCACGATCATCAAGCGGAAAGAGCCCCACATCTATGTGGCCAACTGGTTCTACCTCGCGTTCATCGTCACCGTCGCCATGCTGCACCTGGTCAACAACATGACCATCCCCGTCAGCATCTGGGGCTCGAAATCGGTTATCGTCTGGTCGGGCGTTCAGGACGCTATGATCCAGTGGTGGTACGGCCACAACGCCGTGGGCTTCTTCCTGACCGCGGGCTTCCTGGGCATGATGTACTACTTCATCCCGAAGCAGGCCGAGCGTCCGGTATTCTCGTACAAGCTGTCGATCATCCACTTCTGGGCGCTGATCTTCCTGTATATCTGGGCGGGTCCGCACCACCTGCACTATACCGCGCTGCCTGACTGGGCTTCGACGCTGGGTATGGTGTTCTCGATCATCCTGTGGATGCCTTCGTGGGGGGGTATGATCAACGGACTGATGACTCTGTCGGGTGCATGGGACAAGCTGCGCACCGATCCGATCATCCGTATGATGGTCATCTCGGTCGGCTTCTACGGTATGTCCACATTCGAAGGACCGATGATGTCGATCCGCGCTGTGAACTCGCTCAGCCACTATACTGACTGGACCATTGGTCACGTGCACTCGGGCGCGCTGGGCTGGAATGGCATGATCACCTTTGGTGCGCTGTACTTCCTGGTTCCCGTCCTGTGGAAGCGCGAGCGTCTGTACTCGCTGCAGATGGTCAGCTGGCACTTCTGGCTCGCCACCATTGGCATCGTGCTCTACGCCGCGTCGATGTGGGTCACCGGTATCATGGAAGGCCTGATGTGGCGCGAAGTGGATGCCAACGGCTTCCTGGTGAACTCGTTCGCTGACACCGTGGCCGCCAAGTTCCCGATGTACGTGGTGCGTGGTCTGGGTGGGGTTCTGTTCCTCGCTGGCGCAGTGATCATGTGCTACAACCTGTGGATGACTGTGCGGAAAGCGCCGGCCAAAGAGGCCAGCCTGACCGTCGCGGTCCCGGCTGAATAAGGAGGGCCGGAGCAATGGCAATTCTCGACAAACATAAGATCCTCGAGACCAACGCGACCCTCCTGCTGATCTTCAGCTTTCTGGTCGTAACCATCGGTGGCATCGTTCAGATCACCCCGCTGTTCTATCTTGAGAACACCATCGAGAAGGTGGAGGGCATGCGCCCTTACACCCCTCTCGAAATGGCCGGGCGTGAGATCTACATCCGCGAAGGCTGCTATGTCTGCCACAGCCAGATGATCCGCCCGATGCGGGATGAGGTCGAACGCTATGGTCACTACTCGCTGGCGGCTGAATCGATGTATGACCACCCCTTCCAGTGGGGCTCCAAGCGCACGGGGCCTGATCTGGCCCGTGTTGGTGGCCGCTACTCGGACCAGTGGCAAGTCGATCACCTGCGGGACCCGCAGTCTGTTGTGCCTGAATCGGTGATGCCCAAGTATGGCTTCCTCGAACACCGCAAGATCGACGGCAAGTATATCGGTGACATCATGGCGGCAAACGCTCTGGTCGGCACCCCATATACCGAAGAGATGCTGGAGAACGCGCAAGCCGACTTCCGCGCTCAGGCCGATCCGGACAGCGACTATGACGGTCTGCTGGAACGCTATGGCGACAAGGTCAACGTGCGTAACTTTGACGGCCAGCCTGAGCTGACCGAAGCGGACGCGCTGGTTGCCTATCTACAAATGCTGGGCACGTTGGTCGACTTCTCGACCTTCACGCCTGACGCAAACCGCTAAGGAGGGTGTGATGGAAGAATACACAATCCTCAGACAGTTTGCGGATAGCTGGATGTTGCTGCTGTTGTTCGCCTTTTTCCTGGGCATCGTGATCTGGGTTTTCCGCCCCGGTGCCAGCAAGGAATACAAGGACACGGCCAACATTCCGTTCCGGCATGAAGATAAACCCGCCACATCCAAGGAGGCGCGGCAATGAGCAAGACACCTGAAAAACAGCCGGGTGATCCGAATACAACCGGTCACAGCTGGGACGGTATCGAAGAGTTCGACAACCCGATGCCGCGCTGGTGGCTGTGGACCTTCTACGCCACCATCTTCTGGGGTGTGATCTATACGATCATGTATCCCGCATGGCCTCTGGTCCAATCGGCAACCGCCGGTGTGCTGGGCTGGTCCTCGCGCGAGCTGGTGCAGCAGGAAATGGTTGCCTTCGAAGAAGCGAATGCGCCGTGGAATGCGAAGCTGGTTGAAACTCCGCTCGAGGAGATCTCGGCCGATGCAGAGCTGCAGCAATACGCCGTGAATTCGGGCGGTGCCGTATTCCGCACATGGTGTGCGCAATGCCACGGCTCGGGTGCGCAAGGTGCGCCGGGTTTCCCGAACCTGCTGGACGATGCCTGGCTTTGGGGCGGTACGCTTGAGGATATCGAGTACACCATCGCCTATGGTATCCGGAATGAGGAAAGTGACGATGCGCGCTATTCCGAAATGCCGGCCTTTGGCGAGATCCTCGAGCATGACGAGATCACGCAGGTGGTTCAGTATGTCATGTCGCTGACCAACGCTCAGACCGACGATGCAGCAGCGCAGGCGGGCAAGGTTGTCTTTGAAGATAACTGCGCGGCTTGCCATGGCGAAGATGGCAAAGGCGATGTCTTCCAGGGCGCGCCGAACCTGACGGATGCGATCTGGCTTTACGGTGGTAGCGAAGAAGCGCTGACCGAGACGGTCACCAACAGCCGGTTCGGCGTCATGCCATCCTGGGAAAACCGCCTGACTGACGCGCAGATCCGTGCTGTATCGGCTTATGTCCACCAGCTGGGTGGCGGTCAGTAAGAGCTAAAAGAACACCTCCGGGCGGTTTCCCGCCCGAAGGCTGAGGCACCGGCTGTTCCATCTGTTCGCGCGTTTCCAGAACAGCCGGTGCCGAATTTTCCAAGAATAAGCCCTTGTTGTGTCTCGGTCCAGAACCGGGATTCAGGCTGGTTCAGCGATCGTCCAGATCTGTTGCGCGCGGATGTTCCTTCCACCAATGATGTTCGGGCAACCAACGCGCCTTGCGGCGGCTTGGTTTTGGTGTGTCCTGAATATGGGGCGTGTCGACCCGTGTCGCAGTCATGAAAGATCGGGCAAAAACGTTCAGCATGGCGTTTCTCCTAAGCGAAAAAGTTCCTGCCTAAAAGATTGACCTTTGGGGCGCCAAATGCGACTCAATAACCATTCCTCTGTGTAAGTGTGAATTACATATGGACTGGCTGAACCTTCCGCCGCTTGCTGCGCTCAGGGCCTTTGCGGCCTTTGCTGAGAAGCGTAATGTAGTCGATGCCGGTCTGGAGCTTAATGTCAGCCACGCTGCCATCAGCCAGCAGTTGCGTGCGCTGGAAAAGCACTTGGGCGTTGCGCTGCTCGACCGGTCCGGCAAGGCACTGACCTTAACCGGGGACGGAGAGCATCTGGCGCGTGCCTTGCATCTGGGCTTTGGCGCGATTGAGGCGGCGGTTGGTGATCTGGCCCGTTCGGGTCAGGACCGGCCGGTTCATGTCTCGCTGACCTCGTCCTTTGCCGCATCGTGGCTGATGCCGCGTCTGCCAAGTTTTCGCGCCACCCACCCGGAGGTCAATCTGATCCTCGATCCAACCTTCGAGGTGGTCGAGCTACGCCCAGGTGGGGTCGATGTCGCCATCCGCTATGGTGCCGGAGGCTGGCCGGGGGTGGATTGTGAGATGCTGCTGCAAACACCGATGGTTATCGTGGCCTCACCCACTCTGTTGGGGGGCAAAACGGACTGGTCGCCAGCCGAGCTTGCGCAACTGCCGTGGCTGGAAGAAATCGGCACGACAGAAGCAACAACATGGCTGACCGAACGCGGCGTTGGCCCCGAACGCGGTGCGGGGCGCACGCAACTCCCAGGTAATCTGCTGCTGGATGGCCTGAGGTCCGGACAAGGGGTCACGGTCACCGTGCGACAATTCGTCGAGACTGATATCGAGGCGGGCCGCATTGTCGAGCTTTATGCCGAACCCGATGCGCGCGGATATCATATTTTGACGCAAAAATCAGCACTTAGACCTTCGGTGAAGACGTTTATCAGCTGGCTGAAACGCGAGGCACGCAACGCGCGGTAACATTGGCGCGAAAAGATGTCTGTACGATGCGCGTTTTGACCCATGTCAAAGTCTCTCGTCCCGTGATCTGGAACAAGACACACTCAGAAAAGCCAGTTGTGGAGCCAGCCTGTGAGCGATTCCAACCCCACCCCCAGTCTCTATGCCGCCAGAGAGCCGATTTTCCCAAGGCGGGTGTCCGGCCCGTTCCGCAATCTCAAGTGGATCATCATGGCGGTGACGCTGGGCATCTACTATGTGACGCCGTGGATCAGATGGGACCGGGGTCCAAGCCTGCCGGATCAGGCGGTGCTGCTGGATCTGGCCAACCGGCGCTTTTACTTCTTCTGGATCGAAATCTGGCCGCATGAGTTCTACTTCGTCGCAGGCCTTCTGATCATGGCCGGGCTGGGACTGTTCCTGTTCACCTCGGCTCTGGGACGGGTCTGGTGCGGCTATGCCTGCCCGCAGACTGTATGGACCGATCTCTATATCTTGGTCGAGCGCTGGATCGAGGGGGATCGCAACGCGCGTCTGCGTCTGCATCGACAGAAGAAGCTGGATTTTCGCAAGGCACGATTGCGTCTGACGAAATGGGCGGTCTGGTTCCTGATCGGCCTCGCCACGGGCGGGGCTTGGGTGTTCTATTTCGCGGATGCGCCGACGTTGGCCCGCGATCTGGTGACCGGCAACGCACATCCTGTGGCTTACACGACCATGCTGATCCTTACCGCCACTACCTTCTTCTTCGGTGGCTTCGCGCGTGAGCAGATCTGTATCTATGCCTGCCCCTGGCCGCGGATTCAGGCGGCGATGATGGATGAGGATACTCTGGTCGTCGGATATCGCGAATGGCGGGGTGAGCCGCGTGGAAAGGGCAAACGCACTGCCGATTCTGATCTGGGTGATTGCATTGACTGCATGGCCTGCGTCAATGTCTGCCCTGTGGGGATCGATATACGGGACGGGCAGCAGCTGGAGTGTATCACCTGCGCTTTGTGTATCGATGCCTGTGATGACATGATGGCCAAGATCGGCAAACCGCGCGGCCTGATCGACTATATGGCGCTCAGCGATGAGGTGCACGAGCGCGAAGGTCAGCCGCCCAAGAACATCTGGAAACACATCCTGCGGCCCCGCACGATCCTTTATACGACCTTGTGGTCGCTGGTCGGCTTTGCCCTGCTCTTTGCGCTGTTTATCCGTTCGGATATCGACCTGACCGTTGCGCCGGTGCGGAACCCGACCTTCGTCACCTTGTCGGATGGCACGATCCGCAACACCTATGACGTGCGCCTGCGCAACAAGCATGGGGAAGAGAGGTCCTTCCAACTGACGCTGGCGGGCGATCCGTCGCTGCAGGTCGAAATTGAGGGCATCGAAGGGAATGCTGTCAATGTCGCAGCAGATACGGCACAATTGACGCGGGTCTACATTACTGCGGCTCAGGGCACCGGTCCGGCCGCTGTGGACAGCACTTCGGTCCGCATCTGGGTGGAAGATCTTGGAAGTGGCGAGCGGGCCTATAAAGACACCACGTTCAACGGACGAGGAAACTGAGAATGGCAAAGCGTCAATTTACCGGAAAGCATGCGCTTGCCGTGTTTGTTGCAGCCTTTGGTGTGATCATCGCGGTGAATCTTGTGCTGGCCTACAGTGCGGTGAAGACGTTTCCGGGACTTGAGGTCAAGAACTCCTATGTCGCCAGCCAGGAGTTCAACGAACGTCTCAAAGAACAGCAGGCGCTGGGCTGGGAGATCAAGGCCGAGGTGACCGGCGGATTGCTTGTGCTGCGCATCACCGATCAGACGGGTGCCCCCGTCGAGGTGGCTGAGCTGCAGGCGGTTGTTGGTCGTGCGACCCACGTGAAAGACGACTTCTCGCCGGATTTCACCTTTGATGGTCTGGCCTACGCGGCTCCCGCCGCACTGGGCAAGGGGAACTGGAATATCCGTCTGGTCGCCAAGGCCAAGGACGGTGCCGAATTCGCGCAGCGCGTGCCGCTGTATGTGAAAGGGTGATGGGATGACCGCACAGGCCCCAACCGGTACAGCGGCTTGTCCGGGCTGCCTCGCAGCCCCGGCCGAGCCAGCGCGTGCGGCGCCCAAGGACGCGCAGATCGCGCTGTCGCTACCGGGGATTCACTGCTCGGCCTGTATTGCGACGGTTGAGCGGGAATTGAACGCCCATCCCGGCGTCTTGGACGCGCGGGTCAACCTGACGCTCAAACGCGCCATGATCAAAGCCGCTCCGGACATGCGTGCCGTCGACCTGATCCCGGTGCTGGAACGCGCGGGCTATGAAGCGCATGAGCTTGACCCCGGAGCGTTGTCGGCCACGCAATCTGACAAGGCAGGTCGTGATCTGCTGATGCGGCTGGCCGTGGCCGGGTTTGCGTCGATGAACGTGATGCTGCTGTCGGTGTCGGTTTGGTCCGGCGCAAGTGATGCGACTCGGGACATGTTCCACTGGATTTCGGCGGCCATTGCGTTGCCTGCGATTGCATTCTCGGCCCAGCCATTCTTTGCCAACGCCTGGAGCGCCCTGCGTGTGCGTCGCCTGAACATGGACGTGCCGATCGTGCTGGCCATCCTGCTGGCGCTGGTCACTTCGCTCTGGGAAACCGCGCTTAGCGGCAAGCACGCCTATTTTGACGCCGCCCTGACGCTGACCTTCTTTCTGCTCGCCGGGCGGTATCTGGATTACCGCACCCGCGCCGTTGCCCGCTCCGCGGCTGAAGAACTGACCGCGTTGGAGGTGCCACGCGCCACCCGTCTGGTGGATGGCGCTGAGGAAGAGATCGCAGTTTCCTCTCTGAATGTCGGCGACCTGATCCTTGTCCGGCCCGGCGGTCGGATGCCAGTGGATGGAGAGATTGTCTCGGGTCAGTCCGAACTCGACCGCTCCCTGCTGACCGGGGAAACCCTCCCTGTATTCGCGCAGGAAGGGCTGGCGGTCAGCGCTGGTGAGGTCAACCTGACCGGACCTCTGACCATCCGTGCGACGGCGGTGGGTGAGGATACTTCGCTGCATCGGATGGCCGATCTGGTGGCCATCGCTGAATCGGGTCGGTCGCGGTACACGTCGCTGGCTGACAAGGCGGCCAAGCTATACGCGCCGGGTGTGCACATCCTGTCGGCGCTCAGCTTTCTGGGCTGGTACATCTATTCCGGCGATGTCCGTACGGCGCTGAACATCGCGGCAGCGGTTCTGATCATCACCTGCCCCTGTGCGCTTGGCCTTGCGGTTCCGGCGGTGACAACTGCCGCCTCCGGTCGGCTGTTCCGCAGCGGGATGCTGATCAAACATGCCACGGCGCTGGAGCGTTTGGCCGAGGTTGATACGGTTGTGTTTGACAAAACCGGCACGCTGACCTCGGGTACACCCGAGCTGACCAATCTGGGCGACCATTCCCGTGCCGATCTGGAAGTGGCTCTGGCACTGGCCGAGGCCTCCTCGCATCCCTTGTCGCTTGCGCTCGCTAAAGCAGCACGTGAGGCCGGGATCAAACCCGCCACCCTGCGCGATGTGGTCGAAGTGCCGGGCTATGGCACCGAGGGCCTCTATCGGGATCAGCGTGTCAGGTTGGGCCGCGCCGCCTGGGTCGGTGGCGAGGACGGGGCGCAGACTTCTGCATGGCTGGCCATCGGATCGCACACGCCCCAGCGTTTTACATTCACGGACAGCCTGCGCGCTGGTGCGGCTGAGGCCGTCGCCGCCTTCCGCAAAGCGGGCAAAGAGGTCATCCTGATCTCGGGCGACACCAAAGGGGCTGTTGAGGCGCTGGCAGATAAACTGGGCATCGAAACCTGGATTGCCCAAGCCTTGCCCGAGGACAAAGCCGCCAAGGTGCAAGCGTTGAGCGATCAGGGCCATCGCGTCCTGATGGTGGGCGATGGGTTGAACGATACGGCAGCGCTTGCGGCGGCACATGTCTCGATCTCTCCCGCCTCAGCACTGGACGCGGCGCGGGTGGCGTCGGATATCGTGCTGCTGGGCAATGACCTGTCACCGATCTCGGATGCCTGCGATACGGCCATCAAGGCGACCAAACGGATTCGCGAGAACTTCCGCATCGCTACCGTCTACAATGTGATCGCGGTGCCTCTGGCCGTTGTGGGCCTCGCAACACCGTTGATCGCGGCGCTGGCGATGTCGACCTCGTCGATCACTGTGTCCCTGAATGCATTGCGGCTAAGGTAATACGATGGAAGTTCTGGCCTATCTCATTCCGATTTCACTGCTTTTGGGCGGTGTTGGGCTGGTTGCGTTCATCTATACGGTCCGGTCCAACCAGTATGACGACCCCGAGGGCGACTCGCGCCGCATCCTAAGCGACGAATGGGACGACAAGCCCAAGCCCTGACCGCCCTTGAAATTGCCGCAATGCCCGGTTATGTCCGGCCCATCCGCTAGCAGAGAGATACGCCTCATGGCCACCACAAACCCGATCCAGTTCATTCAGCAGGTCCGTGCCGAAGTCGCAAAGGTCGTCTGGCCGACGCGCCGCGAGGTTCTGTTGACCACGGTCATGGTGTTCATCATGGCGGCGCTGACGGCTGTGTTCTTTGCATTGGTCGATCTGGGCATTCGCGGCGGGTTGCAACTGATCCTCGGCGCGTTCGGCTAAGGCGGTTGGGGCGGGCGTAAACGCGACTGCCCCCTTGCACAGCGTGCGCTGTCAGAGTAGGTGACATGACTATTCGGAATGGGCGTGCGGCGAATCGGGCTGCGCGCCGCTTTTTATTCCGGGTGACGCATTTGGATTTTAACGAGGGGTGCGCTCAGCCGCGGCCCGAAGGCAAACAAGGACGACAGGTTCATGGCGAAACGGTGGTACTCGGTCAGCGTTCTTTCGAATTTCGAAAAGAAGATCGCAGAGCAGATCCGCACGTCGGTGGCTGAACAGGGCCTTGAGGACGATATCGACGAAGTTCTGGTGCCCACCGAAGAGGTGATCGAAGTGCGCCGGGGCAAGAAAGTCACCACCGAGCGCCGCTTCATGCCGGGCTACGTGCTGGTGCATATGGAAATGTCGGATCAGGGCTATCACCTGATCAATTCGATCAACCGCGTTACCGGCTTCCTGGGTCCGCAAGGCCGCCCGATGCCGATGCGTGACGCCGAAGTGAACCAGATCCTCAACCGCGTTCAGGAAGGTGAAGAAGCGCCGAAGCTGATGATCACCTTCGAGGTCGGCGAGAAGGTCAAGGTCAACGACGGCCCGTTCGAGGATTTCGACGGCATGGTCGAAGGCGTGGACGACGAGAACCAGAAGCTGAAGGTTTCGGTTTCGATCTTCGGTCGGGAAACCCCGGTCGAGCTGGACTTCACGCAGGTTACGAAGCAGAGCTAAAAGGCACCTTGGTGAGTTTTGGAACGCCGTGATGCACTGAGCATCGCGGCGTTTTTCATGCTAGTCGCTCAAGTTAAAATGTGGGGTTTGCTATCGTGTGATGATGAGCAGTGTCGACGAATTCTGATTTGACACTTCGATAGCTCCATTACCGAAGTCTGATGATTTTAGCGCGAACAGCCGCCGCGAGAAGTATCAGAACTAAAAGTTGAAACAACGGATGCGACAGGTAGAAACCCTTAGGCGTGTAAGGCGAAAAAAATCCGTGCTCAGGCCAATAGGAATCCCAGCTAAAGAAGCGAACGATCCCATATGAAGAGAGCATGGAAACCACGACTAGCCAGACAGCAGCACCCGAACGTAGCCAAAGAGCCAGTGCGATACCAATTGGCATTGCGAGGCTTCCGATTTTGAACAGGGTTTGATTTGCATTTAGCTCTCTTGACGACACGACTGTCCACAATACACGGGAAATCAGCTCACTTGTTGGGTTCAGAGCCAAAATGGTGAACCAAGCCGTCAAAATCCAATAGATCGCTTCAAACCTCACTGATCGCTTCACAGACAAGGTTGAGGATTGGAGATCTTGTATGATCCTGCGATTGATCCGTATCTGTATTATGCAAAAAATTGAAATAAAACCGAGTGCGAACCATACCCACTGTATCCATTCGGAGGCGATCCAATCAAATCCTGAGTAATAGTCGTACCTTAATACAACCAGCTGCCGACCAGATCCGGCAAAAATTGGGGGAGTCATGACGCTAATTGCGAGTAAGCCAAACAAAGGCGGAGCCAAGCGACTGTCTTTCGCAAAGGTGTAGACGAACGCGATAGCGAGTATAAACAAAAGGAATGACACCAGTAAGGTGTGCTGCACATGTACGCTAACACCGATACCGTATTCCAAAACTACCTGTGATTGGCGCCAGAAGGACCATATTGAAAGGCTTCCAACCCAGATTGCCAAGACGTTGGGAAAAATCGAGTAAAATTCGTCGTTCATCGAACTGCTCATTGAATTTTAGGATTACTTCTCAAAACTCATATGCGTCGAAAAATAACAAATTAGAAACTGCAATTATAAGGTATTGTCTCGCTGGAAGGCACAACCAAGAATAGTACTAATTTGATTGTCGTTGGACATCTGTTGTTTCAGCGTCGCACTGACCCGCACGGCATCAAAACTGGTGTTTTGTACGATCCTCGCGCCCGAAACGGCCCTTGCATTGTGCTAAGCATGATTGAACGTACAGCGCCTGGCGTGATAGGGTAGGGCTCTTAATCAGAGTTGCAGATTGTAGCAACGCCCACCTGCCAACCCCCGCATTCCTCAACAAACGCCGCCACGATTGTCTTCGGGCGAGAATCTCACGTGGAAGATCGTTGTGATCGCGATCCTAGTTCGAACCAAATGAGATAAACCGGGTAGGACGCATCCGAAACAGCTGCGGCAATCGCTTGAGAAGCACTGTTCCAGTTGGATTTCGCTCAGCATGCCGCGCTGAACTGAGAAAACGCGCCGCGAAATCTGAAAACGCCGCAGTGCATTGGGCGCTGCGGCGTTCATTGTGTCAGACTTACCTTGGTCGATTTGGATTAGTGAGTCGGCCTCACTGCGACTGAACCATAGCCGCGCGCAAGAGCTGTGGGCGGTCTGTCTGGGACGGCAGGAACACAGCCTGTGATCCGGCGTCCAGCGCCGACAGGCTCGCATCATACCATTGCATTGCAAGGTCGCGGCGCTCCTGCACTCCGAAGCCCTCGCGCAGATGGTGGCCGATCAGCTCTCCATAGGCGGGCTCACCCATCGCGACAAGCATCAGCGCAGAACCAACTGCGGCGTCCATGTTGTCCTGACGGTAGCCCATTGCCAGGCAAACCTTGCTTGTTGCGGCAAGATCTGCGGGGCTCAGCCCTGAATCTAACGCCAGCTTGCGAACCTGGGTTTCAGCCTCTGCTTTTGGGCTAAGCGACAGGGCATCAACTTGCGATGCCAACATCTCACCATACGAGTCGCATTGCGCGCTGATCTGATCTGGGGTCAGCCCCTGGATGTCCTGCATCAGGTCCTCACCACGCGCCATTGCATAGCTGCGTGCCAGACAGAACTGCTCGCTAAGCGCAAAGTCAGGATCGGTCATGTTGGACAGGGTCGTATAACCGCCATTGGTCGATGTCTGCAGCATCACCCCACTGCAACGATTGGCGAGCGAGGGGCCCCCGGTGCCGCCGGAAAACAGGCTCGGCAGACTACTGGATGCGGTTTCAGTTGGCGCGGGTGCAGGGGTGGCTTCTGGCTGTGGTGCCGCGGCCGTCTGGGGCTGTGTCACAATCGGGATGGCCGGGGCCGGTACGGGTGCTTGCGGAGCGGCAGTCAGCGTTGATCCCGTTTGTAGCTGCCGACGATACTCCATCAACAGCGGCTGCCCTGCAAGTCGGGTCGAGGCCTGTCCACCGCTGGTCGCCCAGTAGTAGGCCTGCATCAGGAAGTCACGCTGATAGGGCTGGAAATCATGGCCGTTCACAGGATAGCCCATCGAGACTTGATAGCGTTCGATCGCCGAGCGTGTGCCACGCCCGACCTGACCATCGACCCTGCCGGCATTGTATCCGAAGTAATTGAGCGCGGTCTGGGTCTGCGCGCCTTGCGTGGTCGATGGGATGCCCGGCCGATAGGTCCGGGTGGTTCTCGTCCGGGCGTTTTGTTTCTTCTGCTGCTCTCGACCGATCGCGTATCCGATGACACCACCAACAACAGCGCCGCCCAGGATTTCACCTGCGTCTGCGCGTGCAGTCTGAGGTGTGGTTGTCGCAAAAGAAATCACGATGCCCAGTGTTATTATTAAACGAATAATCATAGTTAACCTCCACTAACCAATCTATTTTCAAAGACTATAGCACAGCCACAAGTGTTAATGTGAGACAAAGGCCAAGACCAGCTCAACTCACCGACTTATCCAAGTATTTCCGGGCCTTGCCGGGTTGTCCGCAGCTTGCATTTCCTTGTCTTTTGCGCTCTGCTGTCGGCGAGCTGGATAGAATCCGCCAGGGCTCGATTCGATTGCGTGACATTCGAGTGGGCCAGCCCCTTGCCAACCCCCGGATTCCCCTTTAAATGCCGCCTCTATCGTCTTCGGGCGAGATTCTCTCGTGGGAGATTGCCGGGATCGCGATCCCGCATCGGACCACGCAACATAATCTGGGTGAGACGCGTCTCATCTAAGTTGAAAGGAAAACCAAATGGCCAAGAAGCTTGCTGGTACAATGAAGCTGCAGGTTCCTGCAGGTCAGGCGAACCCGTCGCCGCCAGTTGGTCCGGCGCTGGGTCAGCGCGGCATCAACATCATGGAATTCTGCAAAGCGTTCAACGCCAAGACCGCAGACATGGAGCAAGGCGCACCTTGCCCGACCGTGATCACCTATTATCAGGACAAGTCCTTCACCATGGACATCAAGACGCCGCCCGCGTCTTACTACCTGAAAAAAGCGGCAGGCCTGAAGCCGGTTGGCAAGCGTAACCGTCCCCGTGGCGCGGAAAACCCTGGTCGTGAGACCGTGGCAACCGTGACTTCGAAGCAGGTTCGTGAAATCGCCGAAGCCAAAATGAAAGATCTGAACGCCAACGACGTCGAAGGCGCAATGCAGATCATCCTGGGCTCGGCCCGCTCTATGGGCATCGAGGTGAAGTAAGATGGCAAAACTCGGTAAACGTACCCGCGCTGCGCGCGAAGCTGTCGCTGGCAAGGAAAACCTGTCGGTAGACGAAGCAGTTGCCCTGGTCAAAGCCAACGCAACCTCGAAATTCGACGAGACCATCGAGATCGCTCTGAACCTGGGCGTTGACACCCGTCACGCAGACCAGATGGTTCGCGGCGTTGTCGGCCTGCCGAACGGCACCGGCAAAGCGATGCGCGTTGCTGTGTTCGCCCGTGGCCCCAAGGCTGACGAAGCGAAAGACGCTGGCGCGGATATCGTCGGTGCAGAAGACCTGATGGAAACCATTCAGGGCGGCACCATCGAATTCGATCGCTGCATCGCAACCCCGGACATGATGCCGATCGTCGGTCGTCTGGGTAAGGTTCTGGGCCCCCGCAACCTGATGCCGAACCCGAAGGTCGGCACCGTGACCATGGACGTGAAAGCGGCCGTGGAAGCAGCCAAAGGTGGTGAAGTTCAGTTCAAGGCGGAAAAAGGCGGCGTCGTGCATGCCGGTGTTGGCAAAGCGTCGTTTGACGAAGCCAAGCTGGCCGAAAACGTCCGCGCTTTCGTCTCGGCCGTGGCCAAGGCCAAGCCGTCGGGCGCCAAAGGCACCTACATGAAGAAAATCGCGCTGAGCTCAACCATGGGCCCTGGCGTGACCGTCGATGTTGCGGAAGCATCCGGCGAATAAGCCCGAGCGCAGAACTACAAAGAATTGGTCCCGAGTGGTGTGAACTGCCCGGGACTTTTTCTTATCTTCGATCAAAAGCCATCATCGCTCGGACCAACTCGTCGAAACAACACTGGGTCTCGTTAGTTGCCATTAGACAAACAAGCTAACTGAACCCATGTCGTCAGTAATCCGATCGCTAATCCCAGATTGGCTATTCAACGGATTCCCACTTCATCTCGTTCATCAGCACCTTTGGATGTGAGACCAGCATATGCCAGACCACAGCCTGAAAGCTCTCTACCTGAGCGGTGACATCCCCCAAACTCGGGATTACCAGAACGGCATCACCCACCTCGGCTGCATACCCGCCGTCTCGACCGACAACGCCCATGACCGAAGCGCCTACGTCCTTGGCAAGTTGCATGGCTTCAACAAGGTTCATAGAGATATTCTTTTCCTTGCTACCGCCGCCTACGGAGAACACAAAAACAGCGTCCTCTTTGCGAATTCGGCTGACTTTGAGCCAGTTGGCGTAAGAACTGTCCCAGCCGTCATCGTTAATCCGTGCCGTTAGCTCGGAAACATTATCGGTTGGCGTATAGCATTCGATTCCAGCAATCTTTCGGAAATCGTTGACCGCGTGACTGGCATGACCTGCGCCACCACCCGAGCCGACAAAAAACAACCGCCCGCCACGCGCACGCACCTGCACAATCAGATCGACCATGTCAGCGCAGGTCTTTCGATCAAGCGTTGCGATGATGTCGGAGGCATTCTTAAAAAATTCGTCAATTGCGTCCATGAAACAGTCCTTTCTGCTATGTGATCGTGTCGAGGGCGATATCTACGGCCCCCAACAACGTGTCCGCGTGGTGGTCAGCCTCGACCCCGTTATTGTAAGAGGTATGAATCAGAATAGTGATCATTCCGGCGGCAGTTCCCGCCAGCATATCCTTGGCAGTATCACCGATCAAAACACTGCGACCCAGGTCGATCTGCCATTTGTCTGCTAGGGCAAGAAAAGCACCGGGTTTCGGCTTTCGGCAATTGCAATTGTCCGCGTCATCATGGGTACAGCAATATATCTGATCGGGGGCAAGCACGGCCTCGATCCTTGCGTTCATCTCGCCCAAGGTATCTTCGGTCAGTTTCCCGCGGGCAACATCGGGTTGATTGCTGACAACGAGCACTGGGAATTCACGTGAATGCAACCGGTCTGCGACCTTGGACAACCCATCGGAGAGCCGAAAGTCGTCTAGGGTGCGCGGCGAATACCAACCACCATCACGCGAGACGACTTCGTTCAGAACGCCATCGCGATCGAAGAACAACGCCGGTCGTTTCACGAAACCTTCTCCAGCCGTACCGGAATGTCTGTCTCGGATGACTCATATATCGCTTTCAAAGTTCGCATGACGCCGACACCTTCAGCGGAATCCCCCCAGATTGGATTTCCCGTTTGGATTCCCGACAGGAAATCCTGCCATTCCAAATCCCAACTTTCGTCAGCACCTTCATACGAAAGGGTTTCCATATCCGGTACACCACCTTCAGGCCTGCGGATCGCTTGAGTCAGCGTCTCAGTCCCATAGCTGCGCCCCAACCCTTCGATCACAAGGGATCCCAAAGTGCCAAAAACCTCGAAAGAGAACAGGTTCTTCCATTGCGTCCAGGCGGTGTGAAAACTGGCAATCCGCCCGTCCTGCCATCGCAAAAGGGCAAAACCATTGTCTTCGAGGTCGCCCAAAGGCCAAACTGCGGTCTGAAGGCATCCGTAGGCCGAGTTTGGCTCTGCCTTCATGAACCAGTGAATCAAGTCGATGATATGGACGCCTTGATCCGTCAACTCTCCGCCACCAGCCATTTCACGATTTCCGCGCCATTCCTTTTCGTAGCCTGGACGCCCACCATGGCCATAGCGGGCGCGAATATGGATAATGTCGCCGATCACTCCGTCAGTCATCCTGCGATGTGCCTCGGTCAGGGCAGGGTGATAGCGATGGTTGAACCCGATCTTCAGTCGCCGTCCAGTGGCCTCAGCCGCTTTCTGCATTGCAAGCGCCTCGGACAGGTTTCTGCCCATCGGCTTTTCCACCAGCACATGACACCCGGCTTCCAGCGCTGCCACGGAGATCTCGGCCAGCCCCGCATTGGGTGTTGCCACGCAAACAATATCTACGCCCGGCGCTGCGATGGCGTCGCGCCAATCCGTGAATGCTTTGGCGCGGTGTTCGGCGGCCAGTTCCTGAGCGGTCGTTTCGAAAACATCCGCAACGGCCACAAGTCGCGTTTTAGGATGTCGCGCGGCCACGTCCGCCCGACGTTTGCCGATCAGACCACATCCGATGACTGCTACGCCTAAGGTTCCATCCAGTTCCGCCATGTCCGCACCTTAACGACCGCGTATATTTGCGACTGTCGTCGAGCCGTCGAAATCGATGCCGTATTGGATGCGTGGCATTCCACGCGCGGCCATATACGCCTCGAGCTTTGCGGGATTTTTGGCGCAATAAAGCATCAAAAAGCCACCACCTCCTGCCCCGATGATCTTGCCCCCCAAGACATTGTAGTCGGCGCGCACTTCGTCGTAGAGCTGGTCCCAGCCATCAGAGGAAATCTTTGAAGACATCCGCCGTTTGTTCATCCAATGCTCGTGCAGCGACAAGCCGAATTCGTCGAATTCCTGCGATTTGATCTGATCCAGAATTCGATAGCCAAGATCCTTGATCGCATCGAGACTGTTCTGAACCTGATTTGATCCACCACCCCCGCTCGCCTTGGGGGCAACTTTTTTCATTGCTTCGTCTTGATCTTTCAGCACCGCTTCGGCACCGCGTCGTGTGCCGGTATAGTAGATATGCGTATTGCCCGTCAGGTCGGCGAGCGCGGATTCACCGAGATCAACTTCTGTAACCTTGACGGTGCCGTCTTTTGCGATGTCGAGTTGTGTTAGACCACCAAAGGCAGCCATATACTGGTCCTGCTTCCCAATACCCTTGTTGAGAACATTGAGTTCGATATCGCAGGCCTCTTCCGCAACCTCCTGGATCGATACAAAGTCGCGTTTTTGAGCGCGCAGCGCTGTCAGGAGCCCGACAAGATAGCAACTGGACGATCCCACACCGGTGCCTGCCGGTATGTCGGCGAGCGACGAAATCTCAATCCGCTCATCGAAGCCATGGCGCAAGAGGGCTTCGCGCGCCAGTTCATGTTTCAAATCTCGTGCGTTATCGACCTCTTCGGCCTGCGTGTAGTTTATTCTGACCTTGGTATCTACAACTTGCCGGTTCACACAGACATACATGTACTTGTTCAGGCACATGGCAAAGATGAAGCCGCCATCCTTCTCATAATATGATGGCAGATCTGTACCGCCGCCGCCCAAAGTGACTCGAAACGGTGTACGCGTGATTATCATGACAAAATGACCTTTCCAGATTGAACAAGATCTTCGGCAGTGGAAAAAGACTCGGGCGTATCAATGCCCAGGCAATAGCCGGAAACTGGCGCTGCATAGACAGATTGATTTTCTGCCAACAGCGCTGGAAATACATCTTTCCCGAAATCAAAAAAGCTTGCAGACGGAATTGTTTCGAGAACGCACGGTTCCAACACGTAGATACCTGCGTTGACGAGCGAAGAAATTTCGTCGCCGGCGCCTTCGACGAATTCTACAATTCGGCCTGCATCATCCACCGCGACTCTACCCCCGGCAATACCGGTATGAGGGTGGACGTTGCGGTCAAAGACCGCAACTGTAGCGATCGCACCAGTTGCTTCGTGTTTTTCCAGCAGCGCCTTCAGGTCGGTATTAAGCAGGTTGTCGCCGTAGACCACCAGAAAGCGACCGCCGAATTTATCGCCAATCTGCTTTGCGGCGCCCGCTGTACCCCGTATTTCAGGCTCATGCGAATATGAGACCGAGAGGCCGAATTGCTGTCCATCACCGACAAAGGCAGTTATGTCTTCGGGGCGATGGTGAAGATTGATGAATACCTCTTTCACGCCTTCACGTGCGAGCCAGCGCAAGTTACGTGCCAAAATCGCGTCGCCGCCAATTTGCAACAACGGCTTTGGACGCCCACCCGAGATCGGTTCGATCCGCGTGCTCTTACCGGCGGCCAGGACAAGGGCTTTGGGCATCAGGGTCACAGACGGATCAACCCTTCTTTGGCCAGATAGTCGATCATGGTCTTGAGACCGGCATCCAGCCCTATCTGCGGCCTCCAACCAAGCCCGCGCGCGCGGGAGATATCGGCAAGCGTCTCTTCAGCCTCACCCGGCAGATCAGGCTTGTGTTCGGGCGGATAATCCTTGCCCATCAAAGCGGCAACGTGATCGTATATATCGCGCACGGAATAGTTTTCGCCGGCGCCCAGATTGTAGACTTGGCCATTGGTTCGCTGATCTGTAATGCACAACTCGTGAAAGCGGTTTACGTCGTCCACATGGATGAAATCCCGGCGCTTTCCACCCGTTCCAAATATTGTTGGTGCCTTCCCCTCGGCCAATCGCATAATAAAGGCACTCATAACCGGTGGGATCGACCGTCTATAGTCCTGCTTCGGGCCATAAACGCAAAAATAGCGGAGCGCGGTCGTCGCAACGCCATGATATTCCGAATAGGCGTCAGCGAACGCCATCGAAGCCGCCTTCGAAATGGCATAGAAACTTCTGGGATGCAGTTCTTCCTCGGGCGTCGGAAGTACCTGCGATCCTTCATACAAGGCTGAGCTTTCAGCGTAGATTACCTTCGCCGCTTTCTTCAGCCGTGCCGCTTCAAAAACATTGACCGAGCCGGCCACGTTGATTGATGCCGTCTCCACCGGGTCGTCCTGGCAGTCCGCAATACAATTTTTGGCAGCAAGGTGGAAAATCACATCGCCTGCTTGTATCACGTCAATCAATTGCGGATCACGTATATCGATCTCGTGAAACGTACAATCGTCCGGTATCTGGCTCTTCAGGCCATAGGCAAGATTATCGATGCCGACGACATGATATCCTTTGCTCAGCAGGTAATCCGCCAGATTGCTGCCGACAAAGCCGGCAACACCTGTAATAACAATACGTGGTTTGTTCACAATGTGTATCCGGCCGCAGTCGCGTCGTCATAGAACATCTGCACAGTCTCAAGCGAGTATTCAGCCAGATCCTTGCCAAAAGTTCCGGTCGCCTTAATCAAATCCGGAGTGATGGTGATGATATGACACCCAGTCTCCTGCGCCTGGATAATGTTCAGCGCTTCCCGTGGACTTGCCCAAAGAACCTCGGCGGCAGGATAGCGAGCAGCCATAGCGACAGCAGCTTTCATTACCGGCATCGGGTCAATGCCCGCGTTGGCAATACGCCCGGCAAAAATCGAGATCACGCTGGGGGTCTCGGGGCTCAACGACTGCAGCACGTCATTGACTTGCTCAAGGGTAAAAATTGCGGTGACGTTCAGCTTCACCCCATCAGCGCTGAGGCTTTTGAGAATTGGGCCGGTGAATTCACCCTTTGTGTTTGTCACCGGAATCTTGACATAGACATTGTCGCCCCAACTGTCGATCAGGCGCGCCTGACGCTCCATCTCAGGCAGATCATCTGAAAACACTTCGAACGAAATGGGCGCGTCGGTGATCTTGTTTAATACGTCTTTGGCGAAAGAGGCGTAGTCCGTAATCCCGGCCTTCTTCATAAGTGTCGGGTTGGTCGTAAATCCCGAAACCTTCCCGCTTGCCTTGGCTTCAAGCATATCATTGATATCTGCACCATCGGCATAGAGTTTAATCGTCAATTCCATAGTAAAATCCCAAATGGTTAACCGTTACACATCAATTCACTGACCGGGAAACCAACTCTTATTACAACTGAATAACAAAAAGTCGTCACCCGAGAGGCTCTAGACAGGTTAAAGACCTAGCTTATCACTTCTTGTAAAGATAGCTCTTTATAGAGAATTTTAGCAGGTCATTGACTAACCGGAGGGGCAAATGTCACGGAGTGTAGTGGTTTTTGGGGGTGCACGTGGCATCGGTGCGACGGTAGCCAAAACCTTCGCAGAAATTGGGGATAATGTTGTAATTTCTGCCCGAAATCCAGAAGAGGTCGCAACCACCGCCAGAGCAATCGGAGCCAAAGGGCAGGTGTGTGATATTACTGATACGGCGGCTGTCCGGGCGGTGCTGGCCACTGCGGGACAACCTGACATTGTAATCAACACAGCGGCAATTCAGGGCGGTCGTGGCGCAATTGGCCCCATTTGGGAAACAGACCCGGAAGCGGTTGCAGCGACGATCAGAATCAATCTGATCGGTGCCGTCAATGTCATTCGCGAATCGCTGCGGGTCATGCGGCCAGTCGACAACGGAGTCCTGATACAGTTTTCAGGCGGCGGCTCTACCGCGCCCCGTGCGGGTTTTGCGGCATACGGTGTCAGTAAGACCGGGGTACTCCGTTTGGTCGAGACCGCCCAAATGGAGCTGGAGGCGGAGGGGTCGAAAATTCGCTTATTTGCCCTTGCGCCGGGCGCAGTTGCAACGGCAATGACCCGTGAAGTACTGGAAAATGAAGATCGGGTTCCCGAAGAGGCCAAAGAGGCAGGCGATATCGCGGGCGGTCGCGCCGGAGTGTCCCCTGATCTTGCCGCCGAGCTTTGCCAGTTTCTGGCCAGCGACCAGGCAACGCCACTATGCGGTCGGTTGATCCACGTGCTCGAGAAGTATCGAGACTATGTTGGATTCGATCTTGGGCCCAATGACGGAAGACTGAGGCGTGTGGATTATACCTCTGCTTGATTCTTAATTCGTCGATCGCTAGCCTCGCCTGCGTGCAACGCTATTTCTTCGGGTAATTTTATGTCTTCAAGACGATTTGGTGTGTTTTCTAATGTGTTAGCGATCAAGCGCGCCAACGGAAAATTTGTTCTCGCGGGTCGTCAGATCAGCGGCATGGTGGCACATGGGAGGCACTGGAATGGCCCGCTGACCTGCGTCTGTGAGCCCGCACCGGAAGCTCGATTGCAAGAAGATGTCGACCGATTGCTGGGCGGTGATAATCTTGAAGTAGATCAAGCCGATCTGCCCTTTGATCTGGTTGTTGCGGATTTTGAAAGCGACGAAGCGCGTCAAGCGCTTTCAAGCATGACCGCTGCAGTTGCGGGTATCGGTTACCGCGCCACTCATCTTTCACGCTGGGGGCAAGAATTGGGCGTGCCCGTTGTTTATGGCAGCGAGTATTCCCTACGCACCAGATTGCAGATTGTTCATGCGGAAACCAGCAACCCAATTAAAAGATTGCGGCGCACGATCTGGGAACGAAACCTTGAGAGACGGCAGCAAGCCGCCATACGCATCGCCGCCGGAGTACAATGCAACGGAACTCCAACTTATGACGCCTATAGGCGGATTAATGACCATGCCATGCTGTTTTTTGATGGTCGTTTGGGCGATGAAATGCTGGTTGGCGAAGACAAGCAAGACGCACGTCATGCTCGTCTGACATCAGAAGAGCCACTTAGGCTTGCCTGGTCAGGGCGGATCAATAGAATGAAAGGTGCCCACCATATTCCCAAAATTGCACAAGAAATTCGAAAAACGGGTGTCCCGTTTACATTTGATGTATTTGGCGACGGTGTCCTGCTCGACGATCTAAGGGCGGAAACTGCTGCCATGGGTCTTGACGACATTCTTACGTTCCACGGATTTGTGGATTACTATAAAGAGCTTACTCCATTCATGCAGCGCGAAGTCGATATCTGGGTCTGCCCGCACGTGCAGGGAGACCCGGCAGGCGCCTACATGGAAGCTTTAGGCAACGGCACCCCGATATTGGGTTTTGACAACGAGGCACTGAATGGGCTGCTGGCGAGAGTGGACGCTGGTTGCATCGTCCCCATTGGGGATGCCACAGCGCTTGCGCAAGAAGTGGCGCTTGCCCATAGAAACCGAGACCGCATCAAGTCTTGGTCGGACACGGGAAGAAGTTACGCTGCTGAACACACCTTCGAAAAGAGCTTTGCCCGGCGAATGGAACACATTGATAGCTTGCTTATCCAAAACTCAGCGCGCCCGGCAGCAGCGCGCTAACAGTCTTTTTGGGTGGGGTTCTTTTCTTTTTGAGGAACCCAGAGAGTTTGCAAAATAAGGACGGTCAACCGAAACACTTGTTTGGATGAAACCAGTTAGCATCGAATAGTGTTCTTCTGCCGAGGGCAGATATCATTGCTGCTACATTCACATTCGAACCTAATGAGCAATTGACCGTCAAACTTCATGCATTCAATCGGTTCACACCGGGCAATTAACCTACGGCTTATCGACCTGCACCATCAGTTTTTCGCCTAATTTAGCGAAATCCGGAGTGGTCACTGTATCTTGGCGTAGCATCCGATTCAAACCGCGAATGTCGCTGTGAGGTGCCGTATGTATGTGTATTTGGATAACCCGTTATCAGCTAGGCGGGTGTGGTAAATTGCAAGCTGTTCAAAAGTAGAGCATGAGTGGCTGATCGCACCATTTTACCCCTTGGAAATCCCGCACATCTGTCCTAAGTAAAGCCACGGAATAAAGCGTGCGATTCGTCGTGCGCTTTATTTTGTTTCGTCCAAGACGGTGGGTGGTGCCATACGGCCCCTTAATTCCCTGCCTGAGACGGGTAAGACCAAAGAATTCTGAGGGTCACGATCCTCGGGCGCATTTTGGCCAATCCCGTAACAACGGACCTGAACGCCGGAGGCTTGCCTTCGGCAAATATGAGCCGGGGTGAGTGATCGCCCCAAACTTGGAGAGAACTGTGGATAGAGCCCAGAAAGAGAAAGTGGTCGAGGAACTCGGCCAAATCTTCGAAAGCTCTGGCGTCGTAGTGGTATCGCACTACGCCGGTCTGACAGTTGCCGAGATGCAGGACCTTCGCGCACGTGCTCGTGACGCGGGTGGTGCCGTGCGTGTTGCCAAGAACAGGCTCGCCAAAATCGCCCTTGAGGGTAAGCCGTGTGAAAGCATGGCCGACCTGCTGACAGGGATGACCGTTCTGACCTATTCCGAGGACCCTGTGGCAGCAGCCAAGGTGGCCGAGGACTTCGCCAAGGATAACAAGAATTTTGAGATCCTCGGCGGTGCTATGGGCGAGAACGCTCTGGACCGCAAAGGCGTCGAAACAGTTTCGAAAATGCCGTCTCGTGAAGAGCTTATTGCTTCGATCGTGGGCTGCATTGGCGCACCTGCTTCGAACATCGCCGGCGCGATTGGCGCACCTGCAAGCAACATCGCAAGCATCCTTTCCACCATCGAAGAGAAGGCGGAAGCTGCGTAAGCGGTTGGCACTGAATGATCTGCGTAGGGGAAATCCCCTGACGTTGGAACACACACTGTAAACGGAAAGAGCTGATAAAATGGCTGATCTGAAAGCACTCGCAGAAAGCATCGTGGGTCTGACCCTGCTGGAAGCACAAGAACTGAAAACCATCCTCAAAGACGAATACGGCATCGAGCCCGCAGCTGGCGGCGCCGTAATGGTTGCAGCTGGTGGCGACGCCGGTGGCGCAGCTGAGGAAGAAAAAACCGAATTCGACGTCGTTCTGAAGAACGCCGGCGCATCGAAAATCAACGTCATCAAAGAAGTTCGCGGCATCACCGGCCTGGGCCTGAAAGAAGCCAAGGAACTGGTCGAAGCCGGCGGCAAGATCAAAGAAGGCGTGGACAAAGCAGAAGCAGAAGACATCAAAGGCAAGCTGGAAGCAGCTGGCGCCGAAGTCGAGCTGGCCTAAGCTTAGTCTCTGGTGCATCGCTGATGCATCGCAAAATTTGGCTGGGTCCGGAGAAATCCGGGTCCAGCCGAACCTGTCTTAGAAAGGGCCTCAATATCCGGGGCGTTTTCTAAGACACGGTTTTCGGATCGGGAGGCTGCCTTCGGGACGGTGGCCATGAATTGATCCGGACGTGTTGTCTCGATTGTGCAAGATGCCGGGGCCCGACGGTGTCTTTGCCCGCTGAGAACATCGAAAGGTGACATCTGACATGGCTCAAACGTTCCTTGGCCAGAAACGTCTTCGTAAATATTACGGCAAAATCCGCGAAGTGCTGGAGATGCCGAACCTCATTGAGGTCCAGAAATCTTCTTATGATCTTTTCCTGCGCTCCGGCGATGCAGAACAGCCCACAGACGGCGAAGGCATCAAAGGCGTGTTCCAGTCGGTTTTCCCGATCAAGGATTTCAACGAAACCTCCGTTCTGGAGTTCGTGAAATACGATCTGGAAAAACCCAAATACGACGTCGAAGAGTGCATGCAGCGCGATATGACCTACAGCGCGCCGCTGAAGGTCACTCTGCGTCTAATCGTGTTTGATGTCGATGAGGACACCGGCGCGAAATCGGTCAAAGACATCAAAGAACAGGACGTGTTCATGGGCGATATGCCCCTGATGACACCGAACGGAACGTTCATCGTGAACGGCACCGAGCGTGTGATCGTGTCCCAGATGCACCGCTCGCCCGGTGTGTTCTTTGACCACGACAAGGGCAAAACCCATTCCTCGGGCAAGCTGCTGTTTGCCTGCCGCATCATCCCGTATCGCGGCAGCTGGCTGGACTTTGAGTTCGACGCCAAGGACATCGTGTTCGCCCGTATCGACCGTCGCCGCAAACTGCCTGTGACCACCCTGCTCTATGCGCTGGGTCTGGATCAGGAAGCGATCATGGACGCGTATTACAACACCGTGTCCTACAAATTGGACAAGAAGAAGGGTTGGGTCACACCGTTCTTCCCCGAGCGTGTGCGCGGCACCCGTCCGACCTATGATCTGATCGACGCGAAATCCGGTGAAGTGATTGCCGAAGCTGGCAAGAAAGTCACCCCGCGCGCGGTCAAGAAGCTGATCGACGAAGGCAACGTCACCGACCTGCTGGTTCCGTTCGATAACATCGTCGGCAAGTACGTCGCCAAGGACATCATCAACGAAGAAAACGGCGCGATCTATGTCGAAGCCGGTGATGAGCTGACGCTGGAATACGACAAGGACGGCGACCTGATCGGTGGCACCGTTAAGGACCTGATGGATGCGGGCATCACCGACATTCCGGTTCTGGACATCGACAACGTCAACGTCGGCCCCTACATGCGCAACACCATGGCTCAGGACAAGAACCTGAACCGTGAAAGCGCGCTCATGGACATCTACCGCGTCATGCGTCCGGGTGAGCCGCCCACCGTCGAGGCTGCGTCGGCCCTGTTCGACACCCTGTTCTTCGACAGCGAGCGTTACGACCTGTCCGCCGTTGGTCGCGTGAAGATGAACATGCGCCTGGCTCTGGACGCGCCGGATACCCTGCGCACCTTGCGCCGCGAAGACATCGTGGCCTGCATCAAGGCGCTGGTTGAACTGCGCGACGGCAAAGGCGACGTGGACGATATCGACCACCTCGGCAACCGTCGTGTGCGTTCGGTTGGCGAGCTGATGGAAAACCAGTACCGTGTTGGCCTGCTGCGCATGGAGCGCGCGATCAAAGAGCGTATGTCGTCGGTCGAGATCGACACCGTCATGCCTCAGGATCTGATCAACGCGAAACCTGCCGCCGCCGCCGTCCGCGAGTTCTTTGGCTCGTCGCAACTGTCGCAGTTCATGGACCAGACCAACCCGCTGTCGGAAGTTACCCACAAACGCCGCCTCTCGGCGCTTGGCCCCGGTGGTCTGACACGCGAACGTGCGGGCTTCGAAGTTCGCGACGTGCACCCGACCCACTATGGCCGGATGTGCCCGATTGAAACGCCGGAAGGTCCGAACATCGGTCTGATCAACTCGCTGGCCACCTTTGCCCGCGTGAACAAGTATGGCTTCATCGAAACACCGTACCGCGTCGTCAAAGACGCCGAGGTGACCGATGAGGTTCACTACATGTCCGCGACCGAGGAAATGCGTCACACCGTGGCGCAGGCGAACGCGACTCTGGATGCGGATGGCAAGTTCATCAACGATCTGGTTTCGACCCGTCAGGCTGGTGACTACACGCTTGCCCCGCGCGAGAATGTGGACCTAATCGACGTGTCGCCGAAGCAGCTGGTTTCAGTCGCTGCATCGCTGATCCCGTTCCTTGAAAATGACGACGCCAACCGCGCTCTGATGGGCTCGAACATGCAACGTCAGGCGGTTCCGCTGCTGCGGGCCGAGGCACCGCTGGTCGGTACCGGGATCGAGGAAAAGGTTGCGATCGACTCGGGTGCTGCGATTCAGGCGAAACGCGCCGGTATCATCGACCAGGTCGATGCCCAGCGTATCGTTATCCGCGCCACCGAGGATCTGGAACTGGGCGACGCTGGCGTTGACATCTACCGTCTGCGCAAGTTCCAGCGTTCGAACCAGAACACCTGCATCAACCAGCGTCCTCTGATCAAGGTGGGTGACACCGTCCAGAAGGGCGAGGTTATTGCCGATGGTCCGTCGACCGATATGGGTGAACTGGCCCTTGGTAAGAACGTGGTCGTCGCGTTCATGCCGTGGAACGGTTACAACTACGAAGACTCGATCCTGATTTCGGAACGTATCGCGCGTGATGACGTCTTTACTTCGGTTCACATTGAGGAATTCGAAGTCGCCGCCCGTGATACCAAGCTGGGCCCGGAAGAGATCACCCGCGACATTCCGAACGTCGGTGAAGAAGCGCTGCGCAACCTCGACGAGGCGGGCATCGTCTACATCGGCGCGGATGTTGAGCCGGGTGATATTCTGGTCGGCAAGATCACTCCGAAGGGCGAAAGCCCGATGACCCCGGAAGAAAAGCTGCTGCGCGCTATCTTTGGCGAAAAAGCATCTGACGTGCGCGATACTTCGCTGCGCGTGAAGCCGGGCGATTACGGTACGGTCGTGGAAGTCCGTGTCTTCAACCGTCACGGCGTCGAGAAAGACGAACGTGCGCTGCAGATCGAGCGTGAGGAAGTCGAACGTCTGGCCCGTGACCGGGACGACGAGCTGGCGATCCTTGACCGCAACATCTATGCGCGTCTGCAAGGCCTGATCTTTGGTAAAACCGCTGTCAAAGGCCCGAAAGGCGTCAAGCCGGGCTCGGTTATCACCGAGGAGTTGCTGGAAACCCTGACCCGTGGTCAGTGGTGGCAGCTGGCGCTGGAAGGCGAGCAGGACGCACAGATCGTTGAGGCTCTGAACGAGCAATACGAAGTGCAAAAGCGTGCTCTGGACGCCCGTTTCGAGGACAAGGTCGAGAAAGTCCGCCGTGGCGACGACCTGCCGCCGGGTGTGATGAAGATGGTCAAAGTCTTCATCGCCGTGAAGCGTAAGCTGCAGCCGGGCGACAAGATGGCCGGTCGTCACGGGAACAAGGGTGTGATCTCCAAGGTTGTTCCGATGGAAGACATGCCGTTCCTGGCCGATGGTACGCCGGTTGACTTCTGTCTGAACCCGCTGGGTGTGCCTTCGCGTATGAACGTTGGTCAGATCCTTGAAACCCACATGGGTTGGGCCGCACGCGGTCTGGGTCTGAACATCGACGACGCTCTGGGTGAATACCGCCGTTCCGGCGACCTGACCCCGGTGCGCGAAGCGATGAAGCTGGCTTATGGCGAGAACGTCTACGAAGAAGGCATCACCGGTCTGGACGAGGATGGCCTGATCGAGGCTGCGGGCAATGTGACCCGTGGTGTTCCGATCGCAACCCCGGTCTTCGACGGTGCCAAGGAAGCAGACGTCAACGACGCGCTGGTGCGTGCGGGCTTCTCGGAAAGCGGTCAGTCGGTTCTGTTCGACGGTCGTACGGGTGAGCAATTTGCACGTCCGGTGACCGTGGGCATCAAGTACCTGCTGAAGCTGCATCACCTGGTGGACGACAAAATCCACGCGCGTTCGACCGGGCCGTACAGCCTGGTTACCCAGCAGCCGCTGGGTGGTAAGGCGCAGTTCGGTGGTCAGCGCTTTGGTGAGATGGAGGTCTGGGCTCTGGAAGCTTACGGCGCCGCCTACACCCTGCAGGAAATGCTCACCGTGAAATCGGATGACGTCGCCGGCCGGACCAAGGTCTATGAGTCGATCGTCAAGGGCGAGGATAACTTTGAAGCGGGCGTACCGGAATCGTTCAACGTTCTGGTTAAAGAAGTCCGTGGCCTCGGCCTGAATATGGAACTCCTGGATGCGGAGGTTGAGGAGTAAGGGCGTTGCCCTTTCTCCCGTCCCCCCTTCCGCAAGATTTGAGGTAACAAATGAACCAGGAAATCACCAACAACCCGTTCAACCCGCTGACGCCCCCGAAGGTCTTTGACGAGATCAAGGTCTCGTTGGCGTCGCCCGAGCGGATCCTGTCTTGGTCCTATGGCGAGATCAAGAAACCCGAAACCATCAACTACCGGACGTTCAAGCCCGAGCGTGACGGTCTGTTCTGCGCGCGTATCTTTGGCCCGATCAAAGACTACGAATGTCTGTGTGGCAAATATAAGCGGATGAAGTATCGCGGCGTTGTCTGCGAGAAATGCGGTGTGGAAGTCACCCTGCAGAAAGTCCGCCGCGAGCGTATGGGCCATATCGAGCTGGCCGCGCCAGTCGCACATATCTGGTTCCTGAAATCGCTGCCGTCCCGCATCGGTCTGATGCTGGACATGACGCTGCGTGATCTGGAACGCGTTCTGTACTTTGAAAACTATGTCGTCATCGAGCCCGGTCTGACCGACCTGACCTACGGCCAGATGCTGACCGAAGAAGAGTACATGGATGCGCAGGATGCATACGGCATGGACGCGTTCACCGCCAATATCGGTGCCGAAGCCATCCGTGAGATGCTGGCCCAGATCGATCTGGAAGCCGAAGCCGAGCAGCTGCGCGCTGATCTGGCCGAAGCAACCGGCGAGCTGAAGCCCAAGAAGATCATCAAGCGTCTGAAGGTTGTTGAATCCTTCCTCGAGTCGGGCAACCGGCCTGAGTGGATGGTGATGACCGTGATCCCGGTCATTCCGCCGGAACTGCGTCCGCTGGTTCCCCTGGATGGTGGCCGTTTCGCGACTTCGGATCTGAACGATCTGTATCGCCGCGTCATCAACCGGAACAACCGTCTGAAGCGTTTGATTGAGCTGCGCGCACCTGACATCATCGTCCGCAACGAAAAGCGGATGCTGCAGGAATCCGTGGATGCTCTGTTCGACAACGGCCGTCGTGGCCGCGTGATCACCGGTGCCAACAAGCGTCCGCTGAAATCGCTGTCGGACATGCTGAAGGGTAAGCAGGGTCGCTTCCGTCAGAACCTTCTGGGTAAGCGCGTCGACTTCTCGGGCCGTTCGGTCATTGTAACCGGTCCGGAACTCAAGCTGCACCAGTGTGGTCTGCCCAAGAAGATGGCGCTGGAGCTGTTCAAGCCGTTCATCTATTCGCGCCTTGAAGCCAAGGGTCTGTCTTCGACCGTGAAACAGGCGAAGAAACTGGTCGAGAAAGAACGCCCCGAAGTGTGGGATATCCTCGACGAGGTGATCCGCGAACACCCTGTCATGCTGAACCGTGCGCCCACGCTGCACCGTCTTGGCATTCAGGCGTTCGAGCCGGTTCTGATCGAAGGTAAAGCCATCCAGCTGCACCCGCTGGTCTGCTCGGCCTTTAACGCTGACTTCGACGGGGACCAGATGGCCGTTCACGTCCCGCTGAGCCTTGAGGCGCAGTTGGAAGCCCGTGTTCTGATGATGTCGACGAACAACGTTCTGTCGCCTGCAAACGGCGCACCGATCATCGTTCCGTCGCAGGATATGATCCTGGGTCTCTACTACGTGACCCTGGAACGCGAAGGCATGCCGGGCGAAGGCAAGGTGTTCGGGTCGATCGACGAAGTTCAGCACGCTCTGGATTCCGGCGAAGTGCATTTGCACTCGAAAATCACCGCGCGGATCACGCAGATCGACGACGAAGGCAACGAAGTTCAGAAGCGCTATGAGACCACTCCGGGCCGTCTACGCCTGGGTGCTCTGCTGCCGATGAACAACAAAGCGCCGTTCGATCTGGTCAACCGCCTGCTGCGGAAGAAAGAAGTGCAGCAGGTGATCGACACCGTCTACCGTTACTGCGGTCAGAAAGAGTCGGTCATCTTCTGTGACCAGATCATGTCGATGGGCTTCAAAGAAGCCTTCAAGGCGGGCATCTCGTTCGGCAAGGACGACATGGTCATTCCGGACGACAAGTGGGGCATCGTTGATGATACCCGCGGTCAGGTGAAGGACTTTGAACAACAGTACATGGACGGCCTGATCACTCAGGGCGAAAAGTACAACAAAGTTGTCGATGCCTGGTCGAAGTGTAACGACCGCGTCACCGAGGCCATGATGTCGACGATCTCGTCGTCGGATCGGGCTGAGGACGGCTCCGAGCAGGAACCGAACTCGGTCTACATGATGGCCCACTCCGGTGCGCGTGGCTCGGTCACTCAGATGAAACAGCTGGGCGGTATGCGCGGCCTGATGGCCAAGCCGAACGGTGACATCATCGAGACGCCGATCATCTCGAACTTTAAAGAAGGTCTGACCGTTCTCGAGTACTTCAACTCGACCCACGGTGCCCGTAAGGGTCTGTCGGATACCGCTCTGAAGACGGCGAACTCGGGTTACCTGACCCGTCGTCTGGTGGACGTGGCACAAGACTGCATCGTTCGTGAGATTGACTGTGGCACCGAGCGTGCGATCACTGCCGAAGCTGCAGTGAACGACGGTGAGGTTGTTGCCTCGCTGGCTGAACGTGTGCTGGGTCGTGTGGCAGCTGACGATGTTCTGCGTCCGGGCACCGATGAGGTAATCGTGGCCGCAGGTCAGTTGATCGACGAACGCATGGCGGACACCATCGACGAAGCCGGCGTTGCCTCGATGCGCATCCGCTCGCCTCTGACCTGTGAGTCCGAGGAAGGCGTCTGCGCCACCTGCTACGGTCGTGACCTTGCACGCGGCACCATGGTGAACACAGGTGAGGCTGTCGGCATCATCGCCGCCCAGTCCATCGGTGAACCCGGTACGCAGCTGACGATGCGGACCTTCCACATCGGTGGTGTTGCGCAAGGTGGTCAGCAGTCGTTCCAGGAAGCCAGCCAGGAAGGCGTCGTTTCCTTCGAGAACCCGCAGATTCTGGTCAATGCCGCAGGCGAAAGCCTCGTTATGGGCCGGAACATGAAGCTGGTGATCAGCGACGAACACGGCGAAGAGCGTGCCAGCCACAAGCTGGGCTACGGCTCCAAGCTGTTCGTCAAGGACGGCACCAAGGTGGCCCGTGGCGACAAGCTGTTCGAATGGGACCCGTACACCCTGCCGATCATCGCCGAGAAAGCCGGTACCGCGAAATATGTCGACCTTGTTTCGGGCCTCGCTGTCCGTGACGAGACCGACGATGCAACCGGCATGACCCAGAAGATCGTGATCGACTGGCGCGCCGCCCCCAAAGGCAGCGACCTCAAGCCCGAGATCATTCTGGTCGGCGAAGATGGCGAGCCGGTCCGCAACGATGCGGGCAACCCGGTTCACTATCCGATGTCGGTGGATGCGATCCTGTCGGTTGAAGATGGCCAGACCATCGAAGCCGGTGACGTCGTTGCGCGTATCCCGCGTGAAGGTGCCAAGACCAAGGACATCACCGGTGGTCTGCCGCGTGTGGCCGAACTGTTCGAAGCCCGCCGTCCGAAAGATCACGCGATCATCGCAGAAGCCGATGGTTACGTGCGCTTTGGCCGCGACTACAAGAACAAGCGCCGCATCAGCATCGAACCGGCTGACGAGTCCATGGAGACCATCGAGTACATGGTGCCCAAGGGCAAGCACATCCCGGTCGCCGAAGGGGACTTCATCCAGAAGGGTGAATACCTGATGGACGGTAACCCGGCTCCGCATGACATCCTGTCCATCATGGGTGTCGAAGCGCTGGCGGATTACATGATCGACGAGGTGCAGGACGTCTATCGTCTGCAGGGCGTGAAGATCAACGACAAGCACATCGAGGTCATCGTGCGCCAGATGCTGCAGAAGTGGGAGATCCTGGATTCAGGCGACACCACCCTGTTGAAAGGCGAGCATGTCGACAAGCAGGAGTTCGACGCAGCCAACGAGAAAACCATCTCGCGCGGTGGTCGCCCGGCTCAGGGCGAGCCGATCCTTCTGGGGATCACCAAAGCCTCGCTGCAGACGCGTTCGTTCATCTCGGCGGCCTCGTTCCAGGAAACCACGCGCGTTCTGACCGAAGCCTCGGTTCAGGGCAAGAAGGACAAGCTGGTTGGCCTGAAAGAGAACGTCATCGTTGGTCGTCTGATCCCCGCCGGTACCGGTGGAGCGACTCAGGCCGTCCGCCACATCGCGCAGTCGCGTGACAACGTGGTGATCGAAGCCCGCCGGGAAGAGGCCGAAGCGGCCGCTGCTCTGGCTGCGCCGATGATCGACGACGATATGGTCGGTGACGAGTTGGATGTACTGGTGGAAACACCGGAAAGCCGCGAGTAAGTGCACTGAAAAGCTAAAAAAGGCCCTGCAGCAATGTGGGGCCTTTTTCTTTGGTTGATCCGCCTCGTGCGCGGCCAGACCGCCACTGATTTCAATCTTCGGCGTACCGTATCAAGCGCTCTTGCAGCGTGCCGCTGTGCAGTTCAAACATATGGTTGTCGTGGTCATAGAAATAGATCGACTGACCTTCCCCCGGAACCCGCGCCCGGCCTTCCCGCAGTTCGAGGCCAAGCGATCGGATGCGCTGCAGCCTGTCCTCGTACTCATCCGCACCCATTTTAAAGGCGACGTGGTTATAGGTTTTCTGGGTTAACGGGTCGCCTTCCATTGCCGCGACCCAGACACCACCGATGTCGAAGAAGCGCTCTTTCGAGAGCGAGAAAGTCTTGTCGCCGCTGTCATAGACCTTACGCGCATCCAGAACTGTCGTCAGGATTTCTTCCATCTTGTCGAGGTCGGCTGTGATGAATGTTATGTGGCTCAGACCTTCGATCACGGTGCACCTTTTTGCTATCGTTGGGTTTCAGCATAACAGGGCGCAGGTCAAAGTCAGCGGGTTCTGTGAGCGCGGTCAATGATGAGTTGACATTGCAGCAGGCGGCCCGGCCAATGGTCGCAATAATTTAGGACCGGACCAAACCAGGATGACCCCAAATGTCAAAGGCGCGCTGTTGATGATGGGCAGCATGGCCGCCTTCACCGTGAATGACACGCTGGTCAAAGTCGCATTGCAGGATTTGCCGTTGTTTCAGATGATTGCGATCCGGGGCGCGGTGGCGACTGCTCTGGTCTATCTGCTCGCGCGCCATCTGGGGGCGTTAAATCTGGATTTTCCGCGCCACGATAAATGGCTGGTCGCGCTGCGGTGCGTCAGCGAGTTAAGCGCCACGTTTTTCTTTCTGACAGCGCTGAAGCATATGCCGCTGGCGAACGTAACGGCAGTGCTTCAGGCCTTGCCTTTGACGGTGACGCTTGGGGCGGCGCTGATCTTTGGTGAGCGGATCGGCTGGCGGCGCATCGTGGCAATCGCACTTGGGTTTTCCGGTATGCTGCTGATCGTCCGACCCGGCCCCGATGGGTTCAGCCTCTATGCATTCTATGCTCTGGTTGCAGTGGTATCGGTGACCGCGCGGGACCTGATCACCCGGCGCATGTCGGCCGAGGTCCCCTCGATGGTGGTTACGCTGGCCACCTCGCTGACGATCACGGTGACCGCAGCGGTGGTTTCGGTCTTTGAAGGCTGGGTGCCGATACCTCTGGCAGCAGGCACCCTGACCGTTTCTGCGGCGGTGTTCGTGCTCGGGGGCTACCTGTTCAGCGTGATGGTCATGCGCGTGGGCGAGGTCGGCTTTGTCGCGCCGTTCCGCTATTCCAGCCTGATCTGGGCTTTGGTGCTGGGCTGGCTGGTTTTTGGCGACTGGCCCGATCCAGTGACGATGCTGGGGGCCACACTTGTGGTTGGCGCAGGGTTGTTCACCCTGTTCCGTGAAAGATCCACTCAAGCTGCCGAGTGAACCTGCCGGACCAGGTTTTGGTCGATCGCAAACCGCGCGATGAACTCACCTTCAAGCTCAGATGTCAGTTCCGAGAGCTCATCCTTGTTGTTGCACGCGCGTTTGGAATCGTTGAAGCCGTTCAGCGTGCGCACCCACATCGGCGCATCCGAATAGCTGAGTACCGGCATGAAACGTCCGACGCGGTGGTGAGTGAAATTCATGATCGAATGGCTACAGCCACCCGCGATATACATGCCCAGCCCGACCCCCAACAGAGGTTTATAGACCTCCGAGGCCCGCACACCACCCGGGCCAAATCGGGCGAGGAACCCGAGGCTATAGTCAATTCCGACCATTTGGTTGCTCGCCATCAGCCCGGCCCCTTCCTGCGCCGCGATGCGTAGGCGTTCAACGAAATCAACGGACACCGCGTCATCGTCGTCATGTCGGAACTGGATGCAGGGTTGCTCGGGGTTGGCGCGGGCCGCGTTCAGGATCTCTTTCATGATCTGCCGGGGGCCGATCTGCGTGTCGGCAGATTTCTGAATGATCCGAACCTGCCGCAACCCGGCAGTCAGGTCGTGCAGCCGGTCAAAGGCCGGTTTAGGCAGGCAATCCCCGATTACGATCAGGAATTCGAAATCCTCATCGGTCTGTTCGCGAAAACAGGGCAGGGTGGTGGCCTCGAATAGGCGAAAACGCTCTTCCAGACGGGCAGGGTCATAAAGATAGCGGCGGCGTTCTTCGACGGTTTCATGTTCGATCTGAAACCCGCCGAGGGCGGGGTAGGAAAAGCGGCACAAGCCGATGATTTGCATGATTCACCCGTCAGGAATGGCTTGGTCAAACTATGCCTTTGCGCTTTCCGGCCTGCAACCGGGCCAAAGGGCTGGAATGGCGCAAGATACGCTGATAAATCAGCGCAATCCGGCGTCAGGGGCGTCCAGACCCGCGCGCTGTTGACACTTGGCTCGACTCCCCCTATTACGCGCGTCATCTCGGTACCGGGGGCCGCCCCATAACCGATTTCAGTAATGAACTGGTCAAGGCCCGGACACTTTTATCGTTCGCGCCCTCTGATAACAAACCGCGACGTTCACCTCGGAATGGGAACGCTCGCGGGTTTTGCGCTTGTGGACGCATGAGTGCAGCGAATTTAACCGCACGCAACGCGCGTGCATGTCATGTGTGTTGCAAAACGGGGAAGAAACCGGAATGCCAACTATTCAACAGCTGATCCGCAAGCCGCGGCAGCCGAAAGTAAAACGCTCGAAGTCCATGCACCTGGAGCAGTGCCCGCAGAAACGCGGCGTCTGCACCCGCGTGTACACCACCACACCGAAGAAGCCGAACTCGGCTATGCGTAAGGTTGCCAAGGTGCGCCTGACCAACGGGTTCGAGGTGATCTCGTACATCCCCGGTGAAAGCCACAACCTGCAGGAACACTCGGTTGTTCTGATCCGTGGCGGCCGTGTGAAAGACCTTCCCGGTGTGCGTTACCACATCCTGCGCGGTGTTCTGGATACTCAGGGCGTCAAAGACCGTAAGCAACGCCGTTCGAAATACGGCGCGAAGCGTCCCAAGTAAGAAGGAGAGGCTGATATGTCACGTCGTCACGCCGCCGAAAAACGCGAAGTCCTGCCTGACGCCAAATTTGGCGACAAGGTACTGACCAAATTCATGAACAACCTGATGATCGACGGCAAGAAGTCGGTCGCAGAGCGCATCGTTTACAACGCGTTTGACCGCGTTGAGACCAAGATCAAGCGCGCGCCTGTCGAAGTGTTCCACGAAGCGCTCGACAACATCAAACCGTCGGTCGAGGTTCGCTCGCGCCGGGTTGGTGGTGCAACCTACCAGGTTCCGGTCGAAGTGCGCCCCGAGCGTCGCGAAGCACTGGCCATCCGCTGGCTGATCACTGCTGCGCGCGGCCGCAATGAAAACACCATGGAAGAGCGCCTTGCAGGCGAGCTGCTGGACGCCGTTCAGTCCCGCGGTACCGCCGTCAAGAAACGCGAAGACACCCACAAGATGGCCGAGGCGAACAAAGCCTTCAGCCATTATCGTTGGTAATCCGAGAGGCTTAGACCAATGGCACGCGAATATCCGCTGGAACTGTACCGTAACTTCGGTATCATGGCGCACATCGACGCAGGTAAGACCACCTGCTCCGAGCGTATTCTGTATTACACTGGTAAATCCCACAACATCGGTGAGGTGCACGATGGTGCAGCCACCATGGACTGGATGGAGCAGGAGCAGGAACGCGGCATCACCATCACTTCGGCTGCGACCACCACTTTCTGGGAGCGCACCGAGGACGGCCAGACTGCCGAAACCCCAAAGCACCGCCTGAACATCATCGACACCCCCGGCCACGTTGACTTCACCATCGAAGTTGAACGCTCGCTGGCGGTTCTCGACGGTGCCGTCTGCGTTCTGGACGCAAACGCCGGTGTTGAACCCCAGACCGAAACCGTGTGGCGTCAGGCTGACCGCTACAAGGTTCCGCGTATGGTTTTCGTCAACAAGATGGACAAGATCGGCGCAGACTTCTTCAACTGCGTTCGCATGATCGAAGACCGTACCGGCGCACGCGCTGTTCCGGTTGGTATCCCGATCGGCGCCGAGTCCGAGCTGGAAGGTCTGATCGACCTGGTCACCATGGAAGAGTGGCTGTGGCAGGGCGAAGATCTGGGCGCAAGCTGGATCAAAGCTCCGATCCGCGACAGCCTGAAAGACATGGCTGACGAATGGCGCGGCAAGATGATCGAAGCGGCTGTCGAAATGGACGACGACGCGATGATGGAATACCTGGAAGGCAATGAGCCCGACGTTCCGACCCTGCGCGCCCTGCTGCGCAAAGGGACCCTGGACATCGCGTTTGTTCCGGTTCTGGGTGGTTCGGCGTTCAAGAACAAAGGCGTTCAGCCGCTGCTCAACGCTGTGATCGACTATCTGCCCAGCCCGCTGGACGTTGTTGATTACATGGGCTTCAAACCCGGCGACGAGGAAGAAGTTCGTGACATCGCGCGTCGTGCTGACGACAACATGGCCTTCTCGGGTCTGGCGTTCAAAATCATGAACGACCCCTTCGTTGGCTCGCTGACATTCACCCGCATCTACTCGGGCGTCATGAACAAGGGCGACTCGATCCTGAACTCGACCAAAGGAAAGAAAGAGCGCATCGGTCGTATGATGATGATGCACTCGAACAACCGGGAAGAGATCGAAGAAGCGTTTGCAGGCGACATCATCGCGCTGGCGGGTCTGAAAGACACCACCACCGGTGACACCCTGTGTGACGCGAAGGATCCGGTGGTTCTTGAAACCATGACCTTCCCCGATCCGGTGATCGAGATCGCGGTTGAGCCCAAAACCAAGGGCGACCAAGAGAAGATGTCTCAGGGTCTGGCCCGTCTGGCCGCCGAAGACCCGTCCTTCCGCGTGGAAACCGACCTGGAATCCGGTCAGACCATCATGAAAGGCATGGGCGAACTTCACCTGGACATCCTGGTTGACCGTCTGAAGCGCGAGTTCAAGGTTGAAGCGAACATTGGTGCACCGCAGGTGGCCTATCGTGAAACCATCTCGATGCCGGTTGAGCACACCTACACCCACAAGAAACAGTCGGGTGGTTCGGGTCAGTTCGGCGAAGTTAAGTTGGAAATCCAGCCCACAGAGCCGGGCGAAGGTTACTCGTTCGAAAGCCGCATCGTTGGTGGTGCCGTTCCGAAGGAATACATCCCGGGTGTCGAAAAAGGCATCAACTCGGTTATGGACAGCGGCCCGCTGGCTGGCTTCCCTGTGATCGACTTCAAGGTTGCCCTGCTGGACGGTAAGTTCCACGACGTTGACTCGAGCGTTCTGGCGTTCGAAATCGCGGCCCGTATGTGTATGCGTGAAGGCATGCGCAAAGCTGGCGCGAAACTGCTGGAACCGATCATGAAGGTCGAAGTGATCACCCCGGAAGAATATACCGGCGGTATCATCGGCGACCTGACCTCGCGTCGTGGCCAGGTCTCTGGTCAGGAACCGCGCGGCAACGCAATCGCGATCGACGCGTTTGTTCCGCTGGCGAACATGTTCGGCTACATCAACACCCTGCGTTCGATGTCGTCGGGCCGTGCCCAGTTCACCATGCAGTTCGATCACTACGATCCGGTTCCGCAGAACATCTCGGACGAGATCCAGGCGAAATACGCATAAGCGAAGATTTGAGGGAGCTCCGGCTAGGGGCTCCCTTCATTACCGAAAAAGGAGGCCATCATGGCAAAGGAAAAGTTTGAGCGTACAAAACCGCACGTCAACATCGGCACGATTGGCCACGTTGACCACGGCAAGACGACGCTGACCGCAG